>UQBM01000016.1 GCA_900539265.1 uncultured Mollicutes bacterium | reverse complement strand
AGAAAGGATTTAATATAAACTTATAAACTATATTATACGTTTATATTATACAAGGGAAAAAATGAAAAAATTTGAATATGTATCTAAAAAAGAGTATATGCCAGTAAAAAAAGAACTTATTGAGTTAATTAATATGGTTCAAAATGAGGTTCGAGATTCTTTTACATTTCGATTTGATTTTATTGGAAGTACAAGTCGAAATATGATTACAAGGGAAGTAAATGGGAATAAAGGATACGATTTTGATGTAAATATTAGAGTCAATGATGATGATGAGAATTATAGTGCAAGGAAAATAAGGGATATTTTGAAAAGAGCCTTTGATAAATATTCACATTTATTTTCATATGATTATGTTGAAGATAGTAGTAGAGTAATTACTATTAAAGTTAAGGACAAGAAAAATGCTAGAATTCTCCATAGTTGTGACTTTGCTGTTGTGTATGATTGTAATGATGGAAAACAACAATACATACGTTATAACAAAAATCAAAATACTTACGTTTGGGAATATCAATCTGATTCTTTCTATAGACTAGAAGAAAAAATAAAATGGATAAAGGATAATGGGCTATGGCAAGAAGTAAGAAATAAATACTTAAGTAATAAAGAAAACAATTCTGATTCAAATAAAAAATCAAGATCAATTTTTGCAGAAACAATAGCACAAGTTTATAACGAAAATTAACTACATTAGAATTACAAATAATTTTTTCTTGTGAAATTAGTTCTTTTTTACATCGACAAATACCTCAATGTAATTGAAATAGAAGAAATCAATTACTCAAAGTTTAAGTTTAATTAAACTAGATTTCTTTTTGTCAAAAAATCTAGCCGAGCTATTTCGTACAATAAATCACATGTTATACAAACAAAAAGAATATTTTTCTTTGAAAACCCTAAAAAATGGAAGTAATTTAGGGTTTTTTTATATATTTAAAAATTTAAAAAAAGGGCAAAAATATCTCATACTTTAGAGGATATTTTTTTTAATTTTTTGCATTTGGGAGGATTCGAACTATTAAAAAGAATAAAAATTAAATGAATCAATTGCGATTATAGTAAGTGGATTGATTAAAAATTTTAGATATTTTATATGATGAACCAATAGCAAGAATTAGACAATATTTTTATCCAGATACAAGTACAATAATAGAATTTCGAGAATTAGATTTTGCAGATGATGTGAAAGAAACAATTGCAACAAGTTTTTTTCAAAAATATTTTTCTGATGATGTAGAAATGCAAAATAAATTAAGTCAATTACCAACGAATTATAAATATATAATTTATACGTATTTAAAAGAAAACAAAAGAAATGATGAAGTTTTAAATATTTTATATAATGAACCAATAGCAAGAATTAGACAATATTTTTATCCAGATACAAGTACAATAATAGAATTTCGAGAATTAGATTTTGCAGATGATGTGAAAGAAACAATTGCAACAAGTTTTTTTCAAAAATATTTTTCTGATGATGCAGAAATGCAAAATAAATTAAGTCAATTGCCAACGAATTATAGATATATAATTTATAAGTATTTAAAATAGTAGATATTAAATTTTGCTTTATTAGTTATTATTTTTGAGGGGGAAAGATAAAAATGAAGCAATTAAAAAGAATTATTACTTTAGTTTTTCTTTTCATATTAAGCAGTATTTTTCAAACAAACATAGAAAATGTTAATGCCGCATACGCTGATACTAACTTGGGTTATGGAGTTCATCTTTCACAAAACATATTATATTATGATTATAATCAAACAAATACTAGGATTTTAAATTTACAAGAAGTTAGGTTCTATCAAATAGGGAACATTCAATACTCTCATAAAAAAGATGGTTGGATTATGAAAGATGGAACAACTATATTTAAACATCAATTTTATGATTATTCTTTTTGTCAATATAAGACATCTATTATAGAATAGTTATTAGATTTTATTGCAATAAATGTGAATAATTGAGTGATAATAAATAAAAGAAGGGATGAAAATGAGTATAATTGATACCTTTGATAATGAAACTGATGAAATAATTCATTTAGCAGATGTTTGTGTAAAAAGTACTATTCAATTGGATGTTTGTATCATTAATTTTTCTTATAAAGTAATGCAAGCCTTACTTGAAGATGATCTGATTGAATTATTAGATGATACGATAATTAAAAGTGTGAGTGGGAATTATCCTATTTATATCTATAAAAATACTAAAATCGGGGTTATTAAAACTAATGTTGGTGCGCCACTTACAGTAGGTTTAATAGAAGAAATTGGGTATGTTTTTTCTTGTAAAAAGTTTGTTATGTTTGGTAGTTGTGGTGGACTTGATAAAAATATTGCGTCAAATAAAATTATTATTCCTACTCATGCTTATCGAGATGAAGGGGTAAGTTATCATTATGTTAAAACTAGTGATTATATTGAGATTTCCAATTATAAAGTAGTTAGCAATTATTTAGATATGTTAAATATTGAATATGTACTAGGTAGAACTTGGACTACTGATGCTTTTTATCGAGAAACAAAAGGGAAATTTTTAAAGAGAAAATTAGAAGGGTGTATTGCAGTTGAAATGGAAGTTAGTGCTTGCCAAGCTGTTGCTAATTTTAGAGGTTATCAATTATATAATTTTCTATATCGTGCAGACAATCTTGATTCATCAAAATGGGATAAAGGAATTTTATCTAATATTGAAATTGATGAGAGATTAAAACATTTTTTTATTGCATTAGAAATCGCTAAAAGAGTTGTAAGTAATGAGTAAGATAATTGGTAAAGAGGTTAAGGTCTTCATTGATAGACCACTTGGGAGTTATCATCTTAAATATCCTAATATCGTATATACTGTTAATTATGGATATGTTGAAGAAATTATTGCAAATGATGATGAAAATCAAGATGTTTATGTCATTGGTCCTTGTATTCCACTTAAAATATTTACTGGTACTATTATTGCTATTGTCCATCTTAAAAATGATATAGAGGATAAATGGGTTGTTGCTGAAAAGGGAAAAATTTATACAAAAAAACAAATTGAGGACTATATTCAATTTCAAGAACAATATTTTGATTATGATATTGAAATGTAAAACAAAAATTTCAATGTTATGATAAATAAGATATATTATGTATTTTTATAAATATGAAGATATTTGTATTTTAAATATAAATATCTTTTTTTATTGTCTAAAATTATAAATTATGTTATAATAAACTTATAAAAAATTGAATAGAAGTGAAAATAATTTATGAATAAACAATATACTAGTCAGATACATAATATTGAACCTATTTGGGATTGTAATTCTAGAATTCTTATTTTAGGTTCTTTTCCTTCAGTTAAATCACGTGAAATGGCCTTTTTTTATGGACATCCTCAAAATAGGTTTTGGAAAGTAATTGCTAATATTTATGAAGAAGAACTTCCAAAGACTATTGATGAAAAAAAAGAAATGTTATTAAAAAATAAAATTGCCATATGGGATGTTATAAAGAGTTGTGATATTATAGGTTCTGCTGATAATTCAATTAAAAATGTAGTACCTAATAACCTTGATATAATTTTTAAAAATGCTAATATAGAAAATATTTATGTAAATGGTAATCAAGCTTTAAATTTATATAATAAATATTTATTACCAATTATCAAAATTAAAGCCACTCTATTACCATCGACAAGTCCTGCCAATGCTACTTATTCTTTTGAAAAATTATGCACTATTTGGCAAGCAAAAATTAAGAACAACCAATGATTAAAAAAACAAGGAGGTTTCAAAAATGTTTTTAATATCATTTCAAGGTGTATATGGAGTTGGACATATTATTTATTTGATAATTTCAATACTTTTAATGGTGTTAGGGATTACTATTATTACAAAATTAGTCAAAAAAGAAAATACTTATACTAGAATTATCAAAATAAGTGGCATTATTTTGCTAATTTTAATCTTAATTAATAGGATTTCGGTTACATATTATGATGTAGTAATTTCTAAAAGGGAAGGATATAGTTGGTTAAATTTAATTCCTAATACCTTTTGTGGTTTATCCTCATTAATTTTATCATTAGCAATTATTTTTGGTAAGAAAGATAATGTTTTTTTACATTTTATTTCTTATTTAGGTGTTATTGGTGGTGTTATTACAATGTTTTATCCTGATTTCTTAGAATCACAGACTTTTTTTGATTTAAGATCGCTATCAGGTCTATTACATCATACAGTAATGGTTTGGATTGTCATAATTTGTATGTTGACTAAATATATTGTACCAACAATGAAAAAATGGGCTATTTTTCCGATTAGTCTTTCTATGATTATGACTTTTGGTCTTTTTGAAAAAGATTGTCTGAAATTTTCTAAAGCAATGCAAATAGGTGAGCCATTGTTAAAATCAGCTCCAATTTTTACATCTTGGTATGTTATTGGAATTTTAGTGCTGACTTTGCATTTTCTTTCTTTACTTATCTATGAGTTGAAAGTAAATAAAAAAGGACTGAAAGAGATTTTCAAATTGGCATAAATAGTAAAATCTATTTCTTTAACATTTAGAAATAGATTTTTTAAATTATAAAAAATTTTAAATAGGATATAAGGAAATAAAAATGAAAAAAAAGTTTCAAAAAATAGGATATTTTTGTATATTATTCAGTGTTATTGTTTTTATTGTTTTTTTTGGTATCATTTTTATTAATCGAAAGAGTATTCTTACTCGCAATGATTTTCACAATTTACAACAAAAAGCAGATAAAGTGATTTTATTTATTGGTGATGGAATGGGGGAAAATCATATTGAAATTGGAAAAAAATATTTGAATCAAAAAATGGTTTTTGAATCATTTCGTTATCAAGGATATATGACTACTTTTTCCAATGCTATTTTTTCGCCAACCGATAGTGCTGCCTCAGCAACCGCAATGGCAACAGGTCAAAAGGTTGATAATGGAGAAATTTCAAAACATCAAAATAAAAATTTATTGACAATTAGTGAATATGCAAAAAATTTAAAAAAAGGTGTAGGTATTGTTACAACTGATTCATTAACTGGCGCAACTCCAGCATGTTTTTCATCGCATGCTAAAAGTCGTCATGATAAGGAAGATATCATTAAGGGTCAAATAAATAGTAATATTGATATGTTCTTAGGGGCAGGTTATGATGATTATTTATCGTATCAAAAACAATTAGAAAATAATAGGTATTTATTTACAAATCACTTTAATCGGTTGACAATTAAGGAGGAAAAAATTTTTGGATGTTTTAAAGAAGTGGCAAATTATAATCATCAAAATGAAACACCAACATTAGTAAATTTGGTAGCATTTGCAATTGATTTTATGGAAAGCAAATATCCTACAGGATATTTTTTGATGATTGAGAGTGCGCATATTGATAAGATGAGTCATCAAAATGAAATTTTTAAAATGATTGAATATTTAGATGAATTTAATAGTGCAATACAATATGCTTATGAAAGATTATCAAAAAATAGCGATACCGCTTTTATTGTAACTGCTGATCATGAAACAGGAAATCTTTTGAACTTTACTGGCACAAAAGAAGAAGTTAGCAATAAATTATATCGTAGAAAAAAACATTCTAGAAAAAAGGTTAAATTTTTTCTTCAATTACCATTAGATGATGATTCTCTAATAATACCTTTTAATATAGATAATACGGATATTTATAAAATATGTTATCAATTAATTAGTTAGGAAATAATACTTTATTTGCAATAAGATAGAAATATTTGCTTTTTTTTGGTAAAATATATTATTGAGGTGAGAATAATGATAAAAAAGGTTACAAATACAATATATTATATCGGTGTAAATGATCATAAAATTGATTTGTTTGAAGGACAATATCAAGTTTTAAATGGTATTTCATATAATTCCTATTTAATTGAAGATGAAAAAATAGCTATTATGGATACTGTCGATGAAAATTTTTCTTTAGAATGGCTAAAAAATATAGAAGATGTATTAAATGGTAAATTGCCTTCTTATTTAATTGTTTCTCATATGGAACCTGATCATTCTGCTAGTATTAATGAATGTTTAAAAAAATATCCTAAAATTACTATTGTTGGTAATGCAAAAACATTTCAAATGATTGATCAATTTTTTCCTGATTTAATGATTGAAAATAAATTAATCGTAAAAGAAAATGAACAATTAGATTTAGGTAACCATCATTTAAAGTTTGTATTTGCACCAATGGTACATTGGCCAGAAGTTATGATGACATATGATGAAAAAGATCAAGTATTATTTTCTGCTGATGGATTTGGTAAATTTGGTGCACTTGATATTGAAGAAGATTGGATTGATGAGGCAAGAAGATATTATGTTGGAATTGTAGGAAAGTATGGTCTTCCCGTTCAGAATTTATTGAAAAAAGCGATGTCGCTTGATATTAAAATTATTTGTCCCCTTCATGGTCCTGTTTTGAATGATAATTTAAATTATTATCTTAGTTTATATGATAAATGGTCGAAATACGAAAGTGAAGAAGATGGGATTGTAATTTGTTTTAATTCTGTTTATGGTCATACTAAAAGTGCTGTTTTAGAACTTGTAAAAGCTTTGAATAATTATAATTATTATAATGTTAAAATTTTTGATCTTGCAAGATGTGATCAATCAATTGCAATTAGTGAAGCGTTTAAGTATTCAAAATTAGTATTAGCATCAATCACTTATAATGGAGATTTATTTCCTTATATGAATCAGTTTATTAATGGTTTAGTTGAAAGAGATTTTCAAAATAAAAAAATTGCTATCATTGATAATGGTACATGGGCACCACTTGTTTCAAAGAAAATTAGAGAAAAATTATCTGCATGCAAGAATCTAACTTTTTTTGAAAATGAAATTAAAATGAAATCAGCATTAACAAATAGAAATTATGAAGAAATTAACAATTTGGCAAGTGAACTTATACAATAAATTTCTATATGATTAATAGTCTTGCGCTATTTTTAAAAATATGTTATAATAGAACAAGTAAAAAATAGTTAATAATAATGAGGTGTAAAATGACCGATTTAGAACAATTGGCAGAGTTAATTTTTCCTGATGTCAAAGAAACAATTGAAGATTTAGAAAAAAGATATCCGCCAAGGGACCTTGAAGAAGGAGCAATCGTTGCTAGATTTGCTCCATCGCCAACTGGATTTCTTCATACAGGTAGCCTCTTTGCTACTTTGATTGCTTGGCGTTTTCCCAATCAAACCAATGGCGTTTTCTTTACAAGATTAGAAGATACTGATACAAAAAGAGAGATTGAAGGATCTGGTGAAGAATTATTGAAACAACTTGAAGCATTTGGAATTATTCCTGATGAGGGTTATATGGGAAATTATGAACTTGGAAATTATGGACCATATAAACAAAGTAATCGTGAAATGATTTATCGCATTGTGATTAAAGAATTTGTAAAAAGAAATTTGGCATATCCTTGTTTTTGTTCAAGCGAAGAGTTATTAAAAATGAGAAGTTTTCAAGAAGCAAATAAACTAAATCCTGGTTATTATGGTGAATTTGCAAAGTGTTCTAAACTATCACCAAAAGAGGCAATGGTTAGAATCAAAAATAATGAACCATATGTAATTCGCTTTAGATCATATGGTAATTATCAAAATAAAATAAAAATTACGGATTTAATTAGAGGCAATCTAGAACTTGCTCAAAATGATCAACACATAGTTATTTTAAAAAGTGATGGGCTTCCAACATATCATTTTGCCCATTTGGTAGATGACCATTTTATGAGAACTACACATGTAACACGTGGTGAGGAATGGCTACCGAGTTTGCCAATTCATTACGAACTATTTGATGCAATAGGATGGGAAAAACCAAATTATGCTCATTTGCCCGTTATTATGAAACTAGATAATGGTAGTAGAAGAAAACTTTCTAAACGAAAAGATCCAGAGGCATCAGTATCGTTCTTTTTAGAAAATGGTTATCCAATTGAAGGAATTTTAGAATATTTGGTAACAATTGCCAATTCCAATTTTGAAGAATGGCGATTACAAAATATGAATGCAAATATTTTCGATTTTCAACTTTCATTTGATAAAATGACGTTAGATGGGGCTTTATTTGATCTTGCAAAAGTGAAAAATATTTGTAAGGAAAGATTATCAAGATTAAATAAAGAAGAATTTATGAAAAAAGCATATGAATATGCTTGTAAATATGATGAAAACTTAAAATTATTAATTGAAAAAGATAAAGAATATTTTAAAGCAATAATTAATATTGAAAGAGAAAAAGAAAATCCGCGAAAGGATTATGAAACATTTAAAGATATTTATCCAATTATAAACTTTTTCTATAATGATTTATACGAAGAATTTCTTCAAAATGAATTACCATTTAACAAAGAAAGATTTGATAATAAAGTGATTATTAATGTTCTTAATAATTTTAAAAATAATATGGGCTTAGAATATGATGAAGAAGGATGGTTTGAAAACCTTAAAAAAATTTCTGCAACTTGTCGATTTTGCCCTAATGTAAAAGAATATAAAAAAAATAAAGACGCTTATCTTGGCCATGTTGGTGATGTATCTGAAATAGTAAGAATTGCGGTTTCAACAAGAAAAAATACGCCTAATCTATATTATGTATTAAAAATTTTAGGAAAATTGGAAGTAGAAAGAAGAATAAATATAATAATAAAAAAATTGAGTTAAGAAAATCTTAACTTGATATGGCCAGCTGGTGAAGTGGTTAACACATCGCCCTCTCAAGGCGACATTCGCGGGTTCGAACCCCGTGCTGGCTACCATCTTTTTACAAATATTTAATTTATAGTTGATTTTTCAATATTTCAAATAGTCTTTATAAAGGAGAATGATATAATGAAATTTAAAAAGGGAGATAGAGTTCGTCCTCTCGTAGCAATTGGAAATATACCTAAAGGGGTATTATGTTTGGTCATATCTGTTGATCGATTTCATCATAAGGTTGGCATCTATTTTCCACAATATAAGACTTCTATTTTTGAAGAAGATGATATTACATATATGGAAGATTGCAATGAAGATCTTTTAATAAAAGATAATGATGCTAAAATTCCTGATTATTGGGAAGATTGTTATTTTTACGATTAATAAATTTTACTTTGAAAAATCAAAATTATAATTAAAAATCAATAGAAGCCAAGGAATAAAATCCTTGGTTTTTTAATTAAAAATTAAAATTATTCTAATAGGAATAATTATATATCATTTTAAAGTAAAACATTAAATGAAATTTATGCTAAAATAGCAATAGAGATTTTTTAAAAAATGTAATTTTTATCGGAGAAGAACATTTTGTGGCAAAAAAAGATGAAAATGTATTTAATGATTTGGATTTTCTATCTAAGGTAACACAAATTGAAGATTCAGTAAAAGGGATGAAGAAATTCTTGGAGAAAAGTCCTAAAAAAGAGCTTATATATTAGAATTTGTAATAAACATGTTCCTATTGTTCTCATTTGGTTAGTTTTTAAAGGAACATTAATTTATCTTATTTGTTGATTTACTTTTTCTCTTGAAAAATGAATTGACTTTCAATTGTTTTTTCATTCTACATTTCACTTTGGTTTATATTTGGTTAACTAATATTATTAAATTTAGTTTGCAATACAAAAAAATTATTATTTGTAGTGGAATCATCTGTATGAATCTTAAAATACTCTATTACTTAGAAATTGGTGGCATTAAATTTTATATCAATTAGGTTGATAAACTTTATAAAGTATTATAAAATCACATTTCAATTAAACCAAATGATTATTGACATTCAGACAGACATATATTATTCGAATAATCTAAGATCATTGAAATTATTTTTTCATAAATTGATATTCTATGGCATCTTACAAATTTCTTTGATATGTCCGTTATTCATATGCAAATAAAGCAATGGAAGAAAAGGAAGATATTTAGAATCTTTTAGCAATAACAATAATTATGTGCAATAACTAATGATAATAATAAAGAAGTATTAAATATGTATTCGATAGAATTACAAATGGAAGAATTAGTTGAAATCATAGAAAAAACTATTGAGGTAAGAATAAATATAGAGAAAGATAAAAAAGACTTAAAAATGAAATTGCTAACTTGACTAATTAAATTGAAACATTAAGAAAGTATTTAGAGAAAGAAAAATTAAACAACAATAAAAAAATGATTATTAATCATTTTAGAGGAATTTTGAATATGATTCAAAAGATATATTTAAAGATTATTAAAAAGAATCAAGTTTATGATATTATGAAAAATATAAATTCAATCAGTATATTTTAATATTAATTAATCAAGTTTAATTTATATTATTGAATTAATTGCTTAAAAAAAATAGAAATTATATAATTTTAGTGAAGTTTAAGTTATAAAAAATAAAATAGGAGGAATGAATGAAAAAAATTTGTATTTTATTAAGTTTGATATTTGTATTGATGTGTAGTGGGTGTGGACCAACAAAAAAACCATTATTAGAAGGAACATTTTATTCTATTGAAGTTAGTTCAAAAAATGAAGATATGAAAGATAAATTTAGTGAAGCAAAAGTAACGATAAAAGAAATAACAAAAGAAGAATATGAAGAAGCTAATGGAGTCAATGTATTAATAGATGGATATACTTCACAAATAGAAGAAAAAAGATATTTATCTATTGAATTATACTTATATGCAATTGAAACTGCTCAATATGAATTGGTAACATTGTATGAGTTGCATTTTTTAGAAGGAACACAACAAATGTTTCATAGTAAGGCATACTTAAAGATTAATGATAATGAATATCAAGATAATAGTGATGCACTTCATTTGACTGAGAATGGACCATGGAATATTTCAGTGTTTGATATGTATATAAACTTTAGATACCTAAATTAACATAAAAAATAGAGGGGGAAAAATATGAAAATTAGAAAAATTATTTTATTAGCAATATTTAGTATTTTAATATTAGGTAGTAATCAATATAGTAGTATTCAAGCAGAAGAAGAGGTCATAGAAGAAACTATTCATAAACAAGTTCCTCAAGTTCAAAGAAGTTCAGTAAGTTACGATGAGAGCAGTTACCAAGAAAATGTTGAATTATACTTAAAAAATAAATATGGGACACAAAATTGGAATAAAGGAGAACATAATACAACAGAAACAGTTTCTAATGGAATACCGATAGAAATGCAAGGAGAAAACCATTATGAGGAATCGGTTATAAAAGAAATATGTAGTGAATTAGGATTAAAAACAACCTATGGAGGCTGTGGACCGATAGCGATGATAGGGATGGCAGATTTTTTTGCAAGATATTTAGGATATACAGAAATTATAGAAAATCCCAATGATGTCGAACAACAAAAAGAATTGATTAGAGAATTTCTAGATAAAGAACTTATGCCAACTATGGAAGTAAATGATCCAGATGGGGATGGGAAACAGACGCTTACTTTTCCATGGGATTGTGCGAATGGTTTTAACCAAATAATGAAGAATCATCATTTAGAAAATACAATACAAGCCATAAATATGGGATTTTTTGGAATATCTAAAAATGAAAAGATTGCAAAAATAAAAGAACAGATAGATATAGGATTACCAGTTACAGTATATACAGCACTAGCGGGAAATGGGTATTTAGGAAATCATTATGTGAATGTATATGGATATGAAGATTGGCATGGAGTAGACCAAAATGGAAATAGTATTACACATACGATGTTATTATTCCGTATGAATTGGGGCAAAGATTATAATGATACTTTATATATGGATTCTGATATATTAGGTAGTTTGATAACAGGAGTAATTTATTATGAAATTACATATCAATATCAGTGTTTACCATCAATGTTATTTATGGGTTTGAAAAATGAGAATAATCAAGGAGAATATTTAAATGAAGAAGTAGAAAAAACAATATCTATATCGGAATACGAAATGGATATGACATTCATAACAAGAAGAGTTAGATGTAGTTATTTAGAACAAGGATATTTAGTGCTTTCCGCAAACCGAGATAATTATGATAGTGCATATTTAGAATTAGAATTTGAAAAAGAAGTGAGGCAAATAGGATTAAATTTAAGTTTATGGAGTCATAATGAGCAATTTAGTAATAATACAACGCTTCGATTGGAGTATTTTGACAGTGATGAGAATAAATGGAAAATAGGAAAAGAAATAAATGTACTATTATTGAAATTAAAAGAGGAGCCATCAAAGACGAATTTAACAATATTACCAAAAGGAAGTACGAAAATAAGAATTATAGTAGAAAACAAAGGCATTACTACAGATAGAAATAAAGGAAGAATAGTAATAAATCATATAGATATATATATTGACACTCAAAATCAAGTTTATAGACCACATGAACATAGATTTGAAGATAGATTTGTGTATATAGATGAATTCAGTCACTGGGCATATTGTGAATGTGGAATAGGTATCGAAGTAACCCACATTGGAATTGAAGGGAATGATAATTGTTTGTGTTGTGGTGGGAAGGTACATACACATGAATATAGATATGAAGAAGATAGTAAAACGCACCATCTAAAGAAATGTATATGTGGTGAAGAAATGGTAGAAGAACATAGTTTTACATATTCATATGAGGGAATTGATAAAGATTACCATCAAGTATACTGCATATGTGGAGAGTTTCAACAACAACCCCATATAGAATATAATGATAGAGGCAATATTAGATGTTTACTATGTGATTATTTAATAGAGGAACATCAACATAGTTATAGTTTAGAATATTATAATAAAAATGGACATAAGAAGACATGTGAGTGTGGAGCAACCACAGGGAATATATTAGCGCATGCAATCATAGGGACAACGATAGAAAATGGAAGATATGCAAAATGTATAGGATGTCAAGCATTACTAGATTTAAATAGTGATAAAGCAATTGTTAGGGCAAAAAGACAAAACAATAGAATAGTAAGTGACAATGGAAGTTATATATTAGCAAATGGAATTATTATATTGGATGAAAAAGATATAGAAAGTTATATGAATGGAAGTTTAGTATTTTATTTAGAGAATACAACAATGGAATAAGAAGGAAAGGGTTAGAGATAAGTCTAATCTTTTTTTTGTTGCAAAAATACCAAAATTTGAGGCAGGATAAGAAAAATGCAACAACTAGCATTTTTGATAAAAAGCAAGTGGGAAACCCACTTCAAACTGTTAAGAAATTTAAAAAGATAACAATACTGATTTTAAAAATAGTGATAATAATTTGAACAAAAAATATAATTATAAACTTTATTGTAATATATAAATAGTAAAAAAACATAGACTAAAAGTTTATATTTTATTTAATTACTTAATAATTTAATAAATAAATCAAAATAATGCAAATTTCGACATATAAAATTATATATTTATAATATAATTTGTATATAATATTAGATAATTTAATAAATTAAGAATAGTTTTATTTTAAAAAGTTAATTTCTACTATTTGTAGATATAATTTCCCCATCTAGGGCTACATTTTATTATTTAAATTCGTATAATAATAGTGTAAATAAATAATGGAGGATAAAAAAATGATTGAAAAACAAATTAAGGATGTAATTTATGAGAATAGAAAAAAGAAACAATTAACACAAGAACAATTAGCAGACAGATTAAATGTTTCTAATAAAACAATTAGTAAATGGGAAAGAGGATTAGGTTATCCAGATATTTTAATACTCCCAACTCTTGCAAAAGTATTAGATATTTCAGTAAATGAGTTATTAAGTGCTGATGATTTGAAACCAGAGTCAATAGAACAATATGATAATAAAATTATGACAAAGTATAAATTAAATATTATTTTAGCTTTTTTAGTATTAATTTTTTCTCCTATTTTGTATATAATTAGTGCTTTTGTTTTTCAATCTTATGAATTATCAGTAACTTCTATTTTTATTGGAGTAATTGCAGTTCTCTTTTCTTTGATAAGTGTTATACTACATTCAATTAAAATGTATGATTTTATATGTAATAAGTATACAAATGAAAAATATATAAAGGTTTTTAAAAATTATTTAGGACTTTTTAGTATAATCATATTTGTATTGTCTTTGTTTTTAGCACTATTGATTGAAAATAAAAGTTTATCAATTATTATCGCAACATTCATTTATTTACTATTTTTAGCAGTAATAATTATTATTTTTTTGAAATTAAGAGTCAAAATTTTTAAATCTATGGGAATTATTTTATTGGTATTATCACTAATATTATTTATTAGTGGAATAATTAGTATGTCTATATTAGGCATTATCCCATATATATTATTTTATGTTGGCTCACAAATTTTAAATTATATTGTATTGTTTATCTCAAATGATGTCAAAAAATAAAAAGGAGAAAAGAATTAAATGAAAAGAATAGTAAAAGCTTTAATATTTGTAGTATTATTAGGAATAACAATAATTACTTCTCTAGTAGGAATATCAAAATTAAAGGCATCAGAATTAACAGTGGATGAG
This sequence comes from uncultured Mollicutes bacterium, assembly GCA_900539265.1. Classification (GTDB taxonomy): domain Bacteria; phylum Bacillota_I; class Bacilli_A; order ML615J-28; family CAG-313; genus CAG-313. The sequence goes on along the minus strand of UQBM01000016.1, from coordinate 33,238 downwards.
ATTTTAATAAATGCTAAATTTCCTCAAGAAACAATTAATAAATTAAGCAATTATACTAAAGCAGAATTAGCTAAGCAAGTTATAGAAAATAATGGATTTGAATATAAGATTATGACACTTAATGAAGTTGAATCAATTGCTACAAGAGGTCAAATTCCCGATGATGATTTAACTATTATTATTACAACGATGATTAATAAAGTCGAAAATGGTGCTGTTAAAGAAATTAAGGTAAAAATATATTATGAATGGACTAATTTACCTGTATGGCGCCTTGAAGATCCAATTGTCGTACAATGGGATGCGACAAAATTTTCTTATCAAGAGGGAAGTTTTTACAGCGAAGATCGCTATGAACGAAATGGTGATTACTTACACACAAGTAGAACGGGTTATTATGATCGAAATCAAGATTCTTTTTGTTGGTATGCAGATTTAAAAGCTGGTTATTTTTTGGGAATAGGTGGAACTATTAGTAAATTGTATGGTTTTGGTGAATTAATTTTAAATGTTAAAGATGAACATCAACTATATGGTACTTCATTTATAAAAACAACTTATGTTCATTCTAAAATTAGTGTTGAAATGGGAATATCCTTTTATGGTGAAATAGGCGTAGAAATACCAAAGACAAGTAATGATCAAGTTACAACTGATATTTTATTTAATTGGAGCACACCTTTGGTTTTAACACCAGCAGATTATGCTTTTGAACAGCAATATTTCTTCTATGAAAAAAGTAGTAGTATTACTAAAAATACCTATACTTTACAAACCACTAGATTAAGGTGTGGATATATTGAAGAAGAATATATTGTGTTATCACCTCGAAGGGAAAACGCTGGCGTTGCGTATCTAGCATTTTCTTTTAATGATAATATATCACAGATAAATGTGGATATGACAATGTGGAGCAATAGCGAATATTTATATGCTTCAGATGGAAGTGTCGCTTTATTACAGGTGAAGGATAATAATAATAATTGGATAACATTGTTAGATTTATTAAATGATATAACATTGCCAACTGATCGAAACAATCCTAACAATTATATCATTACTTTTCCACAGAATATTAAAGAATTTAGGTTCTATGTTGCAAGTGCACAAGTGGGCAATCGTAACAAAGGTAGAGTGTGCATTGGTAATATAGAAATATTTATTAATTATTGATATAGAAAATGATTTAAAATAGTTTAAATAAAAATAAATGAGAAAATAATATTAATTTTTATTAATTATTAACTAAATATACCGGTATTTTAGCAGATTTATATTGACTCAATTTTTGAGAATATGGTCAATAGTATAAAAGGACTTTAAAAGTTTACTAATCATTTATTGATAATTGCAATATAATATATTTTGATTAAAAGTTTGTAAGTCATAGGAGATTGCAACATGCAATCTCAAAGTATTGATAAGATAGATTCAAAATTCATTTTGAATCTATTTTTTATAAAGGAAAATAACTAAAAATATTGAAAAACACACTATTCTAATAAAAAAGCCAATAAAAATTTAATCTATCTTTATTCATTAGACTTAGATTGCATATTACCATCTTTTTAATTTAACAAATATACATATAATTTCTTTTTTGATTAATACTATTTATAGGAGGAATTTAACAATGGAAAAAACAAATGAATTAAATAAATTTTTATCTTATATGCATATGGGGAATACTATTTTTAGAATCTATCTAGAACATGCAAAGAAATTAGAGAATAAGAAGTTAATTAATCTTATCGTTGAGATACAAGAAATTTTTAAAACTCATGAAGAAGCAATTGCAAATTTAATTAAAGAATTTGACGAAAAACCTACTGATGATTTAACGTTTGCGGGAATGATGGGAGTATATAAAGAAAAATTAAAGACTTTTAATAATTCGTTTGATATTTGCTTAAGTGCTATTAAAGCCACCAATATGGGAATGATAAGTGCACTTCGATTTTTAGATGAGAATAAGGAGTTATCAAAAGGAATTAAAGAATATATTATTAAAGTTATTGATGACTATGGAATTATTATAAATAAGTTTAAAGAATTTCTTTTACAAGAATATAGATAGAAATTCAAATAATGACTTCTATAAGGGAGTCTTTTTTATTAATCAAGTAACAAAATTTTTTTATTGAATAAAACAAAAGAGTATGATATAATAACAATAAAGTATTATGTTAATGAGGTAAATATGAAAGATAAAACATTGTTATATAAAATTTCACAAGGAATGTATGTATTGTCAACTAAAGGTGCAAGTTGTTTTGTTGATGCGGTTAGTCAAATTAGTGCTGGTGATAATCCCCTTGTTTGTGTTGCTGTAATGAAAAAAAATTACACGAATGAGGTAATGCATAAAACAAATCATTTTGCTTTAATGGTTTTTGGAAAAAATGATAATCCTGATATTATTAAAACTTTTGGTTTTTCTTCATCTAAAGAGATGGATAAATTTGCTAAATATGATTATTTTGAAGAATTAGAAATTAAAATTTTAAAATCAATAATAGGTTATATGTTATTGGAGAAGGTTGATACTATTGAAAATGAGACACATACTTTGTTTATTGGTAAAGTAATTGATGCTAATAAATTTAAAGAAGATGAAGCAATGACATATAGTTATTATCAAGAGCATAAAGAAGAACTGTTAAGAGTTAGGACTGAAAAGGGGAAAACAGCTTGGGTATGTTCTGTGTGCGGCTATGTTTATTATGGTGAAGAACTACCTGATGATTTTACTTGTCCAGTTTGTCTAATGTCAAAAAAATATTTCAATCAAAAAATAGATTGATTGTCGTGATGGTTAACAATGATAAAAGATCCTATCATTTTATTAAGTTATATCAATACTAAACTACGCGATAATTATCTAAATTTGGATATATTATGTGAAGATTTGAATTTGAACAAAGTTGAAATAAATGCTATTCTCAATAAAATAGGATATTATTATGATATCGCTTTGAATAAATTTGTTTATAAAGGAGAAATGAAATGATAAAAAAATTATGGTTGGTATTATTTATTTTGCCAATGTTTTTAACATTAACATCATGTGCAGCTCAAATTGAAGATACAAATGGCAATGATGATTATACTTTGAATACCCTTACAAATGAAGACTTTTTCAAAAATTCAAGTATTACTAAATTTGGAAGTGTAACTTCTAAAATAAATAATCAAGCAACTTTGAAGGTTAAGAAAATGTCGGGGATTGAAACGTTAGAAAAAATTAATTTATCATCAGGTAATTTAACTATTAATACCAATCTAAAAATTACATCTGGAAATATTAAATTGGTTTTAATTTATAATGAGGAAATTATCAAAGAATTTAAAATTAATGGAGAAGATAGTTATACGGGTATAATCAATGGCATATATTATTTGAAAATTGCAACTGAGTCTGCAAATTTTAATTTACAATATTCGATTATAAAATAAAAATGTAGTAAATCACATAAGTGATTTATACTACATTTTTTTTTGTTTTGAAGTAAGATTTACCCCTAAAATTCCTCCTACTACTGATGTTAATAAATATACACCATATTTGATAAGATTAGTAGGCTGAAATGTTTGTTTTGATAATAATTTAACAATTATTATCATCATAATAATGATAAAAGTAGAAATAAAACTTGAAAGAAAACCTTTCTTTTTTTCGATTATTCCTGTAAGAAGACCATAAATAAAGAAAACAATAGCACCAATAATAAAGGAAGTTCGATAAATACCAGCTGTTGATACATCAATTTTTTCCTTATATATTAAAAAAGTATAAATTAGAGAAATAATGAACAAAATAAATAATGAAATTAAAAAAACAATTGATTTTTTTAAAAGATATTGCATAATGAATCACCAATAAATTATATGCAATGGAAAGGAAAAAAAGAAGAAAATGCATAATTTATTTATTATTTTATTTAGAACAATTTTAGGATATATTTTGCTTACTATATCTATGAAAATTATGGGGAAAAGAGAAATAGGTCAATTAAGTGTTTTTGATTTTTTAATTGTATTATCGATTGCCGATATAATGATTATTGGAATTGAAAATTACGATGAAAGTATTTGGTATTTTATTGTTCCTTTAATCACAATTGTGTGCTTACAAAAGTTAGTAGCTTTTATTGATCTAAGATTTCCTAAAATTAGAGATAAAATTGATGGGAAAGAGAAAATTATAATTTATAAAGGTGTGATTCAGTTAAAGGCCATGAATGAAGAAAAATATAATATGAATGATTTATATACGCAATTAAGATCCAAAGATATAAGATCCATTGAAGAAGTCGAGTATGCAATTCTAGAGACTAATGGTAATTTAAGTGTTTTTACCTATGAAGAAAATCAAGATAATACTTTTCCTTTACCACTAATTATTAGCGGTCAGATAGATTATGAGGCGTTAAAATTAACGGGTAAGAATAAAAAATGGTTAAAAAATGAATTAAAAAAACAAGGACTAGAAAGTGAAAAAGAAGTTTATGGAGCCACTCTTTCTAATAATAGTTTAAAAATTGTAAAATTTAAAAATCAAAAGATTGAAAATAAAAACTAAAAATGATATAATATGTAAAAAGGAAAAAGTAGAAAATGTCTTCAAAAATTGATATTAAAAAAATTGATAAAAATTTTTCTTCCAATGTTTCAAATAATCTATCCTATAGATGGATTAATCCTTTAAATTCATCTGATATATCAGTATATGGTTTTAACTGGTTTCAAAAAGATCGAAGATATCATCGTTTTCCACAAGATTGTGATAAAATAATTGAAAAATTAGATGGTTGTGTTGGTATTCTTGCTAATAATTCATCAGGTGGAATCTTGGCTTTTTTTGGCTCTATTAAATCACTTAAAATTAGAGTAAAACTTTCTTATATGTTCAATATGGGACATATGGCCTACACTGGACAGGCAGGCTTTGATCTTTATATGGGAGAAAATTTTGATTGTCTTAAATTTTATCGGACTGCTAATTTTAACTTTAATTATAGTAGTTATGAATTTACTTTTTTTGATAGTGATGAAGCACTAAATCAGCTTTTTGTTTTAAATTTTCCCCTTTATGCATCGGTTGAAGAGGTTTTAATTGGAGTTAATGACGATGGAAAAGTAGAAAAAGTTAAAAAGTTATTTCCAAATGAAGGTAAAATTGTTTTTTATGGCACTTCAATAACACAGGGTGGATGTGCTAGTCGACCAGGAATGAGTTATACGCAAATTATTTCTAGACATTTAGGGTATGAATGTTTGAATTTTGGCTTTTCTGGAAATGGAAAAGGACATATTGAGGTTGCTCGGATTTTATCAAAAATTGAAAATGTTAAAATGTTTGTGTTAGATTATGAGGCTAATGTAGATTTTACAAGATTAAAGGCCACATTAGAACCCTTTGTTTTAGAATTAAGAAAAACCTATCCAATTGTGCCAATATTTATAATTAGTAAAATTATTTTTAGTTCAGAAACTCATTTTTCAAAAGATGCGAAAGAAGAATATATAAAGCGTAGTTATCAAGAAGAATTTGTAAAAATATGCTCTATTTTTGACAAAAATATCTATTATATAGATGGAAGTACACTACTAGGTAACGATTTTAATGAAAAAACTGTTGATGGTGTTCATCCTAATGATTATGGTTTTGCAAGTATTGCTAGAACTATAGAAACAAAAATAAAGGAAAAATTATAAGTAAAGAGGTGTTGAAATGGAAGAAAAAGATAGAATTGTAGATGTAGAATCAGAAGTGATTGATGAAAAAAAGGTTGATAATAATAGTAATTCAAATCAAATCGATCAATCTAATACGATTCTTTTTTCAATTTTAAGTTATTTAGGTATTTTATGGTTGATACCTTTATTGGTTGAGAAAAATGATAAAATAGTTAGATTTCATGTAAATCAAGGTATAGTTTTGTGTATATTTGATGTTATTGGATCAATTGCCATAGGAATTTTATCAGCTATTTTTGTCTTAATACCAGTAATTAGTTTTTTAGCAATTATTATTTCTTCATTATTTGGTATTTTATGTTTTGTATTAATGATAGTTGGAATTATTAATGCTGCTAACAAAAGTGAAAAACCATTACCGATTATTGGTAAAATTCAAATTTTAAAATAATTTTAAAAAAATTAAGAGTTTTCTCTTAATTTTTTTCTTTTAAGAAAGTATTTTTTAAAACTTTCTATCCATATAAGTTTCTGCCAAATTGATAAACTTAAAACAATAATGCTTGTAATACATAATATTAATAAATAATGAACATTCCATTTTTTTAGAATAACAGCAATGCTAAAACCAATTACTGATATAAGAGTTATAGATATAATTGAGGAAAGTTGAAATTTAAATTTAGTAATTTTTATCAATTGAATTAAATTCACTATAAATCCTAAAATCATTGTTGTTGTTGTCGCAATTAATACTGAATTTAAACCAATATATGGTATAAAAGATAAAATTACTAAAAGAATTAATCTTGTTATATGAATAATAGTTGAAGTTATAAAAACTTTTTTGGCATAACCACTTGCTTGTAAAATAGCAACAATCGGAATATGTAAATAATAACAAACAAATATAAAAGTTAAATATTTAATATAACTAGTACCTTCAATAGTTCCATAAATTAAGTTCATATATTCGTTTGCAAATAAAAATAAATTAATAGATAAGATAATACTAGGTATTAAACAAAAGGTCAAACTTTTTCTTATGTAATAGTGAAGTGAATTCGTTTTATTAAGAGCACTAGCTTCAGAAACACTTGGAACCATAGCTGTTGATAAAGCAAAAGGAAGAAAGGAAATAAATGTCAAAAGAGGAATGGTATAAGCATCTAAAATAGTATATGTTGTTTGAATATCAGTTACTTTATATCCTAGATAACTTAAGATAGTAGTATAAAGAATAGGTTCGAGGAAATAGGTAAAGTTTCCAATTAAACGTGATGTAGTAGTAGGAACAGCCATAGCAATAATGGCCTTTCCTTCACCACTAGTGTTGACATATGATTGAATGGGATATTTTTTAATCTTAATTAAACTATAAGTAATGGCACAAATTTCACCAAAACTAAGGGCTAAAAGACAAAAAAAAGTTGCAGTTATAATCCCATAGGGTAACATAATATAAAGAAATAGAAGACTAAAACTAATTCGACCAATTTGTTCAATTAAATTTCCTAAAGAAGAAATATGCATTTTTTTAATCCCTGTAAAGTAACCTTTTAATCCATCACTTATACCTACTAGCATAATTAAAGGTGCTCCTGCTAATAGTGGATAGAAAAGATCTTCATTTTTCAAAAAGTGAATAGTTAGAGGCTTTAAAAAAATAAGATATAGAATAAGCATTACAAAGGACAATAAGATAGAATATAAACATGATTTTTTTACTAATTTCTTTGGCGAATATTTCCTACTCACAATTGCCTCTGAGACAAGCTTACTAATTGTGATATTTAGGCTAAATCCAGCTATACTTATAAAAAGCATAATAGTTGGAAAAGATAAAACATATAGGCTCATTCCATTAGTACCAAGCATTCTTGTTATAGCAATTTTATTGATGAGACCTAACATTTTTACCACAAAGTTGGTAATAATGATAATCAAAGTATTGATAAAAAAGGTATTATTTTGTTTTTTATTCATAATATTTTCTCCATTCAAACTATCATATGATTATGTTGAATAAATTATTTAAAAAAATAATTGGCATTATCAATAAAATTATCAACAAATTTCTTTATAAATAAACAATTTTTTGGTATAATATATTGTAACAACTTGGTAGTTACTAATATATTAAATAGAGGTGTAGATGATGAATTATAAAGATTATATTGCAATTATTGAAGATTTTCCTGTCAAGGGGATCTCCTTTAAAGATATTACTCCTTTAATGCAAAATGGTGATATATTTAAAAAAGCATGTGAGGAATTAACAAATTATGCTAAAGAAGTTGGAGCAACTGTTATTGTTGGTCCGGAATCAAGAGGTTTTATTTTTGGTTGTCCAGTTGCAACTAATTTAGGAATAGGTTTTGTACCAATTAGAAAACCTGGCAAATTACCACGTGAAGAAATTACAGTTGAATATAGTTTAGAGTATGGTAAAAATACTTTATGTATGCATGCTGATGCCATCAAACAGGGCGATAAAGTTTTAATTATTGATGATTTGCTAGCAACAGGTGGTACGGTACATGCTGCTATTTCACTTGTTGAACAACTTGGTGGTGAGGTAGTTGGTTGTGCTTTTTTGATAGAACTTACTGGTCTTAAAGGACGAGAGATATTAAAAGATTATAATATTTTTTCAATGATTGATTATGAATTTTAATTATTAATAAATAAAAATTGGTTTTAAAATGAAAGGAGGTGTGTTATGAATCAAGAAGGTTCTATTACGATTAATGATATTTTAGATTTAGCCCAAACTTATTTACATGAAGAAAAGAATATTAATTTAATTGAGAAAGCATTTTTGGTAGCGAAAGAAAAACATAATGGTCAAATGCGTAAATCGGGAGAACCATATGTTCAACATCCTCTTGAAGTTGCATATATTTTGACTAACTTACATGCAGGACCTAGTACAATTGCGGCAGGTCTTTTACATGATGTTTTAGAAGATACCGATATGACTAAAGACGAGATGGCTTTAGAATTTAACAAAGACGTTGCTGAAATTGTTGATGGTGTGACTAAAATTAGTAAATTAAAATATATGACTAAAGAAAAAGCGTTAGCGCACAATCATGAAAAATTATTGTTAGCTATGGCTAAAGATATTCGAGTCGTTTTAGTAAAAATTGCTGATAGATTGCACAATATGAGGACCATTCAATTTCATGATGAATCTAAACGCAAAAGAATTTCACAAGAAACATTAGATTTATATGCACCTCTTGCTCATCGACTTGGTATGTATAGAATCAAGGCTGAACTTGAAGATTTAAGTTTTAAAGCTATTGAACCTGAAGAATATTATAAAATTGCAAGTGAAATAACTAGTCGAAAGGCCGAACGTGAAGAAGATATTGAAATAATGAGTTCACAAATAGATGAACTATTAAAAAAGCATTTCATTAAAAATTATGATATAAAAGGTCGAATTAAAAATATCTATAGTATTTATAAGAAAATTATCAATAAAAATAAGAAATTAGAAGATATTTATGATTTACTTGCACTAAGAATTATTGTTAATACTGTAGAAGAATGTTATAGAGTTTTAGGTATTATTCATAGCATTTGGACACCATTACCAATGCGTTTTAAAGATTATATTGCGGTACCAAAACCAAATATGTATCAATCACTACATACAACTGTTGTTGGTAGGGCGGGTAAAATTTATGAGATTCAAATTAGAACGTATGAAATGGATAGAGTTGCTGAAATAGGTATTGCTGCACACTGGGCATATAAAGAAAATGCTGGTTATTCACCTGAAAAAGAACAATTAGAAATCACTAATAAATTAAAATGGTATAAGGATTTAACAACTTATGTTGAGAATTCTGATCATGAAGATCCATTAGATAGTATTATTGAAGATATTTTTAGTGCCAACGTTTACGTTTTTAGCCCAAGGGGAGATGTCTATGATTTTCCTGCTGGTTCAATGCCACTTGATTTTGCATATCGAATTCATTCTGATATTGGTAACAAAACAATAGGAGCAATTGTAAATGGTAAAATTGTCCCTCTTAGTTATAAACTAAAAACTGGTGATGTTGTAGAAATTAAAACAAGTAATACATGTGCAGGACCTACTAATGCTTGGATAAAGCTTGCTAAAACCTCGCATGCTAGGACCAAGATAAAAGGATTTATTAACAAAAAGCAACGTGATGAAATTGTTGCAAGGGGTAGTGAGGAGTTTAATAGTGTTGCAAAAAGTCTAGGCTATAATCCAACAAATCTTGATGAAAAAACAATTTCAACCTTTTTTTCTAAATATAATTTTAAAACGCCAGAAGATTTGCTATGGTGTATTGGTAAAGGAGAATTATCAGCACTTGCGGCAATGAATCGCATTTTGGGTTTAACAGATGCTAAATTAGATAATGAGACCGCATTAAAACAATATAGTGAGAGTAGTTCAAATACTAGAAAACAAGTTGCCCACAATGGTTATGGAATTATTGTTGAGGGATTAGATCGAGCAAAAATCAAATTAGGTAATTGTTGTCAACCAGTTTATGGTGATGAAATAGCTGGATATATTTCTAAGGGTAGTGGTATCATTGTGCATCGATTAAGTTGTCCTAATATTGATAAAAATGGCAGTGAAAGATTTATTCATATTTATTGGGATAAAGAATCACATGGTAAGGTTTTTGATACAACCCTTAAAGTTTCAGCTTTTGATCGCAAAAATTTGTTAGCTGATATCATCAATATACTAAATACTTGTAATGTTACTATTGCATCAGTTACACTTAATAAAAATAAAAATGGCGAATGTATTGCAAAATTTAAATTACAAGTGGCTAATTTAACCGATTTAAATAATACCATTCTCAATCTTAATAAAATGTCCGAAATTTATGAAATTGAAAGGATTTTTAAATAATGAGAGTAGTTATTCAAAGAGTTTTAAAAGCAGATTGTATTGTGAACAAAGAAATTGTTTCTTCAATTGAACATGGTCTTATGCTACTTGTTGGATTTACCCATACTGATAGTGAAAAAGAAGTAGAAAAAATGGCTTTAAAAATAGCAAAGTTAAGAATTTTTGAAGATTCTAGTGGTAAGATGAATTTATCAGTTAAAGATGCTGGTGGTAGTATTTTGTCTATTTCACAATTTACACTATATGCTAATTCAAAAGATGGTAATAGGCCATCTTTTGTGCAAGCAATGAACCCTAAAATAGCATTTGAATTATACGAAAAATTTAATCAAAAAATAAAATCATTAGGTATTCCTATTTATTCTGGGATTTTTGGTGCTGATATGAAACTCGATATTATTTGTGATGGTCCTGTTACTATTCATTTAGAGTATTAGGAGGCAAGTATGTATCGTAATATTATTTTAGAGTTTTTGGCTAGTAATTATGAGACATTACATAAAAATGGATGTTATCAAATGACAATAGTTCTTTTTCCTTTTACAACTTTGGGAATGAATAGACTTTTTAAAGAAGATGATGATGTAACTATTTATCATATTAAAAATCCATATACTTTTGAAAAAAATTATTCAATAAATAATTTAGAAGGTACTATTGTTGAACTGTTGATTGAAGATCAAAATAAAAAAAATTTCTCTTATCATGATTTTCAATATAAGATAAATGATCCATATTATTTAAAAGATATTAGAGAACAAAAATTTTTATCAATAGAATTAATTCCCATATTGAATAACAATGATTTAATAGCATGTGCACTTAATTATAGTAATAAAGAAGAAATTAATTTAAATATTTCTAATAAAAAATGGTCTACTTTTATTAATAAACTTTTTGATGAACAAAATAAATTTTATAGTGATAATGTATTATGGACAATTATAAAAAATGAAAATTTATATTATATTGTAAAAAATATTACCAAAAACAAATATTTTATTAATAAGCAGTTTCAAGATGATTATAAGTACTCTAAAGACATTATTTCAATTAATGATAAAGAATATCCTAAATTAAAAAAGCATTTTTCAGTGTTTAAGAAAATTGTAAATGATAAGATGGAAATTTATTATTTAGCAAAAAGTTTATTTAATGATTCAGACAATAATGTAGAAATATATTTATTTGAGTTAATAAATAGCCATCATTTTAAACAAAATTATGCTTTTATATTTGCGAAAGATTTAGAAGGTAATTATCCTATAATTGAATTTTCAAAAAAATATTTAATGGCTATTAGAAAAATAATACCTGATAGTATTTGTAAATTCTATCAAATTGATAAAAATACAATTGGTATTGTTGTTAATCGTGAAATCAAGAAAAAAGAAGAAATTGATCTACGTTTTATTCTAAAAAAAGAATATTTTTTATTAATAAATTTTCCTAAAAATCTATCGTTAGAAACGAATTTAGAAAAACTTTCTTTATATTTAAATGATGTTTTGCCAACAGAATTTAATTTAAATCACTATAAAGAATATTGTTATCAGCAAAATTTTCAAAAACTAGAATGTGACTATGTTTTTGAAAATAAAATGAAGATAATAATTAAAGCAGATACAATGAAAACGATTGGTCGAATAGTAAACCCTATTTTACCAGATTATTATAGTATTGCTAATTATCAAATTTTTGAGAATGCTATGATAAATATGCTTGATATGAGTTTAAAAAAAGATTTTGAGAAACCTGTTTTTACTATTTTGACTAAATCTCTTTCCAAAAGAAAAATATATGAACAATTAAAGAAAATTATTATCAAGTATCCTGAGACTAAAATTATTTTGCATATAGCTAAAATTTTTAATGAATCAGTAGAAAGTATTTATAATGCGATTATTAAGATAAAAGAACTAGGTTATATAATAATTATAGACTCTAGCATTTTTATGAGTTTTGAATATAATATTTGTTTAAGGTTGGCTGATGCCATTTTGATTAGAAAAAATGAATTAGTCAATTCATTAGTTAGTAATAATCCATTTAATCAAAAATTATTTAAAGCATACTATGAATATGGTAAGGTTGTAATTTTTGAGGAGATTCCTAAAGAATGTGATATTGAATTGATAAATGAATTAACATGTTTAATAATCGATAAAAATTAAATATGTTGAAATGTGGAAATTGAAAGGAAGATTATTATGAAAAAAGTAAAAGAATTTCTATTATCGATTATTTTACCTCGAAAAATGTATCGTTATCATAGTATGAAAATTATATATTCTGTATTAGTTTTTATATTATCAGCTTTTTTATTATTATTTTCAGTAAATTTATCTACTGAACGTTTTATGAAAGATATGATTGGTAGTATCAATTTTGAGGAAAATGATTATAAGGTGGTAAATGAGATTCAACTACCAAAATATCGAATTGCTAAATCAAATAGTGGCGGATATTATTTAGATGTTGATGAAGTAGGAGAAGATGGAAAAGCAGATAGTTTTCAAGGCGTTTTTGAAATTTTATTTGAAGATAGCAAAAAAAATCAATTAAAATTGAATATTGTTTTTGACGAAGCTTGTGATTTATTTGGCGATAATCCTTCAAAATCAATTGATAAAGATCTTTTTGATTTAAAAGGGTATATGACTCAAACTCGTGAGGACAAGACTACCTATCTTCTTTATATATTTACTAAAAAATCATTTTATTATTTGTACGATTTAGGACAAGAAAAAGATAGTAATGGTAAATGGGTGGACAATGCTAATACTAGATATGGTTCATATGAAATGGATAAAAATGGAGAATATAAATATTATTTGCCAACTGATGCTTCAGAAGTAATAGATGAAAATGGACCTATTTTAAATCAATATGGTAATTATGATACTAGTCTTTGGACAACGGAAACAACCAAAGATGCTAAAACTATAATTGATGGAAAAGAATTTTCGGCTCAAAGAAGAATTAAAGATGATATGCGCTATGCCATTTATAATGGTGAATATGTGTATAGTAATATTAATATTGATAGAATAAATGATGAAAATGATTCTGTTAATTTTGGTCAAAATAAAGATATAAAATATGTTTTAACAAATTATGTAGAATTGATGGCAGAAGCGGATGCAAATATTCAAAAGAGTATGTATTCTGTTTTTGTTGTTATAATTAATATTATTTTCCCACTAGTTTGGGTTTTAATAACTTGGTTATTATCACGTAAATTTGTTATGAATAAATTTAAAGAATATTATGCAATTTGTTCAATAACGTATATTATAACCTCTATTTTAGGTTTTGTCTTGGGTTTCTTTATTAGATTTGATTCTTTAATGTTTATTTTATTAATTATTGAATTAATTTATTATATTTTTGTAACTTTTAGAATTAATACTGATCCTAATTTATTGAATCCGAAAGATGATGAAGAAAAAGATGATAGTAATGATAATAATAAACCTAAAATTGAGCAACCTACTATAACTTTTAGAAAAATAAAATCAGACGATGCTTATCATGTCGAATAAAAAAATTTAAAAAAAATCATAAATTGAAGTTATCCTTCATATAGTATATTGACTAAAGGGGGATTAGTTTATGAAAAAAAATCAACTTGCTTTAATCTTCTTAACCTTAATTACAATGTTAGCTGTTTGGTATTTTAAGAGCCCAACTGCAGAAAAAACTGATGATCCAACTATAATTGTTACAAATTCTAAAAATCAAGTATTGGCTAGCATGAGAGAGGCTATTAGAAATGAAAGAAGTCAAAAAATTGCAGATCTCAATGATATTATTGCTGACGAAAATGCGACAATTGTTAGTAAGACTGCCGCAACTTTAGAAAAAGAGCAATTATCAACAATTTCTGAACAAGAAGTATTACTAGAGATTAAAGTAATGAATTTAGGCTATTCAGACGCTTTTGTTCATAGCACTGCTAGTGGTGTTGAAGTAATTGTTATTGCGAATGAATCTAGTGCTACTGCTGCACTTGATATTATCAATATCATTCACGAAACCTTAGATAAAACAGAGAGTGTTGTTGTTAATTTTATGACAGCAGATCAATTAAAACAAGCATAAAACCATAAATAGATAGACCTTCTATTTATGGTTTATCTTTTTATAAAAAAGGAAAAAATGATATAATATATAATAAAAATTAGATAAGGTATTAAAATGAATAATTATTTAAAAAATGAACGTTATTTTATAATGAAAATTCGAAAAAATTTAGATTATCACACACTAGAAAATTTTTTTCAAAGTATCCATCTTTCTAAAAATAAGATGAATTATTTATTTGTTAATAATTGTTGCTACCTTAATGGTGAACTTGCATCAAAGAATTCAGTTTTAAGAAATAATGATTATTTAATGATTGATATTAGTAATTTTGAAAATTTAGATTATTTGCCACTTGATTATAATCTTAAAATTTTATATGAAGATGAATATTTACTAATTGTTAATAAACCATCGGGTTACATTATTTACCCTGATAATAAAGAAAAAAATGGTACGATGGCAAATATTATTGCTGCTTATTATCAAAAAAAACAGATAAATTGTACTATTAGACACTGTCATCGTTTAGATATGGACACAACAGGATGTTTAATTTATGCTAAAGATTTGATTACGCAAAGTGCTATGGAACAGTTATTTGAAGAAAAAAAGATTTTAAAAAATTATCTTGCAATTGTTGAAGGAAATATTTTAAAAGACATAGTGATTTCAACTCCAATTTCAAAAGATCGTCATCATAATGGTAAAATGATTGTCACTAAAAATGGTGGTAAATCGGCCAAAACAATTTGTAAAGTTATATCTCATAACCAAAATTATTCTTTAGTCAAGATAAAAATTGAAACTGGACGTACACATCAAATTAGAGTACATTTTTCTAGTATCAATCATCCAATTTATGGTGATGAATTATATGGAGCAAGAATCAAATCAAGAATAATGTTACATTGCTATCATATTAGTTTTGTTCATCCTATTTTGGGTAAGAAAATTGATATAAAAGCACCAATTTATAATGATTTTAAAGAAGTTATAAAAAAAGAGAAATTAACTTGCGAAAAAAGAGAAATTTTGTTATAATATAATAAGGTGATTGAAATGAAAAAAATAAAGATATTTTTATTTATAATAGCAATTTTAAGTTGTAGTTTAATGGTTGGCTGTGATACAACGGGTAATAATGAAGGTAGCGATAATCCGAATATTATTCAATTGGAAACGCCACAAAATATTCGTTTGGTTGAGTATAGCGGTAATCCAATTTTATTTTTTGATTTAGTCGAAGAAGCAAAAAATTATCAGATTACGATTTTTAAGAATAGTGTTTATCATAGTAGAATTGATGTATCAAGTGAAGAAGCAGTTACAGGTATTCTATTAAAAGATTTAAGTAAAGGTGAATATGCTCTTACGATTAAAGCAATTGCAGAAAGAGATAGTAATATTTTAAATTCACAAGCAAGTGAGGCTGTTGCTTTTTCAGTTAATGGTAGTGGCGATATTTCAAACACCAAATATAATGTAGTTTTCGATACTAATGGTGGAACTCAGGTTACAACTCAAATTGTATCGAGTGGTAATTGTGCAAGTGAGCCTACTAAACCTAGAAAAACTGGATATGTATTTGTTTGTTGGTTATTGAATGGTGTAGTGTATGATTTTGATACACCAGTTACTTCTAATATTACTTTAGTAGCCTCTTGGAAAAAAAGTGATAATCCTGATGGTGAAGATATTGAATTAAGTGAATATTATTTAGAAGTTAAGAATCTAACAGGCATGGCTCTTAAAAATAAACTACGTAGTATTATTTCTACAAATGTAAAAAATACGAGTTATAGTTTTTTAACTTCAGCAAATGGTCTTCCATATACCGATGCTGATCCAGAAATTGCAGGTAATATAATTTTATTCTATGGTAAAGTTTCTGTCAAAGCAAGTAGTAGTTGGAATCGTGAACATATATGGCCAAAATCTAGAGGTTGGTTTAAAACAAGTGGAGCAGGAGCAGATATTCACCATATTCGACCTGAAGATGTGGCGGTCAATAGTAGAAGAGGAAATCTAATAATGGGAATTGTATCAGGAGGAAAGAATAATCAATATACAAATGGTATTTCTGGTGGATACTATAATAGCAATTTATATGAACCAATTGATTCTGTTAAAGGTGATATTGCTAGAATTTATATGTATATGTTAATTAGATATTCTCAAACTGATTCATCTTATCCAATCACGAATGTTATCTCTTCTATGCAACTTTTATTAGAATGGCACAATAGTGATCCAGTTGATGAATTTGAGAAAGTTCGTAATGAAAGATCATATGAAGTTCAGGGAAATCGTAATCCTTTTATCGACTATCCTGAATTTGCTGAAATGATTTGGGGATAATAAAAACATTTGATGCTAGTAATAGTGTCAAATGTTTTTTATTAGTAATCTAAATCTACATATGTGTGTCATATAGACATTGCAAAACGATATATAAATAAAAAAAGTCTTCTTTTTGAAGACTTAGATTTATAAAGATGGAGGCTCCGACCGGATTTGAACCGGTGATCAGGGTGTTGCAGACCCACGCCTTACCGCTTGGCTACAGAGCCATAATCAAGCATTTAATATTATATCAAATTTTAGCTTATTAGTCAAATAATTCAATTCAGATTTATAAATCTTTTTGTTGTATTATATGAAAAATAATGATATAATATAACAAAAAAGAGGAAAAGAGTATGAATATGAAAAAGGTAATTTTATTTATTGGTTTAACGTTTCTGATATTTTTAGTGACAAGCTGTAATAATGATAATCATAAAAATGAACATCAACATATATTGGAAACTATGTATGGATTTAGTCCCACATGTACTAATTCTGGTTTAAGTAATGGTACAAAATGTTCGATTTGTAATACAATTCTTGAACAACAAGTTGAAATACCTGCTTTAGGACATAATTTAGGAGATTGGGAAATTATAGAAGCAACATATACCCAAAATGGTAAGAAAAAAAGAAAATGTACTAGATGTGATTATTTTGAAGAAGAAGATATTCCAATGCTAGATGCTGAAGCCTATGTCAATGATATTATTAAAAGCGTAGTAATTCCAAGTGAAATTATGCAAGATATAACACTTCCTATTGCAATTGAAGGAGTAGATATCAAATGGAAAACTACAAATACTTATTTGCTTACCTCAGAAGGAAAAATAGTTGAAAGATATGCTAGTAATAAAAAAGTATCACTGATTGCAACCTATTATTTTCATAATTTTTCAAAAGAAGTTACATATAATATAGTAATTTTAGGATATACAGATGATGAAAAACTACAAATGGAAATGGATAAAATATCTTTTCCGGAAATGGTTAGTGGCAATCTTGATTTGAAAACAAATTTTAATTATGGGATTGTAGCAACTTATATATCTAGTGATCCTGATTGTTTAACAAATGAGGGAATTGTCACTTTACAAGATAAAGAAGTTATAGTATCTATGACAGTTATTTTAAAATTAGGAGAAAAGGAAATGGAAAAAACTTTTGATTTAAAATTGGCAAAATATGAGCCAGATGTTAAGAATCATCAGATTATTGAATATGCTAAAGATTTTGATATCAATACACAAGAGAATTTAAGTATTAGTAATGATAGGTTAGTTCTTGCCGATGATACTATAACTGCTACATATTATTCAAAAGAAATAAATACTTTAGGCTTTACATCTTTAGTAGGTTCTTGGTCAGCGATTTCATCAACAGATGCTACTTGTGAATTAAAAATAAGTGTGAAAGTTGATGATGTATGGAGCGAATATATTACCTATAGTCCTTGGGGATTAGGTCTTCAAAATGCATCTTATGATCAAAATAATGGAATGATTAAATTAAGTACTGATGAAGTAATAGTGTTAAATAATAAAAAAGCCACTGGTATTAAATATTCCGTAACGCTAAATAGGAAATCCTTAAGTGTTGCTAGTCCTAAACTATCTTTAGTTAGTTTTGCCTTATCAATTCCTGAATATAGTTATTATGTTAATATTAAAGATTTGCCTAAAGAAGTTGTTTATGATGTTCCTAAATTGTATCAAGGTGCCGTACCTGTCATAGGAAATAGTATTTGTAGTGCAACTTCAACAACAATGTTATTAAAGTATCATGGTTTTCATTTCAGTAGTTTTGATGCAGAATATGAACATCGTTATATTGCAAGTATTGTGCGTGACTATGGCAATAATATTTATGGGAATTGGGTATATAATACTGTTACAATGGGTGGATATGGTTTAAATTCTTATGTTGCAAGGATGTATTCTGTTGATGAATTAATTTATCATTTGGCATATGTAGGACCAGTAGCCTTAAGTGTTAAAGGTACGATGATTTCAAATGAAAAAACGTATACAACTGCTGGTCATTTAATTGTTGCTATTGGTTATAAATATGTTAATGATGTACTTTATATTGTATGTAATGATCCAAATGTTGAAAATGTTTATTGTGAATATAGCCTTAGTGTTATCAATAATACTTGGCGTAATATTACCTATGTAGTTGAAAAATAATATTATAGTTTAAAATATTAAGCATATTTTAAATGATATGCTTAATATTTTTTTATATAAATTTTTTATAAATGATAATTTTAGCGTTTTAATTGCAAAAAAGTCAAAATTATAGTATAATATTCTAGCAAGTTAGATGCACCCTTAGCTCAGTTGGTAGAGCAACTGACTCTTAATCAGTGGGTCTAGGGTTCGAATCCCTAAGGGTGTACCATTAAAGTCGGTCAAAAAGTCTTTTGTAGACTTTTAAAAAATAGGCTATTTTCACAAAAATTCATAGTGAGACTATGATGAAATGCTGAAAATAGCTCTTTTTTATTTAAAAAGTGTAGAGCTGTACGGGGAGTTGAACCTTCTTTTTTTACGGCTAGACTGGGGGAGTTGAACTAATTTCAAATTTTAGGAACAAGGAGATTTGAATATTAGTATCATTGCCAATTTTTAAGCATGTTTTAAGGCCTTTGTCAGTTCTTTATCCAAAACAGGAGTAAATATAGGTAAAAGCATATAGAAGAGAACGTTGGCGATATATTAACGCTTTCATAATTTTAAATAAATAAAATACTGTCAATAATTTTAAATAAATAAACACACGTTTTTTAATCAAAACGATATAAGTTTGACATTTTTTGGATAATAATGTATAATATTAGTGTACTTAAGTAGGTATAAAATGAAAAAATTTAGAAAATTATTTTTTTGTTATTTTTTTATTATTAGTACTTTTACTTTGTACTATTGGAACAATTGATGTTAATGCGGCTAGAATTATTAGAGATGAAGATAATGATTTAGGTGTTGTATTATGGTTCTTTAGAAGATGAAAGCTATTATGTAGAAATTAATGAAGAAACAAATGTTGGATATGTTGTATGTTCATTCAATGGTGAAAAAGAAATAGCGGAAACATGTACTGTAATTATAATCAATGAAGAAAATCCAAATGGATATGAAGTATGTACAGGACAAAATGATACATTAGGTATTATAACAATTGTCATTACTGATGAAATTACTTCTACAGGATATGTTAGTGATGTTACTGACGAATTAGTAGGAGTATTTACTGTTAATGAACAAGTATCTTTTGAAGAGTAATATTAAAAAATGTATGTAGGGCGATTTAGAAATCAATTCAATATTGTTAAAGCTATTTATAGGGTGTTTTAATTTAGTAAAATTGTACCTATATAAAGGAAGCATCTTTAGGCCTTGTGCGTTTAAAGGTGCTTTTTATTTATTTGATTAATGGAAAGGATAAAAAAAATAAAAAATTTTAGTAAGGTGGTTGTTTTTTTGCTTCTCTTTGCATGTTACCTGGTTGAGGAGCATAGCAATTAAAATAATAATTAATATCGTCACTCCTCAAAAATAAAGGAGGAGTTATGAATCGTATAATAAAACTTGTAATAGATTATAAAGAATCACAAGCAGATTTTATATTTCAAGATTTAGTTGATGAATTAACTGACTTAATTGATCACCATAAAAGAAAAGTCGCCGTTTATTATAGAGATGATTTGGGACAAGAATTATTAGTATGCCTTGTTAGAGTTATAGATAAATTCAGAATTAAGAATTTTAAGCCAATTAATGAAGAACTATTTAATTTAAATACGCTTAAATTATTGTTAGAACATAATTACAACAATGTTAATGATGTTTTAAATAATAAATATGTATTAGGTTTTATTGATAAGTATGGTGCAGATTTATTCAATAAAGCATTTGAAAATTTAAATGATTATAATATTTTTATATTTGAATTTAAACTATTTTGTAATGAAAATCAATTTTTTAAATATTTAGATAAATCATTAACTAATCAAGTAAATTATTTTGTCAGAGAAAATAAAATTAATGATAATAAAATAATAAGTTTAAACAACATTACATCAAGTGATATTGAATATATAGATTTAATCCCTGATATAGAAGAAGAAACTAAAATAGTGTTTGATATTAATTTACTAGATGAAACTGACAGATCTTTTTTATATAATTTTATTAAAGATGATGAAATTATAACTGGAAAAGAAGTTGCTGAAATATTAGGTGTTACACAACAAGCTGTTAGTAAAAGATTAAAAAGGCTTTATAAAAGATATCTGAAAAAGTATTATGAAGTATATGAGAAAGTGGAAAAGTAAAATTTTTCACTTTTTTTATTTTGGATGGTTGTTTATTTGATACATCTTGTATGTTACTAGGGTGAGGAGGTGAAAACAATGGAAAAACTTACAGTTGTAGTTTCTATTATAGGAGTTATAGGAACAATATCAAGTGTTTTTTTTGCATACCTTGCATGTAGGCGTAATTTAGTAAAAGATGAACATACTGAGGCCAAGAATGAAGGAGCAATTCTATCTGACATTGGTTATATAAAAGCATGTGTAGATCGGGTAGAAAAGAACCTAAACAAGGTTGATGAAAGATATCGTAATGTTGTTGAAAGACTTGCAAAAGTGGAAGAAGCAGTTGCTAATGTGATTAAAAGAGTAGATGAATTATAAAAAAAATAAAAAAAATTTAATTCAGGTGGTTGTTTTTTTAACACATTTTGCATGTTACTAGGGTGAGGAGGTAAAAAGATGATTAAATATATAAAGAAGTTAACACCAATTTAAGTTAAATACTTATTAAGTTTTGAAAGGAGGTAAAACAAAATGGATTTTACAAGTGTGCCTATTATAGTCGTATGCTGCTATATATTAGGAGAAATTTACAAAGTGATATTTAAGAAAAAAGAAGAAGCATACAAACTAATACCTATTGTAATGGCAATGGTTGGAGGAATATTAGGGATTTTGATTTATTTAACAAATCCAGAAATGATTTTTAATGTAGATAATATATGGATTGCATTAGGAATAGGTATCGTTAGTGGTACTAGTTCAACTGGTACAAATCAAATAATAAAACAAATATTTAAAACAAAAGGAGAAGAAAAAAATGAATGAATTTAAAGACAGAATTAGTTCAACGCTTAATCATAAAATTTTAGATGTTAAAAGTGTTGAAAGAGATGAATCCGGAGAAATTATTTCAATGGAAGTAGAAGTAATTAGAAATGATGAAGAAGGATTAACACAAGAAGGAACACCATTAAATGCTGAAAGTTTAAATCAAGTAATTAATGAAATGATAGTAACTCAAATTGTTAATTTTATGGATGTTGATCAATCAATTTATATCGATAAAAGGGATCTAAAATTAAATGAGGAATATAGTGATGATTTTCCGTTAGAAACTACAGGAAAATGTGGTTCAAGTATTACATGGAATGTTGTATCCGGAACAGGAATTGAAATTGAAGGAAATGTTGCTAAAGTTACACTTCAAAATTATAAGCAAACAGTTGTTTTACGAGCTGTAATTGAAAAAGAAGGTGAAACATTAACAAAAGATTTCACTATCGATTTAGTTAATCATTATCAAACAGTAGAAAGAACATTATCTATATTTCCAGATGGCTCAAGTGCCATGGTAGCAAGTTTTTATGAAAGTATTAATGAAGATGTAGATGTAGTAGTTGAAAATGAATATCCAAATATGATGAGTGTATATTATAAAGTAAATTTAACTGATATGAATGTATATATTAGTACAATGGTTGGTAGTGCACCAACTGATGGTGGTGTAACTGAATATGGGTTCGCTGTATTATTAAACTCAAAAGTAACAGGTTTAACTATTAAAAAAGTTAATTGTAAGATAAATTTTTTAGATTCAATTACACCAGATGATTAATAATAGGAGGAATAAAAATATGAAATTATTAAAATTAAAAAATAAGTTAGAAAAAAAGAATTTTAAAAAAAGAGAATTAAAAAAAGAATATTTAAACAAAAAAACAAAACAAAATAATAAAGATTTAGTCATTATTGGAGTTACAGGAAGCCGTGGGAAATCTACAACAGCTTTAATGATGCATGAGTATTTAAAATCAAGTGGCTATAAATCAGTTTTATATTCAAGCGTTATGGTAGATTCACCAGCTAGTCATTATAAGAAAAATGAAGCATATGAAGTTGCTGTAAGAGATGAAAAAGCATTATTAAGCATTATTGAAGAAGCAGAAGCATATGGGGCAGAATATTTAGTATTAGAAGTAAATGAAAGTACTTTAGCAAAAGGTTTCCTAAAAGATGTTCCATTTGATGTAAGAGTACTTACTAATTTAAATCCAAAACATAATTTAGAAGAGTATACAGAAGAAGAATATGTTGAATTAAAGAAATCATTTTTCAAAGATATTGAAGAAGAGTGCAAATGTGTATTAGGATTTCAAGATTATGACAAGGAATTATTAGATGAATTATTACAATTAAACAAATATCCTAAATATATTGCAGCAAGTAATTACATTGCAAATGTAAAAGGATTAAATGCTAACGAAGTAACTGGGTTATTAACAGGTCTAGAAACAGATATTGATGGTATGAAATTACAATTTAGATTAAATGGTAAAACATATGAGTTAGATACAAATTTATTGATGTCATATAATGCATTAAATGTATTAACAGTTTTAACAACATTAGAAGTATTAGGAGTACTTAATGTATCACAATTTGAAAAAATGTTAAATGAATTAGTTATTCCAGGCAGAGCAGAAGTATTTAGAGCTAATGGTAGATTAGTAGTAGTCGATACACATTTACCTGCTATGTTAGAATGTTTAAAAAATTTAAAAGATCAAGGAAAAGTAAATCAAATTAAAGTAGTTGTTGGTTCAATGGGACATGGTTATAAAAATTGGGAAGAAAAATTTAAAACTGAAGAATTTGCAAAAAAGCGTAAAGGAGTAAGAAAATATGCAATGAACTTATTAAAAGGTGTTGTAGATCATGTTTATTTAACTGAAAGTGATAGCGGAAAAGAAAAACCATTAGATATTTGTGAGGAAATGAAGTCTTATTTAAATGATGAAGTTCCATCAACAATTATTGTTGATAGAGAACAAGCAATTAAGCAAGCAATTATGGAATCACAAGAAGGTGATGTTGTATTCATTAGTGGTAGAGGTAATAGAAGAGTATTATGCAATAGTGAAACAACTATGAAATTATTAAAAGATAGTGATGTAGTAAAAAAATTATTTAAAAACCAATAGAAAGGAGAACGAAAATGAATATAAGTAAAATTAATCAATTGACTCAAGAATATGGATGTGGATTGGGAAAGGCTAAGTTTAACTTATATAATGGAAAACTAGGTTTTGAATATCCCCTAGTATCATTAGGTGCTAATAGCTTTCAAATTGATACAACATTAATATATAGTTCTCAATATAAAAATACTGATTTTAATGGTAAAAAAATTGGTTTCGGTAATGGTTGGAAATTAAATATGCAACAATATTTATTTTCATATAATGTAAATTATCAAATTCCAGGATTTAGTAATGAAGATTATTTATATATAGATGCAAATTGGAACATACATCAATTTATTAAATATAAAAGTAGTATAGAAGGGGAAACGTTAACGCATGAATATTATGATGCAGATGGTGCTAATTTAAAATTATATATTAAAGAAAACGAATTAGCGAAAATTATAGATCAATATGATAATGAGTACATATTTGACTCAGATGGGCAAATGATAGAAACTATTTCAGGTATCAATAAAAATATAATAAAAAAAATAACATATTTAAATAATCGTATAACATCAATTTATGATGAAAGAAAGCAAACAAGAAAAATAAAAATTAGTTATGCTTTAGATGGTTCTTTGGAAAAAATATATACAACAATAAATAATATAGGATTTATATTTAAGAACAATGAAAACAAACTAGTGAATATTACAAAGTATTGCAATACTGATTCGAAATTAGTTTTAGAAATAAAATATAATGAATTAGATAAAATAGAATATATAGTAAATAGTACAGATTTAACAGCTTTAAGTTTAGAATATTTGTTATTAAATAATGAATATGGCGTAAGAACAATAAAAGATGGTGTTATGAAAAAAAATCTAATTTTAGAAGATTTAAAGTCAGAAAATTATTTAGGAGATGATAAATATTTATCAGAAAACCTTTTTGTTAATAAAAAAAATAAAAAATGTATTGGTTATATTTTATCTATGCCTAATGAATATGTGAAAGAAGAAATTAATATTTCATATTATGGAAATTATACCCAAATAACTAACGATAAGGGCATTAGTAATAATTATTATTTTGATAAAAATGGAACTGCAATTAGCTGTTTAGAATATAAAAATAATAATATATATACATTAACATCTACTAATGGATTAGAAATATCAGAACCAGGACAGTCAGAATTAAAATTTAATGGTAAATTCGTTAACATTCTTGATTCTAGCAATTCATTTACTTATAAAGTGAGTGATAGTAAGATGGAAAGTTTTAAGAATTTGTTTAGAGATTTAAATAATGATGGCATAAGAGATGAGGCATATTCTGAGCATTTTATTATTTCTTTTTGGGCAAATGTAATTGGAAATGGTGAAATTACAACAAATGCTGTGTTAAAATATACAATTAACGGCAAAATAGAAACTAAGAAAGTATTATTGGAAAATGTAGTTTCAGGTTCTTGGCAACAAATTACAATTCCCTTAAACCTTGGATTAGAGCAATTGGGAATTAGTTCAATTGAATTACTTTTTGATGGATGTAATATTAATGATAAAGTCCAATTTACTGAATTAATTGTTACCAAAGGAGCTGTGCCACATATTGTTATAAATGGTAAATCACTTGAAATTGGTACTAAATTATGTTATTATAGTGATAATGAATTAAATGAAGTTGAAATTTCACCAAAATTTTATATGACAGAAAGCGATATTTTTTCAACTTACAAAAGTATGTTCTTTAATAATCTTAAAAATAATCAACAATATGATTTAACCTATAATAATGGAACAAAAATAATATCTGTTGATTATGCTGGAATTGTGTGTGAGGATTCTGTAACATTATTTTATATTAATAATGGAAAACCAAATTATTATTTTGAAATGATTGATATTTTATCAGAGGAAAAATATACAAAAACATCAATTGATATATATTTTAAATACGATAATGATACACAAAAATATTATTATGAAAATAAAATAAATGTCGATATGATGACTAAAAAAGATGGTAATATTATAAAAGAAAATTCATTAGTTTTGTATAAAAGTCAATACTTTAATGGCATGTTTAGAAATGAAGAAGATGAAAATAAAATAAAAATATCAAATATTTATGATGCGTATGGTAATATTGAATCAATTATTGTTTCTAATAAAGACAGTGAAAATGAAAATAAAGAGGAATTGATAACAACATATAATTATAATAGCATAGATAAATTGAGAGAAAATCCAACGTCATATAAAAAAGATGGAATCACAGTGGATTTATCTTATTATGAAGATGAAAACTTATTATATAAAATTATTGATGGGAATAAAATTACTTTATTGAATTATGATAAATTTAAAGAGAATGTTGATTATGTATCAATTGGGTCAAATATAAATGATGGTTCTTATGAAACTAATGTAATTAAGTATAATGAAAACGGAAAAATACATTCAATTAAAAATAGTTCAGGAATTGTTTATGGTTACAAATATGATATTTTTTCAAATGTAAATAGCGTATATCGAAATAGATCTAAGATATTTGATAATAATTTAGAAAAAAATAATGACGGATTTATAGAAACTGTAAAACTTAATAAAAGTGAAAATGAAAGCGTAATATTTCAAAAATGTTATGATAATTATGGTAGATTAATTAAAGAGTTAAAAGATGGAACAGAAATAATTTATGAATATGAGAATTTAAATGGTAATAAACCTCATAGTCTAGAACGAATTAGTAAAATAGTTGATGGTTTTTCAAATGAAGATTATGAAATATCATATTTTGATGATGAAATAAGTAATACAAGAATTAATATTAATAATAAATTAATATTAGATGAATTTGCTGATGGAACATTAAAATATAATATAGTAAATAACAATGAAAATTATGAATATTCCAATGAAGAAATTAAGGATGTAAAAAATACTACATATCATTTAAATAATCAAAAATTAGAGGATTTTAGTTATAATTATATATTTGATAGTTTTGGACGTTTTTCAGAAAAAAAAGGCACAGAAACTATATATAATGAATGTGATGATTGTACTAATGAAGATGGTGGTACTTGTGGTCTTATTGATGGTGTAAAAGTAGATAAAAAAATAAATTATCATAAAGGTACTTTTTTACCAGAGAAAGTTTCATATAAAATAACTTCGTATGCAATTCATGAAAATGATGATGTAGCTGAATTTTATTATCAAAATAGTATATATGATAATTGTGGGAATATTAAGAAGGTTATTGAATCAGGCACTCGCTTCGTAGAAAATCCTAAAAATGTGAATTATAGAAGTAAAGCCTCTTTACCAACAAGAGAATATACTTATACATATGATTCATTTAATAGACTTGTTGGTGAAGTAAATCCTCAATTTGGTAAATTAGATTATATATACGATGATATTTCAGGAATGGTAAAAGAAGTTAACAAAGATGGTGCAAATATTAAAACATTTACCTATGATGATGGTCGTTTGATAAATATAAATAAATATGGTATAGTTAAAGAGATTAAATATGATTATCATGGAAATATATGTAATAATGAAAATGGAACTATTACGTATAATGCAAGAAATTTAATGGAATCGTACGAATTTAATGACCATGCTGAAAGTCCTAGTTATACTCATAGTTACAGAGGATATTATTCATATAATTATCAAGGAATTAGATATAAAAAGAAGGCTATTGAAGAAGTCACAGGAATGTCACCTATTATAAAAAATATCAGTTATCATTTAAATGGTAGTACAATTTTAGGTGAAGATTGGGCAGATAATAATGGAAATATCAATACGAGAATAAGATACTTTTATGATGCTGAAGGAATTTGTGGACTTAGATATGATGGATATAATTTTACATTAATTAAAGACTCGCTTGGAAATATAAGCAAAGTTATGTATAAAGGTAAAATTATTGGAGAATACCTATACGATGCATGGGGAAATTGTGAAATTAATGAGATTTCTATTGCAAATGAAAGGGATAGATTTGTTTTATATAACAATCCATTTAGATATAAGGGATATTACTATGATTCAGAAAGCGGATTATATTACTGTCAAACTAGATATTATGATCCAAATTTATGTATTTGGTTAACTCCAGATAGTATTGAGTATCTAACGCCAAAAGTTAATAATGGTGTAAATTTATATTGTTACTGTAACAATAATCCTGTGAATTACAAACAAAGACCCGTTTCCTCTGTTGGTTCAATTACTATTCCATCTATTTCTTCAGGTGGCTTTACTGGAAATAAAATAAGTGTCAATGCAGTTAAACAAATTGCTAAAACATTATCATCAAAATCTAGTGGATTTAATTTGTTTGGATATGAATTAAGAACATCTGCTGGATGGGATACTTCGCCAGATATTGCTACTAGTTTTTTTGGAAGAATTGGATTTTCTTCTTATGTTACACATACACAAGGACAATCTGGAATGTTATATGCTTTTGCGGGAAGTACATCTGATGTAATGAACTGGTTTGGAACAACATATTATGCTGGTGTAGGAATAAATCTATTTGATATTCTGGGTGTAGAAGCGTACTTAGAAACTGTAGGAATTGGTGCTCAAGTTAGCATTGGAAATTTTAGTATTGGAGCAAACATTAATTTAATTGGTGGTACCTCTATTACATTTGGCTGGGATACAGATTTAGGAAATGGTATGACTAAAACGGATGGATTTACTGTGGGTGTAAATACTGGTTGCCTTGTAGCAGTAATTTACTGGATTTATAAGTTTGTTACAACAGGTGATCCTAGTCCTGTTCCAGGCTTACAACCAGCTTAATAGAAAGGGATAAGAATATGGATAAAAAAAGAACTTTAGGTAATATATTATTCTGGACAACTTTAATTTCTCCAATGCTTTCATTTTCACTAGTAAGTATGATTGGCGAATCAAATATATTTGGTGTTGCGGGGATAATAAGATATTCTTGGGTGATGTTGTTATTTATTCCAATAGGAATTTTATCAATTTTAATTGGATTCAAACTTAAAAATAGTAAACAAAAATACAAGAAGAATTTTATTATTTCATCTATTTGCTTACCATTGTTAATAATTTTTGGATCATATAGATTTATTTTTAATAGAGTCGTTTCATACGATGTTAATGAGTTATTAATTATTGAAGAAAAAGTCAATTTTGAAATTCCTGAAGATATTAAAGTAGCAACAAATAAATTAGATTTATACAATATAAGCTACTTAAAAATTATTGATAGTGAAAGTAAAGATGTGTTTGAACAAGAAATCAGAAATAATCAACTGTGGCAAAAAGAATTAAAACCCGAAATTAAAAGTTTGTTACCATTAGATATTCAATATGAATCTGGAGTTTTTGAATATTTCGTATTCTTTAATATTACAAGTAATGAATATAACATTTCCCCATTAAGTGGACAATATGAATGTATATTTATCGCATATGATTGTGATTTGCAAAGATTAATCATTTTGAATGATTATAAAATTAATATAAAATAAAATCTTAGGGGATGCTAGAAATAGCATTTCCTAAGTATATGAATTATCTATATAAGCTTGCTATGATAGTCCTTTAGTCAGGACTATTTTATCTATATTATTAGATTATTTTTTATAAAAATGATATAATACTTATGAAATTCAAAAAAAATTTGGAGGACAAAAAATCATGAAAAATATATTTAGATTTATTGGTTTTCTTTGCTTAGTAGTAGCAAGTATATTTTCATTAATTAACACGATAGTAGAAAATAAAATTTTTGATGCTTATGTTATGATTCCGTTATACGCCACAACAGTATTTTGTTTAATTATATATTTAGTAATATATAAGAAAGGAAATAAATAACATGTTTGAAATTGTAACAGAATATAATAAAGAAATTTTTTTCAAATGTTATAAAATACATTATAAAGTTTTTAGTAAATATAACACTAAAAGAACAATTTTATTAACAATAATGTGTTTTGTTTTAGCAACTATTGCTTTGATTTTAGGAATAACAAAACCAGAAACATTTCATACTGTGTTTGCTTCGGTGTTCTTTTATATAATGACATTAGTTTTTATATTAGGTTCAAATATAATGAGTGATAAAGGAATTAAAAGAACTGTTGATAAAATATTTAACAAAAATCCTAATATGAATTTAACAGCTAAATACATATTTAACGAAGATAGATTCTTATCTGTACATGGTGAAAATAATACAATATATTATGAGTATTCTGATATTAGACATTTTGAAGTTGTAGATGAATACATTATTGTTTTATTGAAAAATAAAAAATTTATTGCTTTAAATACAACAAATGAAAAGGTAATTGAATTTTTGAAAAGAAAAACAGCCAAATTAATTTCTATCTGTTGATTAGTTTTATGCTAGGAGGTACTGATAATGTACTACACATCAGAAAACGAAAACTATCGTAAATATGGAATAGTTATATTAGAAGTATATGATGAAACATTAAGAACAACAGTTTACCATTATCGTAAACCCACTCCTAATGAACGAAAAGAAATAGTTTTGAATTATATTATCGATAATAGTGGTACTCCAATTAAAGTAAATTATTTATCATCTAAACTAGCAGTAAGTGATAGAACAATACAAAAGATAATTAAAGAATTATCTAATGAAGGATTAATTAAAGTTGAGTCATGCTTTATGAATGGTAGACAATCAGGTAATAAGATTACTTATATAGGTAAGCCTAAAATCAAAACTGGTAAAGAATTAACATTAGATTTACTTTATGATATTAATAATCCTTATGGATTTAGAGATTGGGACTGGGGAGAATTTAAACTTCATCCAGATTTAGACCTAGAAGAAAGAATTAATCAATTTGAAATATTAAAAGACCATAAGGAAGAACTAAGAAAAAGAAGAGAAAAGTTTCTTTCTAAATAATTAAATATTAAGCACAAGGCTTGTTTCGTAATTGAAGCAAGTCTTTTATTATGCAAAAAAATAAAAAATTTTTTTATTTATGGGTGGTCATTGAAGGGTGAAAATTAGTATATTCCTTTGAAGGCAAAACTATGTCTTCAACAGACACATTTATAAAATATATTAAAAAAGTTTAATGTTGTCCCCCTCACCTATGGGTGAAATTTAGTATAACTAGTGAAAGCACATATAAGTTTAAGTGTGTCTGTAATAAAGAAAGGAGTGTGTTTTGTATAAGAATTCACAAGAAATTTATGAAGTTTAAAGAGTAACTAATTTTAACTAAAATAGGTGAAAATATACCATTTTCGTGAACAGGATAAGGCGTGCATCACTCTGCATCACTTAGTGATTTTCGCCTATGTTTAGTAACTGGGATACCCAGCTTACATTTATTATAAATATTAAGAAAATAAGGAGGACAAATTTATAGAGTTAAAATTAATAGAAAATAAAGGAATAAAAAGAATTATTATTGAAGGTGTTAGTAATGATAGATTACTTACTTCAAAAGAATTTATTATGAAGTTTAATGAACTTCAAGAAGAAATAGAATTAACTAATTATGAATGTGTTGATAATAAAACAGTATTTATAGTTAGTAGAACTTATAACGGAAAAAGAAATTTAAAAGACATAATCTCACAACGCCTACTAGAAGAAATAGATGCTCAAAATGATGGAGTATATGATGATAATGTGGTATAATATTGCTATAGCAAGCTTATTAGGTAATGTTGGTTAGGAGGTAATTAATATTAAACAACAAGACAAAATAACTGCATTACTATGTAGGCTATCTAGAGAAGATGAATTAGTAGGTGATAGTGAGAGTATACAAACACAAAAGAAGATGTTATATCAATACGCTAAGGAACATCATTTTACAAACATAGTTTATTATGTTGATGATGGGTATAGTGGAACAACTTTTGATAGACCAGAATTTCAAAGATTAAAGAATGATATAGAAAAAGGAAAAGTTGGAGTAGTAATTGTAAAAGACTTATCTAGACTTGGAAGAGATTATATTATGACTGGCTATTATTTAGAACATTTCTTTCCTGAATATAAAGTAAGATTCATAGCAATAAATGATGATGTAGATTCAGAAAAAGGAATAAATGATTTCACACCATTTAAAAATATAATGAATGAGTGGTATGCAAAAGATATTTCTAAAAAGATTAGAAGTGCTTATAAGATTAAAGCAATGAATGGAGAGTTTACAGGAGCATATGCTCCATATGGATACAAAAAGAATCCAAATAATAAACATCAATTAATCGTTAATGAAGAAACTGCTAAAGTTGTAAAAAGAATTTTCCAAATGGCGTGTGAAGGATTAACAGCTTATCAAATTTGTAGAGTATTAAAAGAAGATAAGATTTTAAAGCCACGAGCACAAATAATGAATGATAATGGTAGATATTATAATCCTCTTTGGGAAGAACACCCTTATGATTGGAGTACAATGACTATTTATGCAATGATTAAGAATGAAGAATATTTAGGTCATCTAGTATGTAATAAGGCATCAACTTCATCTTATAAAAGTAAAAAGTTATTACCAGTTGATAAAGATAAGTGGATTATTAAGAAAAATACTCATGAAGCAATTATTGATGAAGAAACATTTAAAAGAGCAAATGAAATCTTTTATCGAATTAAAAAACGTCCCAAAAAGGACGGCAAAAGAAGTATGTTTTCTGGATTACTTAGATGTGATGTTTGTGGTAAAGCTTTATCATTATATTCTAGTGATAAGAAATGGGATTCATTTTGTTGTGTGACTTATCGTTCATTTGGAAAAAGTTATTGTTCAGCTCATTATATTAGATATGAGAACTTATATGATTTTGTATTAAATGATATTAGAAAACAAATCAA
>UQBM01000015.1 GCA_900539265.1 uncultured Mollicutes bacterium | reverse complement strand
AGAATTGGGGATTCTTACATGAACACAATTGGGTACTTTTATTTTAACATTTATATGATTGGCCATTCACTATGTAAATTAATTTACATAAACATTATAATTCAAATATTTTTTTAAAACAATGGAGGTAAAATTGATAATATCAACCAATATTTGACTATAAAATTAGTTTATCAAATAAAATTTTATATATGTATGTTGCGTAATATTTTATATTTAATAGTTTCAATTCTAAAAGTTGCATAGACAGATAGAGCCCTAAGATAACTTCTATGACTCATATTAATCATCTATTACTTTAAGCTGATGAATTGTAATCTCTCTATCTTGTTTAGACTTTTCTCATATTCAATACCTATTGATATATGCAATCCTATAGGAATTATACCAAAGCCTATTTATCTTTATACTATTATTATAGCACATTTTAGTATAAATTTATATTAATCTACTAAATTTTAGTACACATCATTTATTTTATCAAATAAAAAAGTTCTTCTAAATGAACTAGTTTGATTCAACTAGACAAGTTCATTTGAAGAACCTTTTATTTTAATTATGCCTCTAAATTATAAATTTCACCTGCATCATTATAACCAAGAGTGATAGCCATACCATTATAATATAAGCATAAATAATCACCTTGATAAATTGTATGACTTGGATCTACAATTTGTGTATTAGTCAAATCAAATAAACCTTGACCATTTGTATATCCATAACCACCTGCACTTGATTGAAAAGCGGGTGCACCATTTTTAAATGTTTGATCAAGAAGAGCCGCAAGATAAGGATCACTAGCACCAAAATCGAAATTTGCAACATCATCAATTTTTAAACTTCCTTTGATCTTTTCTGCTGTAATTCCTTCAGCACTTCCTGATTTATTTATACAAATTAAATTCATATAAGTTAAAGTATTATCAGAATTTGCTTTTAAGAAAGATTTATTAAATGGTGTAAACAAAGCATCTAAAGCTTTAATTTGAGGTACAATTGCACTGGCTTTTACTATTGTAAACCAACCTTCTGTACCAACAACATATGATTCAAGTTTAGAATTAATAATTTTTGTATGTGCAACTTTACCACCATCAGCTTCTAAAGGTCTTACATGATCTTGAACAATAACCGGACCACCTGCACCAATCATCTCACAATCCTTGATTGTTACTTTATCAGAACCCCAGTTATAAACAAAACTATTAAATGAATCATAGGCCTTACACTTATCCATTACAAATTCAGTAAAAGTATAATTTGGAAAGTATGTGATAAAGAAACATGCCGCAAGATTATTATATGCTGTAAAAGCAGGCCCTTCTACTTTAATAAGAATTTGTCCTCCAGCTTTAATATTATTTTCAACTCTTGGTGCATTACCAATCATATTTAAATTCTGAATTGAAGAACTTCCTGTTTCAGAACCCTCAATTTTAAATAAACTTGCATGACTGATTGCTTCTCCCTCAGGAGTAATTTGTCCCTCATCTCTGACTACTTCTCTTAAAGTTTCAGCTGATAATTTATAGTAATTCCCTAAGATATTAAATGTTTGACCATCTCCAAGGTTTCTCATATACATATTCACAAAATCTTTCATTGAACCAAGTGCTCGATTGTAATCTGAATCTGATTTGTTTAATTCTTCAGCTGTATAGAAGAAGTAACCTGGAACATCATTTACTGTTATATCAATATTTTTGTGAAAAATTAAATTCGTTGGAAAATAATCACTAGCTAAATTATTTGCCTCTTTAAAAGCATTCCAAGCATCAGCCTCTGCTCCATTTGTTCTATTATCCATATAACCAAGTTCTTTCGCATTATACACATTATAACCTTCAACTACTTCAAATTCAAAAGAAATCGTATAGTCTTCCACATTTTCCAATTGCTTATTTGTCAGACCTGTTGGAACAACTTCTACTTTAAAAGCATTCCCAACTGCACTTGTCGCAAAATCAATTATACAATTTTTTATATCAATCCTATCAATCAATTCTGAATTTTCTAAAAGCAATTCATAAGTATCGCCATTTAACAGATATACTTTTATATCATATTCCCATTCACTAACAACAACTTCTTCTTGAGTGCCAGTTATCGTATTTACTTTATAAAATGTGCATGCCGGTTTAATACTCCAGCCATTGTCATCACCAACAACATAATTTTGCGTTAGATCAAAAAATTCAGTTTTCTTATTTTCTTTTTCTTTTCGATTTGTATTGAATAATAAAATATCCTCAGGCTGATTTACTGCATATACAATAATTCTTTCTTCACTTTGTTTTTCTTCGAATTTAGCAACTAGTGTAAGATTAGAAGTTATTTTTGTATTTTCAAAATCAAATAAGGTATCACCTAAAAACCATCCCTTAAATTCATAATTTTCTTTTACAGGATTGGTTGGTTTAGTGATAAGAGAATTTTCTAAATATTCCTCTTTTTTATATTCACTATCATCAACAATAAAAGTTACATAATATTTTTCAGGATTTTCTTTTTCCCAATTAGCCTTTAAAGTAATATTTTTTTCAAGTTGCATAGTTTCATCAAAAGGCTTTCCATCTAATAACCATCCTTTAAAAACATACCCCTCTTTTACAGGATCTTTAGGTAGGACTAATTTTTCTCCTACTTTAACCTCAATATCACTTACTACACTACCACCATCAGTATCAAATTGAACTGTGATTTTATCGGAACATGCTGCAAGCGAAAATAATAATGTAAAAACAACTAAAAATAAAGTTAATTTCTTTTTCATTTTTTTCTTTCCTTTCTTTAAAAATAATTAGCCAAGAATACTCCAATCAAACGCACTTACTTCTATTTTGATTTGAGTTTGTTTACTATCGGTTGATCTAATTATAATAGTAGCTACTCCTCCTTTTAAAAATTCTATGGTTGCAGTACCATCACTGTTTGTCGTTAATTTATAAATTGTTGAATTTTCATCATAAATATACTCCAATTTTTTATGAGTAGCATTATCTGGAGTAATACGACATTTGATTTCTACTTTTAAACCGCTCTTATAATCTTTTTTAATATATCCAATATATCCAGCATTAATTTTAGCCAATCCTGTTTCTGTATTAGGATCATAATCTTTGTATCCATCAGAAATGCATTCAATCTTTTCAACATATTTTTGTTCATCATATACTTTCATTTTTAAACCGATAAAACCAACCACAACAATAGCTAATACATAAATCACAATAATTGTTATAATAACTGATTTTTTCATTTAATCACCCCTGAATTTCATAATAGAAAGCCTTAATACGTTTAATAAACATCAAAAGCGTAGATCCAAAAAAGACTATACTAATTATCATCAATTTTACAAGTCCTAGCATTACACTACCTACTTCACTACCTAAACTTGCCTCAGATAATAATTTATAAGCAATAATAGCGTA
Organism: uncultured Mollicutes bacterium; assembly: GCA_900539265.1. Classification (GTDB taxonomy): domain Bacteria; phylum Bacillota_I; class Bacilli_A; order ML615J-28; family CAG-313; genus CAG-313. The sequence goes on along the minus strand of UQBM01000015.1, from coordinate 44,549 downwards.
CACTGCCGAAAGAATAAAGGCTAAAATTGTTGATTTGTTTTCATTAGGATTGTCAATTATTCCACCTGTTGTCGCATATTGTTCATTTTGAGGATTCATTATATCAAGATTAGCGCTATAAATCATATGGCCTAAATGTAGAAATAAAATAGCAAATCCTAAAATAACAATTTCACCAATATTAAAGGAAACCGAACTACCAAAAATTGCACAAGTAACAAAAACAGTAGGTATTGAAAAAATAACATTAAAAAATAATTTGGTAAATAGTGGATATGCGGCATAAATAGGTTTGGTTTTTTTCATATATCCTGCTCGACCTTCACGACTATAATAAGTTGCAACTAAAGCATTAGAAGCTAATAATGGTAAACAAATCAATAATATATTGAATGTATAAATTAACAAATCACCAAGTTGTCTTGTATCCATTGCTTTATACATTGCATTTAAAAATAAAATCAAGATAGGTACAATAATATAAACCATTAAATAGTTAACTGAAATGTTAATAGTTCGTAAATTAATCTTAAATTCTTTTTCAATAAATGTCAAATATTTATTATGTTTTTTATTAGGTTTATCATCACCAATCCGTTTCTTAATTTCAAAATTTTTAGACATCATTCCAAAAAAAATTGGTCGTGAAATAAAATAAACTAAAATAAATAAAACAAAACAAATAGCAACTAAAATCAATAATTTAACAAAAGTCATTAAATTTAAAGCATAAACTTGCTTATGAGTAAAATTACCAATAATGATGCTAACCATTTGACTCATAATTGATAATTTACTTTCAATCATTAGAAGAAATTCTCTAATCTTTCTACTAATAGTAGGCCACTGAGCAATTAAATCGATATTTTCTGGTATTAATCCAATAAGGTAGACAATGCCTATAATGGCCAATATTAAAATAACGATAAATAATAATGCTTGAAGGAGTGGTACTTTTTTTAAAAATCTCCTTATATACATAACGATAATTGATAATAGTGAACCAATTAAAACAGGTAACATCAAGATAAAAATAAGCGGTATAAAAATCCACAAAAACATCCATAAAGAACAAAACCCTTTAGTAACAAGTAACAATACACAAGAAAGTGTTAGTGGCATTAAAAAGTTTAGACTTTTCTTAAGTTCATACAGATAAAAAACAATAATTTTAGAAACAAAAATTTTGTTAGTATCAACTGGTAAAGTAATCAAAACTCGATTATCCTCAGAAAAATATAAATTATTTGTTAACTCAAATGTACATGATATCAAAGATAGTCCAAGTGAAATTGTTAAAATTAATACCATTACACTAGGAAATTCACTATTATAAAAAAGTCCAATTGTTAGAGAAAGAGATAACACCATATATGAAATAGCAGCAACAATTGCAAATTTTAAAATACCAAAAATAATTACTCTTAAAAGTTGTTTGCGATCTTTAACAAAGCTTAAATCTAATTTATCACGAAGTTGCATCAAAACAAGCGTTTTAAGTTGTTTCATACTATTAGTTTTATGTTTCATAGCATCTGTCATTTCATTTTGAATAACGGCTTTCATATTCTACTAATCCTCATCATTTTCAATTGTATTTAAATAGAATTGTTCTAATGAAATACCTGATGCTTCTATTTCATCAACACTTTTTATACATTTGATATGACCTTTTTTAATAATAGCAATCCGACCACATAGTTTTTCTACAATATCAATTAAATGGGAACTAAAGAAAACAATATTTCCTTCAGCAGCATGTTGCTTCATACACTCTTTTACTTGATATATGCTATTTGGATCGAGCCCTGTTAGTGGTTCGTCTAAAATCCAAACTTTAGGATTGTGAACAAGAGCAGACATAATCGTAATCTTTTGTTTCATTCCATGCGAATAAGTTCTAATTTTACTATCAATTGATGCCTCCAGTTCAAAAATTTTAATATATTTTTCGATACGAGTATTTCTTTCTTCTTGAGATACCTCATAGATATCCGCAATATAATTAATATATTCCCTTCCTGTTAATTTTTCATACAAAGCATAATGATCTGGCACATAGCCAATATTATATTTTGCTTCTACAGAATTTTTACTCACATCATATCCACAAATTTCAATATTCCCTTCTGTGATTGGTTGTATTCCTACAATACTTTTAATAATTGTTGATTTTCCTGCTCCATTTGGTCCTAAAAAGCCAAAAATTTCACCTTGATTTACCTCTAAATTGGCATCTTCTACCGCATAAACTTTACTTGTAGCATATTTTTTAGAAAAATGAATCAATTGCAGTTTAGCTAGTCTTGTTTGTTGCTCCCTCATAAATTCTTCCTTTCTTACTTTACTAGGTACTGATTTTCTAGCAATTTCATCTTGTTTAATTTTCTTTAATTTTACATGGAGTTCATAATGGCTATCTGCTATCCTAAAGAATTCTGCATATACAAACCAAATTGCAAGACCTAAAGCAACATAAGTCGCAAAGAAAAGAATTTGATATACAGGATGAAAGGTTAAAACCTTATTTCCAATGGTAATAGTTGCGGAAATATTAAATAGTTTCTCGGCCCATTCTCCTAGTTTATCAGCAACGAAATTACTATTAATAAAGAAGAAATCTGTTTCATGACCATTAGCAGTAAAATAAACATTTAAAAATAATGCTAGAACAAAATATCCTAAAAACCAAATCATTGACCAATAAAATTCTTTAATTTTAGGCCTTTTAAATTGTTTTAATGCAACGATTAATAATGGCATAAAGAAAGCAATCCAATGATTAAACCAAAAATTAAAAATTCTCATACTTAAAATGTTAGTACCATCGTCATAGTTTGGCATAAGCATTGCTATTAAAGCGCCAAAAACATTAATAAAATATGTAAAATAAAATAATCGTTTAAATTTAAAAATTAAGCATAGCGGAATAATAAACATTGCAGTATTACACAAATGAAATGGCCATGTCCAAGGTTGAGAAAAATTAGTATAATCATAATTTACAATAAAGCCTACCATTGTAGCAACCGATATATATATTAAAGAAAAACGAATAACTTCTTCGGTTTTATTTCTTAAAGCAAAATATAAAATAAAGGGAACGATAATACCAATATATATCAATATACGATGATAAAAACTAATGTCTTTGACAACAATTGTATCTTTACCATACCCAAAAGCAAATTGGACAAAATAGGATGGTAGGGATGCAATCATCATTAGAAGTAAAATTCCAAATGTCATCAATACTTCCTTAACATTCGTTTTCATCTTCCTATCATGAAGAATATAATATATACTAAGTATTATTCCTAACATACTTTCTAAAAGATAACACACTAACAATACACTAGTATTATTGTTACCAACAAATAATATCATTATTGATGATAACATCAATAAATTTAAAAGATAAATTGGTAAAGTTATCATTCTTGCTAAATTAATCACTGTTTTGAAATGGAAAAAAGCTCTTAAAATAGTAATCAATATTCCCGTATATTGTAACCAAATAGCCATAAGGGCTAAAATTGTTTTTGTTTTAGAAATTGGTGATGAATCAAGACCAATATAGCGATCGATTTGTGTCGTATAACTAAAAAGTCTAATTGCAAAAATAATAATAAATAGTATTGGCAATATCCTTTCAAATAAAAGTGGTATAAACTTTATTTTTTTTTGATTATTATTATTTTCTATTTTATGAATTGCTAAATTTGATATATTAGTATTTTCACTACTAGTATTTGTCATAATCTACCTCTTTACATTGCATTATTAATTTTGCATTGTAATCCATATTACTTAAATATTTTAACATTTTTTAAGTTTTTTTACAATAGAAAATCAAATAGAATACATAAATTCATAACTAGAAAGCACAAAAAGAATGAAATTTTTTATTATTTAAATGGAAAAAGGATACTAATTTCTAGTATCATCATACTATAACATAACTTTAAATCCTTTCTATCTTTTATATTATTTGTCGTTTTTATCTTTTCTATCATATTTTTATTAAATCTTTTTGAATTATGCTAAATATAACACTGAAAACAATTATAAAAATACCCAAAGTAATAAGAAGGAGACCTGATATTATAACAAATACTTTAGTACGACTATCCTTTATTTAAAACAATAGAGAAAAATTGAAGATAACTATTACAATTAAATCTGCCTCTAAAAATTGACCTCAAATTGCATAATCTTTTTTCATTTCAAATCTCTTTTTAAATTTCATAAAGTACTCTCATCTATATTCTTGTTAAAGTTATACTTCCCACATAATTTTCATTATATTTATTTTTACAAGTAATAGTAACCATACCTTTTGATTTTTCAATTACTAGATCCTAAATACTAATGGTTACTATATTCTTATCACTACTAATCCAATAATAGTCTTGTCTAATATTAGTAGGTCTTCTAGATATTACATAACTACTTCTCGTATTCCCAATATGAATTGTAGTTCCTCAATAATTCCTAAATTTTCTTTTTCTTCTGTTCCATTAAAATAACCAACATCTATTTCTTCATATTTATTATCATATAACATTACAATTTGAACTTGCCATCATATGTTAAATAAGCTTCTTTTTTAGTCTTTGATTTTAATAAATACCTATACCTTTTTTTACTTTCTTCATACATATCACCTTTTCATTCTAATTTATTTCTTATATAATTATAAAAAAGTTAACTATTCATTTTTAAATAGTTAACTTTAGACAAATATAATCCTTTATTCGTACGAATTACTATCGTTACTATGAAGTGAATCTTTTAACGCCTCTTTGCGTGCTTGTAATGTTTCTTTTGCATTGTCAATTGCTTCTTGATATTTGGTCTCAAAATTATTACATACCTCTTGTTTAAATTCATTCAATTTCTTTTCAGTATCCATTAAAGCTTCAAAAGTAATAGTTTGAATAGAATCAGGTAATTTTTCTTCAATTCTCTTCATTGTTTCAAGTGAAGTTTCAAAAGTTGCTACTAACGTTTCATATACCGTAGTACTTGCCTTTTCAATACTTTCTAAGAAAGCAAGTTTAGCCTCATATTTACTTTTTAAACTTTCAAGTTTTTGTACTTCTTGAAATATCTTTTCATCTGTTTCCTCCTCGGTTAAATTAGCAACCACAACTCTTTGATCAAGATAGGCTTGTTTTAATTCTGCTAATTCTAACCAAGCCTTTTGATAATCTGAATTTGGATCAATAAACTTGCTATAATAACCATCTTGCATACTTTCATAAGCCTGATCCAATACCCCATAGGCAATTTCATAAGCACTAATCAAAGTTTGATAAATTATATCTAAATTATTAATAGCATTTTTAACAGCTTCTTTTTCAGTAATTGAAATTTGATGATTTTTAAATTCATTATACATTTCCTCGAGTTTAACACTTGCTAAATCCGCTACTTCTAAATGATATAATTTAACAACATTAACATAGTCATTATAATCAAAATTATTTATTTCTTCTTCAGTTAGGGTTGGATCTAACTCTTTAGCAAGAAGTTTTAATTCCTCCTCGGCATATCCTTTAGCTGTTTCAATTGTTGCTACCATTCCTGTTTCTTCTAAAACCTTATTTAAAGTATTTCGAGAGAATTCTTCTATTTTATTCGTAATTTCTTCTGTGTTAGCACTAACCGTTAATGTTACTTTATTATCATCACTACCTTCTACAAGATAGCCTAAATCTGTTTCAATTTTTACAATCATTTCTAGCGCTTCATCTAAATTTTTACCAACTATTACTTCACCATAAATTATCATCTTACCTTCATCATTTAATCCCGTTATTGATAAAACTTTATTTTTCTCATCTACTACCATTTGAATACTTGGATTCACATCCACTTGTACAATAGCATTATATTCTTTGGCATTTACTTTCTTGTTATTGAGGGCAATCACTCCTATTACAACAGCAAGTAAAATACAAATTGAAGTAGCAAAAATTGGAATCCATCTTTTATAGGATTTATTTATTTGATAATGACTTTGCTTTTCATTCATATTCAATTCTTTTTTCACCTTTTCATATAATTCATTGCTAGGATTGGTATCTAGCATTTTTTTTCTCATATCTTTTTTTAATTTCTTTTCCAATTTTGACATTTTAATACACCTTTCTAAGTTTATCTAGTCCATCATAATACAAACTTTGAACTTTACCAATTGTCATATTTAAAATTATGGCAATATCTTTAAATTTATAATTATATATAAATCTTAATATCATAATACTCGTTGTATCTTTATCAAGAAACTCCTCAAACATCATAATCATCTCATTATTAGAAGCATTATTACATGTTTTTCTTTGGATTAGTTCATCATCTTTTAATGTATCTTTATTTTTATCCCGGGTTACAAAATTTAAAGACACATTTCTTGTAATCATACTAATCCACTCTTTGAATTTACCCTTTTCTTGATAGGAATGAATGGAATGCATAACTTTCATAAAAACCTCACTTACAATGTCTTCAGCATCTTCTTTATTGTAAGTATAGGAATAAGCAATATGATAGATAAGTTTAACATAGGCATTATAAATTTTTTGAAATGCTTCTTCGTCCTTATTTTGTAGTTTTTTGACTAGTTCTTCTGTAATTTGTAGCATAGAAATATATTTCCTTCCTCTTTACACTATACATAACACCAAAAAGTGCATTTTTATTTTTAATATTATATTTTTTTAAAAAAGAAAATCAAGTATTTAGTTTTAAATACTTGATTTATGATTGACCTTTGGTTTTTTATTGAATTTATCAAAAGGAATTTGAGAAATTATAATCGCCATAAACATTAATGCACAACCCCATAACTCCCTTGAGGTTAATGACTCATTGATGATGATCATCCCTGCTAGTAACGATACTACCGATTCTAAACTCATTATAATAGAAGCAACAATAGGCCTTGTGTATTTTTGCCCAATAAATTGAAGAGTATAAGCAATACCACCTGATGCAATTCCCGCATATAAAAGTGGTATCATTGCATTTTTTACTTGATCTACTTGAGGTTTTTCAAAAATAATCATTAATAAACAAGATACGATAGCACAAACAATAAATTGAATTGTCGACATCATTAGACAATCATTATCTTTCGCAAAATAATCGATTAATAAAATTTGAATACTAAAGAATATCGCACAAACTAAAAGTCCTACATCATAACTATGAATTGAAAAAATTCCACCTAACTCTCCTTTTTGAAAGCATAACAAAATTAAACTTATAAAAGCAATAAAAACACTAATCCATTCAACTATTTTAACTTTCTTTTTAATAAAAATTCCTAAAATTGGTACTAATACAATATATAAGGCAGTGATAAATCCCGCTTTACCAGCCGTTGTTTCTTGTATTGAATATTGTTGCAAATTGCTAGCAATAGCAAGCGAAATTCCACAAAGAATTCCCCCTAAAAAGATTTTATTTCGCTTTTGTCTTTCCATCTTAAACAAAGTTAATTTTTTATAAAAAATTAAATCGCGACAAATTGTAATAATGATAAGAAAGAAAGCAGAAAACAAAAATCTAAATCCACAAAAGGAAAAAGGGCCAATGTAATCCATACCGACCTTTTGTGCAACAAAAGCACAACCCCAAATAATTGATGTTATTAATAACATAATAGAACCAATTGTTTGATTTTTTCTCATATTTACCTCTTACTCATTTTTAATTCAATACTATATCTAAAACTACTTTGATCCTTTTTTATTTTAATTATTTACTTTTTGACAGTAGGGGACAATTGTACCCTTAAAAGTATCATTAATAAATTTAATAGTTTCTTCATCCGTTAAAACTTCAATTAAATCTGTAACCCATTGTTTATTGACATCTTCACTTCTAACCGCTAAAATATTAGCATTAATATGATTAGGATCAGCTTCTTGACAGATTAACTGTTTATCAGTTAATCCTGCCGCAATCGCATAAGTAGCATTGACAATTCCTAAATATGTATCCTCATCATCTAATGTTTGGGCAATTAGTTCAGCTGAGACTGGTACAATTTGTAAATTTTTAGGATTGCTGATGATATTTTCAATCATCGCTGTTTCAATATTTTCTTCTAAAGTAATTAATCCTGTTGCTTGTAAAATATATAGGCATCGACTTAAATTAGAAGCATCAGAGGCAATGGTTATTTTAGAACCATTGGGTATATCATCAACACTTGTAATTTGTTTTTTGGTATATCCGCCATAAACACAATCATAATATGCTAAGACAGCTTTCAAATCTTGATTTTGAGCTTTATTATAATTATCTAAAAAGGGTTGATGTTGAAATAAGTTAGCATCAATTGATTTTTCTGCTAATGCATCATTAGGAAGGCTGAAATTATTAAAAAGTTGAATTTTTAATTGATAACCTTTTTTTTCAAACTTGTCTTTAACAAACTTTAAAATAGGCTCTCCTGGTTGATACATCGTTCCAATAGTAATTGTATTTGCATCCTTTTTACAAGATGAAAGTACACATAAAAAACTAACTAAACATAAAAATAAAACTAATAATTTTTTCATAATTTTTCATCCTTTCTATTTTACTAATTTATAAATTAAATTACCTATTAGTTGAATGGCTTCAACTAAAAAAATTGCGGTAACAACAGAATAAACAATGGCATTAATATCATAATTTTGCTGACCATAGATAATAGCAAAATTACCAATACCACCAGCACCAACAGCTCCTGCCATTGCACTATAACCAACTAAAGTAATTAGCCCAAGGGTTATACCCGAAACAATGGCAGGAAGGGCTTCTTTAATAACCACTTTTCTAATAATCTGAAATCTATTAAGTCCAAGTGATGTTGCAGCTTCAATAACATCATCATCTACTTCCACTAAAGCATTTTCAATAATTTTAGTGAAAAAAGGAATAGCAGCTATTGTAAGTGGGACAATGGCCGCAGTATTACCAGTAAATTTAGAAACACCAGTAAAAACTTTCATTATTGATCTTGTAAAAGGAATTAACCAAAATATTAAAATTAAAAAAGGAAGACTTCTAAAAATATTAACTAAAACATCTAAAATTTTATAAATAACCTGACAAGTCCTATTAGAACTTTTTCTAAGATTATATAAAACACTTCCAAAAACAATGGCAATAATAGTTGCAATAATAGCACTAATACCAACCATATAAAGTGTTTCTAGGGTTATTTTTAATACATATTCTTCTAAATATTTTTGCAAAGTTATCTTAGGCATTTTCATCATCCCCCTTTATCATATCAAATAGAATGGATCGATTTTGTAAATATTCAATCACTTGTTGCTTTTTTAACTCACTATCATCAATATTTATTATTAATGAACCTAACGTGTTTTCTTTAAAGCGTTCTAACTTTCCCCAAACAATAGAAAAATCAATATTTAAATCCCTTGCCATTTTTGTAATCAAAGCATTATTGGATGATTCTTTGGGAAAATAAATTTTAATATTGATGCCACTTTTAGGTAAGATTTCCTCTTCATTTGTTAGCTCTTTTAAAGACGCATTATTACTAATAAATAATTCATCAGTTTTACCAACCTCTAATAAAATGCCATCATTTAAAATAGCAATCTCATCACAAACCTCTTTAATCACTTCCATCTGATGAGTAACCATTATAATAGTAATATCATATTTTTCTTTAATCTGTTTTAATAGTTTTAAAATATCATGAGTTGTTTTGGGATCGAGTGCAGAAGTAGCCTCATCACACAATAAAATTTTTGGATTTAGAGTAAGTGCTCTAGCAATTGCTACTCTTTGACACTGTCCTCCTGATAAATTGCGAGGTTTCTCATTCAACTTATCACTAATACCAACTAAAGATGCCAGTTCTTCTACTTTAGTTTTAATTTCGCTTTTTTTATAACCACTACATTCAAGTGGTAAAGCAATATTTTTATAAATAGTTTTGGTTTGCATTAACGAAAAATGTTGAAAAATCATAGCAACTTTTTTTCGAAATTCTCTTAATTGTCTTAAATTTAAAGTAACAATATCGATACCATCAACAATAATAGAACCTTCATCAATCTTTTCTAGTTTATTAATTGTCCTAAGCAAAGTGGACTTTCCTGCTCCACTCTTTCCCACAATACCAAAAATACTTGATGATGGAATTGTAAGATTGATATTATCTAAAGCTTTTAAATTAGAATACTTTTTACAAACATTTTTAAATTCAATCATAGATACCTCCTTTTAGATAAATAAAAAACGTCCCTATCAGTCTTGATAAGGACGATTAAATCGTGGTACCACCTTAATTCACTTAAATATATAATAATATTTAAGCCTCATTACGAAATACTAACATATTTCTCCGCTATAACGTGCGTTCACGTCAGTAATTACATATCATTACTGCAATTCCAAGACCATGTTCATAAAACCCTTTACACTTTTTCTCACCAACCAAAAGTTCTCTTTGCTAAAGAAATCTTATTACTCTTCTTTTCCAAATCTTTTTTTATTTATCTATCATCATTATATTATGATTTTATTTTTTTATCCATCATTTTGCTATTTTATTTGTTAAAGAAGGATTTTTTTGTTATAATTAAGTAAGTAGGTGATACAATGGAAACAAAGAAAAATTTAAATGAATACTTAATAAATAAACGACGTTACTTTCATATGCATCCAGAAATTGGCTTTGATACCTATCAAACTGCTTCTTATATTTATAATGAATTGAAGAATCTTGGCTATAATCCCTTTTATCTTTTAGATAAAGCAGCAGTTGTTGCCAAACTAAATTTAGGAAAAGAAAAAACAATTGCTTTTAGAAGTGATATGGATGCCCTTCCTATTCAAGAATTAAATGAAATTACATATAAGAGCACAAATTCATATATGCATGCTTGTGGTCATGATGCTCATATGGCAATGCTTTTAACGCTTGCGAAGATGGTAATGGAACATATTGATGATATCAATTATAATATAACCTTTATCTTTCAACCAGCTGAAGAAGGCCCTCTTCCTGGAGGATCAAAAAAAATGATTGCAACTCATCTTCTTGATGATACTGATGCCTTTTTTGCCTATCATGTAACAAATAAATTAGAAAGCGATTCGATTGGAATAAAAGTGGGAGCAGCTTGTGCAGCACCTGATCTTTTCGATCTTACAATTATTGGTAAAGGCTGTCATGCATCAACCCCTGATCTTGGTAAAAATCCTAATCTTATAGCAGCCAAAATTATTCTTGCTTTTGAAAACTTATATCAACAATTAAAAGAAAAAAATCCTTTAATTGTTATTACAACAACTTCCATCCTATCACAAGGTGCCTATAACGTTATCCCTAATCAATTAATTATAAAAGGGACTGCTCGTTCTCTAACCAATACGGAACGCGACTTATTAAAAAAGAAAATGACCTCTATCGTTAATGAAATAGCTTTTTTAAACGATGTTGATATTCAATTTAATTTTTATTATGCTTATGATCCTGTTTTTAATAATGAAAAACTTGCTAATACTTATATGTTATATGCAAAAACTATTTTTAATCATACGTATTATTTAGAACGACCAGAAATGATTGGAGAAGATTTTTCTCATTATAATCAAATTGCTCCGATTTGTCTTATATGGCTAGGTGTTAAAAAAACTAATCACTCATTTAGTGATCTTCATAGTCCTAATTTTACTTTAGATGAAGATATTTTAATTAAAGGAGTTGTTACTTATTTAAATATGATAAAAGGAACTGATCTATAATCAGTTCCTTTTTAGTGCGTAGCAATGGAAGGCCGATATAGGGGGGCAGCCTTCCTATGTGTATGGATAGTAAAATTTGGGGGGGCACAGTCCATACACACTAATATTATAACACATTATTTATCCTTTTGCAAGTCTTTTCACCATTTTTTGTATACTTTTGTAGAAAAAATCTATTTTTTCGCAACTTTCGACAACGCATCTTTAGCAGCAGCTTGCGATGCTTCTTTTTTAGATCGACCTTTTCCCGTACCTAAAACAATTCCTTCAAGAATAACTGAGATAGTAAAGGTTGGTAAATTAGCTGTTCCTTCCTTCTTAATATCCTTATATACTAATGAGGCTCTGGTTTCTGATTGCACATATTCCTGAAGCAAACTTTTATAATCTATAAACTCTATTTGATCATTTGCTTTAATATGGGGAAAAACCAATTTTTCTAAAACCTTTTTTACATCATCTAATCCATTTGTTAAATATAAAGCTCCTAAAAAAGACTCAAAGGCATCATTAATAATAGCATCTTTTTGCCTACCACCCGATAGTTCTTCACCACGTCCTAATAGTAACAACTTATCTATTTGTAAATCCTTAGCATATTTGGCATTAGCATTCTCACATACATAAGTTGCTCGTAGTTTACTCATTTTGCCTTCAGGTAGAAAAGGAAAATTTTCATAAATATATCTTGCTACTAACATTCCTAATACAGCATCACCTAAAAATTCGATTCTTTCATTACTACTGACATTATGTTCATTAGCATATGATGAATGCGACATAGCTAAAATAAAATGATCATATTTTTTTATCTTAATATCATATTTAGCTAAAATTTCATTTAGTAATTTTTTATTAAACATTATAAACACCTATTTTTAATCAAGTTTTGTTTGTTTCATTTGATAATTCTTTTTAGCAACATCAAATAATATTTTATATTCATCATCATTAAATGTTGACTGATCATTTATAATTTCTTCAGAATCAGAATTGGCAAGTTCTAATAAATCGGTATCATCTTTTAACGATGCATATTTAAAATTCATAGCACCCGATTGCTTTTCACCGAAGAACTCTCCAGGTCCTCGATTTATTAAGTCATATTCAGCAAGTTTAAATCCATCTGTATTTTGTTCTACCATTTTCAGTCTTTCAATACTTGAATCTGTTGGATTGTTAGCAATGAAGAAACAATAAGGAATACTATCACTTCGCATAACCCTTCCCCTTAATTGATGCAGAGTTGCCACTCCAAAGCGTTCTGCCCCTAAAATAACAATAGTTGTAGCATTAACAACATTAACACCTACCTCAATAACACTAGTGGCAACTAATATTTGAATTTCATTGTTCAAAAATTTTTGCATTATATCTTCTTTTTCTTCTGTTTTAAGCCTTCCATGGATTAATCCTACTGTTGCTATTTTATCAAAATATTTGACCATATTCTGATATATTTCTGTAGCGTTGGCAGTATCTAGGGCATCAGATTCTTCAATTAAAGGTGTTACCACATAAATTTGATGGCCTCGTTGAAGTTCTTCTTTCATATGATTTATAACATCTTTTTTATGATTATTATCAATATATTTTGTAATAACTTCTTTTCGGTTTTTTGGCATCGTTTTAATGATAGATATATCAGTATCACCATAGGCTGAAATAGCAAGCGATCTTGGAATAGGGGTTGCACTCATTTTTAAATAGTTAACATCTAAACCTTTATTTTTAATCAAAACTCTCTGCCTTACGCCAAAGCGATGTTCTTCATCAGCAATTACAATACCAAGTTTAGGATAGTCTATATCTTTTTGAAATAAAGCATGGGTTCCAATAATAACATTAATATCACCACTAGCAATTTTGTCAATTATTTCTTTTCTTTGTTTTAAAGAAGTTGAACCCGTAAGAAGACCCATTTTAACTTCTTTATACTCTTTTAAAATTTGTGAAATGGTCTGATAATGTTGTTTAGATAAAATCTCAGTTGGACACATTAATACCGCTTGGTATCCACCTGATACGACTGCCATAATTGACATAATAGCTACAATCGTTTTTCCACTACCTACTTCACCTTGCAAAAGACGGTTCATAGCATAAGGTGCCTTTAAATCTTTTAGAATTTCTGATATTACCTTTTTTTGATCATCTGTTAATTCATATGTAAGAGATGCTTCTAATTTTTCTAGTACCTGATTATCATAATTGATAATTGGACAATTGTGATCATTTTCTCGCATATAGTGTAAATATTTCATTGATAATTGGTATTTTAATAGTTCTTCATATTTAATTCTTCTAATTGCTTCATTAATATCATTCAAATTTTCTGATAAATGTAGTGTATAAATTGTTTTCTTTAAAGAAGCAAAATGATACTTATTAAGAAGTTTCTGAGGTAGTGTTTCCTCAATTTTATCTTTGTATCTTCTATAAACCATACTGATAATTTCTAAATATTTTGCCTCACCAATATCTTTGATATGATATATAGGAATAATATTACGATCAAGTTCATCACATATCATCAAATTATTAACTGTAAAATTATTCATATTTTGATAAAATTTACCTTGCACTCTTATGACACTACCATAATTTAATTTGCCCTTTAGATATATTCGATTAAAAATAGTACATCTAATCTTTCTACCTTCAACATCTAATTGAAAAACAACTGTTGAAAGTTTACTCTTTAAATAATTAACAGTAACTTTTGAAACAATGGTTCCTTCTAAAATAGTAGGAACTTCTAAAATAGCATCATGAATTGAATGGACAGTATAATCTTCATATTTAATAGGAAAATCAAATAACAAATCTTCAACTGTTTGAATTTTCTTCTTTTTCAAAATACTTACATACCTTGCTAAAATATAATCTTCATCAGATAAAAGATAATTATTAAGCATACTTGTTCCTCCAATTTTAGAAAAAGTGGAGTTTTCTCCACTTTATCATAATTTTATTATTCAACTGATAAAATATAACTATATACTTCTTGTTTTCCACATATAATATCCATTTCAAGTGATGGATAATTTTCTTTAATAAAATTTTGAATATTAGTTAATTCATCATTATTAACATCTTTACCATAAATTATAGTAATAATTTCTTTTTCATTTATATCAACATTTGATAAAATACCTTTAATAGCATCTAACTTTGTATTTTCAGATACAACAATCTTACCATTACAAATGCCAATATAATCTCCTTCATTAATATGAACTCCTTCAATTTCTGCATTTCTAATAGAGTAAGTTACAAGTCCAGTTGTAACATTGTTGATAACATCTGATATTTCGGATAAAATGACTTCTACATCACCGCTACTTAAATCGAGCATTGTAAGCGCTGAATACCCTTGGGCAAGCGTTTTACTAGGTGCAACATGGATTTTAGCTTTGTCATAATATTTTGCAGCCTGCTCAGCCGTTAAGACAATATTTGAGTTATTAGGGAAAACTATAATGTTTTCTGCATTCAAACTATCAAACCCTTTAACAAAATCTTCTGCAGCAGGATTCATACTTTGACCACCTTCAACAATATAGTCAACACCCATTTCTTTAAATACTTCAACTAATCCCTCACCTGATGCTACCGCAACAATCGCAAACTTTTTACGAACTGATTGTTTTCTTGCTTCAACACATTGTGGACAATTACATTCTTCAAGTGATTTATTATTGTTATCATCTTTTACCATTACTTCACTATGTTGCACTGACATATTTTCAATTTTTAAAGTTACATATTCACCATATTGTTGGCAATGATTTAGAACTTCTCCTGGTGTTTTTGTATGAACATGTACCTTTATAATATCCTCATCTTTTAATGCGACAATACTATCCCCTAATGTTTCTAAAAAATCTACAATTGTTTTTACTTCAAATTTTTTAACATCTACTTTTTTATTTTGTAATTGAAGAATAAATTCGGTACAATAACCATATTCAAGTTCGCTATCAGCATTAAAAGTTCCTTGACTAATAACAGACTGATGTACATTAAACTCATCTTTTACTTCAATTATTTCTCCATTTAATGCTTTGTGCATCCCTTCTAAAATGTAAACAAATCCAGCTCCCCCAGAATCTACAACTCCAGCTTCTTGTAAAACTGGTAATAAACTTGGTGTTCTTCCAAGTGATGCATGTGCCTCATCAATAAGAATTTTAAAGAAATCTTCTAAAGATGTACTCTTTTTAGTTAATTTGTATGCTTTTTTAGAAGCATCTTTAGCAACTGTAAGGATTGTTCCTTCAACTGGTTTCATAACAGCGTGATAAGCTTGGTCAACTCCTCTTAAAAAAGCTTTACCAAATTCTTTAGCTGTAACTTCTTTAAATCCCGCAAGTCCTTTATAAATTCCTCTAAAAAATTGGGAGAGAATAACACCTGAATTACCACGTGCTCCCATTAACATTCCACGTGATAACTTTTTAGCTACTTCATATATAGACTTTTCTTCTAAATTCTTAATTTCATTTGCGCCAGCTTCGATTGTCATACGCATATTTGTTCCTGTATCGCCATCAGGTACAGGAAAAACATTTAATGCATCGACTGTCTTATAATTCGCAGAAAGATTAGCGGCACCATTGATGACTAGTTGTTTATACAACTCTCCATCGATTTTTAAATGTTGCATAATACTCCTCCTTATATAGGTATATTTTAAATATGCTAGTTTATTTTATCATATTTCTTATCTTTTTGCAAGTAATATAAAATTTAAAAATCCTCTTTTTCAACACTTTTCTTCTATTTTTAAATTTTGCCAATACATTATATGTTTTTAGATAATATATTATTTCTTCTTTTATAAAGAAAATAATGATTTTTAATAGTAATTTAGTTGCAAAAGAGGATTTTTTTTGCTATAATAGTTAAGAATTAAAAGTATCAATTTAAGGAGGAACAAATTATGGCAAAATGTTATGTTACAGGTTTAGGACCTAAAACTGGAAATAATCGTTCTCACTCATTACAAGCAACTCGTCGTACTTGGAAACCAAATCTACAAAAAGTGCGTATTAAGGATAAAAATGGTAAAGTAGTAAGAGTGTATGTTTCAACTCGTGCTTTAAGAACTGGTTTAAAGAATGGTTCAATTGAACGTGCTTAAATTTTTAATGTAAAATAAAAGAGTATAATTCCAAAAGAGGTTCTTACGCTTGAATGGGTATAGAGTTTAAATATTAAGCATTTCAAAAATATCATTTTTATAGTTCAAAGAAAAAATTGAAAAAACTTTATGAAAAAGGTTGACTAAATTGCTTTTTCCGTATAAAATACGTTTGACAAGTTTGAATTTGTTGTTGTTACCTTCAACAAATCCAGAACTCTCATTATAAGATATCGCGGCTTTGATCGGGGCGATATCTTTTTTTATGCTTTTAATAAATCCTTCTATTCCACTCTTTACATTCTCTATATTATCATCAATTTCTATAATTTCTCCAGTTTCTTGGTCTATATTATTTTTATTAACACTATATTTATCTAAAAATTCATCTAATAAGGATTCATTCTTATTTTTAAAAATATTATGAAAATCATTATATACATTAATTATTTCATTAATAACTGGATATTTTTCTTTAAGAATGTTTATATATTTATCTATTATTTTATCTTTTGTAATCTTTTCATTTTTAGTTGTAATATATTTAAGTAACTCTCTTCTTTTAATTATCACTAAACCAGGGAATAACACTTTTTGAATGAAAGAATCTTTATGCAATTTAATACCAAAGTTATTATATAGAATCCTTATGATAAAATTTTCCAAAGATTTCTCTGTACCAGTATAGCCTTTATATAATACATATTCTTTTATAATAATAGGTGATATGTTATCTTTACACATTTTGTAGATTATGTTTCTAAAACCATTAATAGGCGTTTTATTATTATAATAAAATTTAGGCTCCTCAACTTTAGGCATTTCATCATCAGTCATATTATAATATTTTTTAGCTGTTAAATAACTTATATTAAACTTTTCACTAATTAATTTATATTTAGTTGTTTCTTTAATGTTATTTAAAGTTAAACCATACTCTTTAATATCAAGTATTAATTTTATTTTTTTTTACGATTTTCTTTATTTTTTTTAATACCATCAAAAGATGTCCCCTTGTCATTATACTTAATAATATTACCATTTTTATCAATTGGTGGTAAATCATCATAAGATAGTTGTTCTAGTATTTTATTATCTATTTCTTTTTTAACATAAATGTCTTTAGGTTTTTTATCTAATATTTTATCATTTAAAATATAAATGTTTTCAGGTATTTCATTTTTAAATATTTCTTTAAATCTATCAATTAAGTTTTGAAATAAATGGAATCTATCAGCAATTTGAACACAATTTGGTAATATTTCATTAATAGCACTTGCATAAGCATTAGCCCTATCACGAGCTATTTTTTTTATTTTCTTGTGTGATTTTAACCATTCTTTAAAAGTGGCACCATCTCTACCATCAAGTAAAGCTATTAAATGATGATCTTTCATATCATAAATAACAGTTGCATATTTCATACCTTTTCTAATAGCAACATCATCAACACCAATCTCTTCAACATCAAAATCATCTGCAATAGTAATATTTTGATATAATCTTCTAATAGTATCATTACTAACATTTATACCAATTAGTTTTAATATTTTACTAGCTGTTTCATCAGATAAAAATAAAGAAATAGCAAAAATAAAACATTTTAACTCACTAGAAAATTTTTGTCTTGGACCACAATAATCTAATTCTTGTCTAAATACTTTACAATCACAATTTTCATTTAAACATTCAAATTTATAAAGATTAACATTAATATAAGTAGGTTTTAAATGAATTGGAATATATTGAATAGTTCTTTCACAAGTAGCATGTAATTTATCACTTTCCATGCCACAACAAGGACATTTAGCTTTAATAAGTTTTGATTTTAAATAATATATATTTTTTTCATTTTCTTCTTTAAATTTGTATACTATAAAATTATCGCCAAATACATTAGTGTTCATATTAAAAGTGTTATATTTCTTAAACCCCATACTAGTTTCCTCCTACATATCTATATATATTATACCACAAATACCCAATAAAGAGAATAATAAAAAGTAAAAAAATAAGATGACCTAAAATAAATCATCTTATTTAACCAACAAATCAATTATAAGTCCTATACCCGTTTAAGCGTAAGAACCCCAAAAGAATTATACTCTTTTTTATTCTTTTTATTCAAAATGATCTAAATTAGAAAGATATTCTTTTTTCGCACTCTCTATTTTATTAACCCAAGAAAGAAAATTATCAATTGTTGGATTATTTTTTAATTGCTCATCTTCTTCTAACCAGTAATTCAATTCAAATAGCGATTGATCCCATCTCATAAGCGTCTCATCTTCGCTACTACAATTGCCCAAATGCAAAATATCATTTTCAACTGGCAAAACAATTGTCATTTGATAAGATAAATCATATGCTCTACACTTTAAAATTTCATCTTCATATTTAAGACCTATTTGTTTAGACAATTTTAAATTTGAAAGATACTTACTACCAACACTAAAATATGATAATAAATCTTTTGGTAATAAAACTTTTAAATATTGAATGCGATCTACAAATCCATCTTGATAATTTAAATAATAATCATAACCATCATCGGTAAATGCATAAATATCCTTGTCAAAATAATCTAACAGATATACTTCAGCAACACAAATCTCTTCACCAGTTATTATATCTACATAATCTGATGCTATATTCCTAATTTCAAAATAAGCGAGTCCTCTTGTTAAACTACGATAATAAGGATTTTCATATAATGATTTCTTTTTGATATCTTCTTCATTAGGTTTGACTGGTAATCCCACTTCTTCAGTATAAATCATACGCTTTTTTGACATTTGTAAACCTTGTATAATATTATTATCTTTAGATACGGTGCAACTTGATATGAAAATTAAAAATACTAACATTGTTAAGAAACTAATTTTTTTATACATATACACACCCCTTAATATTTTATGTGATTTATATTTTTTTATTCTCGGCGTTTAAACTACATTAATAATAATTGTTGCAATAAATTTACTATTATATTTATATACACCAGTTATTGTTACAACACCAGTTTTATTCTTTGCTGTAATCGTACCATAGGCGCTTACAGTTGCTATATCATTATCACTTGAAGTCCAAACAAAATCTTGAATGCTATCTGTTGGAGAATTAGATTCAAAACAAATCAGCCTTGTATAACCCTTGTGTATCAACACACCACCAATTTCACCATTATTTTCAGATACTTCAGTACCATATGGTGTTCCTGACACTCTTTTATCGGTTGTTAATGATACACTTTTAGTTTCAGTGGATGCATCTGGCAAAATAGTCAATTCAAGCATACTAACTTTTGTTATATCATATCTATAAACTGCCATAATTTTAACTTGAACAATCTCATCAGTTTCTAACGCTGTAACAGTACCATAAGTACTAACCCGTGCTTTTGTTTCATCCAATGAATACCAATAATAATCCAATCTAGAATTAGATGGTATACCATTTTTTATATAAATTAGTCTAGTATAACCTTCTGTTATTGTAGTTCCTTGATAATCACCATTGTTCATCGTTATTTCAGTTCCTACATTAACATTTTGATTTAAATCGGTAACAAGGTTAAAGGTAGATTTAATAATTCTACTAATAGAAAGATTAAATTTTGTGTCATATCTATTAGAAACAAAACCAATATAATATTTATGACCATATTCTTTAACTAAAGGTCTTTCAAAAATAAATTCACTATCATTTATATTTATACTTTTACTTTCGAGAATCTTTAATTCACCTTTATATAATGAAGCAAAGATAAATGTTAAATCTGTAATTGATTTCAAATCTGAAAAATTAACTTGATACTTATAACGACCTGTTTTAAACTCTGTTATTTCATATAAAAAATCAGATTTCCCACTATATATATTAGATAAAGTAATTTCATCACTCATAGGCATTGAAATTTTATTTTCAATTTTATTTACACTTACATATAAATTGTCACACATATGCGTATATCTAACATCTAAAAAATATTTCTTGCCAACTTCTAACTGAACAATTACATTATCACTACAAATACCATTTCGTGCTTTAGCGACTAAATTATCAATTGATAACTTATTTATAACATTTTTATCCTCATCTAAAATTTTAATAACTCCTTCAGAAGGATTATTAGACGCAGTGTTATTATGAATAATATTAAGTTTAAATTCATAAAAATTATTCTCATCAGGTATAAATTCATATAGACATTCATTATATGGTTTATGTAAATGTTCTTTAGCATCTATTATCTCTCCTTCCTCGATTGATAATATGCTATGATCAAATGTAACATCTATCTTTAAATTTATATTCTGACCATTCTCTTTACAATTTGCAAAAAGAAATACTAATTCTTTACATTCATTTGAACCAAATCCATAATAAGGTATAGTCATCATATTTCCTACGACTGAAATTGGTGTATTAGAAATTTCATTATCTATATTTTTTAACACTTGAATAATTTCCAAATCGCTAGCATTATTAAATTCAATTGTAATATATACATTATATTTAGAACAATCACTATTATAAAAATGTCTATATGTACTAGAATAAAATGGTAAATTTAACTCCTTGTAATAATGTCCTGGTCGTTGAAAAAAACTATATGGTTCATAACTATATGTTGGTATATTAGCTTCTCTTTCCCAATAATCTTTATATCCATCTAATAAAAAATCATACTCATCTTGCAAAAAAGAATTATATATTGAAAAATCTAAATATAAATTATCCATATCTGTTCCATATTTTTCTAATGCTATATTAAATGAATCTAAAATAGAAACGGAATCATCTATCTCATTAATGATATCTTTTATTGCTATAATTCCATATTTTTGGTATATATATAATGGTAATAAAAAGAGGGCATACTTTCTATACTCATCAAAACTTATGTCATTTAATGAATATTGAGTAGTTTTATGAAATAATTCTACTTTATCTAAATAATTATACCAAGTATGTGTATCAATATCACTATTATCAATACTAATTTCATTCATATAATATAATCCAGCAAATGAAGCAAACGATTCATGAAATACTGTTCTATCTGAAGAATCATTAAATCCTTTACTATTTTCGTCAATAATGGCATGGAAATATTCGTGTGATAAAGTCAATAAAAAGGAATCATCATCTGTAGAAGCTCCTAAAGTTTTATCTAATAATCCATAATTTAAAACAATATTTGAATATACTTGAGTGTTATTAGTATTAACATATGTAAATCCATATATATTATTCATATAATCATTATGTTCTAAATATATATTATACTCATTATCACTATTACTTTTAGGTTTTAAAAATCCAAATCCATTAGCACTACAAAAACTTTCATTTATTGCCAAAATTCCATCTATAACTTTTTGAACATTATCTTTTGTCATTGTTAATGGATTATAATATACTTTAAATATACCATCATTGCTAACTTCATAAGTTACTGGCATATATGATAATGTTGGTGCTAAAATAGTATAATTACTATTACCATAATAATTGATAACATTATCATTTGACTTCTCTGCATCAGTATTAAAGTTAGTAATAAAATTATTAAAAGTATACTCTTGATTATTATTCATTGTAACTTTTAAATCAATTCCATCATTATTTTTTAATAGCTCTGTTTCATATTCTACAAATAATTGTTTGTCATCACTTGATTTAAATAAAACTTCAACTTCATTGTTATCTATATATTCTAGAATTACTTCATCAATTTCTAATATTTGTAATTCAATTTTATTTTTAGTTTTATCTATAAAATAACTTCTTTTATCCACCCCATATCCAATTGGAAGCATTGATAAATCAATTTTTAAATAAAAATATTCAGAAGGTCTCTCAATTGTAGTCTTATTTTTGTCTAAATTTATTTTTTCATAAAAAACATCTTCAAAACTAACAATTTCACCTTCCACAACATTAGGAATAGCTTTATACAATTCTAAATCTACATTCAAAACATCCAATTCATGATAAATACTAATTTCTATAAATTCATCGTTTATTTTTTCAGCATCAATACTTTTAATATTACTAATATGATACAAACCAACTAAACTAAATAAAATAACAAAGTAACAAATTACTTTGTATATTAATTTTACTATATAGTTGTGTCGAATATTGTCAAAAAATATTAATATTTTAAAAAAAATAATTTTTTTTATTATTTTTTATGAATAACATGTTGATAAGCTTGACCAATAATTTTTCCTAATCTTGGTGCTTCTTCTAAACTAATACTTGATAAAGCTATTCGATATCCATTGCCAAAGTGACAACCATAAGCACCTTGAGATTCAATTTCTTGTTCAAAAGCTTGATTATCAACTAAAATAAGTACAAAGAAGCCATTTTGATATGGAGCGAATGGTACTTGATACTGTTTTAATTCCTTAATAAATTTTTTTGAACGTTGTTCTAAATTTTGTGAAGTTGCTTTGATTTCTTCTTCAAAAACTAATTTTTGCTTTTTATCCGATAATGTTTTTGTCACAATTTCCATTCCCAAATGACTAGTATTCGACCATGTAGATCTTGCAAAATATGAAGCAGCATCATTAAATAAATTCACCTCTTCCTTAATAGTAGTCATCTGAATTAAAGCACCTAATCGAAGTCCATAAATACCAAAAGTTTTAGACGCACTAAAAGCAAATAGAACCATAACATTTGATGAAAGCTTTTTTAATAATTGAAAATTTTCTCGTGTTTTAGCACCAATATCATTACCATAATCTAAATAAGCAATATCTAATAATAAGATAATTTTTGTTTTTTGAGACAATTCATTTAATAACTCAACCAAACCTAAATAATCATCATTGTTCATTACAAAACCAGTTGGATTGTGACAAGGGTCATTAATAACTAAAAATAGTTTATCATATTTTGCTTGCAACTTATTTGCTACTTCTTTTATATTTGCAAGATCAAGTCTACCATTATCATTATATAAATTGTATACATGATGATTGATTTCTAAATTAGTGGCAATTTGCAAATAAGCTGGCCACATAATGCTAGGTAACATCACACCTTCATTTTCTTCAAGATATGTAGCGAAAGCTAATGCAATTGCGCCAGTTCCACCACAAGTTGCAATTGCATTCAAATAATAATTCGTATATTTATCTTGATAATCAGAGCCCAAAACCCAATCTTTTATTGCTTCAATAAATTCATTTGAACCTTTTACACTACTATATGATAAATAATTATTATAATCCGGCTTTTCAAAGGCCTCTTTGACACAACGAAATACCTTAATTTGCCCACTTTCATCATAATATGACCCAACCGTTGCATTGATGATACTAGGATTCATTTCTTTTTCTTTACGTGCTTTAGCTGAAATAGCTAAAACATTTTCTATTAATTTTTTTTGTTGATTTTTTTTGGGCATAAAATCTTTCATTTCATCACCACCATCTTTTCTTTATTATAAATGTATTTTACTAAATTTCTTCTTTTATCGCAAGTTTTTCACTTATATAATTGAAAAGATGATAAGACGTGAAAATCTTATCATCTTTTTCATTCTATTTTTCTTTCTTTGAAAAAAGTTTTACAAAGAAGGCGATAATTTTAGAAATGAATTTTGGTAGTTTGATAATGTGAAAGTGCATACATACCCTCCTAGTGATACATTGTATTAAAAAACAATTCAATTTATGCCTTCTTTAGCAAAAAAACTAAATAGATAAATGCCTCCTCTTTTTACTTCAATAATTGGATTTTTATGATTATGTAATGGTTCGTTACTAACCGCATACGTATCATTAGGACTAAGCAGAACTTGATCTAGTTCATACAAAGCATTCGTTATTGAAACAACCGTTTCTTCTTTTGCAAACAAAGAAAAATATTTACAATGAGGTCTTTTAATTTCATAACTATCATTGGTTTTCATATATATAACTTCATTCTCATCATCAATAATTCTAATCTTATACTTATCATATTTGGCCATCAACATATAGGTATTAAATTCATGATCTAATCTAGCACTAGTTGCATCATAAACATCAATTTCTAAATTGAGGGAACCTTTCAACTGTTCTAAATATTGAAAAGCCAATTCTAAATCCGTTTCATTTTTTTGGCGTGAAAAAACTACTGTTTCATATGAATGCTCTTGAATATAATCAAGCTCTTCAGTACTATCAAAATCACCTATTGACAAATCAGGTTTAATTCCTCTTTTTATCAGTTCAAGGCTTCCAGCATCTATTCCAATAAAATAATCTGATGGATTTAAATGATAATTTTGATAAAAAGTTTTAACCGGTGATGAGGCAACAATAATAATTTTCATTCTTCTAACTCCTTTATAGTTGTATATAAATTATCTTGTTGAAACAAATAGCTTCCCACAACAATGATATCACATCCTGCTTTTTTAATAAGTTGAAGATTTTCATTATTAATACCTCCATCCATTTCAATTAAGTATTGATATGAATACTTTTTTCTCAATCTAGCTAATTCCTCTGTTTTACAAAGAACTTCTGCCATAAACTTTTGACCACCAAAACCTGGTTCTACACTCATTACTAAAACTAAATCTAAAAAAGGTAAATAAGGTAAAACAGCATCTAGTGGCGTCTTTGGTTTAATGGCTATTCCTACCTTTAATGATGCTTCTTTAATTTTATTGATTACCATTTGAGGATTTTTGGTGGCCTCAATATGAAAACATAAATAATCACTACCACTTTTAATATAACGATCAATTTGATCTAGCGGTTCTTCAATCATTAAATGAGTATCTACAATGAAAGACGTCTTCTTCTTAATTTGAAAAACTAGTCTTTCATCAAAGGTATAGTTAGGAACAAATTTATTATCCATAACATCTAGATGCAAATACTTGATATCGGCTTTTGCCAATTGAAATAAAATTTCATCTAAATTTTGATTGAATACTGATAAAATTGATGGAGCAACTTTCATTTTTTTTACCACTTTCTACGAGATTTAATTTCATTCATAAATTGTAGATAATTATCATATCTACTTTTTAATATAAATCCTTCTTCTAATTTTCTTTTGACATTACAAAAAGGCTCATTTTGATGAAGACAGCCGTTATATTTACAAGATTGAGAAAAGTGAAAAAATTCAATAAAACTATGCGAAAGGCTAACCTCATTCATATCAATGAACTCTACCATCCCAAATCCTGGAGTGTCAGCTAACCAACCATTTTCAATAAAAAAGAGTTTGGTATATCTAGTTGTATGTTTGCCTCTATTTAAAGCTTTAGAAATAGAAGCCGTATCCATTTTAATAGTTTTGTCAATAATATTGATAATGCTACTTTTACCAACGCCACTTTGTCCTGTAATAACACTTATTTTATCTTTTAAATAAGGTTTTATATTATCAATTGTTAAAGGTAAATATGTCGTTGTTTTAATAATATGGTAACCAATTTCTTGATAATAATCAATAATTTTTAAAACTTCTTCTTTTTCTTTATCTTCTAACAAATCCATTTTAGAAAAAATTAAAATAGGCAAAATATTTTGAAATTCAAAAACACAAATCATTCGATCTAAAAGATTTAAATTAAGTGATGGTTCCTTTACACTTGTAACAATAAATGCTTGATCAATATTGGCGATTGGTGGTCTAATAAAATCATTACGTCTTGGCAAAATTTTGACAATTGTAGCATATGAATGACCATATTCATATTCAACTATATCACCTACTTTGGGTGATATGTTCTGATTACGAAAAATCCCTCTTGCCTTAGCAATGAAAGTTTTTTTTGAACTTTGATCATAAATAGTATATTCTCCCGAAATTAAACAAGTTATAATAGCCGTCATTTACTTTCTTCCTTTAATCTTTTGGCTCTTAATTGTCCACAAGCAGCCATAATATCAGAACCATGTTCTATTCTAATTGTAGCATGAATACCATTTTTTCGTAAAACTTCAAAAAAAGCATCAGCCTTCTTTTTAGATGTTTGTTTAAATGGTTTCGTACTTATCTCATTATATGGTATTAAATTTACATAACAATTTATTCCTCTAATAAGTTTGGCCAACTCTTCCGCATGGTAAATTTCATCATTGATTTTAGATAATAAAATATATTCAAACGTAACTCGTCTATTGGTTTTAGCAACATATTCTTTTACTGCTTCTATTAATTGTTCGAGAGGATATTTTTTATTAATTTTCATCATTTGATTGCGGATAATGTTGTTTGGAGCATGTAGACTAATTGCTAAATTAACTTGCAAATCAAAATTAGCAAATTCTTTAATTTTAGGTACAATCCCACAAGTAGATACTGTAATATGACGTGCACCAATTTCAAAACCATTAGGATAATTTAAAATACGTAAAAATTCTATTACATTATCATAATTATCAAAAGGTTCACCAATCCCCATTACCACAATATTAGATACTCTTTGAAAATTAGAATCTAAATCTCTTTGTACCATTAAAACTTGTAAAACCATTTCACCGATTGTAAGGTTTCTAATTTTATTGAGTTCCCCACTAGCACAAAAAGCACATCCCATATTACAGCCAACCTCACTAGTAACGCATATACTATTACCATAATGATGACGCATTAGAACTGTTTCAATTAACTTTCCATCATTTAATCTAAATAAATATTTAATAGTGCCATCATTAGCTATCTGTTTAGTTACAAGTTCTAATAATTTCAATTCAAACTCATCATTGAGTAACTTAATAGTTGTTTTAGCAATATTAGTCATCAAATTAAAGTTATCAACCCGAAAGCGATATAACCATTCAAAAATTTGTTTGGCTCTAAAAGGTTTTTCCCCTTTAGTAGTTAAATATGCCTTTAACTCTTCTAAAGAATAATCATAGATATTTTTTTTCATTTAAATACCTCGTAATCTACATATATAAAATCCATCTTCTTTATTTGATGGAAGCACCTTAACTTCTTTTTCTTTTTTAAATGATGGATGCTTTAATAGAAATTGTTTCATCATATCCTCATTTTCTTCTTTGTTGATAGTACATGTACTGTATACTAAAATACCATTAGGTTTTAAATATTGTACAATATTTTCTAAAATTTTTTCTTGTGTTTTTTTTATGGATGCAATTTTTTCAAGCGTCATTTGATATTTTAAATCGGGTTTATGCCTAATAACACCTAATCCAGAACAAGGAGCATCTACTAAAATTTTATCAAAAAGAAAATCAAAATGAACAACCGTGGCATCTGCTTGCATTGTTTTTACACAGGTCACTCCCATTTTAGCAATGTTATCTTCAATTAATTGAATTTTATGAGGATAAATATCCATTGCAATAATCCTTCCTTTATTATCAATCATACTTGCAAGTTGCATTGCTTTAGATCCTGGTGCACTACAAGCATCAAGAATAACATCATTTTTAAGAGGATTCAATATTTTACCAACCATAATACTTGATTTATCTTGTGCAATTATCTTTCCATTTTTAAATAAACTACTATGAATTAAACTAGTTTTAGTCTGTAAAATCATATCATCTTCTAACGTATATAAAATATTATCTTTTTCTAACGTCGCCTTGACAGCTTCTATTGTGGTTTTTAATGGATTGATTCGATATGTATTATATACTTCATCATTTTTTAAAAAAAAGTCAACAATTCTATCTTGGTATTGTTGATAGAGTAGTTTAGTAAGTTCTTGAGGAAGACTATACTTCATACTATACCATTCTATTTTGGATAAATTATCTAAATTTCTTTTAGGCATTTGTTGATACTTCCGTAAAAGAGCATTAACAAATGTTGAGGCTTTATAATCTAATTTCTTTATACTTGCCACAATCTCATTTACAAAATAATAACTTGGTAAATTTAAATTATCAATCCCATAAACTCCTACTCTTAAAGCATTTCGAACAAAAGGTTTAATTCTTTTACCTTTAGTAAGGGGTTGAAGATTATAATCTAATAATATCTTATTTTCTACTACACCATAAACTATCTTTGTATATAGTCTTTTCTCATAGTCATTAAACTTTGTTTTATTTAAAGTTTTACTAACGACTAAATTGGTATAGCCATTTTGGTTTAATATCTCAATTAAACTATTTATTATATAATTAAACATCTTTTTCTCCCGCAAGCATAATAAATACATTAAAACGTATCTGTAAATATTCTTCTTTAAATAGAGTTTTATCTTTCAAATACTTTAAAGCCTTAGTAGTAATTTGATAGGTTTTTAAATAATCATCTTTTGTAAATTGTTCTAATTCTATTAAAGAATAAATGTTTTCAAAAGGAATAAATTTTAAATCCTGACTTGATAAATGTTGATTTAAGAAATAAATTAAATTTTTTAGAAAAATTTTGATTTTAGGAGTTTCATCTTGAAGTAAAACCTCTTGCAAAACGGGAAAATGATGATAGGTAGAAAAAAGATTCTTTATTCTTTTTTGCAATTTTTCCAATTCAATCTCAGTAAATGAATCTAATAAAAGAAAAAGATTTGAATCAAAGATTGGATATAGATCTTCTTTAAATTCATAAATCATTTGAAGGAGTGTTTCATTATCATTAATAATATAATTTTTAGTGAGTGAAGTTTTATCACCATGTTGATATTTATTTAAATTTTCCTCAAGGTTATCATAAGTATTTCGTGTGAATTGCCATTTTTCTTTTAACATTTGATTTACTATATGATTCATTAATATATCCATATATATTACATCTCTTTTGGTTTTTGTAAAATTTTGCAAAATACTATCTACCATCATCTATCACCTACTTTTGATATTATTATACAATAATTCAAAATTTTTTTCAAGAAAGGTATTAAGGGTTTTCTTGAGATATCTTGCATTTTATGTTTACATTTGAAAATTTTGTGTTATAATATTAACAATTCATTTAGAAAGGAGTTTAAAATGAAACCAGAATTACATATCTTTGGTATCACAATCCCTACATTCGGATTAATGGTATCAATTGGCGTTTTATGCTTTGCTTTAATCATTTTAACACTGTTTAGAAAAAACCATATAAGTGAGAAAAAAATAGATAAATTAATTATCGTTTGTGGGCTTGCGGGAGCAATATTTGCCTTAAGTGCCGTTTTCTTTGATGCTTTATGGCACAATATTTCTACCTATAAAGAAACAGGTAGTTTTAATTGGGAATGGTGGGGTATTACTTTTTCTGGAGGTCTTTTTGGTGGTATTTTATCATACTTCATTATTTATTACTTTATAATGAAATATGACCGCAGCAAAATGTTTTTTTTCCTAGATATCATTGTGGTTGGACTTTGTGTAGCCCATGGGTTTGGTAGAATTGGCTGTTTCTTCGGAGGATGTTGTTATGGAAAAACAGTTGAACCTCATACTTTTTTATCTATCTATTATCCAATAAATGAAGCTGGTACTACATATGCTTGGATTTTACCTACTCAGTTATATGAAGCAGTTTTCTTATTTATATTTGCAGCTATCTTATTTTTCTTTATTAAAAAGAATCGCTGTGGATGGTATTTTATTGGTTACAATGTTTTTAGATTCTTACTTGAATACTTAAGAGGTGATGATAGGGGTTCTAGTCCTTTTGGTTTTCTATCCCCATCACAATTTATGAGTATTATTATGTTTTTGTGGGGAATTGTATTATTAATATGGCGCAACCCTCTAGAAAATTGGCTCCAAAAGAAAAATGTTTTAGAACCGACTGCGGAAACCAATAACCATCATAATTTAGAACAAATAAATGAAGAAAAAACAAAGGATCCGAATATCAATGAATAAATTTTTAAATATTATTGATCGCATTATATTGATTCTTGCTTCAATTATTTTCATTATTTTAGTCGGTTGCATTAGCATTCTTCCTATCGCTAAATCTAAATCTTACTATTTAAAAGAACAAGATAAAAATAATGTTGAAGAAATTCTTGAAAAATATACTTTTAATGGTGATTCCCATCAACACTATGATGAAACAACTAATTCTTATTATGATTGTTATTGGCCTAAATATGATGTGACAAAAGATGATTTGATAAAAGCTACTAATCATATCATCAATTATTTATATCATAGCGATGTTGATAGTATGCAATTTCAAGTATTAACCTCTGAAGGACCAGTTAATTTTTTTTCTGAGCAAGCAATCATTCACATGCAAGATGTTAAGGTTCTTTTTATTGGTGGAATTAAACTTTGTTACATCTGTCTTATCCTTTTTATTGTTTTCGTTGTTTATTTAGTAATACGAAGAAAAAATATTTTACCAATTTTTTTTAAAACATATTTAATTACTGTTTCTATTTTTATAATTTTAGGAATTCTTGTAGCCATTTTTGCAATAGTCGATTTTGATTTGGCTTTTGAAATTTTTCATAAAATCATCTTCCCCGATAGTGATAAAGTTGAACTTGCTTTGTCATTTCATTATTGTGATACTTTAACTAATGTATTAACAGGCGATTTCTTTATGCATATTGGGCTTATAATTGGAATTACTTTTATTAGTATTTTAGTTTGTTCTCTTATCATTTGTGGATTATTAAAAAAATATGGTTCTAATTTAAAATCTATATTATTTAAATCTCATTATAAAAATAAAAAACATTTAAATAGCACCTTTTAAAAAGATGCTATTTAAATGCTTTTTTTATTTTAAATTATAAAAAGATTTCAAGCCATCAAAAATCGCACTCTCTTGTAAATCATCTTCGATTCTCAATAATTGATTATATTTAGCAATTCTATCTGTTCTAGAAAGTGATCCTGTTTTAATTTGACCTGCATTTAATCCAACTGCAATATCCGCAATCGTCGTATCTTCACTTTCACCACTACGATGCGAAATAATTGCTGTATAACCAGCTCTCTTAGCCATTTCAATAGCCGCTAAAGTTTCTGTTAAAGTACCAATTTGATTTAGTTTAATTAAAATGGCATTGGCAACTCCTTCTTTAATACCTCTAGTAAGTCGCATCGTGTTAGTAACAAATAAATCATCACCAACAAGTTGAACTTTTTTACCGAGTCTTTTAGTAAGCTGTTTCCAACCTGCCCAATCATTTTGATCTAACCCATCTTCAATGGAAATAATCGGATAAGTATGAACTAATTTTTCTAAAAAAGCAATCATTTCCTCTGATGTTAATGTTTTATTCTCACTTTTTAATTTATACGTTTTATCTTCACTATTATAAAATTCACTAGAAGCAACGTCTAAAGCTAAATAAATATCTTTACCTGGAAGATATCCTGCCTTTTGAATTGCCTCTAAAACTACATTTAAAGCATCTTCATTAGAATTTAATTTTGGTGCATATCCTCCTTCATCACCAACAGATGTAACAAGTCCTCTTGATTTTAAAACATCTTTTAAATGATGAAAAACTTCTGATGCCATTTGTAAAGCTTTTTTAAATGTTTTACAAGAAACTGGTACAATCATGATTTCTTGAATATCAATACACCAATCCGCATGTGCTCCACCATTTAATATATTCATCATTGGTGTAGGTAAAACATGTCCATAAGCACCACCCAAATAGCGATAAAGTGGCATATCATAATAATCAGCTGCGGCCTTAGCACATGCAAGGGATACTCCTAAAATAGCATTTGCTCCTAGTTTTTCTTTATTTTTCGTTGAATCTAATTGAATCATCACTTGATCAATTAACATTTGACTTGTTACATCATAACCAATAATTTCAGGGGCAATCACATCATTGACATTTTCAACCGCTTTTAAAACACCTTTCCCTAAATATCTAGATTGATCTTTATCTCTTAGTTCTAAAGCCTCATATTCACCAGTTGATGCCCCACTAGGAACAATGGCTCTACCATATGCTCCAGATTCCGTTGTTACCTCAACCTCAACCGTTGGATTTCCCCTTGAATCAAGAACTTCTCTTGCGTAAACATCTACAATATATGGCATATTATCTATCTCCTTTTTATAATTTTATACATTATTTTCCTATTATTACTATAGCCATTTTATTAAAAAATATACCACTTTTCAGGATATTTTTATAAAACAAATCTATTATATCAAAAACTAATGATTTTATCAAGATATGCTATTTTCTTTCAATGAAAAAAGACATCTTCAAAATAAGTTTTGCCTTCTTATTTAAAGATATCTTTTTTTAAAATGATACAATTAATTGAAAAAATATTGAGTGATATTATCTGAAACAGCACCAGAAAAATACAATTCTTCACCATTATACAGTATATTTAAACCAATATATGAAATCTTAAGATTAGCCAAAGCATCATTATTTAGTATATCATTTAATTCAGATAAACGATAACCAAGTGATGAGGCAATATCATCAAAAGATACTATACCAAAAATATTTGGTTCATCTACAGCATTTAAAGAAAGGTATCCACTATACGAAGCATTACCTATTTCTAATTTCAACTCTAACTTTGAAAAATTTCCCTTAGAAAGATTATCTTGATAAAGATTGAAAATTTCTTCTTTAATAGATACTACTAAATAATCTATCGTTTGATTATCAATTGTTTGAGTTATAACACTTAATTCATAAATACTAGGATATTGCCAATCAATATTCAAATAATATTCAAAATCATAAATCAAATCTTTTTGCTCAGTCGTTAAGGCAAATGAATAACAATCGACTAATGCCAATAATTGATCAATTTTAGTTAATAACGCATCGTTGAAAAATGCTTTATCAGCAGCTGATACTCCCTCACCAGTTGTTAATTTTTCAATTAAATCAATAACTGTAATAATTTTTGTAGGAGTTGTATTTGAATTAGCAAACAATACTTTCCAATTGTTTAAATTTTCAATCAATATATTTTTATTCTCTTCATAACCGGATGTCTCAAAATTTCCTATTAAATTTGTTTGTAACATCATTTCCAAGAATGGTTTTAAAGTTTCAAAGTTGTCATATATGCATTGATATAGTTCTTCCGCTTTTTTCAAAACATCAAATTCTTCATTATTTTGAAGCATCTCTTTTCTTAAATTACTACTATAAAAATAATATTCAAAACATCCTACTAATAGATCTTTATATTCATTTAAAACATCTTTATCTACATATGTAAATACTTGATGTAACAATTCACAAACCACTTCATATGAAACTTCGGGTGCCTTAGCCATAAAAATAGTTTCATAAAGCATCATAGCTAATTGTTCAGCATAAGCAGAATCGACAGATATATATTCTAAAAGTTCTTCCATTTCATCAAAAAGTCTATTAAACAATTCTTCGTCCATTGCTTGACCAAATACTAAAGAGAATTGTGAATCCAAATTGAAACCATTTGTCATAAGAGCAAATTTAGCAATATAATATAAACCTGTTTGATCAAAGTTTTGTATATCCTCATTTTGTAATAATGCTTCTTGTAAATTAGCAATGAGTTTTTGAATTTCAGCATTTGCAATTTCTGCTTGTTCAGGATTGCCCATTATATATGCTTCAATGATGGAAATAATATCATAACTTGCCGTATCAATTGATGTAACAAAATCAATGCATGTATTCGCAGTACTTAAAATTGTTTTTAAATACTCGACAAAATATTCGATTCCTTCGATTCTAATTCCACCATTTGCATTATCAGTCATACAATATAGAATATCACTAAATGATAAAGTATCTACAAGTTGTGCGAGAATATCGATATCCTCTTTAGTTGGTAAAGCCTTGTCAATGACTTCGACTAGATTATTCTTCAAAGTTTGTGCATCTAATAATGCCGCAAGCAGTTTTTCTCTTGTATCAGCCGTTTGAAAAGCAGTAATCAAATTTTGAAAATCTTCATTTGATGCCATCACTGTCGTATAAGCTTGGAATATAGCTTGCACACGTTTACCAATTTGAGGCATTTTTTGAATGATAGTTTTTCTGAAAGCTGGATTGTTTTGATAAATGTTAATTGATGCAGTTTCTAATTTTTGATATAACATAGCAGTTTGAAAATAAGTATGAATTACATTTTCATTTTCATTCGTATCTTTATTGTTCATATAATAACAAATAAGCGTTTCAATTTCATCTAACGTTAAAGTATAACTTTCGTTTGTAATGTTATTCGTAAAATTTATTGTTAAATCATTTCTAGTCAATTTATACTGCGGACAAAGTGATTGTAAGATTGTTAAAAAATCAAATACATTAGAAACAGTATAATTATCAGCATAACTAGCTACCCAAGCAAGACATGGAGCAACAAGATTCACAAATTTTAAATCATCCTTTGCCTTTGTAAAGGTTGTTTGATAGGCATCGTTATTCACTAGTTTCGTAAAAACTGTTTGTAAAGCCTCATCATATCCTTCGGGATTCACAACATTATCTACTAACATCTGATGAATTTGTGAATTAAATAGTTCTGATGCATACAATAAGGCAACAGATAATAAATCAGAAACTCTTTCATCTTCTATATATTTTAATACTAATTCCAATACTCCTTCATCAGAACTCAACTTTTTTAAATCATCTACCGAAACATTATACTTTTTACAAGCAATAGCTAATAGTTTGATAGCACTTTTAAACGCATCATCAATATAATTAAGACCAGAATCTACTAAAAATTGATTTACTTCCTCATCTGATAAACTAACTTGATAATTTAATATTTCTGATGATTCTGATTCTCCGGTTTTAGATTTCGCAACCACATAAATATAAGCTAAACTAATTTCAGAAGGAATCTGATAAGTTGTTGTAGTAAGATTTGTAGCCTTCAATTCATCATCAATATAAATATCATATGTTTGGGCCCCTTCTACTGCTTGCCAACTTAAAATATTATCTTCTATTTTTAAATCAGTTGGTTTTGTAAGTTGTACTACTTGCTCCCATTTCGCCTTTAAAGTAAAATTGCTTTTCACTTTTTGACTAAAATCATACGTTTTACCATCTAACTGCCATTCCACAAAGATATAGCCATCTTTAGTAGGAGCAGTCGGTTCTTCTAAAGTTTCTCCCTTTTTTACTTCAACAGCGGCAACTGTTGTACCTCCATCAGTATCAAAATTAACTGTAAATTTTTTATTACATGATGTTAGAAAAATAGCGATAAAACTGATCATGAATAAACATATAATTCTTTTTTTCATTTTTTCCCTTCCTATCTTATTTAATTTATAATAGATTATAACATTTAAAAAAATTAAATTCAACTATATTATTAATTTTTTAAAAAATAATAATTTATTCTATATTTGAATCTACCATAACAAAAAAATATGATATCTTTTCAATATCATATTTTTTCATATCTATTTTGTTAAGGCTTGAGAAACGGCCACCGCAACCGCAACCGTAGCACCAACCATTGGATTATTCCCCATTCCAATTAATCCCATCATTTCAACATGGGCAGGAACTGAAGATGACCCAGCAAATTGAGCATCGGAATGCATTCTACCAAGGGTATCGGTAAATCCATATGAAGCAGGGCCAGCTGCCATATTATCTGGATGGAGAGTACGACCAGTTCCTCCACCTGAGGCAACTGAAAAATATTTTTTGCCCATTTCAACACATTCTTTTTTATAAGTACCAGCAACTGGATGTTGGAAACGAGTAGGGTTTGTTGAGTTACCAGTAATTGATACATCAACACCTTCATAATGCATAATTGCAACCCCCTCACGAACATCATCAGCACCATAGCAGTTTACTAGTGCTCTTTCACCATTAGAATAAGCCGTGCGAGAAACTTCATGAAGTTTTCCTGTTTTATAATCAAAAGTAGTCTCAACATGAGTAAAACCATTAATACGAGAAATTATTTTAGCAGCATCTTTACCAAGACCATTTAAAATAACACGAAGTGGTTCTTTTCTTACTTTATTTGCTGTTTTAGCAATTCCAATTGCTCCTTCTGCTGCCGCAAATGATTCATGACCGGCTAAAAAAGCAAAACATTTTGTTTCTTCTGATAATAACATTGCACCAAGATTACCATGGCCAAGACCTACTTTACGATCATCAGCAACTGATCCTGGAATGCAAAATGACTGTAAACCAATACCAATATATTTTGCGGCATCACTTGCTGATGTGGCTTTATTTTTAAGTGCAATAGCAGCGCCTACTGTATATGCCCAACATGCGTTTTCAAAACAAATAGGCTGAATACCTTTAACAATATTATAGGCATCAACACCAGCTTTATCACAGATTTCTTTTGCTTCTTCAATTGATGCAATACCATTTTCTTTTAATGCTTTATTTATTTGTTCAATTCTTCTTTCATAGTTTTCAAATAATGCCATTATAAGTATGCCTCCTATTCATAACGTGGATCGATATATTTTGATCCTTCAGCAAATCTACCATATGTGCCAGTCGCTTTCTTTAAAGCATCATCAGCATTCATACCTTTTTTTAAAAAGTCGGTAAATTTACCTAAATGTAAATATTCATAACCAATTATTTGATTATCCGAATCAAGAGCAAGACGAGTTACATATCCTTCAGCAAGTTCAAGATAACGAGGTCCTTTAAGTTTTGTACTATAGGCTGTTCCAACTTGACTTCTTAATCCTTTTCCTAAATCTTCTAAACCTGCACCAATAGAAAGTCCTTCTTCAGAAAAAGCTGATTGAGTACGGCCATAAATAATTTGCAAAAATAATTCTCGCATTGCTGTATTAATTGCATCACAAACAAGGTCAGTATTTACAGCTTCTAAAATAGTTTTACCAACAATTGCTTCACTTGCCATAGCAGCTGAATGTGTCATACCAGAACAACCAATTGTTTCTACTAAAGCCTCCTCAATAATACCATTTTTAACATTTAATGTTAGTTTACATGCACCTTGTTGAGGAGCACACCAACCAATACCATGTGTAAAACCATTGATGTCTTTAATTTCACGAGAATATGTCCATTTTCCCTCTTGAGGAATTGGAGCACATCCATGACTTGCACCAACCTTAACACTACACATTTCTTTTACTTCATTTGTATAGTTCATGTTTTCTTCTCCTTTAAATTCTTAAATTTTAACCATATATATTATAAACGAAATTGAACTTTTTCGCAAATATTAAGATTTTTTATTTATTTTCATCTTAAATAAATATATAGATAGATACCAACCCACTGAATGACAGCTCCTGCAATTACAAAAAAATGCCAAATGAAGTGAGAGACCTTTTTATCAATAATAAATGGAACAATTCCTAATGAATAAGTTATTCCTCCTGATAAAATTAACATAAAAAAGGTAAAATCATTGGAAAACATTTGAGGTAAAAATAATAAACCGCTCCATCCTAAAAGAAAATAAAGTGGAAAATGTATATATTTTAATCTCGATGGTCCAAAAATAGCAATCAAAGTAATTCCTATTCCTATTATAATCCACTGTATAATTAAAAAAATCAATCCTTTGATACCACCAATATAGCATAGTAAGATCGGCGCAAATGTTGCTCCAATCAATAAATAAATGGATGAATAGTCAAACCTACGAAAAACTCTTTTTGCCACACTTTGATATGGAAAAGCATGATATAAACAGCTCATAATAAACATGAAAAAAAGCCCAATAAAATAGATACTAGCACCAACATATTCTTTTGATGTATCCGATGCTAGAAGCATCAAAATATATAAGACAACCGAAAAAATAGCACCCACTCCATGTGTAACCGAATTACCAATTTCTTCAATAATTGAACGATGTGGCATATTTGGTATAACCCTATAGGTATTAGAAGTTTTTATACCTATTTGGTATTGTTTTTTAAGACTTTTTTTATTTTGTTTATAAATTTGTTTGAATTCTTTTTTCTTTAACCGATATTCTTTTTTTGTCATTTTTATATTCTCCTACTTTTAATAAATCCCTTTCATTATTTTATACCCTTTTTCTATATTTTACACTAACAAGTTAAAATAAAAAATATAATTGCATTCATTTTTCACTGATACAATTATATTCCTTTTTTATGAAAATAATAATACTGCGATTATTATTCCAATAAGTAATATTATAGGAATAATAAGTTTTAAAATGTATGTTAATCTTTCAATCATGTGTTGCTGCTTTTTCAAGGTATTTTCATAAATTTCCTTTGTAATAGTTTGTTGAACTTCAATGTTATCTAAACTAACATTGTAATAACTATGATTCAAATATGTATTAAAAACAATAAACAATATACCTAAATAAATATAGATACATATTGAAATAATAGTTGGAAATAATCGATTACCAAATAATCCAATTTTACTAAAAATGTTAATAAATTGTTCATCTATACTTATATCATTTAAAATAAAATACAAAACACTATTGATAATATATATCAAAGCAATAGCGAAACAACATATAGAATTTAAATACAATACCGATTCTTTAAGTATTATTTGCTCTTCTTTTTCAATATGAATCAATGTATTAAGAAATTTTTTTAACAGAAAAAGAAAACCAATACGAATACCAAATATAAATAAAACTATAAAAAATAAAATACTGCTAAGAATAAAAACACTACTATCAATATTTATAGATAAATACACAATTGGCAACAGCACAAATAGAACTAAAATAACTGTAATCATTGTAATAAACAATTTTAAAGTAGTGACCACCTTTAACAATTTTAATCCTTTTGGATTATATGTAGTATCATTTTGAAAATAAGATAACCATATACCGATACAAAAAAGGATAGGAAAAATTATACCTAACAAATCAATGAATAATTGATTATTGAGAACAAAAATATGAATCATATTCATAAGAATACCAATTGATAAAAGAATGGATAAAATAAGCACAAAGGGGGAATTTAAAAATATTCTAATTTTATCAGATTTTTTCAAAATAGTTTTTTGATTCATATTCTTATCCTCAAAATAATATTTATTTTTTAATAATCATACTTTTTCCTGTCATTTGAACAGGTTTCTTTATTTCTAGTAATTCAAGCATTGTTGGAGCAATATCTCCAAGATTTCCTGTTTTTCTTAAAATAAGATTTTCGTTTGTAATTAAAAATGGTACTGGTGAGGTAGTGTGAGCCGAAAATGGCTTATGATTTTCATCCCAAATTTCATCGGCATTGCCATGATCTGCAGTAATAATCAAAGTTCCTCCCACTCCTTTTACAGCTTCATATACTTTACCAATACATTCATCGACAGTTTCAACAGCTTTAACTGCCGCATCAAAAATGGCGGTATGACCTACCATATCACAATTTGCATAATTCAAAATGATAGTATCATATTTTTCTTCTTTAATGGCATCAATAACCTTTTCTGTAACCTCGTATGCACTCATTTGAGGTTTTAAATCATAAGTAGCAACTCGTGGTGATGGGACTAAAATACGATCTGCTCCTGGTAATTCTTTGTCAATACCTCCATCAAAAAAGTAGGTTACATGGGCATATTTTTCGGTTTCCGCAATTCTTAATTGTTTTAAACCATTAGTTGCAATGACATCACCATACATATTATTCAACTCTTGAAGACCAAATGCAATATCACCTTTAACAAGTTCTGAATAAAGCATCATTTGCACAAAATATAGATTCTTAAATTCTATGTAATTTTTTAATACAGATTTTTCACTTTTAGCATAAGTTGGATTAGTAATAGCAATACTCATTTGGATTGCTCGATCCGGTCTAAAATTAGCATATATAACCGCATCATTTTCTTTTATATTTGAATCTTTAGTTACAATATAGGGTTTAACAAATTCATCAGTTATATTATTTTGATAACTTTCATCAATACCTTCAAGCAAACCCTTAATTGGAGCTTCTCCTTTTACTAATGCATCATAGGCAAGTTGAATTCGATCATAATTTTTATCGCGATCCATTGCATAATAACGACCACTAACAATCCCTAATTCAACACCTTTTACACGTTGCTGATCGAGATAGGTTAAATAAGATTTTGCAGAAGTAGGTGGTACATCTCTTCCATCAAGAAAAGAATGAACATATACTTTTTTCACACCACGCTCCACTGCTTTATTCATTAAATATATAATATGACGAATATGAGAATGAACACCACCATCTGACATTAGACCCATAATATGAAGAGAAGAATTATTTTTAATTGCATGATGAATTGCCTTGTCAATAGCCTCTACTTGATCTAAAATTTGATCACGACAAGCAATATTTACTCTTGTCAACGACTGAAAAACAACTCTTCCAGCACCAATATTTAAATGACCTACTTCACTATTTCCCATCTGACCATCAGGAAGGCCAACAGCTTCTCCTGAGGCTCCAATAATTGTGTGAGGATATTTTTGAAAGAGCTTATCTAGATTTGGCTTCTTAGCTGCAACTATAGCATTACCATCAGGATTTTCTCTAATACCATATCCATCCATAATAACTAACATTACTAATTTTTTTTGACTCATTTTATACCTCTTAAATTTTTGTTAATATCTTTAATCACTTAATTATACTACTTTTTAATAGTTTTTTCTAGTTTTTTGAATTGCCAAACGTTTTCTATTCTTCTCTCAAAAACTTTAGTATAGACTAAATTAATAAGACCAGTTGTAACTGGCCATTTACAAAAAAGGGCAACGATTCTTAAAGGTAGTTTAGCAAGCATTGAAGCAAAACCAAAATTTATCACTAAGTATACTGAATTAATAGCTGTTGCAATCAATGATGTAGCTAAAACTACGATAAATAACGAAAGTAAATTGTCATAAGGTTTTTTATAAAAAAGACCACCACTTACACCCCAAATAATAGTTGTAAACATCATAATAAAAGAAAAAGGATAAGGTGAGAAGCACAAACCATATATCAAATCAGTTCCAAGTGCTACAAGTCCACCATAAAATGGTCCCGCAATCATTCCCGCAAGAAATAGCGGAATATCAAAAAAACTAATTCTAAATTCACCATCACCAATTGAAAAAACCGATTTAAATACTACACCTAAAGCTAATAAAATTGAAAGAATTGCGAGTCGCTTTGTTGTCATCTTAAACATCATCTTTATCCTCCATTTGTTTAATTTTATATATTATACTAAAAAAAATAAAAATGCTATTTAAAATAGCACTTATTTTTCTTTTAAATCAAAAATCATTTTTAATGCGCTCTTTTCAAGTCTAGAAACTTGAGCTTGTGAAATCCCTAATTCTTCCGCAATTTCCATTTGCGTCTTATTATCATAATATCTACTATAAATTATTCCCTTTAATCGATCATTTAATTTAGCAATTCCTTCTTCAATAATCATTTTATTGAGTTTTGTTTCTTCGCTCTCCGCATTATCTGCTATTTGATCAATTAAATAAATTTCATCACCACCATTATTATAAATAGGTGTATAAATAGAAACTGGTTCTTGAACGGCTTCTAAAGCAATAACAATATCAATTGTATCAACACCAAGATGGGCAGCCATTTCCTCAATTGTTGGTTCTTTACCACTTTCCATAAAATACTTTTCTTTATATTGAAGAGCTCTGTAGGCTGTATCTTTAATCGATCTACTAATTCGAACTACCGAATTATCTCTTAAATATCTTCTAATTTCACCAATAATCATTGGTACCGCATAGGTTGAAAATTTAACTCCATGAGAAAAATCAAAGTTATCAATTGCCTTAATTAATCCCATAGCTCCTACTTGAAATAAATCATCTAAGTCTACACCTCTATTATTAAACTTTTTAATTACACTTAAAACTAGCTTAATATTTCCTTCAACAAGTCTATCTCGAGCTTCATAATTACCATTTTGGCTTTCTTTGATTAATATCATTGTTTCTTCTGGTGGTAACACTTTTAGTTCTAAAGTATTTACCCCCGTAATTTCTACTTTATTACGCATAAATTCACCCTCCAAATAAAGTATGCGTAATTATTGATGATTTTATGCATTTTTTTATTATTTTGTGAAATAGAGTGAATTATACGATAACAAATATTAGGCGATTTTTACTAATTGTTCAATATCTTGACGCATCTTTTCAATTATTCGTTTTTCTAGTCGAGATATGTATGATTGTGATATTCCCATCTTATCTGCTACTTCCTTTTGTGTGAGAGGCTCTACTCCAAATAATCCATATCTCATAATAATAATTTCTCTTTCTCTTTTTGACAATTTATCTAAAGCATAATATAAATTTCTAATATCTTCTTCTTCTGATAGTTTTGTTAAAGCAAGCGGTTCACTAGAACCTATAATATCAGACAAAATCATCTCATTTCCTTCGGAATCGATGCTTAAAACTTCATCTAATGAATATTCTTGACGACTTTTTTGGGTTTTCCTTAGATACATTAAAATCTCATTTTCAATACAACGTGAAGCATATGTAGCAAGCTTAATGTTTTTTTCCATCTTAAAGGTTTGAATACCTTTAATTAATCCCATAGAACCAATGCTAATCAAATCTTCCATATTTATTTTTGTTGATTCAAATTTTTTGGCAATAAAAATTACTAATCTTAAATTATGTTCAATTAAAGTATTTCGTGCTTCAATATCACCATCTTTTACTAATAATAATAATCTTGTTTCTTCTTCTTCATCTAATGGTTGTGGTAAAAGATTATTACTATTTATATAATAACAGGGTGATTTAATATTTTTAAAAAAAATTAAATCTAATAGTTTTTTAATTAGTTTTATCATTAATATATTCTCCTATTGAATTATTTAAAATGATGTCATAATCAATTTCATCAACAAAAACATAGTAAACTTGATATAACTTTTTTTCAACTTCTAAGGATGGCCCTTTATAAAGAGGAACTTTTTTTTCTTCAAAAATACTCTGGATTGTAGTTACACCTTCTAAAATAAATTCATTGCTTAAAAAAATTTTTTTTATAAAAACAATGGGAATGTTTTGATATGTAGCTAAATTCCCTGTATCTAAATAACCTTTTAAGGTTTGTTTGTTTAACTT
The DNA here is from genome assembly GCA_900539265.1 of uncultured Mollicutes bacterium. Lineage (GTDB taxonomy): Bacteria > Bacillota_I > Bacilli_A > ML615J-28 > CAG-313 > CAG-313. Next base: position 626 of record UQBM01000015.1, on the reverse strand, counting down.
AATATAATATAAGTTTTCATTTTCTTTTTTAAAAAGATCTTTATAATTTTGAACTAAATATAAGACAACAACATAAACTACAGTCAAAATAAGAGGAAGTATACTTTTAACTTCAAAAACCACTAGACACCCGATAAAAGTCATATTTAAAAGATAGAAAATAACAATTTTAATGATTTTTTGTTTCACATCACTTTTTTTAAATGCTATCATTCCAATAATAATACCCATAAAATAGCGAATAAAAAAATAAAATTGATAAGGAAGAAAATATAAAAGTAGCATAGCAACTGATAGTACTAAGGATATTAGGACTCTTATAATCGATAATTTTTCTTTAAAAATTAAAGCAATTGTTTTAATAAAAACAAAATTTACTAAAATTGTTGATAAAATCAATAGATCGATATAGATGATCATTTTTAAACACCATAAGTATTATACATCTTTCAAATGACTGATTTTGTCATAACTAACAAGTTAAATAAATTATTTTTATAAAATTTTTATCTTAAATTATCATCTATTTTATCTACTTTATAAAAAACTAAAAGAAGTAGAAACTAGGAAATGAAATGATAAAATAAACGTAGACACAAAAGAAACGTGTCTGCGTTTTTATTATG
>UQBM01000014.1 GCA_900539265.1 uncultured Mollicutes bacterium | reverse complement strand
TAGCTAACTAAAATATTTTTTATTATTTACTTGATTTTTATATAGTTAGCTTTCTTAATATAGATGCATTATAAGAAAAAATCTTATTTTTGCACCAATCAACAACATTATCACTATCCAAAGCAATATTTCTTTTTATTCTTGCTAATCCCATTTCAGTTGTGTGTAATTTATCCAAATGATTTAACAATTCATTTTTATTCATCTTAACCTCTTAAAATTCAAATTATTCAATAATTATCTTTAATTTCATCATAGGAACCTTATTTTTCCTATTTAATTATTTAGTCGTTTTCCTAAATCTTCAATGAAAATATCCATTTTTACAGATACTTCCTCTATCGTCATACCTGCATTTAAGAAACGCTCAATTACCATTTTCATATTCTCACCAACTTCTATAAGATGTCCAACCAAATCATAAAACCTGATTACCCGTTGACCCCAACTATATTCAATGACATTACCTAAATAGTCAATCTCCGAGTACTCTTTCAATTTATTCATAAAACTATCAAAATTCTACTATTCAAATGCAAGTTCCACATTATTAAATTTTTTTGCAACATTGATATTCGCCACAGAAATAACAATACCAATATATTTCATACTTTTTTCCCTTTACTTAGATTTTCACACCATAACCTCATATCGGAAAAAAACGTTCTTTCTCTCATGACTAAATTCAAAATAATGTTAAGACTAATTTACATTTTAAACCAATTAGGAATTATTTTCGTTTGAGACAAACAATCGTTTCAACATAGGTCAAGAGTACAAAAGGTATATCTTGCAACCATATACAAAATCAATATGTATATTGAGTGCTTGAGGGATTCTTAAATAATTTGCTTATATACTTCTTTTTCAATGTATACTTCACAATATATGAAAAATAACATTTCTACGCTTAAACTCTTAAATCAATAATGACGATAGTATAATCAAAGATGACAATTCATGATTCATATTAATCCCTTCCTTGTAAATAAACAATCTTTAATCGTGAGTGGTTTTCAAACGGTTTTAGAAACAAGTCGCAAATTACATTTGTCATTTGTTATCATAAAAACCTTCACATTTTGCTATAATAACAGCATGATCGCTACCCACACAAACGGCACCCTCGTATTCGTATTCGCATAAATAGTCACTAAACTTTTTTCTGTTGATAAACAAAAAATCATATCTAACTTTTTTATTTCCACGCTTTATGATATGAGATGTTGTAAGATATTCTCCTTCAACGAATTTGCTTTTGTCATAATCTTTTACAAAAGCATCAACCAAAGCATTTTGTTCTAGTGTTTCAAAAAATGTCTTACAGCCGTTACCCTTTTGGTAGTTGTCAAAAAATTGCATTTGACTAATATCATAATAATCTATTTGCGGCTCATTTGCATCAATGCCTACAATATCAGGTTTATATGTATCTATTGCTTCGGCAAACAAAAAATATTGAATTTCTTTCGCTTTTTTATACTGACATCCTGTAATAGAATGAAGTCCTAAAACCCTTAACGGAATATTATTAAAAGTTGCATCTATCATAAGAGTTCTATCGGGCATAAGCGTCCTATCAAGAACCTTGGCGTTTTTAACAACAATATCTTTGCTTATCAAAATTGCTACACCGAGTTTTCTAGAATCCGTGTCGTATTTGCTAGGGATACGGTACGATAACGAATATTCTATTTGAGCGATATTAGATAAGTGTTCTTTGAGAGCGCTATATGCATATGGTTTTACTTCTTGTAAAATTACAACAAACGTTTTTCCAAGAATTTGTTTTTTCAAATATTCAATTTTAGGCATTACATCATTTATCCACGATATATTCCAATTTAATATTTTCATTTTAGATTCCTTTCGATATGTTATACCATACTGTGCTATAAAACCTAAATTCAATTTTGGCTCATTTTCTCGTGAGACAAACGAGCGTTTCAACATGATTAGTCCAACAAAACATATCAATACACAAAATATTAGAAATTCGATAAGTTATTCTAAGTTGATTCAAATCCCTCACAAGTGTTTCAGGATTACATGAAACATATATAATTTTGGATGGCTTTAAATGAATTATTGATTTTAAGAACTCAATTGTTGATCCACTTCTTGGAGGATCCATAACTATTGCATCTATTTTTACACCTAATTGTGCTAATTTTTTTAAATAATTACTAGCATCATCACAAACAAAATTTATGTTTTTTATTTTATTAATTTTTCCATTTGATATTGCCGCACTTACAGCTTGTTTATTATTTTCAACACAAACAACTTCTTTCACATCTTTTGAAAGTATCATTCCAATTGTTCCAACTCCACTGTAAGCATCAACAATTATTTCATCGCCATTAAAAGAAGCAAATTCTCTAATTTTAGAATATAACTTCAATGTTTGAAGGGGATTTACTTGATAAAATGACTTTGAAGTTATTCTAAATGCTAAATCATCAATTTTATCCATAATAAAACCTTGTCCAAAAAGAATTTTTTCTTTTTCACCTAAAACAATACTTGTTTTTCTTGGATTAATATTTTGAATAATTGTTTTAATTCTAGGTGAAATAGTACGTATTCTTTTTACAACTTCTGATCTAGAAGGAAAGATATCACTAGATGTTACTATTGTTATTAAGATTTCCTTTGTAAAAAAAGCTTCTCTAATAATAACATGTCTAAGCAAACCACGCTTATTATCCTCATTATATACGCTAATTTTTAAATCATAAAAGATTTTTTTTAATTTTTTTAATATCTCATTTTGTGTATTACTATGCATCGCACAAAAATCTATATCAACAACTTTATGAGAACTTTCTTGATAAAAACCACTTATTAATTTACCATTTTGAAATTGATAACTAATTATCATTTTATTACGATAATTAAGATTTTTTTCAGTCCCAATTATACTATGAATTTTAATATCAAAGCCATTGTTAATAAAATACTTATTGACAATATCGCTTTTTAATTTGAGAGTTTCTGAGTATTTTTTATCTAAAAATTGACAATTGCCACATGTTTTAAAATGCTTGCAAATAATTTCTTCATTCATATTAATTCTCATTTCGAAGTTGAGCTATAACATCAATTGCTTGGACAAATTTCGTTATGATAGTTGCTTTTTCCTTTTCAGTTGGTTTAAACTCATAATATCCTTCATCATCTGGTAAATCAAAATGATTTCTTGTTTCAAAAGGTATTTGATAAATATTAGCTAATTTAAAATCTTTTCTAATCTCTTTTCCATACATAGTACCTTTATAATATAACTCTGAATTCGTTAATATAACTTTACCAGAACCAACTTTTTTCAAAACATATTCATTATTTATTCCATAATATAAATCAAAATTTCCCTCTAAATATAAAGTATTATCTTTTACTTTAGAAATAAATTTGTTCTTTTCAAATTCATACCAAACAGCCTCATCTTCCATTGCCACATATTCATTACCAATTCCTTCAAATTTGCCCCATTTATTCATAATTACAGTATTCTTACAATTAGAACATATTAAATTGTTCTTATATGAAACAATAGTGTCCATTTTATTACATTTTGGACATAAATATAACATATCTTCCATACCTTTAACAAGTGACTTAGCTTTAATTGTATATCCATATTTTTTTATCTCTTGTCGATCATTAATACTTATTGAATGAATTGTTTTTTGATAAATTTCTTCATCTGTCAATGTTTTTAAGTCTAGTTTTGAAAATACTTTTACAAAATTAATGAATATTGGGCTTTTTCTGCGATATTTACGCCACTTAGGATATGCCATATAAGCCCCATGAAGTTGAATAGCGTATACATCGACATCACACATTTTTAATAATTTAACAATTGATTTATCAATCATTAAATTATCTCCATGCATAGTTGTTTGTCCAGCAGGCGCAATAGTAATTGGCAGTTTTTGTTGCAAGGCTCTCTTAATTTTTTTTATTGTTCCAACATCTGGTTTAAATTGCTCTTTAGGAATAGCCTTAACCATATTTAAGATGATTCTTAGTGTCTTATTATAATAAAAATGACTTGAAGCAACATATGATGCTCGTGTTAGTCCAAATCCAATGGTAGTTAGAAAATGATCTTGATTAGAAGCATGATTATATATCACTATACATCCTTCTTTTTTATTTCTTTTTTTAAAAATTTTTCTATTAACTTTTATACGATTTTTAAAAAACATATATATTCTACTTCCGATTGAATATATTAACCAAGCAATAATACTTGGTTTTATTTTTTCATTTTTTTTAATATTTTTTGACATTATTAATCTCCATATATTATATTAATATTTAACCAATTATTTATTATACTATATTTCGACATAATTGTAAACTAATCCGATTATTGAATAATTAACCATTTACTTGCTTTTTTTTCATTTTTGTAATATAATATCTAAGTAAATGCCACTGTGGTGAAATGGTAGACGCGCTGGACTCAAAATCCAGTGGTAGCAATACCGTGTCGGTTCGAGTCCGACCAGTGGCACCATTTTTTTATACAAAAATTATATACTTTTAATTTAAAATAAAAATGGTTTCATTGTTTAAATTGCAGTGAAACCATTTTCTATTTTCGTGGATATATTAATTTATTTTCGATAGTCTTTTCTAATAAATGGTTCATTAATTTGTTCATCAATAATTAGATGATATTTACTAGGATGTCGATATGCATTACCATGAACTTCATTTTTTCGATAATCTCGCATCATATCTAAAGAAAAGGTTGCATAATAAATTCCCTCTTCTAATCCTGCTTCTAGTATACAAGTATCTCTTGATTTATCATCAAATGGTAGATAAGCAACTCCATCAAATGCGGATGAATGACCATTACAATCTGGATATCCTTTAGGATAATTACAAGTAGCAATTCCTACCATATTTTCAAAAGCACGTGCTCTAAGTTGTGATAAACGATTAATTTCCATCGGACATGCATTAGGAACAATAATTATCTCTGCTCCTTTTAGCATAAGAATACGTGCACTTTCAGGGAATTCTCTATCATAACAAATCATAGCACCAATTTTAAGACTTCCTTTTTCAGTATTAAGATTTGCAACATAAAAATCATCACCTGGAGTTAAATTTTTTTCTAAATCAAAATCACAAGTATGAACTTTTGCATAAGTTAATATCTGTTTACCAAATCGATCAAATAAAATAATCGTATTTCTAGGTAGTGGTTCATATTTTTCTAAAAGAGTTATGGCGATTGCCAAATTTAATTCTTGAGCTAATGTCTGAAAAGTTTTAATATATGCGCTATCCAACGAAATAGCATTTTTTTTAAGTTCTTCAATATTATTAACAATCTTATAGCCATTACTCCACATTTCAGGAAATAGGACAATATCAGCACCTTCATTTTTAGCCTTTTTACATGCTCTAATTCCTATTCTAATATTTTCATCAATACTATCACCTGGCATAATTTGTAATAATGCTATCTTAATCTCGTTCATCATTTACCTCTTTTTTATGAATTATTTTTTTATTCTATCATATTTTTTAATAAAACCAACTCCTAGCGGATATGGTCCTGTATGAACGCCAATCGTTGCTCCAATTTGAATGAGTAAAACATCTTCTCTTTTCAAAATTTCTTTTAACTTTTCGTTATATAATCTACCTTCTTCAATATCGTAACCATATCCTGTAATAAATTGATAGTCGTCGGGATTTTCTTTGTTTTCTTTAAAATAATTGAGTGCAGCATCTGTTGCCTTTAAAAAAGATTTTTTCCTTGTAAAAGAAATTCCGGCTGAAAAAATTTCGCCATCTTTTAAAACTATAATTGGTTTTATTTTCAACGTAGCCCCTACTATTCCTACTAATTTACCAATTCTACCACCTTTTCTTAAATATTCTAAATTTCCAACTGTAAAAAAGATTCTTCCTGTTTTTCGCATAGCATTTGCCAATTTAATTGTCTCATCATATGTTTTGCCGTCTTTTTTCATTCTTGCTATTTCTAAAACTAAAAGCCCCTGTACTCCAGTATTTACCATTGAATCAATCACGGTAATTTTGGCATTAGGATATTTTTCCAAACAATTTTCTTTTGCAACACTAGCACTATTATATGATCCACTAAATTTACTGGTTATACAAACACAAATTATACTCTTTTCCGCCTTTATTTGTTCTTCAAAAATATCCTCATAATCTGCTACCGATGGTAAAGTAGTTTTTGGATTTAAATTACTCTCATTTACTAGTTTTTCATAAAAGTCTCTAACTTGCAAATTTACTCTTTCCTTTAAATAATCATTTCCATCTAACGATACATAAAAAGGAACTACTTTTATATCATTTTGCTTAATTAACTCATCTGGCAAATCACATGAGCTATCGCTAACAATTACATAATTATTATCTTTATCTTTCATTAATTTTCTCCTTTATAATTATTTGATTGATGTCATTTAATATTCCAATTAGTGTTGTACTTTTTTCTATTCCTAGTTCTTTTATTAATTTGACTATTTTATTGTCTAATAATACAAGTTTTGAAACAATATCTTCTTCTCCCTTTTCAGTAAGAGAAACTATTATTTTCCTTCGATCATCACTTTTTCTTTTTAGTAACACTAATTCTTTTTCATGAAGTGAATTTAAGATTGCTGTCACTCTTGACTTTGTAATACCAAGTTTGATGCTAATATTAGTAGGAGTTACATCTTGTTCTTCTTTTAAAATATAACTTAAAACGGCATGTTCTCCTTCTAACATTTCTGCAATACTGCTAGCTTGATTGCTAATATATAATTGTAATAATGCTTCTATCAATTCATTTTTTAAATTATTATATAATTCCATTCTATTCTTCCTTCATTTTAGTTAATAGTATTAATAATTAATACTATTAACATTTTATAATAAAGTTAACGAATTGTCAATTAGATTGCAAATAAATAAAAGTAATGTTATAATTATATACAACAGTAAGGAGAAAAATATGAAAAGTATTGAAAGATTTTTAAATTATATTAAATTTGATACCCAATCAAATCCCTATTCAAATACTTCACCAAGTACAAAGGAACAAATACGTTTTGCACAATATTTAGTACAAGAATTAAAACAAATAGGAATTCATAATGCTTTTTTGGATCAATATGGATATGTTTATGGCTATTTAGAAAGCAATTCATCAAAACCGACTATCGGTTTAATCGCACATATGGACACTAGTTTTGATGCGTCAAGTCAAGATATAAGGCCAACAATTATTGAAAAGTATGATGGGAAAGATATTATTATAAATGAACATTTAAAGATGATATTATCTCCCAAAGAATTTCCTTCCCTTAATAAAAAAATAAACCATACAATAGTACATACAGATGGAACCACACTTCTGGGAGCTGATGACAAGGCAGGAATTACAATAATTATTTCAGCCATTGAAAAAATTATTTCTAATCATCTAGAGCATCCTAATATTATTATCACCTTTACTCCAGATGAAGAAATAGGTGAAGGAACTAAACATTTTAATTATAATTTTTATAAAGAAAAAAACTGTAATTTTGCCTATACTATTGATGGTTCAAATATTGAAGAGATTAATTTTGAAAATTTTAATGCGGCAAGTGCTCATATCAAAATAAAAGGTAAATCCATTCACCCAGGTTCTGCCAAAGGCAAAATGATTAATAGTCTATTAATAGGAATGGAATTTCAATCAATGCTTCCACATGCGGCGATCCCATCACTAACAGATGGTTATGAAGGATTTTTCCACTTGAATAGAATGCATGGTTCAGTAGAAGAAACGAATTTAGAATATATTATTAGAAATCATGATAAGGAAGCTTTTAATCAACAAAAAAATTTAATCATTCAAATTCAAAATTACTTAAATAAAAAATATAATCAGGATCTCGTTTCAATAACTTTAACAGATTCTTATTATAATATGCGAGAATTAATTTTAAAACATTCATCTATCCTAGAATATGCAATTAAAGCGATGAAGAGAAATAATATGAATCCAACCTTTGTTCCTATAAGAGGAGGAACCGATGGTGCTAATCTATCTTATAATTCTATTTATACACCAAATCTTGGAACTGGTGGAGAAAATTTCCATGGTCCATATGAATATTTGGATATCACAGATATGAACAAAATGATTGATGTTTTAATAACTATTTTAAAAATTATAACTGAAGAATAATTAAAAAAATAATGATTTAATTTAAAATAAACCCTACTAGAGATAGTTAAAAACTACCTTTAGTAGGGTTTATTTAATATCAACTTTTATTTACACTATGAACAAAATTTGGTGTCATTATATATTAAGAATTTTTTAATCGTATTGACAGTTCTAATTGTAAATTTTCTACTAATTTTCATACTCATTGTTTTCTACTACCAATTAGTCTTTCGATAATCACTCTTTTTATATGGTCAAAAACAACTTCTTTATAGTTATTTATCTTTTTTAGACCTTCCTTAAGTTCCCTAATCTCACTTTTAAAATAGTAAAAATAAAAATATTTAAATCAAATCTAACTTTAATCATTTTTTAATTTTTTTATAATATTTTCTTTTAAATTATTATTTAATAGTATTAAGAATTATTTCTTTTGGTAAAATAGTCTTTTCACTCATTAGATAAGCATCTAAAACCATTTGAACTACTTGTTCAGTATTTTGTCCATTTGTATAAATAGTGGCTAAAATATCACCTTTAGATATCTTATCACCTACTTTTTTGTTTAAGACAATTCCTACACCCCAATCAATCTTATCATCAATGGTTGCTCGTCCTGCTCCTAAAAGCATAGCCGCTTCACCAATCATTAAAGCATCTATTGATTCAATATAAACATTTTCATCAGTTTCATACTCTAAATCTATAATTTCATTTGCAAGTGGTAAGATACTATAATCATCAATGATTTGTTCATTACCTCCTTGATACTTAATCATTTCTCGTAATTTCTCCAATCCTAAACCATTATATATTGCCATTTCAACTAATTTTTTAGCCTCTTCATAAGAAGATGCTATTTTACAAACAAGCAAAATTTCTATTGTTAGTTCTATACAAAGTTTTGTAAAATCTTTCGGTCCTTTTCCCTTTAATGTTTCAATTGCTTCAATTATTTCTAGTGAATTTCCAATTGCAAATCCTAATGGTTGTGACATATCTGTAATTGTTGCAACCACATCCTTTTTGAAATTCTTACCAATTTCTACCATAATTTTAGATAACTCAAGTGCTGAATCAATATCCTTCATAAAAGCACCTCTACCAACTTTAACATCCAAGACAATATGATCTGCACCACTTGCTAACTTTTTAGACATTATTGAAGAAGCAATAAGTGGTATTGAATCAACTGTAGCTGTAACATCGCGAAGTGCATATATTAGTTTATCAGCAGGAGCAATATTTTTACTTTGACCAATAATTGCAATTCCTATTTCATTTACTTGTTTAAAAAAAGAATCTGAATCTAATTCAATTTTAAATCCTGGGATAGCTTCTAATTTGTCAAGAGTACCACCTGTATGACCAAGTCCCCTACCACTCATTTTGGCTATTTTTACTCCTAGTGCTGAAGCAAGTGGGCCAACAACTAAACTTGTTTTATCACCAACTCCTCCAGTTGAATGTTTATCACACTTGATACCCTCAATTCTAGATAAGTCAACAATATCACCACTATTTAACATTTCATTTGTTAAATAAAAAATTTCATCATTATTCATACCATTAAAATAAATTGCCATTAATAAAGCACTCATTTGATAATCTGGAATCCTTCCTTTTACATATTCACTAATTATAAAGGCAATTTCTTCTTTTGATAAATTATTTTTATTTTTTTTCTTTTCAATTAATTCAACCATTCTCATAAGTCTTTCTCCTTATACTTATACAACTATTATACCATATCATTATCTTTTTTACAACACAATATATAAAATGAGGATTTTAAAATACATCCTCATTTTTTTGTTGAGTTTGAAATTTTTTTAACATCCTTTTATTAACTTTCATTGTTTTATGATTCTTACGTATATCATGAATTGCTTTTTTAACTTTTATTTCTAAATGGCTAGCTAATTCTTGAGTTGTGTAACTCATACATATTTCACTGGGCATTACCTCAACAATCTTGATATACACAGGTGTAAAAATAAAAGGAATACTTAATCTTTTTCTATATGAGCCATCAATAGCGCACATTACCAATAAAGCATCAGTTTTGTGCATAATTTTAAATGATCCTGCTTTAAAATGATGCATGCCAATTCCTCTAGATCTTGTTCCTTCTGGAAAAATAAAAAAATTAACACCATTTTTTATTTCCTTTATGATATTAATAATTGACTTCATTGCGCTTCGATCATCATCACGATTTATAGATACGCCCCCTAGAGCTTTTGCCATTCCAGATGCCAATTGCAATTTTGAAATTGACTCTTTATACATTGTTGCATGAGGAAACTTGTGTAAAACTGTGTAATAAATTAATGGGTCAATGTAACTTTGATGATTAGAATAAAAAACTAATGTTTTATTTTGACTTATCTTATCTAATCCTTCAACTTTTATATTAATTCCCAACCAAAAACAAGAAAAGCGTGAAATATCAACCATAAAACGCCATCTTTTTTTATCATGAGGATTATATATTTTCGCAAAATGATTCCCAACAATTGGTAAAATAATAATAATAAATAGGCAAAATAAAAATATTATAGCTAAAAAAATCAAGATTGTATAAATGATAGAAAGGCCAATTGAATAATCATTCAAAATAAAAATAATTGGACATAAAATTAAACTTCCAAAACCTATAATCAAAGACAATATGAAAATCATTTTTTTATCCTTTCATAAACCTCAAAAGTTAAATTATCACTTTTTTCCCTACTCAACAATTTAAATTCATTAAAATTTATTTCTGGAAAAAAAATATTTCCTACATGCGTACCACTTACTCTTGTTAAATATAATTTTTCCACTTTAGAAAGTAAACTTTCATATACCATTTTTCCACCAATTACAAATAACTCTTTGTCATTATAACTTTCAATTAATGCATCTAAATCTTTAACAATTATTCCACCAAACGGTAATTCTTTTTCATATGTTAAAATATAATTTTCCCTCTTAGGAAGAGGTTTCCCCAACCTATTAATAATTGAAAGATACGTATTGTATCCCATAAGCACAGCTTTACCAGTGGTAACCTTTTTAAAATATTTCAAATCATTTGGCTCATACCACGGTAATTCATTATTATTGCCAATCAAGAAATTATCATCAATTGCCACAATTAAAGATAACATTATACAGCCACCTTTCCTTTTATACCTTTATGCGGATTATAATCAATAAGTTCAAAATCCTCAAATATAAAATCTTCAATATTTTCAGTCTCTCTATTAATTTTCATTCTAGGTAATTTTCTTGGCTTTCTTGCTAATTGTTTTTTTATTTGTTCTAAATGATTATTATAAATATGAACATCACCTAATGTATGAATAAAACTACCAAGTTCTAAGTTACATACTTTTGCAACCATCATTGTTAAAAGAGCATATGAGGCAATGTTAAATGGTACTCCTAAAAATAAATCTGCCGAACGTTGATACAACATACAAGATAATTTCCCTTCATTTACATAAAACTGAAATAATGAATGACAAGGTGGTAAAGCCATTTGATCAATTTCTAGTGGATTCCAAGCACAAACAATTAACCGTCTTGAATCAGGATTATTTTTTATTTCTAAAATAACATTTTTAAGTTGATCGACATAATATTTATCAATTCCAAAATGACGCCACTGCTTACCATATACAGGACCCAAATCACCATATTTTAAAGCAAATTCATTATCATTTTTAATTTTATCAATAAACTCTTCGATTGTCTCACCCAAATATTCACAACTATTTTTATATTTTTCATAAGGCCATTCATTCCATATACGCACATCATGATCAACAAGATATTTTATATTGGTATCACCTTTAATAAACCATAATAGCTCATATATTATTGATTTCAAATGTACTCTCTTAGTTGTCAAAAGTGGAAATCCATCATTTAAGTCAAATCGCATTTGAGCACCAAAATAAGAAATTGTTCCCGTTCCCGTACGATCATTTTTTTGGTGTCCTTCTGTCAAAACTTTTTCGCATAATTCTAGATATTGTTTCATGTCATACTCCTTATGTTTTTTTGTAATTATACCACAAAATATAGTTATTTTCGACTTATTAACATAGTAAATTTATCCCATTTCACTAACTGTTTCTTTATAGGTCTAATTACGTTTTGAATTAGAGTGAATAAAAATAACTCTTTCACCTATTATTTCTAATATTGATATTTTCTTTTTAAAAATTTGATCTTGATTCGTAAAAGATATTTCCGTATCTTTCATCACTACTCTTCCTTTAACTCCCACAATATCACCTTTTTGTGTATAATCACATGTACTTTGAGCAACCCCATTCCAAATTGTTATTTTAATGAAATCTGTCTCATAATTACCATCCATATTTTTAAATGGTCTAGTTACTGCTAAAATTAGAGTTGCTACATTGACATCGTTTTCATAAGAACGTAAAACTGGCTTTTCAACAATCCTACCTATTAAAGTTACTTGATTTATCATAATTTCCCTCCCTAAAAATGATAAATCAAGTATATAATAAATATAATTTTTATTCAAATTTCCTATTTTTATTTTTTTTATAATTTTTTTTACTATTTGAAAAATATTTAAGTTTTACCTATATTTTTTTATAATTAATATTGCTTTTTAATAATATTTTTTAATTAATTGTCAAAAAATATAATTTAGAGATTTTTTGTATTTTTTTAAAATTATTGTTAAAAATAAAAATATATGGAGATTTAAATATGAAGACAAACAAATTTCAATATTTATTTTTTAATTGTTTTTTATTAGTTGGTGTAGCCTCAATGGCTGTTTCCAATATTATTATGAGAAATTATACTAATAATGCATATCTTGTTTATTTATTCTTACTTCCATTGATTTTACTGACACCTTTAATTCTTCCTAATTCTAAACAATCATTAAAAATATGCCTCAATAATACATTGTTAAGAATTTTATTTCTTTCTTATCAATTAATTTTTAGTTTTGTTTTAATTATATTATATTTAAAAATTACTAATGACTTTTATTACAACTTAACTTCACCAACCATTATTTTACTCTTATTTCTTCTTGTTGCTGTTTTTTTTTCCACTTATGGTGTTAAAAATATTTTTCATATTGGTTATGTAATATCTATTATTACTTCTTGTTTAATGATTTTACAACTTATCAGTACTATAAAATATGATTTTAATTTATTAAAAGATACAAAATTGGCAATTGATTCATATCTACCACTCTTAGGATTCATTTTTATTTATTTAGATATTTTAATTACACCAATTTTTTTACCAACGAAGTCAATTTCAAAAAAAGATTACTTCATTTTATTTTTAATTGCAACAATTGTTAATACCTTATTAATATTACAAAACTATCTTTTATTTGATTTTCAATACTTTATAATGACAAAATTCCCATATATTACAAAATATCTAGTTTTCAGCAATTATAGTCATTTTGAGCATCTCGATTTATTATATTTAATTTTTATTACCATTTATTTTTTCTTTCGAATGAGTCTAAATATTGAATATTCAAGAATTTTTCTTAAAATAAAACGAAACAATTATTTAATTTTTATTATTCCAATTATTTTATTTATTCTAATCTATATTTCACCAAATTTTAACATTACAATGGAAGCCATTAATTGGATTATGTTTATTTGTACAATCACTATTTTTTTGTTCCTTATTTTATTTAAATTTTTATCAAGAAGGAGGAAAGAATGAATAAGAACATTGAAACTTTTATAAATGCAATCAAAATAAATGATGATATTTGTATTGCTTATTCTTCAGTTAATCAACTAGAATACACTATTATTTATATGGTAGAACTAGTTGATATTAAAAATTTTGATTTACAAGTTAAACCATTGATTACCAAAGAAAGTTTTAACCATCTTAGTGATTTATTTGGGGGGCTTTGTAAAAATATCTCAGATATTTCTACTACTAATCTTGAATTTTTATTATATAGCGGCAAAATTTTAGTATTTTTTGATTCATATTATTACTCTTTTGAATTTAGTAATAAACCAAAAAGATCCATTAGTACTAGTAAAATCGATCCTGAAGACCCAATGGCTAGCCAAGATGGATTGATAGAAGATTTAAATGTGAATTTAACTTTAATCAAAAGAAGATTAAAAACGAGCGATTTACGCGTTAATAAATACCAATTGGGTCTTATTTCAAAAACAGAATGTGCCATTTTATACCTACAATCATCATATGATAAGTATAGTCTTGAACTTGTTTTGAGTAAATTGCGAACAATGAAAAACGAAATTGTAACCTCGATTGATGATATTAATATTTTATATGATAATAATTCTTTATTACCACAAATTTTTAATACAAGTTCACCAGAAATTATTATTGATTCTTTAGTGAATGGGAGAATTGTTATTCTTTTAGATAATACCCAAGTAGCTACTATTTTACCTGCTAATTTGTCAACTTTTACTGTATCTAAATCATATGTAAATACACCTAGATTTTTTTCTATTTTTAATCATATTTTAATATCTCTTTTTTTCTTTTTATCTATTTTTATGATGGGTCTTTTTATTGCTATTATAAATTTTCATCCTAGTTGCCTTTCCATACCACTATTAGCTAATATGAAGATAACTGAAAGAGGAACCAATTGGCCAATGTTTTTTGAAGTTTTAATTGTATATTTACTTTTTGAATTTTATCGTTTTGCAACTAGTAGATCTACAAGCAATTATATTCAAAATATAATAATAATATTAGGTGGATTATTTATTGGTCAAAACGCTATTGAGTCTGGTACAATTGGTGCAATTGTTCTTTTTATGACTTCTATCTCATATATTGCGGTATTTGCTGTAACAAGTAATGTATACTTAATAACTTCGATTAACATTTTGAGATTATTTATTTTAATCATGTCTTATGCAATGGGAATTCTCGGTTTTCTTCTTTCTTCTATTATTACCATTTTTTATTTATATAAGCAACATAATAATTCAAATTATTATTTATATCCGTTCATACCATTTAATAAAAAAGATTTTTTAAGATTTTTTGCCCCATCTAAAGCACAAGAAACAAAGGTGACTAAATGAAAAAATTAATAATTACTTTAATCATAATAGTAGCTTTTTTCCCTTTTTTTACAAAAAAAAATGATTATAAAGATATTAGCAAAGTTGTATATATTAGTAGTATTGGTCTGGACTACGATGAAAACAACAAGGAATATACCATTTATTATTACATTTTAAATAACTTTAATCTAACTGGTGCTCAAATTTCCTCAAGCAATATAGATGATTTATCCTATATGGTCAAAATTAGCGATACTAATTTTGCTAAAGCTTTTAGTTCTATTATAAAAAAAACAAATATTGGTATCCATTATACTCATCTAAAAACTGTTATTCTATCTAATAATTTTGTAGGTCAAATTCCTATTCTTGATTTTTATAACTATATTAGAGATTTGAATCAAATATATTTAAACTTCTATTTATTTACTACCGATTCAAAAATTGAGGATTTATATAATATTCAAAATTTTTCTGATGTTTCTGCATACCATACTATACTTATTAACCCTAATCTGATTAAAACTTATAAATTAGTGACTTTTATTGATTTTGCTAAAGAGATCTTAAAACCAAATTATACTTTTTTAATTCCCCATATTTCTAGTGTTAGTGATACTTTTTTTAAACAAGATAAAGAATATTTATCATTAGAAATGGATGGTTATAGTATTTTGCAAAATGATTATTCTATTAAAACTTATATTACTAAAGAATATCAATCACTCCGTTGGTTGATGAATTTACCTGATCAGCACTTTCAAATTGATGAATATGAAATTTATCTTAAAGATGGTAAATATAAAATTAAAAACAAAGAAGATAAAATTATTATTTATTATAAATTATCTGCAGTCTTAAACTTAAATCCAAAAAACGAAAAGTTAGTTGATGTTAAAGAAAAATTAGAAAAAAAAATAGCAGATGATATTATAGAATTCATTACCTTAACTAAAGATAATAATATAGATATTTTTAATCTAAATTATTTAATATCTCCTAATTCATTATTTGAAAAAAAAATTGAAGTAAAAATCAATTTAAATTTAAATTAAAATTCGCAAATTAAATTTGCGAATTTTTTTCTTTTCTTGGAAATATTGTAAAGGTTGCAACACTTTCTAAGTTAAAGTATTTTCTTTGTTCTTTTACATCATCTATCGTTATAGCTTCTAACACTTCTATTGAATCAAATATCGTTACATTATCAAAATCTGCTTCAACCATTGAATTAGCAATATATTCTAAGGAATTAAAACGCCTAATTGCCCTAGATAAATATAATTTTTTAAATCTTTCAAAATCTTTCATTTCAATATCATTATATTTAATTTTAGCAATTATTTCTTTAATTTTCTCTATAAAAACTTCTGGATTTTCTGAATCAACATTAATTAACAAATGCCCATATGTTAAATCATAATATAGTGCATATTCAAAACTATTATTGATAATATTATTATTCATCATCTCTTCATAATATAATGAAGATTCATCAAAATAAATATCTATTAATATTTCCAAAGCTGTAAATTTTCTCAAAAAATCTTTAGGTTGATTTTTTTCACTAGGAAACTTTAAACCTACAGAAACTTTAGGGAAATTTACATTCATATCAATAAAACTATTTTTCTGATTTACCATTGCATCTTCTAGATAATATTTTCTTTCAATAATAGTAGGTTTTGAAAATTCTTTTTTTGATTGGTTATCTTTAATCAGTTTGATAATTTCATCTTTATCAAACTTTCCGACAATAGCAAGTACCATATTGCTAGGATGATAAAAAGTATTATAACATGTATATAGTAATTCTTCATTAATTTCTTTTATTGAATCAATAGTTCCACCAATCTCATTTCTTATATTATTTTGTTTGTAAAGAGCTTTCAATATACCATAATATTGTATATTTTGTGGTTGATCTAAATACATTAATAATTCTTGTTCAATAATCCCTCTTTCTCTTTCAATACCATCTTTATTGAAATATGGTTTTTGAACAAAATTTAACAAAAGTTCTATATTATCTTTGACATCTGAGGTTGTTGAAAATAAATAAGAAGTTTGATAATTGGTAGTAAAAGCATTAACATCAGCCCCTAATGAGGCAAAAATATTAGAAGCATCAGTGCCATCTTCATTTTCAAATAATTTATGTTCTAAAAAATGAGCAATTCCCTCAGGAGTTTTTAAATAGGTTTTTTCTCCAGATGGAATAAATTCAATATCACGCGAACCATATTTAGTAGAAAAAACAGCATATGTTTTATGAAATTCATCTTTAGGCATTAAATAAACCTTTAGACCATTATCTAATATTTCAAGATAATACTTTTCTTGAAGTTTTTTATTTTCAAATATTTTCATAATGTCCCCTCTAGCATAAATATTGTGTCAAGTTTTAAATTTTTAGCTGCTCTCATAATTTCATCTTTAGTAATTTTTTCAATACTTGCAGCCTTTTCTTCTGGAGATTTTTCTTTTAAATTAGCTACCTCTTTTAGTATTGCTGATGCACCATATGATGGCTGATCCGCTAATTTATATTGTGCATTAATTAACATCTTCTTTGTAAGATTCATCGTGTCATCATCAATGATACCATTTTGGTAATCTTCAATTATCTTATTAACTATATTTTTAAATTTGGAAAATTTATCAGCACTTATTCCAGCATTAATAACAAAAGTTCCTTTTCTTGAATTATAGTCACTACTAATTGAATATGCTAAACTATGTTTTTCTCTAACTTCTTGAAAAAGAGTTGAATGAAAAAAACCTCCTAACATATGATTAAGTAAAAACATACCATTATATAATTCATCATTTTCTCTAATTTCGCTACGATAACCCATTAAAACAATTGATTGCTTATTTGCCTGTTTTTCAATAATTTCGTTAACTTTTTCTATTTGTTTAGTTTCTAAATCCAAAAAATTTAATTGTTCTTCTTTATAAGTTTTAAAACTAATTTTATCAAAAGCGATTTTAACATCATTAAAATCAATATCACCAATAACATAAAAAACCTTTTTAGCCATAATTAATTTTTCATACTCGTTTTTTACATCATCTAATGTTACTTTTTTTGCCTCTTGATATGAAGAAGCAACAGAATATTTACAAGTTTCGTTAGGATACATTATATCAACAAATTTTAATGTTGCATATTGATTTTTATTATCATAAACTCTTTCAATATCTTCAATTAACAATGATTTTTCCAAAGCAAAATATTCTTCATTAAAATATGGTAAATTAATAGTATCATTAAGTAAATTAACTGCTTCTTGAAATAAATTTTCTTCACAATTTTCTAAAAATTTATCATTAATAGAACGAATAATAAAATTCATATTATTTACTAATCCAATTCTACTAAAGCCTGCATATAAACTCATACCATATAAATCTTCTAAATGATGACTAAACTTTTGTTCTGATGGATATTTTTGATTATATTTCATTAAAATATTTGAAAGAATTGAATTTTCAACTAATCCTTTTTTATCTAATGGTCTAAAAAAGTAGGCACCAATCGTAAAAGTTTTAAATTTTTTATTTGGTATGTGATAAAGCGTATAACCATTCATTTCCATTTTATTTATTTTCATTTCATTACCTCCAAAAAGGTCATTTTTATTATAACCAAAAAATTACATAATAAACTATTTAATAAATTATTAGTAAAAACAAAATAGGCTTGATAAAATAAACCACTTGGAAAACCAAGTGGTCTTTCTATTTTGCTAAATTCAAAGCTATTTCAATCATTTGATTAAAAGCTGTTTGTCTTTGTTCAGATGTAGTTTCCTCATGAGTAACAAGTGAATCAGATATTGTTAAAATGCAAGCTGCTTCTTTTCCAAGAACTTTAGCATTATGAAACAACGCAAACGATTCCATTTCAACACAAACACATCCTAAATCTTCATACATATGTTTTACAATTGATGGTCCTTCTCGATAAAAAATATCTGATGAATGAATCCGTTTATATTGAGTTTTAATATTTAATTCTTTTGCAATATTAATAATTTCTTCTGACAAATTTTGACTAGATGCTAAAATATCATTAGTTTCACCATTTTGAGTTTTAGCAAATGATGATTCACTATATGCATCTTTTACAACTATAACATCAAATAATTTTAATGATGGATCATACGCACCTGCAGACCCAATTCTTATAATTTTTTCTACACCATAAAATTTAAAAAGTTCATATGAATATATTCCAATACTTGGCATTCCCATTCCAGAACCCATCACAGATATTTTATGCCCCTTATAAGTTCCCGTAAAACCATACATACCACGAACTTTATTAAAGCATTCGACATCATCTAAATAGGTCTTAGCAATATATTCAGCTCTAAGAGGATCACCTGGCATTAAAACAATTTTTGCTATTTTTCCTTCTTCACATACTTCTATATGTGGGGTTTTTTTCAACATCTTTCCCTCCTAATATTCATTTTTGCTAGATGAATTTTCCATAATAGCCACACCACTTGATGCACCTATTCTTGTTGCTCCATTTTCTACCATTAATTTGAGGTCATCTAAATTGCGAATACCACCACTTGCTTTTACCCCCATATCAGGTCCTACAGTTTCTCTCATTAATCTAATATCACTAGCTGTTGCTCCACTAGTACCAAAACCTGTTGATGTTTTGACGAAAGTTGCCTTAGCATTTTTTGCGGCAAGACAACAATTAATCTTCTCTTCATCATTTAAGTAGCATGTCTCAATTATAACTTTTGTTGTTTTTCCAGCACTAGCGGCAACAACCATTTTTATTTCATCCTCAATATATTTATAATTATGCTCTTTAGCTTTGCCTATATTAATAACCATATCAACTTCATCAGCACCATTTTTTATAGCATCAATTGTTTCAAAGGCTTTTATTTCTTTAGTATTAGCACCAAGTGGAAAACCGATAACTGTACATACTAATACATCACTTCCTTCTAAACATTCTTTAGCAAGTGCTACATTAACTGGATTTACACAAACACTTTTAAAATTATATTTTTTTGCCTCTTCACATAGTTTACGAATCTCATCACTTGTTGCGAAAGCCTTTAATAGTGTGTGATCAATAAATTTATTAATTTGCATATCTTCTCCTATTTTTCAATTAAATCAGTAATTTTGATGACTTCATAATTATACGTTGATAAAACTGATTTACGCATTTTTTTTATAAACTTTTTAGCTTTTAGACTTCCATTTTCATTTAAATATCTAATTTTAATACCAATGGAGCCATCTTTTATTTCATACATAATTTTTTCTACATATTTATAAAATATTTGAATTGGAACAAGATTTACTAAATTTTCCTCTTCTTCAACATGAACAAAATCTAAATGTGGTGGAAAAGTGGTTGGTAAACCAACATGCCAATTAATACTAAAATATACATGGTCTTGATGATCTTTTAATATAATATAAGGCGTAGCAACAATATCATCTTTGACGACACTTGGTAATTCATCTATCATTGATTCATAAGTACATACTTCATTTAATAAATCTTGATCTACAGGATATTTAATAATTTCTGGATGTTCATTTAAATATTTTGATCTTTCTTTATTCAAAATTGCAATTAATTCAAACATATTAAATTCTTTAATATTGTCAATTTTATCATGATATATTGCAAATTCAAACATTTTACATAATTCATCAATTTGTTTTAAAATAAGTCTAGTAATAAATTGCGGAACATCATCAGGAAATTCACAAAGTAAAAAGGTATTAACATAATTAGGATTTAAGCGATATAAACTAGAAACTCGTGATCGCTTTGTAATTAAATACCGATATGAACAACTAAAATGAGGAATATTAAAAGTAGCCACAAATTCATCATCATTAGAGGTAATTACGGTATTTTCAAGTTTGTCGAAATATTCGTCAATAAGTTGACCAAAATTAACTCTTTCCTTACTACGATCTTTGAAAAAATATATTATCATATCACAAGTCTCCTTTTTTATATTTTTTACTTTTTAATTTTCAATTTATTTACCACTTCAGCACATCTTGGGCAAAGCTCATCAGGATTAATTGAAGGAACAATTTGCCAACATCTACTACAAGTATAACCGCTTGCTGGTTCAATTTTAATCTTACCAGATGAATAAACTTTGCCTTCAAAATCATTTGGAGCAATTGTAAATTTATAAACAATGAAAATTTGTTTGAAATCAACTTTTACAGTTGTTAATAATTTAGCAACTTTATCAGTTGGATAAATAATTACATTAGCGTTTAAACTCTTACCTATTACTTTTTCACTACGCGCTTCTTCTAAAGCTTTTAATATATCATCTCTAACCTTCATCAAATCTTCATATTTTGAGAGTAGTTCATCACTACCTTTGAATAAAGTTGGCTGATACATATCAACTAAATAGATACTTTCTTCTTTAGTTCCTGGCATATAATTATATACTTCTTCTGCAGTATGTGGAATAATTGGAGTTATAAGAGTTGTTAAAGCTTTTAAAGTCTCATATAAAACTGTTTGGATACTTCTTCTTGAGTTAGCTTGAGCATCATCAATATATAATATATCTTTAGTAAAATCTAAATAAAAACTAGATAATTCATTTGTCATAAAATTAAGAATTGTTCTAAATACTTCTGAAAATTCATAATTATTATAAGCATTATGGACATTTTTTACAACTTCATTTAACTTACACATCATATATTGATCAATTTCAGTCATTTTATCATAAGAAATAGCATCAGATATTGGATCAAAATCAAATAAATTACCTAATAAAAATCTAAAGGTATTCCTAATCTTTCGATATGCTTCACTAACTTGTTTTAATAATTCTTTACTCATTTTAAAATCAGATTGATATTCAACACTAGCAACCCATAACCTAAAGATATCTGCACCAAATTCATTACATGAAGCAATCGGATCAATAGTGTTTCCTAATGATTTACTCATTTTACGACCTTCGCCATCTAAAGTAAAACCATGACTTATGACTATTTTATATGGAGCTTTTCCTGTTAATGCAACACTTGTGGTAAGACTCGAATTGAACCATCCTCGATATTGATCCGAACCCTCAAGATAAACATCTGCTTGCTCTACACCATATCTAAGTTTTAGTGCTGCATGATGACTGGTTCCTGAATCAAACCAAACATCCATAATATCATTTTCTTTTGTAAATTTTCCATTTGGACTACCTGGATGTGTGAAACCTTCAGGTAATAAGTCTTTAGCTTCACGTTCAAACCAAACATTTGAACCATATTTTTCAAATAAATTTGCTACATAATTAATAACATTTTGATCAATAATTGGCGTTTCATCTTCGGCATAAAAAATTGGAATAGGCACTCCCCAAACCCTTTGACGAGAAATACACCAATCACTTCGGTCTTTAATCATATTAGAAATTCTAACTTCTCCCCAAGTTGGAACCCAATTCACATTTTTAATTGCATTTAAAATATCTTCTTTAAAATGATTAATTGAAGCAAACCACTGTGATGTAGCTCTAAAAATAATTGGTTTTTTAGTACGCCAATCATGTGGATAACTATGAATGATTTCAATTTCTTTTAACAATGCATTTTCTTCATTTAGTCGGTTTAAAATAACGCGATTAGCATCTTCATAAAATAATCCTGCAAACTCACCAGCTTCTTTAGTTAAATATCCTCTTCCGTCAACTGGACATAAAATATCTAACCCATATTTTTTTCCTACAATAAAGTCATCTTCACCATGACCAGGAGCTGTATGGACTAGACCTGTACCAGCATCAAGAGTAACATGATCACCTAAAATAACAGGAGAAATTCTATCATATAGTGGATGTTTATATGTTATTCCCTCTAATTCTGTTCCTAACATTCTTTTAACAACAGAGTAATTAGCAAAACCTAATTTTTCACATACATCATTTATTAATTCAGTAGCCATTACAAAATATCTTCCTTCAGCCTCAACTACTGAATATTCAATTGTAGGAGAGACACATATTGCTAGGTTAGCAGGCATTGTCCAAGGCGTAGTTGTCCAAATTATTAATTCACAATTATTGGATAAAACATTTTTACCATCAACTACTTTGAAAGCTACATATATTGAACTACTCTTTACATCACGATATTCAATTTCAGCCTCAGCTAAAGCCGTTTCAGATGATGGGGACCAATATACTGGTTTTAATCCTTTAAAAATTAAATTTTTAGAGGCCATAACACCAAAACAACGTATTTGCTCTGCTTCATAATGATTATTAAGAGTAATATATGGATGCTCCCAATCACCTAAAATTCCTAATCTTTTAAAACCCACTTTTTGAAGTTCAACTTGTTCTAAAGCATACTTTTCACAAAGATTTCTAAATTCAGCAATTGGCATTTCCTTTCTATTTATCTTTTTATTTTTAGAAAGAGCAGTTTCAATTGGAAGTCCATGTGTATCCCAACCAGGTAAATATGGTGCATAAAAACCATTCATTGTTTTATAGCGAATCAAAATATCTTTTAAAATTTTATTCATTGCATGACCAACATGAATCTTACCATTAGCATATGGAGGTCCATCATGCAAATAAAAAGGCTGTTTTCCTTCATTTTTCTTTAATACTTTTTCATAAATTTTTTCTTCTTCCCATTTTTTTTGAATAGGAATCTCATTAACACCTAGATTACCTCGCATAGGAAAATCTGTTTTCGGCATTAGTAACGTTTCTTTATACTCTTTCATAAACTCTCCTAGTGTTTTACGCCAATTTTTATAACAAGGCGGTCTTTTTTGGTTGTTTTGATATTTTCCAAAATTATAATTCTTCCAAATTTACGGATACTTATAATTTCACCAATATTACATTTTCGTGTAATATCTTCACATATTATATGATTAATAGAAACCATTTTACTTTCTATAATTTCTGTTGCTTTATTTCTACTAATATTAAGTGTTCTTGCAATAATTGCATCTAATCTTAAACTAGCAACATTTATTATTTTAGTTATATCATCATTGGGATAGAAATTAAAAAAATTATTAACTTGTTTAAAATCAATTTTTTGATTATTAATAGTTGGGATATTATTAATCAAATATTTTTCAATTTCTTCAGTAATAAAAAGAAAAATATGATTATCCACAATATAAATATCGCCAAAAGTATTACGCTCAATTCCTAAACTCATAATACTTCCAAGTACATTTCTATGCCCAATTTCCTTATAATTTTTATTATATGTAGCACCATATATCTTTATTTTGTAATCTGCAAAATCAGGTTTTTCATAATCATACCTTTGAATGATTGCTCTTAGACGTTCAGCACCATCATAGCCACCTTCAAAATAGACTTTAACTCCCTTTTTTTCAAGATGCTTTATTTGACTTATTTCAGCTAAATCTAAAAATTTTGTTAAAACTATTTTCCCATCTAAAGCTTCTTGATAATAATCATTTAATCGATTTAGCATTTTTATTCATCAATTCCAAAATCTTTAATATATTTTTTTAAAGTACCATCTTCAAAGGCTTTTCCTGTTGCAAATAATCTTGTTTCATCTCCAAGTCGATATACAGATCCATCTAACGCATATACAACTCCGGATAAAAAGGATATAGCATGATTTACTTCACCAATACTCGTAATTTCTTCAAAATTAGCAAGTAATGGCCTATTATTAATAACGATATCAGCTAAATCCAATAATTGCGTATTCATATCTTCATCTTTCTTGAAAGTGTAATTTAACAACCGATCAAAAGCTGAGCCTATTTTTCTTTCTTGTTTTTTTCGTTTTCCAAACATAGTCTATCTCCTAATTTTATTTTGATAATAGGGTACCGATTCTAATCATTGTTGCCCCATATTTAACCGCAAGTTTATAATCGTTACTCATTCCCATTGATAATTCTGTACATGGAGCATATGGAAGATTTAAAGCTTGTACTTCAGTTTGTAATTCTTTTAAAGTTTTAAAACAATTTTCTAAAACTTCATCATCAAAAGTATAGGTTGCAATAGTCATTAATCCCACCACTTTAATTTTTTCATATTTTGCTAAACTTTTAATAAAAGGAATAACCCTTGTTTCATTAAGGCCTGTTTTATTAGCATTATTAGATAAATTTACTTGTATAAAACATTTTAATGGTTCTGTTTTTTTTCTAACTTTATTAATAGCATTTGCAAGATCAATTGAGTCTAATGAATGAAGAAAATCAATACTATCAATAAAACTAGGTGATAATTTAGGTGGTATCTTAATAACTCCGAAATAATGCCAAGTTATGCCTAAATCTTTAAAGGCTTCATATTTTGCTAAAAAAGTATCTTTACGATTTTCCCCAATATCCTTAATTCCTGCATCTATGATTTCTTTTGTTTTGTCAATATCAAAATATTTAGTTGCGGCAACAATTCTAACATTAGGGTAATCTTTAATAGTATCTTTAATTTTTGCAAGTTGTACCACTGCAGACATATTCTCACCTTCTTCACATATTTCTTGTATTATACCATATTTTTCTTTTTTTTTCAAGTTTTTACTATATCGTTTTTTAAGTTAAATCTTTTTATTTTTTATAATTTTATGATATAATTAATATATGTCCTTATAGTTTAATGGATAAAATACAAGATTCCGATTCTTGTGATAAAGGTTCGATTCCTTTTAAGGGCACCAATGGAAATAAAGCATTCAAATGACTGAATGCTTATTTTTTTACATTTTTTCTGGTGTACTAACCCCAATTAATGTCAACGAATCCTTTAAAACTATTTTTATCGCTAATAAAACTGTTAATTTTTCCATAACGAGTTGTTTATTATCTGTTATAACTTTTTGATCATTATAATAACTATGAAGTTGGTAAGCAAGTTCATCAATATAGTGTGTTAACTTATGAACAAGTCGTTTTTCAGCAACCTCTAATAAAACATTAGGATATTGAAGTAATACTAAACAAATATCATTGACACTATCAACATCTATCTCATTAAATTCCTCTACAGGTCTAAAGTCAATCCCATTATCTTTTGCATTTTTAAAAATACTACAAATTCTTGCATACGCATATTGCGCATAAAAAACAGGATTATCATTAGATTTTTGTTTCATTAAATTCAGATCTAAATCCATATGCGTACTGAGAGATTTTGCAACATAAAAATATCTTAAAGCATCAGTTCCCACATCATCGATTAAGTCAACTAACGTGATTGCTTTACCACTTCTTTTGCTCATTTTAACTTCTATTCCATTTTCAATGACCCTTACCATCTGTAAGATTTCAACATCAATTAGATTTGAATTTCCACCAACCATTGAAACGGCAGCTTTTAATCGATTAATATAACCATGATGATCGGCTCCTAAAACATCAATTAAATGATTATAACCTCTTGACAATTTATTTGCATGATAAGCAATATCTGGTAATAAATAAGTATAACTACCATCTGATTTAATGATGACCCGATCTTTTTCATCTCCATAATCTGTCGTCTTAAGCCACAACGCTCCATCTTTTTGATAAGTAAAACCTTTATTATTTAAATGAATAAGAATATTTTCTACTTCTTTTGTTTCATATAAACTTTTTTCACTAAACCATGTATCGAACTCAACATTAAATTTTTCTAAATCTTTTTTTAAATTATTTAAAAGCTTTATAGTTCCATATGATTTAAAAAAATCAAGATCAAAATTATTTAAAAATTTATCATTGTATGCATCTTTAATATCTTTTGCAACTTGAATAATTTCCTTTCCAAAATAGTAGTCATCTTTCATTTCAATATCAAAGCCATATAGTTCTTTATAACGTTCATATACACTATAAGCCATATTTGTAATTTGATTACCAGCATCATTAACATAATGTTCCTTATGAACATCATAACCTACTTTCTTCATAATTCTTGCCAAGGAATCACCATAAGCTGCACCTCTTCCATGACCTACATGCAGATATCCCGTTGGATTAGCTGATACAAATTCTAAACAGACTTTTTCATTTTTACCAAAGTTAGAATTTCCATAATTTTCTTTTTCTTTATTTATTTTTAAAATTATCTTTAATAAATATTTTTTATCAATTGTTAAATTAATAAAACCTGGTCCTGCAATTTCAACATTAGATAAATTTAATTTCTTCCAATTAAGTTTAGAAACTATTTCATTTGCAATTTCCAATGGTCTTTTTTTAGCAATTTTGGCAAGACGCATTGCAGTATTAGTTGAATAATCACCATACTCTTTATCTTTTGGAATTTCAAGAATAATATCTTCTTTATTTTTAATCGCATTTTCATCTATATATCCAAGATTTGCTACTGCGTCAAAAATTCCTTTTTTAATGAGTTCTTTTAATTCATTTAACATATTTATCACCATTTATATTTTTATCCATTATATGCTAATTTATTATATCAAAAAAGCTTTTTTTTTTCAAGAAAAGTATTTTTAAAGATGAAATTTAACTAAAAAAGTAGATGATATACACATCTACCTTACTTAATTAAACTGTTTTGATAATTATTAATGCTATTAATAACTTTATTTTTTAAATCTAAATCAGGAAGTTTTTCATTGGCAAGTTCTAAAGCCCAAAGAATTGCTCCCATAACTGGAGATTCATTTAATACAATAAAATCGCATCTTTTTTTTGTTAAGGTTATCACAACTTCTTTAAACTTTTTTAACATTTCATTATTTGTAGCTTTTGCCCAAACAGAACCTGCAAGAATAATTTGAATTGGTTCCTTAATATTAATTTCAGCAATAACGCCAGCAATTGACTTTCCCATATTTTCTCCAGAATCTTGTAATATTTTAATAGATGGCAAATCCTTTTGATTAGCTCTATTAAATAAAGATTTGATGAGAAAAGTGGAATCTATTTTTTTAGACACTATTGCATTGCTAAAATCCTTCTTATCATCAATTCCATACATTTTGAAAACATCTTTTGTAATTAAAGATTGAGGTCCAAAACGAAAACACTCGTCAAAAGCAGTTCTCACAGCAGCTCTTGCAAGATATGCACCTCCGCCTTCATCACCAGCAACATAGCCAATGCCACCTATTTGCATCCAATTCCCCTCTTCATCAATACCAACATTTACTGTACCTGTTCCATTGATTGAGCATACCCCTGTACCAGTTTTTGAAGCAGCCTTAATACCTAAAAAACCATCATTTACAACAACAAATTTTTTAAATCCTATTTTTTTTACTACTTCTTCTAAAGCCTTCTTTTGAAATGGTGCATCTACTCCTGCAAGTCCAAAAACACCAGCTGAAATATCGTCCATTGATAAATGATTATGACTTAATAATTCTTCTATTCGAAGTTTCATAATATTATAAGCTCCATCAAATCCACCTACACTAGGAACCTCATGACTACACGTTCCACTTCTTATGCCATCAATAAAATTGCCTTCAGTATCGTATAATAGATAATCTGTTTTGGTATTTCCACCATCCACACCAATTACAAATTTTTTCATTTATCTATCTTCCTTAAAAAATTGTGGTAAATAATCCTTATGTGCCTCAAGCAATTCATCAAAGCAATCTGAAGCTGTCTTTAAATCCGCAACAAGAGGATTTGACATTAAAGCTCGCATAGCTTCTTTTTTATCGCCATAAATAGCTGCTTTTACCGCATGTTTTTCATATGCCTTTAATTGTCTAATATATTCTTTAATGTGATCGTTGACTTGTCCTTTAATTGGCAAAGTTTTGGCACCATCTTTACCAATAATTGCTCTTACTTCAACTGCATCATTATCATCTAAAAAATCGATTGCACCTTTATTTAAGACATTTACAACTTGAACATCTTGTTTATCATTCCAAATAGAATCTACTAAAGATATAGCTACCTCACTATACCTTGCACCTCCTCTTTTTGAAAGTTGTGCAGGTTTTACATGTAAATCATTATCTTGATAAATTTTTAATAATTCTTCTTCAATTTCCATACAAATTTCTCCTCTAGTTTTTGGAGAATTTTTCAATTTTTCTAACTTACTATTTTTAAAATAATAATATTCAAGATAACTAGTTGGAATTGCCCCAATATATTCTATTTGTTCTTTAGTAAATCCGCTAGCAGGAATATTTTTCATTGATTCACTATTAATACCTGCTGCTAATGCATCTTCTAAATAATCTTTACCATCCTGTTCAATTTTAGTAATATAAGCAAAATGGTTAAGTCCCATATATTCAACCTCGGCATTAGGTAAATTCATACTTTTTTTTATGCCATCAATTGTATTAATCGGAACATTGCATAATCCCATCATTTTTACATTTGTATAATTTAAAAGAGCCTCAGCAATCATTCCTGATGGGTTAGAAAAATTTATAAGCCAAGCATTTGGACAATACCTTTCCATCATCTTAACAATTTTCATCATCACAGGAATTGTTCTTAATCCCTTAAACATTCCACCAATGCCACATGTCTCTTGGCCAATTAAATCATACTTTAAGGGGATTTTTTCATCTTTTACACGTGCTGGTAACTTTCCAACTCTAATTTGAGCAAGAACAAAATCTGCTCCTTTTAGAGCATGTTCATAATCATTTAATACTAATTCAGTTTTACAATTAAGACCAGCCGCTACAATCATTCTTTGACAAAGACTACCAACAATATTTAGTTTTCTTTCATCAATATCCATAAAACTAATTTCACTAACAGGAAGAGAGTCTCTTTTATTGATTATCCCTTCAATTAATTCAGGTGTATAAGTACTACCTGCACCAATAATACAAATTTTCATAATATACTCCTATTTTTTATAAATATTTTTTTAATACTTCAACTTTATCTAATTTTTCCCATGGTAAATCCAAGTCATTTCGGCCAAAATGACCATAAGTTGAAGTTTGACGATATATTGGTCTTTTTAAATTTAGATTTTGAATTATACCTTTTGGTGTTAAATCAAAATTATTTTTAACAATATTGATTAAAGTACTCTCACTATATTTAGATGTACCAAAAGTTTCTATACAAATTGAAGTTGGCTCTGCAATACCAATAGCATATGATAATTGTATTTGTAGTCTATCTGCAAAGCCTGCTGCTACCATATTCTTGGCCACGTATCTTGCCATATATGATGCACTTCGATCTACTTTAGTAGGATCTTTGCCACTAAAAGAACCACCACCGTGAGGTGCATAACCACCATAGGTATCAACAATGATTTTGCGTCCAGTCAATCCTGAATCTCCTTTAGGACCACCAATTACGAACCTTCCAGTTGGATTAACATATATTTTGGTATTTTTATCTATCAAATGTTTAGGAATAACAGGAGTTATTACTTCTTCAATTATAAGTTTGCGTAAAACATTTTGTGACACTTCTTCATCATGTTGAGTAGAAACAACAATAGTATCAATTCTTAAAACATTTCCATCGTCATCATACTCTACAGATACTTGAGTCTTACCATCAGGACGTAATTCCTTATGACTTCCATTTTTCCTAATTTCAGCAAGACGTCTAGCCAATTTGTGAGCTAGCATAATTGGCATCGGCATCAATTCTTCAGTCTCTTTACATGCATAACCAAACATCATTCCTTGATCACCGGCACCATCAACATCAACACCTAAAGCAATATCTGGTGATTGTTCCTTTAATGATACCAATACTGCTAAATTTTCACTATCAAAACCAAATTTACCACGGTTATAACCAATTTCCTCAACAGTACTACGAACTATTTTTTGAACATCACAATACCCTTCTGTTGTTATTTCGCCCATAACTAATACTAAACCTGTTGTTGCACATACTTCACATGCTACTCTTGAATTTGGATCTTGGGATAAAATATCATCTAAAATAGCATCACTTATTTGATCACAAATTTTATCTGGATGTCCTTCGGTCACAGATTCAGACGTAAAAATTCTTCTATTTATTTTTTTACTTTCCATATTTCACCAAATCTTTCTTTTTTACCATTGTTATTATATAATAATATTGTTATTTTTGCAAGCAACATTATTTTAAAAATTGATCCCACAATCTACTTGTTGGAATTTTACTAAATGTTAACCTATCATTAGTAATTGGATGTTTAAAAGATATCTCATATGCATATAGCATCAATTGACTATAATGACTACCACCATATAGCACATCACCCACTAAGGGATGTTTTAGATGAGAAAATTGTACTCTTATTTGATGGTGTCTTCCTGTAATAAGATTGATATCTAGAAGGGTTTTATTATTTAATATTTTTATTACATTATAATCTAATATTGCTAATTTTCCATTATTACTATTTCCGATATAAGATCTTACTTCCTTTTCATCTTTAATTAAATAATTTTTAAGAGTATTCCCCGTCTCAATTATCCCATCAACTATTGCATAATACCTTTTAGAAAAATCCTTTTTAACAATTTGTTCATTTAATCTTTTGGCAGCTTTTGATGTTTTTGCAAAAACCATTACTCCACCTGTCATTCTATCTAATCTATGGACAAGCCCTAAATAAACATTTCCTGGTTTATTATATTTATCCTTTATATAATATTTTAAAAGTGTAAGCATATCAGCATCTTTAGTTTGATCTTCTTGTGATAAAATTCCAGCTGGTTTAATTGCTACGATTAAATGATTATCTTCGTATAAGATTTCTAAACTCATATTATCACCTTTTTTATTATATCATTTTTTATATTTTTTTTATAGCTTTTTGCAAAAATAAAACCTTTTGCTATATAAATTTTTCCTATTAAAACAATTCAAATTATTTGATAATATTTGCTTAATATGTTATAATAAAATTATGAAAGGAGAGTTAATATGGCAGAACAAGAAACTCAAAATATACTAGCTGCTCAAGAACTACCTGTAGAAGAAAATAGCGAACAGAACAATCCGCTTGCTTTTCTTGATGAGAAACCTAAAAAGAAACTATCAAAAGGCGAAAGAAAAAAACTTAGAGTTATTAAAAAATTATTACTTGGCGAAATTAATGGCACTGAGGCTGCAAAAAAACTTAATATTACAACAAGACAAGTTAGAAACCTAAAACGCCAAGTATTAAATGAAGGTACTGAAGGTGTTGTTCATAAAAATAAAAACTACAAACCATATAATACGTATGACACAGAAGTTAGTACTTTTATTTGTAAACTATATCGAAGAGAATATCGTGGTACAAATTTTAGTGAATTTGCTAGAATATGTCAAGAACAATATGGCGTTGAAGCATCGCGCAGTACTATTTACAATTTTTTAAGAAGAGGACGAATTCGCTCTCCTCAAAGAAAAACTAAAAAGAAAAAGATTATTGAGGTTGCTACTTCTAATGCAAAATCCAAAATCATTTCAAAAAAGAATTCTTCTACCACTAAGAAAAACCAAGAAAACTCTAAATCCTAATTTAGAGTTTTTTAAAAAGGAGTTACGATGAGAAAAACAAAAGAGATTAAAGTTGGTAATATTACTATTGGTAATAATCATCCTGTAATTATTCAATCAATGACTAATACCAAAACTAAAGATATCAAATCAACAATCGAGCAAATTAATGCATTAAATAAATTAGGTGCACAGATTGTACGAGTTAGCATTGTTGATGAAGAAGATGCTACTGCAATTAGTGAAATAAAAAAAGGTGTAAACTTACCAATTGTTGCAGATATACATTTTAATTATAAACTTGCCATTAAGGCAATTGAAGCAGGGGCTGATAAAATAAGAATTAACCCTGGAAATATTGGTAACATTGATGAAATAAAAAAAATAGTTGAAAAATGTAAAGAAAAGAATATTCCTATTAGAGTTGGTATTAATTCTGGTTCTCTAGAAAAGAACATATATGAAAAATATCATGGTGTAACCGCTGAAGCACTTTTAGAAAGTATGGAAAACTATATTTTACTATTAGAATCATTTAACTTTTATAATATAGTTTTAAGCATTAAAGCAACTGATTTACAAACAACAATTGAAGCAAATCGTTTACTTGCTAAAAAATTTGATTATCCAATTCATATTGGTCTTACAGAATCCGGCACAATAAATAGCGGAACCATTAGATCAAGTTATGTTCTAGGAACTTTACTAAATGAAGGCATTGGAGAGACGATTAGAGTATCTTTAACAGGCAATCCTCTTAATGAAATTATTGTTGCCAAAGAAATCTTATCCATGTTTAATTTATATCAAAAACCAACTCTTATTAGTTGTCCTACTTGTGGTAGAACAGCATATAATATGGAGCCTATTGTCACCGAAATTGAACATTTTTTGAATGAATTGCATATCAATATTAAAGTTGCCATTATGGGATGTGCAGTTAATGGACCTGGTGAGGCGAGAGATGCTGATATTGGAATTGCAGGTGGTAAAAATGAAGCTGTATTATTTAAAAAAGGTGTTATCATTAAAAAAATACCTGAAAATATGATAGTTGATGAGTTAAAAACCGCCATTTTAGAAATAATTAATAAAAAATAACATTTGAAAAACTAGTTTTGAAAAAGGCTAATTCTTCTAATGTTATTTTATTTTTTATACAGCATATTGCTTTATTCTATCAATTAATTCACTATCAAATTTACCATTTTTAATCATTTCAATTTCATATTTATATGGTGGATATGATAAATTTTTACTCACTTCAACATAAGGGGTCTCTAAAATTTTAGGAATCTTTTCAAAGCGATTATCATTACATATTTTATTTATTGTATCAAAACCAAGATGACCAAAACCAATATTTTCGTGTCGATCCTTATGAGAACCTCTGATATTTTTTGAATCATTAATATGAATTACTTTTAAATAATTGATGCCAATTACTTCTTCAAAGTTATTTATAACACCTTCATAATCATTTACTATATCATAGCCACTATCATGAATATGACATGTATCCAAACACACACCTATCCTATTTTTATCATTAATACCATCTATGATAACTTTAATTTCTTCAAAATTTTTACCACATTCAGTTCCCTTACCAGCCATTGTTTCAATGGCTATTACACTTTTACAATCTTTAGTTAAATCTAATATCTGATTAATACCATTTGATATTCTTTTTAATCCGATTTCAGTACCAAAACCCATATGAGCACCAGGATGTAATACTAAATATTTTGCACCAATTCTATCCACACCACGCAATTCTTGGGCAATAAAGTTAATTGCAAAGTTAAATTTATTATCATCCATCTGGGCAAGATTCACAATATAAGGTGCATGAACAATTATATCTTCACTATTAATTCCAAATTGCTTTGCAAGATCGATTGCTTTGGGAGCATTTTGATTTTCAATTGGTTTTCTAAAAGTATTTTGAGGGGCTCCTAAATAAACCATCAAACAATTCCCACCATAGGAAAGTATCTCCTCAACACTACCTATTAACATTTTTGAACCATTATTTGAAACATGTGAACCAATTTTCATTATTTTCCTCTTTCTGCTTTAGCTTTTTTTCTATATATTTCATTGATATGTTCTTTTTTAATTTTTTTTATTTTTTTATTAATTTCTTCAAGTCGTTTTTTTCGATACCCTGGCTTTACTTTTTTTGGCATCTTAGTACTACTATGTACTTGATTTTCAATCGTTTTAATAAATCCCCGTTCTTTTTTGACAAAAAATTTAGTTTCTACAATCTCATTATTTTGAATCTTAACAAATTTAGGTTTAAGACCTTTATTTTGTAAGTTTTTAATATAATTATCATCATCATAAGCATAAAGAGAATACGCATATCCCGTATTATTATATCTTGCTGTACGACCTGTACGATGTATATAAAATTCAATATCATTAGGTAAATCAAAATTAATTATGTGACTAACACCTTTTATATCAATCCCCCTTGCAGCAATATCACTTGCTACTATATATTGATATTCCAAAGCATCAATTCTTTTTAACATTTGTTTACGAATTCTATCTTCCATTGCACCATGTAATTTACCAATTCTAAAACCTTCTTTGGAAAGAATCATTGCAATTTTTTCTACTTGTTCTTTAGTATTAACAAAAATGATTGCTAAAAAAGGATTAATTATATGAAGCAACTCCAATAATACTTTTTCTTTATTTCTTGCTTTACATTGTAACATTAAATGTTCAATATTGGCAGTAGTTAAATTTTTCTCCTTTATGACAATTGTCTTAATTTTTTCCAAATATTTATTTAAAAAATGCCTGAGGCCTTTAGGAATTGTAGCACTAAAAATTAAAAATTGAGGCTTACCTTGAACTTTAGCCATAATTTTATCAACCTCGATTAATTCTTTTTCCTCAAATATCATATCAGCCTCATCTATTACAACAGTTTGAGCATTATGTATTTTTAAAACATTAGCATTTATAACCAAATCCATTAATCTTCCAATTGTACCGATGACAATATTAGGTTGTTTTTTTTCATATCTTTTTATTTCTAATTCACGATCGATTCCTCCAATTACTTTTGCTACTTCTATTTCTTTATCACTAAACTGCGTAAGTTCTAAGCAAACTTTATGCAATTGCGTCGCAAGTTCTCTTGTAGGGGAAATAATAACTACTTGCACATCTCTTCTTTCTTCATCCATATTTTGTAAAATAGGAATCAAAAAAGCATGCGTTTTTCCGCTTCCAGTAGCACTTTCAACCATCAAACTTTCACCAGAAAGAACAGAAGGAATAACCATTTCCTGAACTTGTGTTGGATTTTTAAAATGAATAAAATCCAATGCTTTATATAAATATGGTTTTAAATTATAATCTTTAAATTCATTCATTATATTTCTCCTTCGATTTTGGCATATAATTTTCCTCTTTCAAAATTGATTATTAAACATTTTCTAATTTCATTAATAATATTTGGATTCCCATCTGTACAATATATTTCTAGATAATTACTCGTGTGACCAACAAAATAACTCCCTTTTTGTTGTTCAAATAATACTTCAACAATTTGACCAAGGAATTTTTTTTGATATGATTCTCTCATTTCCTTTGCAATTAATGTTAATTTTTTAGCACGTTCTTTTATGACCATATTATCCAAATGGCCATTCATTTCATCAGCTTTTGTTCCTTTTCTTCTAGAGTAGGGAAATATATGCATATTAGCAAAATTCATCTCTTTTATAAATGCTACTGAATCCCTAAATTCATCCTCTGTTTCACCAACAAATCCTGCTAAACAATCAGTTGTAATAGCAATATTTGGAAAATCATTTCTAATTTTTGCAATTAGATTACGATAGTCAGCCGTCAAATACTTTCTTCTCATCCTTATTAAAGTTTGATCACTACCACCTTGAAGAGGAATATGAAGATGATTTGCTATTCGATATTGGTACTTTTTCATTATGGATAAAAGTTCATCTGATACTTCCATTAATTCAATTGATGATAGTCTTAATCGCCATAAATTGGTTTTTGTCATTATCAATTCAATCAATTTTGCCAAATTAATATTTCCTAAATCTTTACCATAAGTACCAGTATTTATACCTGCTATAATTACCTCTTTGGTTCCAAACATCACTAATTGTTCAATCTCAGTAATAACATCTTCAGGTTTTCGACTTTTAATTTTTCCTCTTGCATATGGAATTAAACAATAACTACAAAAGTTTTCACAACCATCTTGAATTTTAACAAATCCTCTAGTATGGGTAGTGAGCTTACTTAATTTCATTTCCTCATATTTACTAAAATTATTCAAATCAATGATGTAATTTATCTTATGTTTATTCATTACATAATCATTAACTAAATCATATATTTTTAATCTATCACTAGTTCCAATTACTATTTCGGCCAATTTTTCAGCATCATTTTGATGAGTTTGTACAAAACACCCCATTGCTACAACTATTGCCTTAGGATTATTACGTTTTGCATGACGAATCATTTGTCTACTTTTTTGATCAGAAGTTGCTGTAACCGTACATGTATTAATAATAACGACATCTACATCATTACTATCTTTTTTATATTTCCACCCTTTATTTTCTAAATATTCAATTAATGATTCCGTTTCATATAAATTTACTTTACAACCTAAAGTAATTGTTAAAAAATCCATTTTATTCCTCCAACTCATAAGAAATCGCAGAAAGAATATACGTTGGTGCTACCTCAGTTCTTAAAATTCTTGGTCCTAAACTTACAGCAATAAAATTATTTTCATTAAGAATTTTAACTTCTTCATCGCTAATTCCACCTTCAGGTCCAACTAAAATAATAATTTTATTATAACTTCTATTTAATAATACCTCTCTTAAAGTTTTAGTATTAACGTGATTTTCGTAGGCATATAGACATAAATCATATTCTTTTTTCAAATTCATCATATTAATAAAATTGATTGGATACTTTACTTTGAGTATTTTAGTTCTATGACTTTGTTCAGCGGCCTCTTTAGCAATTTTGTTCATTCTTTCTATTTTTTTATCAATTTTTTCATCTTTTATTTTCACATTACACCTATCCATTTGAATAGGTATATAATATAATGCACCCATTTGAGTAATCTTATCAATTACTTCTTCCATTTTCTCTCTACGTATAATTCCTTGTGCTATTGTTACCTCAATCGGTAATTCTTTTTTTTCTTCTAGTTCTTTTACAATTTGCAAAGAAACACTATTATCAGTAATTTCCTTAATTGAACAAATCCATGATTTATCTTCATTACAA
Organism: uncultured Mollicutes bacterium; assembly: GCA_900539265.1. Lineage (GTDB taxonomy): Bacteria > Bacillota_I > Bacilli_A > ML615J-28 > CAG-313 > CAG-313. Next base: position 11,506 of record UQBM01000014.1, on the reverse strand, counting down.
ATGATAACATTGTCATTGCACTTCATCCGCATTACTCTAGTAATATGTAGATAATCATCCCCCATTATCTTAACAATATCATTTATAATAGCTTCATTTTTAACAAAATATCGTTGCATTCTATCACCGACTTTCTTTAATAATTATATCAAATTTTAGGTTTTTTTGCAAGTGAAAGTAATGTACATAAAAAGAGCGATTTGAATCACTCAAATCGCTCAATTTTTATTATTTACAATACATACCTTCAACAATGGTTGAAAGAGTGATTGTTTCTGATGTTGTTCCATTGTTAACTGTTATAGTATAAGTAACAACCTCAGTGTATAATGGTTGTTCAACGACACGACCATTATTATTAACCGTAGTAGTTTCTGTATTCAATTCAAAAGTAAATTGATAATCTTTAAATTTAGTCAACATATCATATTCATGTTCAACCATTTCGATAAACTTCCACCAAATTTCAAGGTCATTTTCAAGAAGTGGCTGAGGGCAATCTTTTGCGGAATAGAAATGATGTCCTTTAACACGAGTAATATCTAAATCATTTTCTAACATAAGTCTTGCAACAAGTTGTGCAGTTCTTTGCCATGTATACCATAAATTAGATTCAGGATTAACAGCAGATTCAATACCAATTGAATTTAAGTTACCACCTTTTGAACAAATTCTACCTTCTGCAACTTGTGAATAGCACCACCAAGTTGTTCCCATATAATATTGTCCATCAACAATCTTAAATGCAAGTCCCATATCATTTATCCATTTACTATCTGTTACTTTTTTAGTAGCCGCAGTTGTACCTTCTGGAACACTAATTGTTGTCTCAACACCATTAATAGAGAATTTAGAATTAGCGGTAATACCAAATACTGGATATACTGGATCACCATCTTTATATGTTACACCAGTTGGGAACCATTCAAATTTAACACTAGTTCCATCACCAGCATGATATGCAACATATGAATCATCTAATACACTAAATACTCCATCATTACCAGTAACATAATGAATAGATGTTGATGTATCATTAGCAAAATAATTTGCATTTGCAGAAGCAGTTGAACCTTTACCCATATTACCAGTATAGTGAACAGTTATAAATTCAATACTACTCATTTTACCACCATGATTTTTATCATTTGCATTAGCTGTTGCATAATATCTATCATCAATTGTAAGTGGTTCATTATATAATAATTTACTTACACTACCAACAATATCACGATAATATGCAGGTGTACCAGCACCAATACCTAAATCATAACTCAAGAAAGCATTACTTTCATGTGCACTCAAAATATATTTTAATGCATCAGATAGATTAGAATCTAATACAGTAACAATAAAATCTTGATAAGTACTTTCATCATCTGCTAGTGCAACACGAATAACTGCTTGTCCTGCTTTCAGACCTGTTACAGCACCAGCATCAACACTTGCAATTTCTGGTGTTAAACTTGACCAAACAAGATTAACTTTAGAACCATCACGTTTTACATAATCTGCCAATAATAATATTGACTTACCTATTTCCACATAAGAATTAGTTTCATAATTGATATCAAAATGGTCAGGAGAATAAACCTCAAATGTAAATTCATCAGTTTTTCCACTTGGAGAAAGTGAAGTCATTTTAATAGTTACTGTACCATTTGATATTGTAGTAATCAATCCTTTATTATCTACAGTCGCAACACTAGTATCACTACTTTCAAATTTAACAGCTTGTATATTAGCATTAGATGGATTAATTGACCATTCTAATTGGTATGTTTCATATCTCTTTAATTCTGTAATCTTATTATCAATAGATACAGATTCAACAGGTGTAGCTTCAACAAATTTAGCATATAAAGTAATTGTATCTTCTACAGATGTAACAGGTTCACCTGTAAATTCAGGATTTGTATACCAACCAACAAATTTATAATTTTCAAGATATGCAGTTGGAAGAATAACCGTACCTTTATTATTTAAATATTCAGTATTTTCAGCTGCACTTAATTTATCCCAAAAACCATGAGCATTTTCATAAATAGTATAATCAACTGAAGAATATGATGAGCCTGGTCTAATAGTAGTTCCTATTAAGAAAGCTCTAAATGCATATGATAACCCATAAATAGCATCACCAGTATAAGGCTTATTATTTATTAAAGCATCAAGTCCTAATATATTACAATTATTAGACGGTAAATCTCTTCTAGATAACTCTAATAAATATTCAGCTAACCATAACCATTTTTCACGAATATTAGTTCCGTCTGATAAAACCTTAGTAAAGAAAGTATGATAGTTAATATCTGCAAAATTTCCTGTTGGTATATCAGCAACCGTTAAATATGATTTGCCCATTGCTTCATTATAGTCTTTTAAGAAATCAGCTAATAATGCATCGCGATCTTCATAAATCAAACTACCACCATTTAATACATAATTAATCGTATATCCATCAATTTCAGTCCAAGAGGCATAAACAGTCATATCGCTATTAGTATATTCATTAACCTTAGTAACTGGATTGATACATTCAGGTTCAAGATACCAACCATTAAATTTTAAATATCTGTCATCATATGTAGGAGTTGCAAGATCAAATGAATCACTTACATGTACTAAAACTTCTGTTTGATCCATAGTTGCATCAACATCACCCATAACATATGTTAAGGTAACTGTTTGTTTAGACCATTTTGCATATAATGTACAATCGCTTTCGATTACTTTTACTGGATTTCCAATTAATTCTGGATTATCATACCAGCCCTCAAATATATAATAAGGTCTATATGGTGTTAATAATGTATTTGTATCTACGGCTTTATATTCTGTTTCAATTAAACTCCAAAAACCATCGGCATTTACAAATAAACTATAATCAACAGGACTAACACTAAACCAGAAATTTCCTATTGTTTTATTTACAAATCCAGCAAAATCTCTTGTCAAGAACCATTTATTGTCTGGATCACTACCATCTCTATCATTTAAAACTTTATTATAGAAATCAGGAGCTTTTTCATGTTTATCTGTACTTGCAATAAATTCAAATAACCATTTCCATTTTGCCCACATCGCATCATCTTTAATTAAAGCATTAAATTCAGTTTCTCTTGCAGCAGTTGTGAAATTAGCAGCCGTTATAGTCTTGCCTGCAATTGCAGAAAAATCTGATAGGAATTCTGTAATTAAAGCATCACGACTATCCCATTTAGTATTACCACCATTTAAAACATAGGTAACATCAAAATTAACACTTTCATCTTGCCACAAAGCATATAAAGTTATATCCTCTTCTTCATCTTTAGAAATCTCAGTTATTGGATTACCTAAACCTTCAGCATTATCAAACCACCCTAAAAATTTATGTCCATCTTTAGTTGGAACAATATTAGAAAGATCAACTCCTACAGTTACAACATAATTTGTAGGTGCATTATCAGGTAAAATTCCACCATCTAATACATACTCAATATTTTTATAAACATATGCAGCAAATCTAGCATATAAGGTTATATCACCAGTCATATCTGGAGTAATTTCAGTTACTGGGTTACCACTAAAATCATCACTTAAATACCAACCTACAAAGAAGGATTCATTAAGTGTTGGATTTAAAAGTTTTGTTCCTATACCCTCTTTATACTCAACTGGAGCATCTTTAGATAAAGTTCCACCATTTAAAACATAATTAATAGTTGAATATACTGGTAATTGATACCAATTAGCATATACCGTAACAATGCCAGTGGTTCCTTTATCTAATTTAGTTAATTTAACACCATTAATGGTTGTCCATCCTAAGAATTTGTAACCATCCTTGGTAGGTACTGCAAGACTATAATCATTATCTGCTGCATCATAATCTACAATTGCTGAACCTTCTAATTTACCACCATTTAATACATATATAACTGAATTCTTCCTTATAATTAAATCATCAGAAAGAGTAGTTCCATAAGTCTTTAAATGTTTAAATAAATCAGAATAAACACTTAAATCAGTAATAACCTCGCCATCATTATCTTCATAATAATTAGCACCAAATTCAGCTAAATGTGGATTAGTTGTTTCTGTATCTGAACCATTATAAGTACCAAAATAATGTGTAGCAGGTAAACCTAAAAATTGATTATTTTCTACTTTACAACTCCAATTTGATGCACTTGCTCCATTATTACGTAAATATAGATAATTATAACAATGATCAAAAATATTACCTGTAATTTCCCAATCTGTTTTAGCTTCTTGGAAAGTATGAGCAGATATAGCTCCATTATATGGTAAAGAAACACTACTATTACCGATTTGTTTGAAAGTATTATTTGCAACTAAAACTTTAGTTGTTGTACCTGAAGCGCCAGCAACAGCTTGTAAGAATATTGCATTATTACCATTATTTACAACTGTTTGTTCAAATAAATTTCCAGTAAAGTATAAATCACCATAATTATATCCGCCTTCTAAACGAATCGCATCATGATCAAAATCTAAGAAAACACAATTATCAACAGTTAAATTTTTAACTCTATTAACAAGAATATTAGTAGTAGAAACATTTTCAAATCTATTATTAGCAAAATAGAAATTATTAGTTGTTCCTCCACTTGACATCTTAAATTCTATGAAAGCTGATATTAAATAACGTCCAGTTTCTCCCCAATTAGAAGAATCAACTTCTGTATCATACACTAAATTATTTAAGAAATTAAATCCTTGATAATTACCATCCGAATTATTTTTAATTTTAGCCTTTCCAGTAAAAGCAAGACCATTTATTGTTAAGTTAGTAGCAGTTGTTGAAACAGAAATAACACCCTTTAGTAAAGCTTCTTCACCTCTTGTATCTACATTAGGATTTAATGAAGCATTTGAACCTATGATAGTTAAATTTGCTTTGTCAATTGTTACATCTTCATCATATTCACCAGGTAATAATTTAATCGTATCCCCTTCATTAGCTGCAGTTAGTGCTTCTGCTAAAGTCTTAAATTGAGCATCTGCTCCTACTACTAGCATAGATTTATTTTCTTCAAAAATGGCATATAATTTATAATCTCCTTCTGAACCAGCAACAATTTCTTCTATAAATTGCAACCCTTTTTCATCCAAAGTCCAACCAATAAATCTTGCACCTTCTTTATGAGCAATTGGCAATACTAATCCTGTAAGCTTGTTATATTGGTTCCAATTACCTTCAGGTAAGGTTGCTCCATCTAAAACATATTCAATATTATAATAAGTAGCATTTTCTTCCCATTTAGCATAATATTTTCCTTCACCAACAACAGTTGTTACAACATCACCACTAAAATCTGGGTTTCTATACCATCCTTTAAACGTATATCCTTCTTTAGTTGGCACTGGTAATAAATCGTCAAAGGCCATCGTTTGTGTTCCTAAGCCATCAACATTTACAAATTCTACTGAATATTCTATAGCCTCCCAGCACGCATATAAAGTAATATTACCCAAAGTATCTGCACTAATTTCAGTTACTAATTGCGTACAAGTTGCATCTAAGTACCATCCTTTAAAGATATATCCTTCTCTTATTGCATTTGCTGTTAATGTTAGAACTTCACCAGCTGTATATTCAGTTTGGATATCTCCAGATAGAGTACCATCACCTAACACATATACTATACTATACTTCACTTTTTCATTTAAATCAACATATTTTGCATATAGTGTTAAATCGCCGATTGTACCTACTGGTACCTCAAACCAAACGTCACCACTAAATTCACTATTTTGATACCAACCAACAAATTTTTTGCCTTCTGGAGCAGTTGGAATTGGAAGTTCAAATGGTAATGTTTCTAAAGTAAATTCTGCACTTACTGGTTTTTCTTCATAAACTGCATCTGGAGCAAAATCTAATGCTTTATTTAAAACAGTAGCATCAGCATAGTTTGCTGTTTCCCAATAACTATTACCAGAATGATATTGCATTGCTTGCACAAATCCTTTAAATGCATAATAGAAAGCATATGTTTCATCAGCAACCTCTACACATGTAGCAGGATTTTTATATTTAACTAATATTCTTGGATATTCACCTGAAGTATTTACTTCTAATAAATATTCTAATAACCAAGAATATTTTTCATACATATTTACCCCATTGACATTTGATAAATAGAAAGTACCAAAATTACGATCAGCATCGCTTGGCCAAGCAGATGTACCAAGATCTGCTGGAGTAGTATATGTATTGCCTGTATAAGAAGAATAATCTTTTAATAAATCCTCAACTATTTGTTCAAGACTATCATAACCACTTACTCTAACTGTTTCAACTGGAAGCGTTCCTTCTCCAACTTCATATGTAATAGTATAAGTTACAGCCTCCCAACAAGCATATAAAGTGATATCACCTTTATCTTGTGCTGTAATTTCTGTAACAACTTTCGTACATTCAACATCTAAATACCATCCTTTGAATGTATAACCTGGTTTTGTTGCACCCTTAAGTGCTACTCCAGTTTCCTCAACATATGAAGTAGGTGCTCCTTCTTCTAATACACCTCCATCTAACTCATAATTAATATTAAATGTATCAAAATTAATTGTTGAATCAGACCATCTTGCATATAACTTAATATTTCCAATAGTTTCAATTGTCAATTTATCTATTTTACCATTCTTAAGATCAGAATTTGTATACCAACCAATAAATGTTGCACCTTCTTTATTTGGTGTTGCTAGTTCAAGTGGTAAATCTAAAACTGTATAATCATATTTTGCCTCAATACCAATTTGAATATCTTTAGTTGGACATGCTGCCCATAGTGCTTCACTATCAACATTCTCAAAATTCATTGAAATTGGAGAAATTTTAGTTAAATGAGTTTGTTGTAAGAAAGCAGCAAAATTTGATCTTGAATATTTATTAAAGTTAGCAGCACCAGCAAATAACATTAAATAAGCTTTTCCACTATAACCAACTTCTGTAGCCATCTCAATGACAAAATTTAATAACCAATTCCACTTTGTAGCCATCTCTTCATTTTTAAAGAAACCATAAAGTCCATATTGATTAGATTTTCCATAGAATGACTCAGCAGTAATGCCACTTATTCCAGTAAAGTTTGAATAGTCATTAATAAATTCTGAAACTAATTCATCAAATGTTGCATATAATGGTGCAACACTATCAGTTAAGAATTCTCCTCCATTTGTTTCATATTCAATTTTATATGTTTCTAATTCCCATAAAGCATACAATACAACACCTTCAGAACGTCCAGAAGCAATATTTGTTACCTCTTTAGTACATTCAATGTCTTCATACCATCCTTTAAACATATAACCAACTTTAATTGGAGTTGGAAGTGTAACTAGTCCATCTTTTGCTACAAATTTTGTAGGAGCATCTTCTGGTAAAACACCACCATCTAATTGATAATCTATATCTAATTCAGCATTTGGATTATACCATTTTGCCTCAAGAACTAAATTACCTATAGTTCCCTTAGATATTTTTTCAATCTTTTCACCATTTAAGAACCAACCTAAGAATACACAACCTTCTTTAGTTGGTGTAAGTAAAATTACTTCATCATTAACTGTATATGTATTTTGAGGTCCTACTGCACCTTCTTTTAAAAGAAGTGACCAAAAACCATTAGCTAATTCATCATTTGTATAATCAGCACTTGCTGGCCATGAAGTACGATGATCTTCAAATAGGAAAGCACCAAGTGAATATCTCCAATACGCTTCGTTACCACTTTCTAAACTTGCTTTAGCATCTGTAGCAGTATTAATGATATATTCTTTTAGCCATGCCCATTTAGTACCATATTCTTCACTAGAAAAGATACCATATATTGCTGTAAATACATTAGTAAAACCAACATTAGTACCACTGTCATCTACCATACAATTTGGTTTCTTATCTTTACCATAATATGTCATCGCATCAGTTAAGAAATCATCAACCATTTCTTCACGACTAGAATATAAATAAATATCAAAAAGTCCACCATTTAAGTTATATTCAATTGTATATTCAACTATCTCCCATTCAGCAACAAAATTAAGATCACCAGTTGTTCCTTTGACAATTTTTTCAACTCTTTCACCATTCAAGAACCAACCTAAGAATTTATATCCCATTTTATATGCAATCTCTGGTAAAAGAATATCTTCAGATTCAATTGTATATGTCTTTGGAACTAAAACTTCTTCTAAATCTACCATATATAGCCAAAAGCCATTTGTACCTTCTTCAGTTGAATAATCACAACCATAACTTGCATTTCCACCTTTATCACCAGGTGCACAAGCATTCAAGAAATTATGTAATTCACCACGAGCTTCTGCTTGATTATCATTTTCATTAAGCACAGTTTTACCATTTGCAAGACGATTATCATTTATAAAATCTAATAACCATCCCCATTTGCTTCCATATTCAGTACTTATTAAGAATTTATATCCAGCACTTGAACCATCTGCCATCCAACTTCTTGCAAAGAAATCAGAGCCATCTGCAGCAACTGTTTTTCCACTATGTTTGTTAAAATCAACAATGAAATCAGCAACCATCTTATTACGATCACGGTTATATGGCCATTCAATACCCGTTAAATCTTGCCATAAGCCACCTACTAAGTCAAATGTAATATTATAAGTTGCAATTTCCCATTTAGCAACGAGTTTTACTTCACCAATTGTTCCATCCGCAATTGAATCAACCTTTTCATCACCTAAATACCAACCTAAGAAATTATAACCTGTTTTTGTAGGTTCTTCTAAAAGTAATGGTAATTTATTAACATCATATTGATCTGGATTTTCACTAGCATTAGTACCTCCATTTAATTCATATGTAATATCAAATACTGATACTTCCCATTTAGCATATAATGTTATATCTCCAGTTGAATTAGCAGCAATTTCAGTAATTGGATTACCATTGAATTCTGGATTATCATACCAACCAACAAAATTATGTCCTAATTTTGTTGCATTTTTTAGTACAATTGGAAGATTCAATACATTATATCCAGCAGGATTTGATGGATCATTAGTACCTCCATTAAGTTCATATTGAATTGCAAAATCAGCTTCTAATACTTCTACAACAAATGCATAATCACGATATTGATTTTCATCTAATTCATCTGTTGCACGTGCAATAATAATTGCTACACCTTTAGCAACACCAGTAATTACACCATTTTCATCTACAGTTGCAATTTCAGGATTAGCAGAGATAAAACTCATTAAAGCATTGCTATATTCAGGAACAAAATGATATTTTAACGTTTGTGTAGTTCCTTTTAACATATTTTGTTGTAATGGTTCAAATTCAACTTCTGGAAGTGAATTAGCCACTACTCTTACTGTTGCAATATCATAAGCAATAGGTTTTTCAGAGCAAACAACTTTAATTACTGTTTCCCCTACTCGTAACCCTTGTAACTTACCGTTAGAGTACGATGCAATTTGATCATCATATGATGTGTATTCTATAGTTACAGCACCTACGTTTGATCCTTTGTTAACTATTGGGGAAACATCAATGGTCTGACCTACCTTTACTTCATATACGTCATTATCAAATGATAACCTTACATAGTCATCATTATTTGTACATGCGGCAATACCAAATAGTAGCCCAACAATAGTTAATAATAAGAAAAATCTTTTTCTAATGTTTAACATGTTATTCTCCTTTTCGCTTGAATTTACACTTTATTATATCACTTTTTAAAAAAACAAGCAAGCGTTTTCATTTTTTTATTAATTTTTTTTATTTTCAAATCCTAATTTCAGTTTTTTTGAGATAAAATTCTTAAATTTACATATCTATTTGTAATAAAAAACTCTGTATTTGAAACAAAAATAATACTTTTCGCTTTTATACAGAGCTTAAAAATTATCCAAAAAGAAATCTAGAATTACCTGGAATAATTGTTGACAAAGTTATTGTTTTTGATACTCCGTCTTTGGTTACAGTTATATTATAACTAACAGTAATATCTTTCATTTCTTGTTTAATTACCCTACCTTTATCATTTACATAAGTTTTATCTAAAGATTCAAAAGAAATTTCATAATCACTATAGTCTTTTAAAATACGATATTCAAAAGAAACAAGTGTTAAGAAATTATCCCATAACCCATTATCTCTCATTGTTTGTGGACAATTTTTACCACTGAAAAAGTGATGTGGCTTAACATCATTAATAGTAAGATTATTATCAATTAGCAAATGTGCTACTAATTTAGCTGTTTTTTGCCAAGTTAAATATAAATCAGAACCTTGATTAACCATTGTTTCAATACCAATACTATTAACGTTTCCTCCTGTATTAGATACACGTTTATAAGTATCACTCCACCAAGTATCACCAATATAATATTTACCATCTTGTACAACAACCCGAATGCCAGAATCATTTATTTCAGATGTTATAGGTATTTGATTATTGCTTTTAAGTGGAGCTTTTATTTTTGATTTTTCACCATCAATTTCAAAATATCCATCCTCAGATATTGTTACTTTCATCATTGCATCTGCTTTTGCCAATAATCCAGAATCATTTAAATGATATTCTCTTGAACCATCTCCAGCATGATATGCTCTTTCATTATCAGGAATTTGATGATAAATACCAGTATCACCTGCAGAATAATGCCAACTAGTACCACCACCACCATTTTGAACATATTGTGCATGCTGTTTAGCATCAGCAGTTTTAGCACTAGAAGCAGTATCATGAACACAAACATAATATTTTTTATGAACATCACCTGGTCTATTTTCTGAATTAAGAGGAGTTAAAATTGTCTCATCAACAAAGTGTTCAGCAAACAAATAATTTGATACACTTCCACGCAAACGCATTCCATATATAAATTGATAACCTGTTACTGTAATATTTTTAGCAATTACCTCTTTTACATTAGCATCTACTAAAATTTTTAATAACTCATCTAGACCATCTAAATCTTCAACAACTGTTATACCTAATGTAATATTAATATTTGAATAATCTTCTAAACTAATAGTTATTGTAGTATAACCAGCCTTTTTAGGTTTAATTATTCCCTCTTCATCAATAGTTAAAATTTCATCATTTGTACTATCAAATATTATTTTTGACAATAATTGCTCAGCACTAAAATATTTTTTTATTACATTAACCTTCAAGATATCGTTCATGTCTATTATTGTAGTCTCTACATCTAATTCAAATCTAGTATATCCAAACATTGGCGTTAGTGTTAAATCACCATTTGTTCCAATAGGTATCTCTTTCCATAATACGCTTGTATCCCATAATTCAAGTGCCGTGTTTCCATATTTTGCAACAACATCAGGTGTAGCCCATCCTAAAAAGCAATAGCCCTCCTTAGTTGGAATTGGTAATTCAAGCGGAAGTTCAGATGATTTATATGTCAATAACTCAATTTCTGGCAATATGATATGATGTCTCTAAAGTAGACAGTGAATAAAAATAAAATTATTCACTATTTA
>UQBM01000013.1 GCA_900539265.1 uncultured Mollicutes bacterium | reverse complement strand
CAAGATGTGGAAAGAGTGAAGGGGAAGCATTAGGGCATGAATGGGAAGAAGCAACATATGAAGCACCAAAGACATGCAAAAGATGTGGGAAAACAGAAGGAGAAGCACTCAAAAGACCAGAAGAAACAGAAGATAAAGGATGTAAGAAATGTAATAAGACATCAATTATAAGTATGATAACATGGATAGGTCTTTTGAGTGGAACCATTTTAATATTGAGAAAGAAAAAGTAATATAAATAAATTTAACTAAGTATAAAAAGAACTAGTTTAATTAAAATAAACTAGTTCTTTTTTTAGTTTAATTTTTATTAATAGGAAAAAATGATTTAATAATTTAAAAAAGATAAATAAAAAATAATAGATTTTATGAAAAAAAGAGCATCTAGTTTGCAAAAAAATGGAAAATATGTATAATATAAAAGGCTAAAAAGTAGGCATAGATATGCGAGGTTGCTGACACACACGGTAGAGTTGTCATGAAGATGTGTAGTCAGGTAATTCGTGTGGAGCCGAAAGCTTATTCAAATCAAGCTAGGAGGATAAACATGGCAAAAGAAAAAAAATTAAGAATAAGATTATTATCTTATGATCACAGATTACTTGATGAATCTGCGAAAAAAATTGTAGAAGCATGTAAGAGAACTGGTGCAAAAGTATCTGGACCAATTCCGCTACCTACAGAAAAGGAAGTATTTACAATTATTCGTTCACCTCATAAGTATAAAGATAGTCGTGAACAATTTGAAAGACGTACACATAAACGTTTAATTGATATTGTGAATATGACTCCTAAAACAATGGATGCACTAGTTCATTTAGAACTTCCATCTGGTGTCGATATCGTTTTAAAATAATTGAGAAATAGGAGGTAAACTCATGGCCAAAGGAATCTTAGGTAAGAAAATCGGAATGACACAAATTTTTACTGAGACTGGCACTTTAATCCCAGTTACAGTAATTGAAGTAACTCCGAACGTAGTATTACAAAAAAAGACTATTGAAACTGATGGTTACGTAGCAGTTCAACTTGGATATGCTGATAAAAAAGAAAATTTAGCAACTAAGCCTGAACTTGGACACGTAAAAAAAGCTTCAACAGCCCCTAAGCGCTTCGTTAAAGAAATCGCTGGGGAAGAAATGCTAGCGTTTGAAGTTGGACAAGAGGTTAAAGGAAATATATTTAATGTTGGTGAACTTGTAGATGTAACAGGTACTTCTAAAGGTAAAGGTTATCAAGGTGTAATTAAGCGTTGGAACTATCATTTAGGACCTGCAGCTCATGGTTCTGGATACCATCGTGGAACTGGTTCAATGGGTTCAATTCAGCCTGCTCGTATCAAACCAGGTAAAAAATTACCAGGTCGTATGGGTGGTGTTACTAAAACAGTTCAAAATCTTGAATTTGTTAAATATGATGCTGAAAATAATGTAATTTTAATTAAGGGTAATGTTCCAGGAGCTAAAAACTCATATGTAGTTATTACAAATGCTGTCAAGGCCAAAAAGCCAGAACTTAACCCTGAAGCATTAGCTTAAAAGGAAGGAGTTAAACACATGCCAAAAGTTGTATTATATAATCAAAGTGGTTCTAATGTTGGTGAACTTGAATTAAACGATCATGTATTTGGAGTTGAAGATAATCAACAAGCAATTTATGATACAGTTATTGCTGAACGTGCAGCAATGAGACAAGGTACTCAAAAAGCAAAAACTCGTTCTGAGGTACGTGGTGGTGGTCGCAAACCATGGCGTCAAAAAGGAACAGGGCGTGCAAGACAAGGTTCAATTCGTTCTCCACAATGGCGTGGTGGTGGTGTTGTATTTGCACCAACTCCAAGGTCTCATGCTATTAAAATCAATAAGAAAGTTGTTAGACTTGCAATGCGTTGTGCACTAAGTTCAAAAGTGCGTGATAATAATATTGTTGTTTTAGATCAAATTACACTAGATACTTTTAAAACTAAAGGTTTAGTAGAAGTGTTAAAGGCATTTCATCTAGAGAACAATAAAGTAGTTTTAGTACTTGATGAGGCAAATGGTAATGTTGAACTTGCAGGACGTAATTTACCTAATGTTTTAGTTGGTCAATATAACCATATTTCAGTTTATCAAATGATGAATGCTAAGAATTTAGTTATTACTAAAACTGCGGTAGAAAAATTTGAGGAGGTTCTTAAATAATGAAATCACATTATGATATTATTAAAAGACCAATTATTACTGAAAAATCAAGTGGTTTAGTAGATAAACTTCAATATACTTTTGAAGTAGCAATTGATGCTAATAAAGTAGAAATTAAAAAAGCAATTGAAGCTATTTTTAATGTGAAAGTTAAAGCAATTAGAACAATTAATGTTCATAGAAAAGCAAAAAGACTACAAAGATATGAAGGCTTTAAAGCAGCTTACAAAAAAGCAATTGTAAGACTTGAAGAAGGTCAAACAATCGATGTATTTGAACTATAGGATAGGAGGAAGAAAATATGGCTATTAGAAAATATAAACCTACCACTAATGGTAGACGTAATATGACAGTACTTGTTTATGATGAAATTACAACCGATACTCCTGAAAAGAGCCTTCTAGTTCCTCTTAATAAAAAAGCAGGACGCAATGCTCAAGGTGTAATAACTGTACGTCATAAAGGTGGAGCCGAAAAAAGAAAATATCGTTTAATTGATTTTAAACGTAATAAAGATAATATTCCAGCTGTAGTAAAAACAATTGAATACGATCCAAATCGTAGCGCAAATATTGCTTTACTTGCATATGCTGATGGCGAAAAACGCTATATTTTAGCACCAAAAGATTTAATGGTTGGTCAAACTGTAATGTCTGGAGAAAAAGCGGATATCACAGTTGGAAATGCTCTTCCTATTGTAAATATTCCAGTTGGTACAACAATTCACAATATCGAACTTCATCCAGGTCATGGTGGACAACTTGCAAGAGCTGCAGGTGCAAATGCCCAAATTCTTGGTCGTGAAGATCGTTATGTTCTTGTTCGCCTTGGAAGTGGTGAAGTACGTCGTATTTTAAATGAATGTCGTGCAACAATTGGTGTTGTTGGCAATTTAGATTATTCACTTGTTAATATTGGTAAAGCAGGACGTTCTCGTCATATGGGTATTCGCCCGACTGTAAGAGGATCTGTTATGAACCCTAATGATCACCCACATGGTGGTGGTGAAGGACGTCAACCAATTGGTAGAAAAGCACCAATGACTCCTTGGGGTAAAATTGCTCTTGGTCTTAAAACTAGAAAAACAAAAAATAAATCTAACGGACTTATCGTTCGTCGTAGAAATGATAAATAGGAGGGAACCAAATATATGTCACGTTCACTTAAAAAAGGTCCTTTTATTGATAAACATTTAATGAAAAAAGTTGTTGCATTAAATGAAAGCAATCAAAAGAAAGTAATTCAAACTTGGTCTAGAAGATCAACAATCTATCCTGAATTCGTAGGACATACAGTAGCAGTACATAATGGTAAAGAGCATTTGCCAGTATATGTAACTGAAGATATGGTAGGTCATAAATTTGGTGAATTTGCACCAACTAGAACTTATCGTGGCCACGGCAAGGATAAGAAAGCTGCTAAGAAGTAGAGGTGAAAATTATGGCAGAAGCAAAAGCAATCGCGAAATCAATTAGAGTATCACCTCGAAAAGCAAGACTAGTAGTCGACCTAATTCGTGGTAAAAAAGTAGGAGAAGCAGTTGGTATTTTACATGGAACAAAAAGTACAGCAACTGAGTCTATTTTAAAAGTTTTACATTCAGCAGTTGCAAACGCAGATCATAATTATGGTATGGATGTGAATCAACTTGTTGTAAAAGAAATTTATGTTAATGAAGGTGCAACCCTTAAAAGAATGAGAGCTCGTGCTAAGGGAAGCGGTAATAGAATCTTAAAAAGAACTAGCCACATTACAGTTGTAGTGGCAGATAATAACTAGAAGGAGGAAACATATGGGTCAAAAGGTAAATCCAATTGGTTTAAGAATCGGAATTATCCGTGAATGGGATGCAAAATGGTATGCACCTAAAACAAAAGTTGCAGACCTTTTACACGAAGATTTAAAGATTCGTAAATTTTTAAATACTTTTTATAAATCTGCATATGTTTCACGTATTGAAACAAAACGTACAGGAAAAAGAGTAATTGTTACAATTCATGCTGGAAAACCTGGTCTTGTAATTGGATTACAAGGTTCAAAGAAAAATGAGGCTGTAAAACAACTTGAAAAAATAACTGGTAAAACTATTTTCTTAACTGTCGTTGAAGTAAAACAAGCAGAATCAGATAAAGATGCAAGAATTGTTTCTCGTAAAATGGCAGAAGATTTAGAAAATCGTGCATCATTTAGACGTGTACAAAAAATGGCTATCCAAAAAGCTCTAAAAGTTGGTGCAAAAGGTATTAAAACAATGGTTTCAGGACGTCTTGGAGGTGCTGAAATTGCACGAAGCGAATGGTATTCGGAAGGAAGTGTTCCTCTTCATACTTTCCGTGCTAATATTGATTATGCAACTGCAGAGGCAGCAACTACTTATGGTAAACTTGGAGTTAAAGTTTGGATTAATAAAGGTGAGGTTTTACCAGAAGCCAAAAAAACTGTACCAAGTAAGGAGGATAAGTAGTTATGTTAATGCCTAAAAGAACTAAATATCGTCGTCCTCATCGTGTAAGTTATGAAGGCAAAGCTAAAGGTGGGAAAACTGTTACATTTGGTGAATATGGTCTCCAATCTTTAGAAGGAGCTTGGATTACTGATCGTCAAATTGAGGCAGCTCGTATTGCAATGACTCGATATATGAGACGTGATGGTAAAGTTTGGATTAAAATTTTTCCTCACAATATTAGAACTAAAAAACCGCTAGAAGTTCGTATGGGTTCTGGTAAAGGTGCTCCAGACGGCTATGTAGCAGTAGTAAAAGATGGTACAATTATGTTTGAAATTGCTGGAGTATCAGAAGAAACAGCACGTGAAGCGTTAAGACTTGCTGCTCATAAACTTCCAGTTAAAACAAAATTTGTAACAAGAGAAAGTGGTGATCGTTAATGGCAGCAAAAGTTAAAGTTGATAAGAAAGTTGCAAAGAAAATTGCAGAAAAGAAAACACCTGCTGGTAAACTTCGCGATTTAAGTGAAACTGAAATCCAAACAAAAATTAACGAATTAAAACAAGAATTATTTAATTTACGTTTTCAAGCAGAAGTTGGTAAGTTAGAAAATACCGCTCAGTTAAAAAAAGTAAAAAAAGAAATTGCTAGATGCTATACCGTTCTTACCGAACGTGCATCTAAGTAGTGGGAGGTAGACGATGGAAAGAAATAGTCGTAAAGTTTATGTAGGAAAAGTTGTTTCTGCTAAAAATGATAAAACAATTACTGTTTTAGTTGAAACTTATCGTAAACATCCTTTATATGGAAAAAGAGTAAAATATTCAAAGAAATTTAGAGCTCATGATGAACTAAATACTGCTAAAGAAGGAGATATTGTAGAAATTATGGAAACTCGTCCACTTTCTGCAACCAAACGTTTCCGTTTAGTGAAGATAGTTCAAGAAGCTGTAATTATTTAATCAGGAGGTAGATTATGGTTCAACAAGAAACTAGAGTCAATGTAGCCGATAATACTGGCGCAAAACAACTTTTGATTATTAAAATATTAGGTGGTTCATTCCACAAAACTGCCACTATTGGAGATATTTGTGTTTGTTCGGTTAAATCTGCAACAACTAGTGGTATGGTAAAAAAAGGTGATGTTGTAAAAGCAGTAATAGTACGTACTAAAAAGGCCGTTAAAAGGCCCGATGGTTCTTATATTAAATTTGATGATAATGCTGCAGTTATTATTAAGGAAGATAAGAATCCTCGTGGTACGCGTATTTTTGGACCTGTTGCTAGAGAATTACGTGAAAAAGATTTCATGAAAATTGTTTCTTTAGCACCAGAAGTACTATAGAAAGGAAGATGCGTATATGAGACTTAAAAAAGGTGATGTAGTAGTAGTTACTACAGGGAAAAATAAACCAAATCATGGAACTTATACAACTGGTGAAGTTCTTGCAGTATATCCTTTAAAGAATCGTGTAGTAGTAAAAGGTGTTAATATCGTTACAAAACATAATCGTCCATCGAACGCTAATCCTGATGGTGGTATTACAAAAAAAGAAGCACCTATTCATGTATCTAATGTTGCATATTTAGATCCAGTACAAAAGAAGCCAACTAAGATTGGTTATAAAGTAGTAGATGGTAAGAAAGTTCGTTATTGCAAACTTTCTGGTACTGTCATTAATAATTAGAAAGGAGTCTTGCAAGAATTATGAATCGTGTACTAGAACATTACAAGAACGAAGTAATGGCTAAATTAACTGAACAATTCGGTTATACAACTGTTATGCAAGTTCCTAAAATTGATAAAATTGTAGTTAATATGGGTGTTGGAGATTCAATTAGCAATTCTAAATTATTAGATGCGGCAGTTGAAGATTTAACCCAAATCACAGGACAAAAACCTTTAGTTACAAAAGCTAAAAAATCAATTGCCGTATTCAAACTTCGTGAGGGTATGTCAATTGGTGCAAAAGTTACTTTACGTGGCGAAAGAATGTATGAATTCTATGATAAATTAATTTCAATTGCATTACCTCGGGTTAGAGATTTTCGTGGTGTAAATCCTAACTCATTTGATGGAAGAGGAAATTATACAATTGGCGTTAAGGAACAATTGATTTTCCCTGAAATCAATTATGATAAAGTATTAAAGATCCGTGGTATGGATATCGTTATCGTAACTACTGCGAAGACTGATGAAGAAGGTCGTGCTCTACTTAGTTATCTAGGCATGCCTTTTGCAAAGAAGTAGGAGGTAAATAATGGCTAAAAAATCATTAAAAGTAAAATGTGCTCGTCCAGCAAAATTTTCAACAAGAAACTATACTAGATGTCAACGTTGTGGACGTCCTCATGCTGTATATCGCAAATTCAAAGTATGTAGAGTTTGCTTTAGAGAATTAGCATATGAAGGACTAATCCCAGGCGTTACTAAAGCTAGTTGGTAGAAAGAGGTTATTCTATGGTGATGACTGATCCAATTGCTGATATGTTAACTAGAATTCGCAATGCTAATCAAATGAAACATGCAACTGTTTCGATGCCAGCATCACGTTTAAAATTAGAAATTTTAAATGTGTTAAAGAATGAAGGATATATTAGCGAATATGAAAAAATCGAAGATGGCAAACAAGGAGTTATTAAAGTAACTTTAAAGTATGCTGAAAAAACTCGTGTTATTAAAGGTATTAAAAGAATTTCTAAACCTGGACTTAGAGTCTATGCTAAGGCAAATGAACTTCCTAAAGTATTAAATGGTTTAGGTATTGCAATTATTTCAACTTCAAACGGGATTATGACTGATCGTGAAGCTCGTCTTAACAAGCTTGGTGGCGAAGTCGTAGCCTTTGTTTGGTAGGAGGTATATATGTCAAGAATTGGTAATAAACATATTGATATTCCTCAAGGTGTTGAAGTAAAGGTTGAAGGTAATTGCATCACAACTAAAGGTGATAAAGGAACATTAAGTTTTAACTTTAATCATGACCTTGGTGTTGAAGTAAAAGATAATGCTATATATGTAACACGTCCAAGTGATGACAAAAATCATCGTGCATTACATGGTACAACTCGTGCTGTCATTCACAATATGGTAGTTGGTGTATCAAGTGGATTTACAAAAGTATTAGAGATTAATGGTGTAGGTTATCGTGCTCAAATGCAAGGAGATACCCTTGTTGTTTCAGCAGGATATTCGCATACTGTGCCAATGAAATTACCTGAAGGTATTAAGGTAGTTTGTCCAACACCTACAGAAATCCAAATCAGTGGATACGATAAACAAGTTGTAGGTGAATTTGCGGCGGAGGTTAGAAAGATTCGTAAACCTGAACCATATAAGGGAAAAGGTATTCGTTATCAAGGTGAATATGTTCGTCGTAAAGAAGGAAAGAAAGCTAAGTAGAAAGGAGAGACTATAGGAAATGATCGTTAAAAAATCTAAAAAAATTTCACGTCGTGTAAGACATGATCGTGTAAGAGCAGTTGTTGAAGGAACCGCTGCTAGACCTCGTCTTGCTGTGTATCGTTCAAATAAACATATATTGGCTCAAATTATTGATGATGAAAAACAAGTTACTTTAGTTTCTGCATCTACATTTGAAAGTGGAAATAAATTTGCTAATGGATCAAACATTGCAGCTGCTAAAAAAGTTGGTGAAATGGTTGCTAAAAAAGCCATTGATGCTGGTATTACAACTGTTGTATTTGATCGTGGTGGATTTTTATTTCATGGACGTGTAAAAGCTTTAGCCGATGCGGCTCGTGAAGCCGGACTAAAGTTCTAGGAGGTATTTTTCGTGAGTGATCAAGTAAAAGAAATGACACAAAATGTAACTACTACAATTGAAGAAAGACAATATGAAGAACGCGTTGTTGTTATTAATCGTGTTACGAAGGTTGTTAAAGGTGGTAGAAGATTCCGCTTTGCAGCTTTAGTTGTAGTGGGAGATTATAATGGCCATGTTGGATTTGGTAGTGGTAAGGCTCAAGAAGTTCCTGAAGCTATTAAGAAGGCTGTTGAAGATGCTAAGAAAAATATCGTTACAATACCAATTGTTGGAACAACGATTCCACATGAAATTACAGGTATTCATGGTGCAGGACAAGTATTCCTAAAACCAGCTCCAGCAGGTACTGGTATTATTGCTGGCGGACCTGTTCGTAATGTTGTTGAACTTGCAGGTATTCAAGATATCGTATCTAAATCACAAGGTTCAAGTACGCCAATTAATATTGTACGTGCAACATTTAAAGGGCTAGAAGCACTTCGTACAATAGAGGATGTTGCTAAACTTCGTGGAAAAGATAAATCAGAAATTTTATAGGGTGGTGCTAAGATGGAAAAAACAGTAACAATTAAATTAGTCAAAAGCCCTATTGCTCATCCTAAAAATCAAAGAGCAACTCTTAAAGCTCTTGGTTTATCAAAAATTGGACAAACGGTTACTAAAACTGATAATGATGCCATTCGTGGTATGATTAAAACAGTTTCACATTTAGTAACTGTTGTTGAAGCATAGGAGGCGCATTTATGAATTTAAATGAATTAAAACCAGTTGCTGGCGCAAGACATACTAAAAAACGTGTTGGACGCGGTATTGGTAGTGGAATGGGAAAAACTTCTACACGTGGTCATAAAGGACAAAATGCTCGTAGTGGTGGTGGTGTAAGACCAGGTTATGAAGGTGGTCAAACTCAATTATTCAAGCGTTTACCAAAACGTGGTTTTACAAATGTAAATCGTAAAGAATATGCCTTAGTTAAATTAGGTGATTTAAACGATAAATTTGAAGCAGGTGCAGTTGTTGACCTAGCTGGCTTAAAAGAAGCTGGACTTGTTAAAAAAGAATATGAAGGAGTGAAAATTTTAAGCAACGGTGAACTTAGTAAAGCTTTAACAATTAAAGCAACTAAATTCTCAAAAGCTGCTGAGGAAAAAGTCAAAGCGGCTGGTGGAACAGTAGAGGTGGCTTAAGATGAAAAAGTTTTTCGGGAAGTATAAAAAATTAATAGGAATGATTCTTTTTACCCTTCTTTGCTTAATCGTTTGGCGTATTGGAATTCATATTAAATTTCCATTTGCAAATTATGATTCAATACCATCAACAGGTGGAGGAAATATTTTTGGTTTCTTAGATGTGTTTGCGGGTGGAGGTTTAACACAATTTTCTATTTTGTCACTTGGTATTAGCCCATATATTACGGCATCTATTGTTGTACAAATGTTACAACTAGATATTATTCCTGCATTTAAGGAATGGGCTGAAGAAGGAGAAGCAGGTAGGGAAAAATTAAATCGTTGGACTAGATATATCGCTTTATTTATTGCCTTTGTTCAAGCTCTTGCTTTAATTCTTGGTCTAAAGGCTACAAGTAATGTATATTTCAGAGATATTTCTGAATTTAATGCATTTACATATATATATATTGCGATTGTACTTACAGCAGGTACGGCATTTACACTTTGGCTTTCAGACCAAATTACAATGCGTGGTATTGGTAATGGTGCATCAATGCTTATAGTCTCTGGTATTGTTGTGAGTTTACCAACAATGATGTATCAATTATGGCAATATTTTATTAGTGGTGATACATATCGTAATGCAGATACAAATGCTCTTGGTTGGCAAGGAATTGTATTATATATTGTTATGATGGTAGTTTTTATTGGTATAGTAATTGGAGTTGTATGGATGGAAGGTTTGCAAAGAAAAATTCCAGTAACCTATACAAATCGTCCGGCTGGTGCTAAACTTGTAGGAAGACAGGACTCTAATATTCCAATTAAATTAAATTCTGCATCTGTAATTCCAGTCATTTTTGCATCAACGCTTTTATCACTTCCTACAACAATTTTACAATTTGTAGAAACAAGTGGTAAAACAATTAGCGAATGGTGGTATACAATCTTTAGTTATCAAAAACCAATTGGGTTTGCAATATATATTATTTTAATTTTTATATTTGCATTCTTTTATTCATTTTTGCAAATTGATCCAGATAAAATGGCTGATAATTTGAAAAAACAAAATGCACATATTCCAGGTGTAAAACCAGGTGAAGAAACTGCTGTATTTATTTCAAAAGTATTATTTAAAGTAACACTACTTGGTGCAACCTATTTAGCAATACTTGCATCAATTCCAGTAATTGTGACCTTTATATTCCCAGAGCTTCCAGCATCAGTTCAAATTGGTGGTACATCACTTATGATTGTTGTAGGTGTTGCTCTTGAAACAATTAAACAAATTAAAACTGAAGGTCAAGCTCAAGACTATCACGGATTTTTATAATTAGGTGAAACTTATGCATCTACTTATTATGGGTGCTCCTGGATCTGGCAAGGGGACTTGTGCTGTAGAACTTAAAAATCACTACAGCATTCCCCACATTTCCACAGGAGATATATTTAGAAAAGCAATATCAAAAAAAACTCCTATGGGTCTTCTTGCACAAAGTTATATTGATAAAGGACAACTTGTACCTGATGAAATAACCAATCAAATTGTTAAAGAAAGACTTAGTGAAGATGATTGTAAAAAGGGTTTTTTATTAGATGGATTTCCACGTAATCTTGACCAAGCAAAAGCTTTATCTAATATTTTAAAGGAATTAAACATAAAACTTGATGCTGCAATAAATTTAGAAATTGAAGATGAAGTGATTGAAGAAAGAATTGTTAATAGACGTATATGTTCAAAATGTGGTAGAGGTTATAATATTAAATCATTAAAACCCAAAATCGAAGGTATTTGTGATTATTGTGGTGGTAATCTTTATCAAAGAAAAGATGATACAAAAGAGACAATTGAAGAAAGGCTTGTTGTATATAATAATAAAACAAAGCCAATTATAACGTATTATGAAAATCTTGGAATTTTAATACCAGTAAATAGTAATCAAGAACCATCTAAGGTTATTGATGAAATAATTAATAAGGTGAATTGAAATGATAACATATAAAAGTGAACGCGAAATTGCTCTTATGAAAGAAGCAGGACATATCGCAATGCTTGCCCATGAGGAGATTAGAAAAGCAATAAAGCCTGGTGTTTCAACGAAAGAACTAGATAAAATTGCTTATGATGTAATCACATCGCATGGTGCTGTACCATCATTTTTAAATTATAATGGATATCCTGCATCAATATGTGCATCCATTAATGAAGTTGTAATTCATGGAATTCCAAGCAGTAGACAAATTTTAAAAGATGGTGATATTATTTCCATTGATATTGGTGCAAATTATAAAGGATATCATGGAGATTGTGCGAGAACTTGGCCTTGTGGCAATGTAAAAAGTGATCGCCTTAAGTTAATAGAAGTTACGGAACAATCATTCTTTGAAGGATTAAAGTATGCTCATCCAGGGAATCGATTATCCGATATATCTCATGCAATTGAAATGTATGCAAAAAAATTTAATTATGGTGTTGTAAGAGATTTTACAGGACATGGAGTTGGAAGCAAATTACATGAAGATCCAGCCATTCCCAATTATGGAAAAGAAGGAATGGGTCCAGTTTTGAGAAAAGGAATGACACTAGCCATTGAACCGATGATTAATATGGGCACATATAAAGTAAAAATATTAGCTGATGGTTGGACGACAATAACATCCGATCATTTGCCTAGTGCACACTATGAAAATTCAATTGTTATTACTGATAACGGTTATGAAATTTTAACTAAAATAAAGGAGAACGATTAATGTCAAAAAATGATATGTTCGAAATGGAAGGAACAGTCGTTGAAGTTTTACCAAATACAGTTTTTAAAGTAAAGTTAACTGCAAATGGTCAAATTATTACAGCCCACGTTTCTGGTAAAATCCGTATGAATACGATTCGCATTTTACCAGGTGATAGAGTGACTGTTGAGATATCACCATATGATTTAACACGTGGACGAATAACTTATCGTCATAAATAAGTTGTATAATTAGCAAATTAAACAAGTACATAGGAGGTACACAATGAAGGTTAGACCATCTGTAAAACCAATTTGTGATAAATGTAAAGTTATTAAAAGACATGGACGTGTTATGGTAATCTGTTCAGCTTACCCAAAACACAAACAAAGACAAGGATAATAGGAGGCTTATGAAAATATGGCACGTATATCTGGTGTTGATATTCCTAACAATAAACGTGTAGTAATATCACTTACATATATTTATGGTATTGGCAAACCAACAGCTGAAGAAATTTTAAAAAATGCCAATGTTAGCGTTGATAAAAGAGTAAAAGATTTATCAGAAGCTGAACTTACTGCAATTCGTCAAGAGATTGCAAAATATCACGTTGAAGGTGACTTACGTAGAGAAGTTGCTATGAACGTAAAAAGATTGATGGAAATTGGAAGTTATCGTGGACTTCGTCATAGAAGAGGCTTACCAGTTAGAGGACAAAGAACAAGAACAAATGCACGTACAAGAAAAGGTCCTGCTAAAACTGTAGCTAATAAGAAGAAATAGGAGGCGTGAATTAAATGGCTAAAAAAGTAATTCGTAAACGTCGTGTAAGAAAGAATATACCTCAAGGGGTTGCCCATATTCATTCTACATTTAATAACACAATTGTAACTATAACTGATCCAGTAGGTAATGTTGTTTCATGGAGTAGTGCTGGTGCAGTAGGTTTTAAAGGTAGCAAAAAATCCACTCCATTTGCTGCTCAAATGGCATCTGAGGCTGCTGCAAAAGCCGCAATGGATAATGGAATGGTAAAAGTAGAAGTAACAGTTAAAGGTCCAGGACCTGGTCGTGAGGCAGCCATCAGATCTTTACAAGTAGCTGGTCTTGAAATTGTTTCAATTCAAGATGTTACACCTGTTCCCCACAATGGATGTCGTCCTCCAAAAAGACCTCGTGGATAGTATTAAAAATTCACTTCAAGGTATCTACATACCAAATAAATCTAATGGGAGGATTAAATGAGAAGAGTGGAATTTATTAAACCAGAATTAAAAATTAATGAAGATGTTCAAAACGTTAATGATAACTATTGTAAATTAAAGTTATCGCCTCTTGAAAGAGGATATGGTATGACAATTGGAAACTCTTTAAGAAGAGTGTTGTTGTCATCCCTTCCTGGTGCTGCTATTGTGGCAATTAGCATAGAAGGAGTTGAACATGAGTTTTGTGCGATTAATGGTGTTCGTGAAGATGTAACTGAAATCATTTTAAATTTAAAAAAGGTTGTTTTTACCATTAATGCTTATAAAAATGAAACGGGTGACTTTGGCGATCAAGATCAAACATATCGCTTAGAACTTATTGAATCACTTCCAACTATTGAAGAACAAAAAAAATTAGGAACCTCTGATGAAGAACTTGTATATGAAAAAGTTATTAGAGCTAAAGATATCAATACTGCATCAACTGAGGATATTCAAGTAATTAATGGTGAGCAAGAAATTGCAACACTTGCGGCAGGTGGAAAAATCAAAATGGAACTATTTGTTAGAAATGGTGTTGGCTATGTTAATGCCGATGAAAATAAAAAGTTTTGTAAGGAAGGAAATAATCGTGTTATTGGACGTCTTCCAATTGATTCAATTTTTACTCCAGTTGTAAGATGTAAATATGATGTAACTAAGACTCGTTATGGTGATAATTTTGATTGTGACCAATTAATTGTTGAGGTATGGACAAATGGCTCAATTAAAGCTACTAACGCCCTTTCTCTTGCATCCAAATTTTTAATTGAACATTTTGCTGTAATTCAAAATTTGAATATGGAAATTGAACAAAGAAAATATATGATTGAAACTGAGGAAAAGGTAGTTGATAGCAAACTTGATAAAAAGATTGAAGACCTTGATTTATCAGTTCGTTCTTATAACTGTTTGAAACGTGCAAATATTAATACAGTTGGTGAACTTACTCAAAAAACAGAAGAAGAAATGATGAAGGTTAGAAATTTAGGTCGTAAGTCATTAAAAGAAGTTGTTCAAAAACTTCGTGAAATTGGTTTAGATCTTAAGAACAGTACTACGTTATTTGATGATGAAGATTCAGAATTTGATGATGAAGATTCAGAAGAATAAAGGAATTACCAAAAAATCTTTAGAAGGAGAAAAAAATTTATGGCATTAGGATATCGTACTTTAAGTCGTAAAAGTTTTCAAAGAAAAGCTTTATTTCGCGATTTAATTACAGATTTAATTTTAAATGGTCGTATAGAAACTACCATCTCTAAAGCAAAAGAATTAAAACGCCTCGCAGATAAAATGGTCACTCTTGGTAAAAAAGGTGATCTTGCTGCACGTAGACAAGCAGCTGAATTAATTCGTTTTGAAAAAGATGAAGAAGGTAACTATGCACTTCAAAAATTATTTAGTGAAATTGCCCCAAAATATACAGATCGCAATGGTGGATATACAAGAGTATTAAAACTTGGACCACGCCGTGGCGATGCAAGTGAAATGGCAATTATTGAATTTATTTAGTAAATAAACTAAATTAAATAGAAATAGTTTAAACAAAAATAGACATAAAAAATGAAAGAGAACCCCATATACTAGGCACATGAAAAATGTGTTATAAGATAGTAAAGGGGTGTTTTTCATTTTTATGTCTATTTTTTATTTAATTTTGTTGTAATACCACAAACAATTTAGAAATAAAAATTTTTATTTTAAAAATTAAAAATTATATAAAACACATTAAGAAAAAGCATAAAAATAATAAATTTGCAATATAATATATATCATATCATATATATACCTTGACAGACGAGGTATATTATAGTATAATATTTAAAATGAAAGGAGCATTCTGATATGACAATAACATCTGATATGATTAGAGGACATACTGATACAATTATTTTAGCTCATCTAGAAGAAAACGATAGTTATGGTTATCAAATAAATAAATCTATTCAAGAACGAACAGGATATGTATTAAAAGATGCAACTCTTTATACTGCCTTTAGAAGACTTGAAGATTTAGGTTATATTACATCATATTGGGGTGATGGTGATACTGGGGCAAGAAGACGATATTATACAATTACTAAAAGGGGAAGAGTTGCTCTTTCTAAGATGAAAAATGAATGGTTAGAAGCCAAGCAAATTATTGATAAATTGATTCATATGGAGGAATAAAAATGAATGATAAATTAAGAAATTTTATTGAATCTCTTTTTGAGGATGCTCCTAAAACTAAGCAGACGATAGAATTAAAAGAGGAAATGTTACAAAACCTAATTGATAAGTATAATGATTTAGTAGATAGTGGAAAAAGTAGTGAGGCAGCTTACAATATTGCTACCGCAAGCATTGGTGATATTAATGAATTAATCAGTCAAATCGGGAAAACAGAAGAAAATAATTCTTGGTTTGAACAAGATTATCCTAAAGCGAGAAAACGCTTTGCGCTTTTGCTATCCATATCAGTCATGTTATACATATTATGTGTAGTTCCAGTTATTCTTTTAGATGATAGTATTTTGGGTGTTGTTATTATGTTTGTAATGGTGGCAGTTGCAACAGGAATTGTTATATATAATAATATGACAAAGCCTAAATACTTAAAAAAAGATAGTACTGTTGTTGAGGAGTTTAAAGAATGGAAGGCTAGTAATGTAGAAAAGAATACGTTATATAAATCTATTACGGGTGCTATGTGGTCAGTAATCGTTATTATATATTTCGTTATAAGTTTTTTGACAATGGCTTGGCATATAACATGGATAATTTTTCTTATTGGTAGTGCTCTTCAAGGAATTGTTCATGCGATATTTGAACTTAAAAAATAGGTGGTTAAATGAAAAAAATTGCAATATTTAAAATTATAATGTTTTCAATTGTTAGTATATTATTAATTGGGATATTAATATATGGACTAACAAGT
Organism: uncultured Mollicutes bacterium; assembly: GCA_900539265.1. Classification (GTDB taxonomy): domain Bacteria; phylum Bacillota_I; class Bacilli_A; order ML615J-28; family CAG-313; genus CAG-313. Next base: position 40,310 of record UQBM01000013.1, on the reverse strand, counting down.
AAAAAAGAAGGATTTTATTTGAATTTAGGGGGATTTCTTTATGCCAATGAATCTAAATATGAAGTTGCAAAAGAGGAAGTACAACTTTTAGATTTAGATGTTAATGAGATAGAGGTGAATTGGATAGGGGGTAATGTTTTAGTAAGATATAGCGAGGATACAAATATTTACTTTAAAGAAACTTTTAATGATAAAGATGATAATTCAGATTATTTGATGCGTTATTTACTTAAAAATAATAAATTAACTATTCAGTTTTGTAAATCTAAATGGTATGTTAAAAAGAAGATAAGAGATAATAAAAATTTAGAAATTTATTTACCAAAAAAGGTTTATAATGAAATTGATATTTCATCAGTAAATGCAAATATTGATTATCAAGGCTCTACAGAAAGTAGTTGTATGAATTTAAAATTAGAAAGTGTCTCAGGTGATATTTTATTAAATCAAATAACAACTAAAAATTTAAAGATTGAAAATGTTTCAGGAAATATTAACATAATAGATGTCCAAAGTGATAAAGAGATTGAAATTGATAGTGTTAGTGGTAATCTCAATGCTGAACAAGTTGAAACAAATAATTTAGAAGTAGATACAGTTAGTTCTAAAATTAATATTTCTGGTATTATCAACAATATAGAACTTGATTGTGTGTCAAGTGATATTGATTTAACAATGTATGTGGCTCCCAAACTTATTAATTGTGATACAGTTTCAGGAAATGTTAAGTTATTATTACCAGAAAATGAAGGTTTTATGGCTACTTTAGATAGTGTTAGTGGAAATATAAGCAGTAATTTTGAGGTTACATATACAAAAAAACAAATAGTTTATAAAAATGCTACTTTTATTTATAAATTTGATAGTGTTTCAGGTGATGTTTATATAAATAAACTAAATAACAATTAAAAATATTCATAATGATTTAAGTCGATTCTATTATAACTTAAATTAAAAGACTATAATTTGCTAGTTTCTTGATAAAATAAAAAAATAGGGTATAATATATATAATAATTCATAAAGGAGTTAACTATGTTTGAAAACTTAATCGAATATTTATATATAATACCAGCTGCCCTAATTGCCATAATGTTTCATGAAATTGCTCATGGCCTTGTTTCATATTGGCTTGGTGATCCAACTCCTAAAAGACAAGGCAGACTTTCACTTAACCCACTAAAACATTTAGATCCTGTTGGCACTATTTGTTTAATTCTATTTCACGTAGGATGGGCTAAACCCGTAGTGGTTAATCCTGATTATTACAAAAAACGAAAGTTGGGAATGGCATTAGTAGCTTTAGCTGGACCACTTACTAATTTTATTGTAGCAATTTTTTCAATGATTATTATTGGCTTTATTTTGAAATTTGCTAATTATTCATTACCTATATTTATAATCATTAATAACTTTTTGTTAATATTAGCAATCATTAATATTGGACTTGGTATTTTTAATTTAATTCCAATTCCGCCACTTGATGGCTCAAAAATTTTAGGTTCTTTTTTAAAAGGTCAAGTTTATGAGCAATATATGAAATATCAACAATATGGTTTTATCATTCTTGCTCTTCTATTATTTTTATCAAGTCTTGCGGGAGGAGGAGTTTCATTTATATCAGTTGTTGTAGATTACGTTACCAACTTTTTCTTAAAAATAATATATATTATATTTGGCTTATGATTTACTTAAAATTTTTAAATTCTTTTTATAACAATTAAAACAAATTTAAATATGGATATATTTTTATTTAATTGTTTGTATGAAACTTAATTTGATAGTATAATGATGTTAGAAGTTTTGGTTTTTTATGGTAAACATTTAGAGTCAAGTATATATAAAGAGGTCAATTTCATAATAAATAATTAAAGAAAGGAGAAAATATGAAAAAGCAAAAAATTGTTTTGTTGGTTATACTCATAACTAGTGTAATTTTATTGTTTATACCGACAATTTTTTTATCAGCTAGTTCTTTTTATTCTAGTATTTTAAGTCTTTTAGAAGATTTTTTAATAGTTCTTCCATTTACATTATTAGGTATAATAGGAGTATCAGTTAGTTTAAAGAAATTATTGGAAAACATATAGATGAAAAGGTTAGAAGCGAAACTAACCTTTTTTCGTTCATAATGGATTTGCAATAAATGACAATTGTATTATTATGTTATAATAGTTTTAATAATTATATATATTACAATAAGTTTGCAAAAAAATGCAAAAAGTGATATAATAAATAAAGCATAAAAGGGAAGAGGAGGTTACAGCATGTTTGTTGAATTTAAAGATGTTAGTTTTAAATATTATGGTAGCGATGAATATGTTTTAAATCAACTATCTTTTGCAATTGAAAAAGGTAGCATGCTTGCCATACTCGGACACAATGGTAGTGGTAAAAGTACAATTGCTAAACTAATGATGGGATTACTTGAAGTAACTAGTGGGGATATATATATAGAAGGCGAAAAACTTACAGAAAATAATGTTGATGTATTAAGACAGAAAATGGGAATTATTTTTCAAAACCCTGATAATCAATTTGTAGGAGTTACTGTAAGAGATGATATTGCCTTTGGTCTTGAAAATCATAAAATACCGCGAAAAGAAATGATTGAAAAAATTGATAAGTATGCCAAACTTGTTAATATGCAAGATTTTTTAGATGAAAATCCAGAAAACCTATCAGGTGGCCAAAAACAACGAGTAGCGATTGCAGGAGCACTAGCAATGGATACTGATTTAATTATTTTTGATGAATCTACTTCAATGCTTGATCCAAAGGGAACCAAAGAAATTAATCAAATGATTGAGACTTTAAGAAAGAAATATCATAAAACGATCATTTCTATTACACATAATTTAGAGGAAGCTTTAATTGCTGATCGAGTTATAGTTTTAAATGGAGGTAAAATTGTTTTAGATGGTACTCCTAAAGAGGTATTAAAAGAACAAGCCATTTTGGAAGCTAGTGGTTTAAAATTAATAGATGGAATATCTTTACTGAATATGATTAATGACAGCAGTTTAAATATTAATAAAAAAGAGGAAATTGTAAAGGAATTATGGGAATTAACTTTCAAAATGTAGATTTTAAATATTCAAAAAAAGCTTCCTATAAACAACTTGATAATGTGAATTTAAGAATTAACGAGAAAAATGAATTTGTGATGATTGTTGGTCATACAGGTTCTGGCAAATCAACTCTTGTTCAACATATGAATGGGCTTCTTCTAGCAACTTGTGGAAAAGTTGAAGTTTTTAATATAAATGTCATTAGAAGTAAAAAAATTAAATTAAAACCAATAAGAGAACATGTTAGTCTAGTTTTTCAATTTCCTGAATATCAAATTTTTGAATCAACTGTTCTAGAGGACATAATGTTTGGACCTAAAAATTTTGGCAAGTCTAAGGATGAAGCAAAAGAGTTAGCCATAAAAGCAGCTCATTTAGTCGGTATAAATGATGATATTTTAGATAGATCACCATTTACTTTAAGTGGTGGTCAAATGAGAAGAGTAGCAATTGCAGGAGCGATGGCAATTGATCCTGATATATTAATATTAGACGAACCAACAGTAGGGTTAGATCCAAAAGGGAAAGACGAGTTAATGAACTTGCTTGTTAAAATGCATAATGAAACTCATAAAACAATTATAATGATTTCACATGACATGAATATTGTGGCATCTTATGCTAAGAGAATTTTGGTAATGGATCAAGGCAAATTAATTTATGATGGTAATAAAGAAGAACTATTTACAGATGAAGAATTTTTAAAGGCACATAATCTTGATTTACCAGTAATATCAACGATTGCCAAGGGTTTAAAAGCCAAAGGCTTAATAAACTATGATAAATTACCTTTAACCAAAGATGAATTATATAATATCATTGTTGGGGGTAAGACAAATGAATGATAAAATTGTATTTGGACAATATATATATAGAAATAGCATTGTTCATAAACTTGATCCAAGAGTAAAATTAGGTATTTTATTTATTATGATGATTGGTACTTTTTTAATTCCTAAAGATAACTTTTTTCTGCTTGGTATTGCTTTTTTAATTCCCTTACTTGCAGTTATTTTTTCTAAAATTTCTTTATTTAAATATTTGAAAAGTTTAAAGCAAATTGCTTTTGTAATGATTTTTTCTTTTGTTTTTCAATTATTTGCTTCTCCTAGTGGTAGAATTGTTATTACTTTTCCTATTCATTTAACATACATAAATATTATTATTGGTATTTTAATTTTAGTTGTCTATTTTATAGTAAGAAAATATTTGCCTTTTAAATTGCTGTTTTTGATTCTAATTTGCCTTTTTATTTTATATTTATTAAGATATCCTATATATGGTAATACTCTTACTTTGACTAATTTACACATATATGAAAGTGGTATAATTCATGGGAGTTTTTTAGTTCTTAGGGTTTTTGTTATAATACTAGCATCAACAACTCTAACCTTAACAACCAAACCAACTGATTTAACTAATGCTATCGAATGGATTTTAAAACCTCTTGAGAAAATAAAAATAAAAACTAGTATTTTTGCAATGATGATTTCTATTGCTTTGAGGTTTATTCCCACCCTTTTTAATGAAACTAATAAGATTTTAAAGGCTCAAGCCTCTAGAGGGGTAGATTTTAATGAAGGAAAATTTAGAGAACAAATTAAGCAAATAGTGTCATTGTTAGTACCAATGTTTGTTATTTCAATAAAACGTGCTGAAGATTTGGCTGATGCAATGGAAGCAAGGGGATATATTCCAGGTGCTGTGCGTACCAAACTTGTTAAGATGAAGTGCCATTTATTGGATTATATTGTACTATTTGTTATTTTTACATTATTTATTTTATTAATTCTTGGAAGATGTGGTCTTTATGCGCTATAAGATGATTATCAGTTATGATGGAAGTTTTTTTCATGGCTTTCAGCGACAAAAAAATTATGTATCAGTTCAAGAAGTTTTAGAAGAAAAATTAACAGAAATTTTAAAAACAGATATTGTTGTTCATGCTTCTGGTAGAACTGATGCTGGTGTGCATGCTATCGGTCAAGTTATTCATTTTGATTCTAGTCAATATGTGCCAGTTCTTAATTTAAAGAAGATTTTGAATAAAAAAGTTTACCCTCACATATATATAACATCCTCAGAAATTGTTGAGGAAACTTTTCATAGTAGGAAATCAGCAATTTTAAAAGAATATCATTATTTTGTAAGTATTAATACTTTTAATCCTTTAAAGGTTAATTATCTTCATTTTTTCCATGATAGGATTGATATATCTAAAATTAGGGAAGCGATGAAATACATAGTTGGTACACATGATTTTCGAAGTTTTTCTAAAAATAAAACTATTTCTTCATGTATAAGAACGATTACTAAATTTGATTTAATTATTAAAGATGGTATTTTGGAATTTATTATTATTGGTAGTGGATTTATGTATAATATGGTAAGAATAATCATTGCTTTAATGTTAAGGGTTGGTGAAGGAAAATTACAACCAAGTGATATTGAAAGAATTATTGAGGGAAAACAAAGATGTCTTGCTCCTTATGTTGCGCCTGCTAGTGGCCTTTATTTATGGAAGGTATATTATAAATAAAAAATCGCAAATTAAACTAATTCAATTTGCGATTTTTTATTATTTTTTAGCTTTATTTTTTCTTCCTTCTAATAATTCATCATCTATATTATAATTATCTATATTTATTGCTTTTTTAAAATCATCATAGGGATTGGTAAATTCTTTAGCAAATTCTGTATTATCATCAAATTTTTTTTTCATATCATTATTAAATGGGTTTGGTTTGGTAAATTCATGTTTATTCATATTTTCACCTCAATAATATTTTGTGCTAAGATTTCAAACAATATACCTATAAAATATTTTCTTTTTTCGTATTACTTTATAAAATCTTAAAAATATGTTATAATAAATATAAATAAAGTAAATATATTTGAGGTAAAGTCATGAAAGGATTATTTATTACTTTTGAGGGCAATGATGGTAGTGGAAAATCAAGTGTGATTGAAACGATAAAAAAAGAACTAATTAGTAGAGGTTATAATGTTTTATATTCAAGAGAACCAGGTGGAAGTAAGATTGCGGAAAAAATAAGAGAAGTAATTTTAGATGTTGACAATGTTGGAATGGATGATAAAACCGAATCTTTGCTTTATGCCGCAAGTAGGAGAGAACATATTGTAAAAACTCTACTTCCTGCTTTAAATGAAGGTAAAATTGTCCTTTGTGATAGATATTTAGATTCTTCACTTGCTTATCAAGGATACGCAAGAGGAATTGGAATTGATGAAGTATATAGGATGAATACATATGCAACTGATAATTTACTTCCCGATTTGACACTTTTAATATGTGTGAAACCTGAAGTAGGTTTTGAAAGAATTAAAAAAAATCAACGTGGGGCACTTGATAGACTAGAAATTGAGAAAATGGAATTTCATAAGAAAGTTTATGAAGGTTATTTAGAGGTTCAAAAAAAATTCCCTCATCGGATTATTATTATTAATGGGGAAGCATCTAAAGAACAGGTGAGAAAGGATGCCTTAGAGGTGGTTATAAAATTTCTAGAGGAAAAGGTAAAATAATGAAAAATGAAGATTTATTTAATTATCAATATGAAGTGATGAGATTGCTTATAAATAGTTTTGATAAAGATAAGATGGTTCATGCTTATCTATTTGATGGTGAGGCAGGAACTGGTAGTATTGATGCAGCGAAATATATGGCAAAAAAACTGATATGCAAAAAGGATAATGCACCTTGTATGAGTTGTGGAGATTGTAAAAGAATAGATAGTAATACTCATTTGAATGTTTTATATATTGAACCAATAGGCGATATCATCAAAAAAGAACAAATTGAAAATGTAATTCATGAATTTTCTATGTCTAGCCTTGATGGTATGGCACAAGTATATATTATCAAAGATGCTGATAAAATGAATGTTGCGGCTCAAAATTCTCTTTTAAAATTTTTAGAAGAACCAAACCCCAATCATTTTGCTTTTTTGACGACTTCTAATTATAAAAGATTATTAGATACTATTGTATCTAGATGTCAATTGATTCATTTCAAACCAATACCTAAAAAGTATTTGATGGAAAAATTGATTGACTATGGAGTTGAAGTTGATATATCATATATTGTTAGTCATTTAACATCTGAGGTTGATGTAGCAATGAAATATATTGAAGAAGGTAAAATTACTAGTATTATGAATATTGCTAAAAAGATTGTAGATAAAGACTTAAAAAAGAAGGATTCATATATTGAATATTTTAGAAATAAAGTATTATTTTTAGAGGAAAAAGATAAATTTTATCATCGATTATTTTTAGATATTTTAATTTTAATTTATCAAGAGTTATTAAATAGAATATCACTTGATGAGGCTAAATATTTTGATGATATTTTAGATAATGTTAAAATTCAAGAAATTGATAAGAAAGAAATTATTAGAAAATTAGAACTATTAAATTCATATCAAGAGCGTTTTAATTATCATATAAATCTTGATTTACAATATACTAGCTTATTTTCTAAATTATAGGAGGAAAAAATGAAGACCGTTGTTGGAATTCAATTTAAAGGTGGTGGACGAGTTTATTATTTTGATCCACTAAATTTCGATTTTAAAAGAGGTGACTATGCAATTGTAGAAACTGTTAGAGGTTTAGAACTGGGATATGTTTCTATTGGTAATAGAAACATTGAAGATGATCAATTAGAGCATGAATTAAAACCAGTTATTAGAATTGCAACTGAACGAGATTTAAAACAAGAAAAGAAAAATAATGAACAAGCTAAAAATAGTTTTGAAATATTTAAAAAATATGTAAAAGATTTTGGTTTAGCAATGAAACCTCTTTATTGTGAGTATACAATTGATTCTTCAAAAGTTATTTTTTATTATAGTGCAGATGATCGTATTGATTTTCGAGATTTGTTAAAGGTGTTAGCACCAGAATTTAAGATTCGTGTAGAATTAAGACAAATAGGTACAAGAGAAGCTGCTAGAGTTATTGGTGGAGTTGGTAGTTGTGGTCGAGAACTTTGTTGCAAAACGCATTTATCAAATTTTGATTTCGTTACAATGAAAATGGCTAAGGAGCAAGGTATGGCTCTTAATACTAATAAAATTAGTGGTATTTGTGATAAGTTGATGTGTTGCATTGCGTATGAACATGAACTTTATCAAGAATTAAAAAAGGAATTACCGAATGTTGGACAAATGGTTAAAACACCAAGTTGTGAATGTTGCAAAGTTGTTTCTGTAGATTACATCAAAAAATTAGTTAGAACTAGTGAAAATGCAAGTGGGGCTTTAACCATACATAAAGCAGAGGATGTTGAATTGATTGATTTTGATACAAAATTAAAAGATCATGCACAAGTTGTAGCCTCTATTGATGAAGAGGATAATATTGTGATTGAAGAGACTATTGCTTCTGTTAATGACTTAGAAACTAAGGTTTTAACAAAAGATAAAAAGGTAAATAATAAAACTAAAAATAGACATCATCAAAAGAAAAAGCAAGGAATTACAAATGACAAAACCAAAAATTGAGGTAATAAATGATTTATTAGGATATGAAGGCTTGAAAATAATTCAACGTCCAGATATTTTTAATTTTTCCCTTGATTCGACCTTACTTGCTTCTTTTGTTACCATTAATAAACAGGACAAATTAATCATTGATTTAGGCTGTGGTAATGGTTATATTCCTATTTTTTTAACATTGAGAACGACTGCTCAACTTATTGGAGTAGAAATTCAAGAAGAGATTGCTAATCTTGCTAAAAGAAGTGTAGAATATAATTGTTTACAAGAACAAATTACCATTTATCATGGTGATTTAAAAGATATATATAAAACGGTTGGTTCTAGTAAGTTTGATGTGGTAACTTGTAATCCTCCTTTCTTTAAATATGTTTCATCTAGTAACGTAAATGAAAGTCTATATCAAACAATTGCAAGGCATGAAGTGATGGCAAATCTTGATGATATTGTAAAAGTTAGTAATATTTTATTAAAAGATAAGGGGACTTTGGCGATGGTTCATAGAGTGGATAGAATGATGGAAGTAATAGATACTTTCAAAAGATATCATTTTGAAATTAAAAGATTACGCTTTGTTTATCCTAAAAAAACCTCAGATCAGGCTTTATCCATTTTAATTGAGGCTAAAAAGAAAGGTAGTATTGGAGGTTTAAAAATCTTAAAACCGCTATATGTTTATGATGAGGATTATCATTATACTGATGAGATTTTGGAAATATTTAATTATAAAAAGGATGGTTTAAAGTGTTAAGAAGGAAAAAAACATTATTAAATGATTGCGCAAAACTTTATATGGTAGGAGTTCCTATTGGCAATTTTGATGATATTACACTTAGAGCTATTAAAACTTTACAAATGGTAGATATCATATATTGCGAAGATACAAGAGTTACAAAAAAACTTTTAAACCATTTTAATATTAACAAGCCTCTTAGGAGTTATCATACTTTTAATGAAAAGGAAATAACTACAAATTTATTAGAACTTATTAAAAATGGTCAAAATATCGCAATTGTCAGTGATGCGGGAATGCCTATTATTAGCGATCCCGGTTTTTTGGCAGTCAGAGAAGCAACTAAAATGAATATTGATGTTGTTGTTATTCCTGGTCCTTCAGCTTTTATTACGGCCTTAGTTGGAAGTGGAATTGCATCAAATCGGATTGTATTTACAGGCTTTTTAAATAGTGGCGATAACAAAAGAAAAAAAGAGTTAGAAAAGCTCAAAGATTTAGAAGAAACACTTATTTTATATGAATCACCTCACCGCATTAAAGAAACTTTAGCAATGCTAGATGAATTAATGCCAAACCGATATATCTGTCTTGCGAGAGAACTTACTAAACAATATGAAGAATATTTACATGGTACACCTCATGAAATTTTAGAAGTTATCGATGAAATCAAAGGAGAAATTGTTCTTGTCATTGAAGGGGCAACTCGTAAGGAAATGAAAGAAGATTTAATTTGTGATACTATTGATAAGCATATGCATTATTATTTAGAACAAGGATTAGATGAAAAAAATGCTATGAAGATGGTTGCTAAAGATCGAGGAGTTTCTAAAAGCCAAATCTATCAACAATTAAAGAAAAAATAAAAACCAATCAACCATACTAGTGATTGATTGGTTTTTACTATTTATTTTTTCGAATATTCTTAGCACTAATTAAAGTTATTAATGAACGAGGGAAAAATCTAGTGGCAAAAATAATAAGTTTATTTTTAAAACCAACAATGGCAACTTTTTTTCCTTTTTGCGATTTTTTATAACCATATAAAGCTACTGTTTTTGCTGAAACAGGTTTTATTTTTGTAAATGTATAATCATTATGAGCCTGTTTGACAAAACTAGATGTAAAAGGTCCAGGACATAAAGTTAATAATTTAACATTTGTTTTTCTAATCTCATAAGAAATGGCCTCACCTAATAATAAAACATAACTTTTGCAAGCATGATATGTGCACATATAAGGTCCAGGCATAAATCCCGCAATTGAACTTATATTAATAATATGTCCTTCATTTTTTTCAAGCATTTTATCTAAAAATACTTTGGTAAAATATAATAAGGCATTGCAATTCACATTAGTCATTGTCAATTGTTTATCAATATTCATTTTATTAATATCACAACAGTCGCCAAAACCTGCACAGTTTACTAAATTATTGATAAAATAGTTTTTTTCTTCAGTATAATTATATATCTTTTTATAAGAATTTAAATCTGATAAATCAACTTCTAATAAGTCAACATGAATAAAACTATTAATTTTTTCAATTTCTTGCTTAGTTTCTTTAAGACCTTCTATATGAATATCAATTAGTAAAAGATGATTACCATCTCTAGCAAAAAGATAACTTAATTCTCTTCCAAGACCACTTGCGGCCCCCGTTATTAAGGTTACTTTCATAAAATACCTACTTTAATAAAAAATTTAAAACATCATTTGGATTTTGACTTGGATTAACATTTTCCTTTGCATATATAATATACCCAGATTCATCAATAATATAAGTAGTTCTTACAGTTCCCATATAAGTTTTTCCATATAGTTTTTTTTCATGCCATACATCGTAGTCTTTAATGACTTGTAAAGTTGAATCTGAAAGTAATATAAATGGCAACTGATATTTAGAGATAAAATTTTGATGAGATTTAATTGAATCTTTAGAAATGCCAATTAATATCACGTTTAATTCAATCAATTTATCATAAATATTCTTAAAGTTAATGGCTTGGCTACTGCAACCAGATGTGTTATCTTTGGGATAAAAATATAAGATTACTTTTTTACCTTTAAACATATCAAGAGATATTAAATTGTTTTTATCGTCATATAATTGAAAATGAATTGCTTTAGTTCCTACTTCTAACATATATGTTCTCCTTTTTAAATAGTATATCAAATAAAAATAATTTTATCTAATAAAGTGATTTATTTGATAATTATAAAAAAATATTTATAATATAGTAGTCTTATAAGGAGTCAAAAATATGAAATACATAATAAAAGAAAATAAAAATTTATTAGAAAAAGTTAATAAAATGAATCTTGAAGAGTTATTAAATTGCATAATATGTCCTAATATTGTAGCTACACAAGAAGATGTAACAAAAGCATTATCTTGTTTTATTCATCCCAATACTTATGCTAATATTAAAAGAAAAATTGAAAGTATAAATAGTTTAAATAATCATAAAATGTTATTTGTGACTGATATGGAAGCAGGTGCAGGAAGTGCTATTGATGGTGCAACTAGATTTCCTTCTATGAGAGCTGCTTGTGAAGCTGGTGATGAAAAATTAGCATATTTAATGGGAAAATCAGCAGCCTGTGAGGCAAGAAAAGTAGGATTTCATTGGACATTTGGTCCTTGTGTAGATATTTTAGGCAATCATTTTTCCCCTATTACTTCAATCAGAAGTGCATCAGAAAATAAAAATGATGTTTTAAAATATACAACAGCCTACATGAGAGGACTTCAAGATTTTGGGTTAATAGCGACACTAAAACATTTTCCTGGTGACGGGTATACAATGTTTGATCATCATTTAACAACTTCTTTCAATCCGTTAACAAGAAAAGAGTGGGATGATAGCTATGGTTATATTTATAAACAATTAATTAATGATGGTGCAAAGGTTATAATGGCTGCTCATATTGCATTACCAGCATATGATACAGTTGATCATAATGGTATGTATCCTCCCGCAAGTCTTTCATATAATCTTTTAACAAATTTATTAAAAAAAGATTTAGGGTTTGAAGGAATTATTATATCCGATGCAACGGAAATGAGTGGCTTTTGTGGATATATGAATTATTATGAGGCTTGTTGTACTTTTTTAAATGCAGGTGGCGATTGTCTTTTGTTTGCACATTCTACAGAAGAATTTATTAATAAAATGAAAGAATATATTGCAAGTGGCAAGTTAACAATGGAAGTCATTAAAAATAGGGCATATCGGATGCTTTGCTTTTTAGAGGAATATTTTGAACAAGTTGATAAATTACCAAAAAATAGTGATGAAAACTTTCAAATTTATGCAGATAAAATGGTAGATCTATCTTGCAAAATATATCGTGATCGCAATAAATTATTACCTATTAAGTTAGATAAACAGTTAAAAATAGCTCATGTAGTTATTGCTAATCAATATGATTTTTCTCTAGCAGAAAAGTTTACAAAAAAGCTCTCTTTGATTGCTACTGTAGATGAATTAAAAGATCCTGGTTGTAAAAAATTAAAAGAAATAGCTAAAAGTAAAGAATATGATTACATTATATGTAGTATAGGTTGTTTTCCGTGGTATGGTACTAATCAAATAACTTTATCAGGAGTAGTGGCTAGAAATATGATGAATGGTTGGATGAAGTATGACACAAAAGTTATTTTTGTTGACTTTGGACATCCTTATATTCATGAAGAATATGATGCTATGATAGATACTTTAATTTATACATATGGATATGCTAATAATACTATTGATAAAGTGTTATCATTGATATTTAAAAAATAAGGAAATGACTTATTTCCTTATTTTTAAATTTTAATATCCAATAAATAGTCAAAATCAGAATATGGATAAATAATATTATTTTCTTCAAAAAAGTTTTCGCGACCTTTTCCAGTAACTAAAATAATATCATCTTTTTTAGCAATTTTAAAAGCATAAGAAAGAGCATCTTGTCTATTAATAATAATTTTATAATTAGGACTTTCTAAATCAATCATTTTAGTCATTTCTTTGATAATATCATTAGGATCTTCAAGACGAGGATCTTCAGATGTAAAAATTGTGTAATCAGCATACTCTGTTGCCACATTTCCCATTAAAGGTCTTTTGGTTTTATCTTTGTTGCCAGCGGCTCCACATACTAAAATAATATTTCTTTTGGCTTTTTTTCTAAGGGCAGATAGGACATTTTTTAAAGCATTAGGGGTGTGAGCAAAATCGATATAGACATCAAAAGGATATCTAACAGGAACCTTTTCAAGTCGACCAGGAATAATTGGTAAATCAAGAAGAAGTTCATATAGTAAATTAATATCAAGACCTTCTTTTAAGGAAATGATAATAGCAGGTAAAATATTATATATATTGTATTCTTCGGTTCTATTGACTCTTAGATTTTCTAAAATAAAATCCTTCGCTTTTAAGTCAAAGACGGTATGATTTTGATAATATCTAATGTGTATAGCTTGATAATCTGAGGGGGAAAATAAACTATAGTAAATAACATTTGAATATTTTTCAAAAAATTTGGCATAATAATCATCCTTATTGACAATCATTACTCCTTGTTTTTTTAATTGTTTAAAAAGTTTTAATTTAGTTAAAAAATAATTATGCATTGTTTTATGGGTATCTAAGTGTTCATGGGAAAGATTGGTAAAAATAGCATAATCGTATAAAATACCTTCAATTCGTTTGTTAGCAATACCTTGACTAGATACTTCCATTGAAACATAAGAAATACCAAGATTTGAGAATTCTCTTAAAAGACTATAATTTTGAGTTAAAATTGGTGTTGTAAATACATTATCAATAATTTCTTTATCATAAATAATTCCATTAGTACCAATATTTGCACATCTAGATAAATGGTTTAAAAGATATGATGTTAAAGTAGAAACACTAGTTTTACCATCGGTTCCTGTTACACCAATCATTGTCAGTTCATTATAAGGTTTTTCATAAATTAGGTCAATTAGTCTTAGTAATTCTTTTTCTAAATTATCTACAATAATGACAGGAATAGTTAAATTATTAATTTCTTTATCATAAACAATGGCAACAGCACCTTTGGTAATTGCATCAATAAAAAACTCATCACCTTCAAAATTTTTACCCTTAATTGGCAAAAATAAATTACCAGGTTTGACAAATCGTGAATCTGTTTGTACCCCAGTAACTTCAATATTATAATCATATTCAGTATATATTTCTTTTAATAACATATCTATCACCATTAGTAGTATATGTGAAAAAAGTTCTTTTATGTATTTTTTAAACAATAGTAAAATTTGTAAATTGGAGTTTAAGACTTTATGGATAATAGGAAAAAACTGACAAGTAAAATAAAGAAGTTAACAAAATTATTGTTTTATTTTTCATTTTATTATTTGATATGAAAGTCAAATATATATATAAAGAAAAAAATGTTAATCGCTTTTATTGTTAAAGTTGAAAAATTTTAGTATAATAACTAAAGAAAAGTTGCATATAAATCATTTAGTCATTTTTTGTTTATTTATTATATTATTAAATTATTAAATAGTTTAGATTTTGATATTAGGAGGATAGATAGTGAAAAAAATCTTTTATGGTATAACATTAGTATTAGCAGTTGCGATGTGTTTTAGTTTGTTGTTTTTTCCCATTTTAAAGTTTGATTTAGATAAGGTTTATAGTAATCATCAAGAAGAAATAGAAAAATATATCACAGAGAATGAAAATATTGATAAATCATATGAGGAATTAAAAACAGAAGGAATAAATGAGATTATTTATAATACTTGTATTGCCTTACAAATGTATTATAGTACAAATGATGTAGTTTTTGATGAAGATGGCAATATGATTGAATCTGGAAATGATAATGAGGCTATTATGTTTGATATTGTGAGACTTAAAAATAAAGGAATCAAATATACGGATTTGGCCAATAGCATCAAAAATCAGTTCGATTATAATATTAAATTAAATAAAGCCATTAAAGCATATGCTGGAAAAATGGATATGAAAATGTTTTTTGATAATTGGGCCAATCCCTTTCCGATGCTAATAATTGTAATTTTAATTGCATTAGAATTTGCTTGTGCTGTTTTGGTTGGTATTAGGTCAATTAAAGGTATTTTGGAAAAGAAGAAAAATAAACTTTTTAGAATTAGTGTTTTTGGGATTGCAATTAGTGCCGTACTACTTCTAATGCCAGTTATCTTTAAAACAAATATCAATGCTTCAGAAGTTACTAATATCAATGATTTTGTTGGCATTTTTGTTATGAATGTCAAAGGTACATCTGTATGTTATTATTGTGGTATTGGTTTTATAATTTCAACCGCTTTAGCAATATTAACAAAGTTTTTGAAGTATTAAAACAAAATTTATGTTATTTTGTTTACCAAATTAACATAATGTGGTATAATAAATAAGTATGAAAGATAAATAGGAGGAATTATTTATGTCTAAAAAAGTTTTCCAATCTATGGATGGTAATCAAGCAGCGGCTCATTGCGCGTATGCTTTTACTGAAGTAGCTGGTATCTATCCAATTACTCCATCATCACCAATGGCTGAGTATGCGGAAGAATGGGCATCAAAAGGAAAAAAGAATCTTTTCGGTATGCCTGTTAAGATTGTTGAAATGCAATCAGAAGCTGGTGCGGCTGGTTCTGTACATGGATCATTACAAGCAGGAGCACTGACAACAACATTTACAGCAAGCCAAGGGTTATTATTAAAAATTCCTAACATGTATAAAATTGCTGGTGAGTTATTACCAGGAGTAATTCACGTTTCAGCAAGAAGTTTAGCGGCGCAAGCTTTATCAATTTTTGGTGATCACCAAGATGTTATGGCGTGTCGTCAAACTGGTTTTGCGATGATGGCAACTTCATCCGTTCAAGAAGTAATGGATCTTGCAGGAGTTGCACACCTTGCTGCAATCAAGACAAGCGTACCATTTATGCATTTCTTTGATGGATTTAGAACTTCACATGAAATTCAAAAAGTTGAAGTCATGGATTATGAAGTATTTGAAAATTTACTTGATAAAAATGCTGTAAAACGTTTTAGAGAAAGAGCATTAACATTTGAACATCCTGTAACAAGAGGTTCTGCTCAAAATGATGATGTTTATTTTCAAACAAGAGAAATACAAAATAAATTTTACAATGAAGTGCCTAGTGTAGTTGCTGACTATATGAAAAAAATCAGCGAAGTAACAGGTAGAACTTATGCTCCATTTGTGTATTATGGTGTGGAAGATGCAACTGATGTTATTGTTGCAATGGGTTCAGTTACAGAAACAGTTAAACAAGTCGTTGATTATTTAAATAAAAAAGGTAAAAAGGTTGGTTGTGTAACTGTTCATTTGTATCGTCCTTTTGCGAAAGAATATTTATTTAATGTTATGCCGAAAACTGTGAAGAGAGTAGCAGTATTAGACCGAACTAAAGAACCAGGTGCTCTAGGTGAACCATTATATCTAGATGTTAAAGCAGCATATTATGGTGTAAAAAGTGCTCCTATTATTATTGGTGGTAGATATGGTTTATCTAGTAAAGATACAACTCCTGCTCAAATGATTGCAGTATTTGATCATTTAAAGAAAAATGGTTTTGATGGATTTACTGTTGGTATTGAAGATGATGTAACACATTTAAGTATACCTGTTGGTAAGGAACTTAAATTATTAGAAGATACATCGGAACTTGTCTTCTTTGGACTTGGAAGTGATGGTACTGTTGGTGCTAATAAAAACACAATTAAAATTATTGGTGATAATACTGATCTTTATGCACAAGCTTATTTTGCATATGATTCAAAAAAATCAGGAGGAGTAACACGTTCACATTTACGTTTTGGTCCTAAACCAATTACAGCTCCATATCTTGTAAGTCATGCTGATTTTGTTAGTTGTAGTTTAGAGGCATATGTTGAAAAGTATGATATGCTTAGTTGTTTAAAAGATGGCGGAACCTTCCTTTTGAATACAGTAAGAAATGCTAAAGAATTAGAAGCACATCTACCTAATGCTTTTAAAAAACAACTTGCACAAAAGCATGCTAAATTTTATATTATTGATGCTGTCCATCTTGCAAGAGAAATTGGTCTTGGTAATAGAACAAATACAATTTTACAATCAGCTTTCTTTAAACTTAATGAACAAATTATGCCATATGAGACTGCTCAAGATTTAATGAAAAAATATGCAGCTAAAACTTATGGTAAAAAAGGTGAAGCTATTGTTCAATTAAATTATCAAGCAATTGATAAAGGTGCTGAAGGTTTGGTTGAAGTAAAAGTAAAATCAGCATGGAAGAATTTACCTGTTGAAGAAGTAGCAGTTGATGAAAATCGTCCTCATTTTGTAAAAACAATTGCTGATCCAGTCAATAAAGTAAAAGGTTATGATTTACCGGTTTCAGCTTTTACTGGATATGAAGATGGTACAATGCCTAACGGTAGTGCTGCTTATGAAAAACGTGGTACAGCAAATTTTGTACCAATGTGGATTCCAGAAAATTGTATTCAATGTAATCAATGTTCATTTGTTTGTCCACATGCAGTAGTTAGACCATTCTTAGTAAATGAAGAGGAAGTTAAAAAAGCACCTGAGGGAACTCTTTATTTAACACCAACGGGAAAAGGTTTTGAAGGATTAAAATATTCTCTTCAAATCTCAACTCTTGATTGTACAGGATGTGAAGTATGTGTGAATACTTGTCCTGGTAAGAAAGGTGAAAAAGCCCTTAAGATGGTTCCAATTAGTGAAGCTTTAGAGAAAGGACAAGCAGAAGAAGCAAAATATTTCTTTAATGAAGTTACTTATAAAGATCATTTAGTAGACAAAATGGCAAATCCTAAAAATAGTCAATTTGCTCAACCTCTATTTGAATTCTCTGGTGCATGTGGTGGATGTGGTGAAACACCATATGTAAAACTTGCAACACAATTATTTGGTGATCATATGGTTATTGCTAATGCTACAGGATGCTCATCAATTTATGGTGGTAGTTTCCCTGCTACACCATACACAAAAAATAAAGATGGTCATGGACCTGCTTGGGCTAATTCATTGTTTGAAGATAATGCTGAATTTGGTTTTGGTATGGTTGCCGCAAGTATTGCTTTACGTGATCAAATTGCAACTCATATGGAAGAGGCTTTAAAAGAATGTCAAAATACTGATGGTCGTATGCATGAACTCTTTAAAATATGGCTTGAAAATAGAGAGGATTATAAGGTTACAAGAGAAGTTGCTGATGAACTTGTACCGCTTCTTGAGGGTAAAGATTGTCCACATGCAAAAGCTATTTTAGATCTTAAAGATCATCTTGTTAAACGTTCACAATGGATTTTCGGCGGTGATGGTTGGGCATATGATATTGGATATGGTGGCCTTGACCATGTAATTGCCAACAATGAAGATATTAATATTTTAGTTTTAGATACAGAAGTTTATTCTAATACAGGTGGTCAATCTTCTAAATCTTCACCAACAGCATCTATTGCTAAATTTACTGCTGCTGGAAAACACGGAAAGAAAAAAGATTTAGCTGCAATTGCTATGAGTTATGGTCATGTTTATGTTGCTTATGTATCGCATGGTGCAAGTCAAGCTCAACTTTTAAAAGCGATGAGAGAAGCAGAAAGTTATCATGGACCTTCAATTGTAATAGCTTATTCTCCATGTATTAATCATGGTCTAAAACGTGGTATGGGAAAAGCCCAAGAACAAGCTAAACTTGCAGTTGAATGCGGATATTGGACTCTTCTTCGCTATGATCCTCGTCTTGCTCAAGAAGGAAAGAACCCTCTTCAAGTTGATTCTAAAGAACCAGATTGGGATAAATATGATGAATATCTAATGAGTGAAACTCGTTATGCACAATTAAAGAATATCAATCCTACAGAAGCTGAAAAACTTCTTGCTAAAAATAAAGAAGAAGCACAAAGAAGATATAAGAGTTATCAAAGATATCTATCAATGAATTTTGCTGAATAATTAGATAAGTATAATAATAAAAACCTCATTTGCTATTAGTAAGTAGATGAGGTTTTATTTGTATTTATATTTCTAAATTGCAAAATAATTGGTGAAATATTCGTTTAATAATATATTTAAATAATAACTGAAACATACCCATATCAAAAATATGAATAAAGAGATTTTGTGATACATTTGACAAAAAAGGGTATAACGTGGTAAAATATGGATAAATTATAAACATAATTAATTCATAAAAGGAGTATAATTTATGCCATTATTTAAGTTACCTGGTATACATGTTCCCCATCATAAAAATACTGATAAAATGAAGGCTGTGAGAATGCCTATTCCTAAAGAAGTTATTTTGCAAATGAATATGCACATTGGTGCTTTTGCAAAACCTATTGTAAATGTTGGTGATCATGTTTTAGTTGGTCAAAAAATTGCCCAAGCAGGAGGTTACATATCTGCTCCTGTTCATTCTTCGGTTTCAGGAGTAGTAAAAAAAATTGAAAATGTTCTCGAATCTGATGGAACATATGTACCGGCTATTTTTATTGAAACAGATGGTTTACAAGAAGTATCTAAAGATGTAAAAACAGTTAATGTAAATAGTTATGAATCATTTGTAGAGGCTATTAAAAATAGTGGTATTGTTGGCCTTGGTGGTGCAGGTTTTCCAACGTATGTTAAATTTTCAATAAAAGATTTATCAATGGTTGATACTATAATTATTAATGGTGCTGAATGTGAACCATATATTACAAGTGATACTAGAACAATGATTGATAATCTTTCGGATCTTGAAGAAGGAATTAAATTAATTGAGAAATATTTAGATGTAAAACATATTATTTTTGGCATTGAGAACAATAAAAAAGCAGCAATTCAATCCTTAAATAAGTTGGCTATGCAAAATGAAAAAGTTGAAATAAAAGTTCTTCCTGCCATCTATCCTCAAGGTGGTGAAAAAGTATTAATTTATAATACTACAAAAAGAGTGATTCCAGAAGGTAAACTTCCACTTGATGTAGGAGTTGTGATTATCAATGTAACAACTCTTGCATGGATTGCTAGATATATTAAAACAGGTATGCCACTTGTGGAAAAGGTAGTTACTGTTGATGGTTCTTGTGTGAGAAAACCTCAAAATGTTATAGTACCAATTGGTACTAAAATAAAAGATGTATTTGCTTTTTGTGAAGGGTTTAAAGAAACTCCTTTTAAAGTAATGTATGGTGGTCCGATGATGGGCGTTGCAGTCCCAAGTCTTGATTTGCCTATCACAAAAAGAACAAATGCAATTCTTGCATTGAATGAAAAAGAATCAAGATTACCAGAGGCATCTAATTGCATTCGTTGTGGTAGATGTATTAATCATTGTCCATTGCATTTAGATCCACCAGCATTTGCTAAAGCTCTTGAATTAAATAATCCCGAAGAATTAGTAAAATTAAAAATAAATCTTTGTATGGAATGTGGGGTATGTTCATATGTATGTCCTGCTAAAAGACCTCTTGTTCAAAATAATCGCTTAGCAAAAGCTGAACTTAAAAAATATTTAAATGTTTTAGCAAGTAAAAAGAAGAAAGAAGAGGAAAAACAAAATGAAAGTAAATAAAAAATATAATGGCAATTCTTTTTTCAAAAAGAAAGGAGTTTTCCTTTTATGGTAGAAACTAAAAATTTAAATGAAAATAAAATGATAACTCAAGAAATAGAGAATAATTTGATTGTCTCGTCCTCGCCTCATATTTTTAGTAAAGATACCACAAGTAAAATAATGTTAGATGTTTTGATTGCACTATTACCTGCCACAATTGCATCAGTTATTATTTTTGGTCTTAATGCTTTCATTTTAGTTGTTGTTTGTACAGTTTCAGCTGTTTTAGCTGAATGGGGGTTTCAAGCATTATGTAAACAAAAAATTACTATTTCTGATTTATCAGCTGCAGTTACTGGCCTGTTGCTAGCTTTAAATTTGCCAGCATCAGTAACTTGGTGGCAGGCTATAATTGGTAGTGTAATTGCTGTAGTAGTTGTAAAAGGTTTATTTGGAGGAATTGGTAAAAATTTTGCTAATCCTGCAATTACTGCTAGAATTATCATGTTACTAGCTTTTAGTGCATCAGTTGGTGCTGCTGTTCAACCAGTTATTGTTGATGCTACCTCAACTGCTACACCGCTTACAATTTTAAAATTAGATTATGGTATCTTACCATCACTTTTTGAAATGATGATAGGTTTAAGAGGTGGTGCAATTGGTGAGACTTGTTCACTTGCTTTGATTTTAGGTGGCATTTATTTAATGATTCGCAAAGTAATAACTTGGCATACACCAGTCATTTTTGTCGGTTCTGTCTTCTTATTTACATTTATTTTAAATGGTAGTTTAGAATTTGCTTTATATGAAGTATTATCAGGTGGATTATTAATTGGAGCAATTTTTATGGCAACGGATTACTCAACAACACCATCTAGAGCTTGGGGTAAAGTAATCTTTGCAATAGGATGTGCCATTATAACAGTAGCTATTAGAATGTGGGGTAGTTATCCAGAAGGTGTCTCGTTTGCTATTTTGTTTATGAATATATTGACACCATATATAGATAAACTTACTAGAAAAAGACCTTTTGGAGGTGTTAAATAATGAAAACAAGTATAAAAAGTGTTATTGTTTTAACATTAATATGTTTAGTTGTTTCAGGAATCTTAGCAGGAATAAACTTTTTTACAGGTCCAATTATTAAAGAATATGAAAGTAGGGTAGCATATGAGGCATGTTATAAAGTAATGCCTGATGCTAGCACTTTTGAAGAAGTTCATGTTGATAATTTACCTAAAACAGTAACTAATGTTTATAAAGAGACAACAGGAAAAGGATATGTTTTTAAAATGGAAACAACTGGATATAGTAGTGGTCTTGTTATTATGTGTGGAATTACTTCAGATGGAAAAATTACCAAGGTTACAACAGTATCTAGTAATGAAACTCCAAGTATTGGTGGCAAAACTGAGGAAGATTCTTATACTAATCAATATATTGGTAAAGATTCATCACTAAATGGAATAGTTGGTATTAGTGGTGCAACGATGACGTCTAATGCATATAAAGCAGCAATTTCTGATGCTTTTACTGCCTTTCATATGATAAATGGAGGTACATTATAATGAATTATGAAAATAAACTTTCTGTTTTCTTAAAAGGTTTAGTTAAAGAAAATCCTGTACTTGTTTTAATTCTTGGTACTTGTCCAACTCTTGCTATGTCATCAAATGTAATTTCAGCTTTAGCTATGGGAGTTTCAGCAACTCTAGTATTACTTTGTTCAAATGTCGTAATCTCGCTACTTAGAAAAGTCATTCCTGATCAAGTTAGAATACCTAGTTATATCGTTATTATTGCTGGTTTTGTTACAATGGTACAAATGCTTCTTCATGCTTATTTACCTGATCTTTATCAAATGCTTGGGGTATATCTTGCCTTAATAGTTGTAAATTGTATTATTCTTGGTAGAGCTGAAATGTATGCAAGTAAAAATAATGTTTTAAATTCAGCCTTAGATGGTCTTGGAATGGGAATTGGTTTTACTCTTGCTTTATTTGTAATTGCAACAATTAGAGAAGTATTTGGTAATGCTAGTTTTGCCAATTTAGAAATTAAATTTTTACAAAATTATAAAATTGCTATTTTAACACAAGCTCCTGGTGGTTTCTTTGTTTATGGCTGTATGATTGCTCTTGTTAATAAAATAACCAAAGGGAAGGCAATTAAAAAGAAAGATTTTAGTTGCAATGGTTGCCCAAGTGCAAATTTTTGTAAAAAAGGTGTATGCGAAGAAGAAGTTAACCAAAAAATGGATATGGAAAAGGAGGCTAACTAATAATGTTTAAAACTTTAATTGTTATTTTAATGACATCGGTTTTAGTAAATAACTATGTATTAAATCGTTTTTTAGGTATCTGTCCTTTTCTTGGTGTATCTAAAAAATTAAATCAAGCGGTTGGAATGG
Source organism: uncultured Mollicutes bacterium (assembly GCA_900539265.1). GTDB lineage: Bacteria > Bacillota_I > Bacilli_A > ML615J-28 > CAG-313 > CAG-313. The sequence goes on along the minus strand of UQBM01000013.1, from coordinate 16,979 downwards.
GGGTTGCGGTAATTTTTGTAATGTTACTTGCAACACTTGTTACTTGGCCAATTCAAAGATTTTTGCTTGAACCAAATGATCTTGGTTATATGCAAACAATTATTTTTATTTTAGTAATTGCCGCTTTAGTTCAATTAGTAGAAATTATTTTAAAAAGATATATGCCATCCTTGCATAAAGCTCTTGGGGTATATTTACCACTTATTACTACTAACTGTGCTGTTTTAGGTGTTACAATTAATAATATTAATGATGGGTACAATTTTCTTGAGTCAATGGTTAGTTCTCTAGGATGTGGACTTGGGTTTTTGCTTGCAATGGTTTTATTTGCTGGAGTAAGATCTCGTTTAGAAACATCTAATGCACCAAACTCTTTTAAGGGTTTACCAATAACATTAATTGCAGCTGCTATTGTTTCTTGTGCCTTTTTTGGATTTGCTGGCATTATAGAAAATTTATTTATGTAAGAGGTAAATTATGTCAATTGTAATTGCAATTATTTTAGTTACATTAACAGGACTTCTTTGTAGTGTAATGCTAGTAGTAGCATCTCATTTTATGATGGTTCCTAAAAACGAAAAAGAAGAAAAATTGAGAAATTGCCTTCCTGGTGCCAATTGTGGTGCATGTGGATATAGTGGCTGTGATAGTTATGCTAAAGCACTTGCTGAAGATTCAACGATTAAAACAAATTTATGTGTTCCAGGAGCTGATAAAGTAGCCAAAGAACTTGCTGAAGTGTTAGGCGTTAAGGCTTTAGATGTTGTTGAAAAAGTAGCTTTTATTCACTGTTTTGGAGATTGTACAAAAAGAACCAAAAAAAATGAATATGAGGGTTTAAAAAGTTGTCTTGCGGCAAAATCTTTATATGGTGGCGAAGCGGATTGTACATATGGATGTATAGGATTTGGTGATTGTGCTAAAGTTTGCCCAGTTGATGCTATTTGCATAGAGAATGGAATTGCCCATATTGATCAAAGAAAATGTATTGGCTGTGGTCTTTGTGAAAAAACTTGTCCTAATCATTTGATTACGTTATTTGCTGATAAAGAAAAAGTGGCTGTGACTTGTAGTAATCATGAAAAAGGTGCAGTTGCAAGAAAAAAATGTACAAATGCTTGTATTAAATGCAAAAAATGTGAAAATATATGTCCAACTAAGGCTATTACAGTAAAAGATAATCTTGCTCAAATTGATTATAGTTTGTGTATTAATTGTGGACAGTGCGTCGAGGTTTGTCCAACACAGTGTATTATTAAAGCTGATTTAACAGGGATGCATAATATAGAAGAATAATGATTAGAAAACATCGATTAGATTTTATTATAATTGGTTCAATATTACTATTTGCTTTCATTTTTGTTTTAATAATTAAACTCACTCAAAAAGAAGGTAAATATGTCGTTGTTATTTTTAATCAAACTGAAAAGAGTCGGTATTTACTTGATGAAGATCTAGAGGTAAAACTTTCTTTTGGCGATGATAAATATAATATTTTAGTAATAAAAGATGGTAAGGCTAGTATAAAAAGTGCTAGTTGTCCTGATCAAATTTGTGTAAGACAAAGAAGTATTTCCAAAGTTGGTGAAACAATTACTTGTCTTCCTAATAAAACAGTCATTAAAATAGTTGGAGATAAATCGGAAGTAGATGTGGTAAGTTGATGAAAAATAAAATAAAACAAATAGCTATGATGGCCATTTTGATAGCCTTATCATTCGTTTTATCCTATGTAGATTCATTAATTGTTTTACCATTTGGAATTCCTGGAATTAAACTTGGAATCGCCAATATTGCTATTATTTATACCCTTTATAAAATAGGGGCTAAAGAAGCAATTGTTGTATCAATATTGCGATTAGTTTTATCTAGTATTTTATTTGGTTCAGTTCTTACATTTTTGTATAGTTTAGTTGGAGCTGTTTTAAGTTTATCTTTAATGATTATTTTAAAAAAATATACTAATTTAGCATTAATTACGATAAGTATTAGTGGAGCCGTATTACATAATATTGGTCAAATTATTGTTGCTGTAATTGTTATGGCAACCAAAGAGATTGTTTTTTACTTACCAATCTTAATTATTACAGGTATTCTTTCGGGAATTGGAGTCGGTATTTTAAGTGTCTTAACAATTAAATATACCAAAAATCTCCAATATTAAAAGTTATTAAAAGATAAAAAAGATCCTAATTGCCATCTATTTGACAATTATCTAACAATTAGTTAAAATAAAAGAGAAGATTAAGGGTATACGAAAATCTTCTCTTATTTTTAAGAAGAGGAAACGAAAAATGAAAATAAATAAATTAATGGGTGTCATCCTTATTTTTTCTTGTTTAATAATATTAAATGGTTGTAAAAAAAATCAGTACAAAGCCTATTCTATAACATATTTTGATTATTTTGATACGGTTACCACTATTATTGGTTATGAAAAAAAAGAGGAAGACTTTAATGAAAAAGCTACATATATTGAAAACTTGTTAAAAGAATACCATAGTTTATATGATATATATCATACTTATGAAAATGTGAATAATCTTTATACTCTTAATCAAGAAGCAGGAAAAGAAGTAGTCGTTGATCAAAAAATTATTGATTTATTAGACTATGCCATTGATATGTATAATAAAACATCTGGGATGATGAATATTGCGATGGGCTCTGTTTTAAAATTATGGCATGATGAAAGAGAATATGCTTCATATAATCCCCTTGGTGCTAAAGTTCCTTTAGAATCTGATTTAAAGGATGCTGCTAAACATACCAATATTGCGAATATTATTATTGATAAAGAAAATAAAACGGTTTTGTTAAAAGATAAATTAATGAGGATTGATGTAGGAGCGATTGCTAAGGGATATGCAACAGAAGAAATTGCTAAAAAATTAGAAGCAAAAGGAATCACATCTTATATGTTAAATGTAGGTGGTAACATCCGTTTAATTGGTTCAAAAGCAAATGGTGAAAAATGGAAAGTAGGAATTCAAAACCCTGATTTATCAGCAGATGATAATACTAATATTGCAGTGTTAGAGTTACAAGACTATGCAATTGTAACGAGTGGATCTTATCAAAGATATTACTATGTTGATGGAGTAAGATATCATCACATTATTCATCCAAAAACTTTAATGCCAGAAAATAATTATTTATCTGTAAGCGTTGTTTCTAAAAATTCTGCTTTAGCAGATGCTTTATCAACCGCATTATTTAATTTAAGTTTAGATGAGGGTAAGACTTTGATTAAAAATTTTAATGATATATATGTCATGTGGGTTGATATTAATAATAAAATTCATTATTCTAATGGGTTTGAAAATTTTCTAATAGGATAAAAGGAGCATACTATGAACAATAACCAAGAACAAAGAACCCTTAATAATCTTAAAAAAAATAAACCAAGTATTGTTTTACCTATTATAAATACGGTTTTTTCGGTCATTTTTTTGGCTGGTAGTATATATTGCAAAATTGCTTTTAAAGAACAATATGCACTAGGGTATTTTATTGCTTTTAATATTTTAGTTATTCTTTTTCCTATTACTAGTTGGTATAATAGTTATTTTTCTAAAAAACAAAATATTAAAAAAATTAATAACTATGATCATGAAACTAAGGAAATTGTTTCTTATATTAAAAGATTACAATCATTTAAAGGTATTGAATTAAATAAAGATTATAAAATAAAAGTCACCTATGAATTAACTGATCAAATAATTGATAAAATTCCTCATTATGATATAGAACATTGTTCACTTGGTCTTGCAGAAAAAAATGCTATTATTATAACAATGGGAGTTGGCTTTTCAGGTCTTGAACTTAAAGCTTATAATCATGAAGTAATAGGTTTATGTGGGGTTTTGCCAAGATCAGTATGGTATAAAAAACATCTCAAAGTTCCTACTCCTCAAAAAGGGAAAATAAAAATAGAGCCAGTAGGATTTGAATTTAATGAAAAAATGGTAGTGCAAGCATTAAAAAATCAAGACACATATTACGATAATAAAACGGGTTGGACCTTAATTGGTGAAAGAAAAGCTACTCCACTTGATGAGGTGATTGAAATTATGACTGATGTTTATGTTGTTATTAGAGATCAAGAATTAATTTCACTTTGGATGAAATTAGAACCTTCACTTGCAATCTAATAGATAAAAAATGCATTCTGTTATTTTTAACTTGATATTTTAAAATATATTTGATATAATGCTTTTGTAAAATTTATTTGGAGGTAAGTTATATGAAAAAAGTTTTAAAATTATCTAGTTTAGCTATTGTGCTAATGGCTCTTTTAACCCTTACTGCTTGTGCACCTAAAGCTGATAAGGCAAAAGAAAAAATGGAAAAGGCTGGTTATTTTTCAGTTGATGCGAAAGCAATTGTAGGAACAGAAACAAGCAAATATGAAAATTTCTTTGTTTTTGCCAAAGGAGATAATCCTATTAATGCTGCAGCTAATATGTTAACTGGTGGCGATTTTGTAGTTGCTTTATATTATAAAGATGCTGAAGAGGCTAAAAAAGCATATGATGAATACAAAGCATCCAAAGATGAAGAAGAAGCTAATGTTAAAAAATCTGGGAAATGCTTATATTATGGTACTGAACAAGGAATGAAAGACTTCGCATAAATAAGTTGAAAATTGATGTTAACAAAGGCTAACATCTTTTTTTTCATATTTAGTGCGTAAAAAAACAAAAAATGGTATAATAATATATTAGGAAGATTATAGTAAAATTCTAAAATTAGAGGTGATATAGATGTCTAAATTACAAATAAAAAATTTACATGTAGAAGTAGAAGGCAAAGAAATTTTAAAAGGAGTTAATCTTGAATTAAATACAAATGAATTTCATGTTATTATGGGACCAAATGGTACTGGTAAATCAACTCTAGTATCAACAATTATGGGGCATTATAAATATAAAGTAACAGAAGGTGAAATTTTACTAGATGGTGAAGATGTTTTAAAAATGAGCGTTGATGAAAGGAGCAGAAAAGGTCTTTTTCTTGCGATGCAATATCCAAGTGAAATTGAAGGAGTAACCAATTCCGATTTTATTAAAACTGCTCTTCATACAAGAATGCATAAAGATGAGAAATTTTCTCTTATAAAATATATAAAAGCTTTTGAGAAAGCGACTGAAGACCTTAAGATGAGATCAGATCTTCCTCATCGATATGTAAATGTTGGCTTTTCTGGTGGTGAAAAGAAAAGGAATGAAATTTTACAGATGAAAATGTTAAAGCCTAAATTTGCTTTACTTGATGAAATTGATTCAGGATTAGATGTTGATGCTTTAAAAATAGTTGGTGAAAATGTGAATATGATGAAATCTGATAATTTTGGAGCGTTAGTTATTACTCATTATGAAAGACTTCTTGATTATTTGCGTGTTGATAAAGTTCATATTTTAATGCAAGGAAAAATTGTTACCTCAGGTGGTGTTGAATTAATTGAAAAAATTGATAAAGAAGGATATGACTTCATTAAAGAGGAATTTGGTTTACAAGATGAAGAAATTGAAGATAGTAAAAGAGGTATAATTGGTACTTGTGCTATTAAAGAATCTCTTGGTGATCGAAATGCCTAATCAAATTAAATTAAAAAAGTTGGTTGATTTTAAAAGCAATTTTTTACATCTATCTCAAATTAATGTTGGAAAAGCGGAGGAAAAAATTATTATTAACCAAACGCTTGATCAAAATGAAGTAAAAATGAACTTAGATGAAAATGCAAATTTAACATATATAACTTTTGATTGTGGAAAAGCAATTTCTTCATGTAATTATTTTGTTGCTAATTTGAAGAAAGATTCTACATTAAAAATTTATAACATTGTAACATCACAATTTGATGCTACTATTAAAGGAGTTATTAACTTAAAGGAAAAAGGTGCAAGCGTTGAAGTAATGAATTTATTACTTTGCACAAAAGAGGCAACATTGGATAGTTTTATTGATATCTATCATTATGTTGGTCATACATCAAGCAATTTAACTAATTATGCAATTGCCAAAGATGATGCTAAAATGATTCTCAATAACAATGCTACGATTAAACATTTAGCATCATCTTCAGTTGCACATCAACAGACTAAAGGTTTAACCTTATCAAAACGTGCGAAGATTAAAGCCCTTCCAAATTTGTATATAGATGAATATGATGTAGTAGCAAATCATGCTTGTTCTATTGGTTCTATCAATAAAGAAGATTTATTTTATTTGATGAGTAGAGGATTAAGCGAAACTGAAGCATCTAAAATTGTTGTTATGGGATATGTAAAACCTATTTTAGATCATATTGATGATGTAGATTTGAAACAAAAAATTGAGAAGGAATTTGCCAAAAAATTAATAAATTAAAAGAAAGGAGTTAAAGCAGATGTCAGAACTTTTGAATGTAAAAAAGGACTTCCCTGTTTTAGTAAATAATAAAGATTTAGTCTATTTAGATACGGGAGCTACTGCTTTAAAGCCCCAAAGAGTTATTGATAAAATAAATGAGTATTACACATTGTATGGTGTGAATGTGAATCGTGGTGTATATACTTTAAGTTATCAAGCAACAATTGAATATGAACAAACAAGAGCCATTACAGCAAAATTTTTAAATGCTAAAGAAAAAGAAATTGTATTCACTAAAGGTGCAAGCAATGGGTTAAATATGGTTGCTTTCGGATTTGGTATGGATTATCTTGAAGAAGGAGACGAAGTAATTACTTCTGAACTTGAGCACCATAGTAATGTCCTTCCTTGGATGGAAGTTTGCAAAAAGAAAAAAGCAAATCTTAAATATATTCCTCTTGATTCAACTGGTAGAATTACAATTGAGGCTTTTCAAAAAACTTTAAGCAATAAAACCAAAGTTATTGCTCTTACATATGTATCCAATGTAATGGGTTATATTACGCCAATTAAAGAAATAATAAAAATAGCACATGAAAGAGGAATTATTGTAGTAGTTGATGCTGCTCAAGCTGTTCCACATATGAAGATTGATGTTGTTAGTTTAGATTGTGATTTTCTAGCTTTTTCAGCGCATAAAATGATGGGACCAACTGGTTTTGGAATTTTATATGGTAAATATAAATATTTAAAGAAAATGAGACCAGTTGAATATGGTGGTGATATGATTGATATTGTGGAAAAATATTCAAATGTTACAAAAGATGCTCCCTTTAAATTTGAAACGGGCACACCACCAGTAGCAGAAGCCATTGCTTTTAAAGAAGCTATTCAATATATTGAAAATATTGGTTACGATAAAATTAAGGCTCATGAAGAAGCGCTTTTACAATATGCTAAAGAAAAACTGAATCAAATTAAAGGTATCACTGTTTATAATATGACAACTGAAACAGGCATTATTGCTTTTAATATTGATAAAGCTCATCCACATGATGCTGCTACCATTTTTGATGAAAATCATATTGCTTTAAGAGCAGGACATCACTGTGCTCAACTTACTATAAAATGGCTAGAATGTGTAGGTACGCTTAGAGCATGTATATATATATATAATGATTATAGCGATATTGATAAATTTGTAGAAGCGGTTAAAGAAGCTGCTAAATATTTTGAGGAGTGGTAAAATGGCAAATAATATATCCGAATTGTATAATCAGGTTATTAACGAACACCGTAAATATCCTCGCAATAAGGGATTAATTGAAGGGTATAAAACACTTCACCTAAAAAACCCTTCTTGTGGTGATGACGTAACAGTACAAGTAAATATTAAAGAGGGTAAAGTTGTAGATGTAAGACATGATGGCACAGGATGTGTTATATGTTGTTCATCAGCATCAGTTATGAGTGAAGTTTTAATAGGGAAAACGGTTAAGGAAGCAAGTGAAATTATTGATGATTTTTATGAATTAATCAAAGGTAATATCCCAGCTGATGAAGAAAGATTAGAAGATGCCATTGTTTATGTTAATATTCATAATTTTCCACCTCGTGCCAAATGTGCTACTCTTGCTTGGAGAGCAGCTGGTGCCCTACTTTTAGGAGATGAAGGAGAACAAGAAGATGAGTAATCAAAATAAAGAGTTGGAAAAAATTATTGGGGATTATAAATATGGTTTTAAAACAGAAGTTGAAAATGTTTTTGACACAGGACGTGGTATTAACGAAGAGGTTGTTCAATTAATTTCAAAAATGAAAAATGAACCTGATTGGATGCTTGAAATTCGTCTTAAAGCCTATAATGAATTTAAAAAAATGAAATGGCCAACCTTTGGTCCAGATTTATCAAGTGTTCATTTTGATGAATATATCTATTATATAAAATCAAGCGAAAAAACTGAAAGTAGTTGGGATGATGTACCAGAGGCGATTAAAGAGACTTTTGATAAATTAGGTATCAGAGAGGCAGAACAAAAATATTTAGCTGGGGTATCTACCCAATTTGAATCAGAGGTTGTCTATCATAACACTATTAAGGAATTAGAAAAACAAGGAGTTTTGTTTTGTGATACAGATACGGCGGTTAGAGAATACCCCGAAATTGTCAAAAAGTATTTTGCTAAAGTTGTTCCCGCAACCGATAATATGTTTGCATCTTTAAATACAGCTGTTTGGAGTGGAGGTTCTTTTATTTATGTACCAAAAGGAGTAAAATTAGATAAACCACTTCAATCCTATTTTCGTATTAATACAGAACAAATGGGTCAATTTGAACGAACTTTAATTATTGTTGATGATGAAGCAAGTGTCCATTATGTTGAAGGTTGTACTGCTCCACAATATTCAAAAGACTCTTTACATGCAGCAGTAGTTGAAATCTATGTTGGTAGAAATGCGTATTGTAGATATTCAACTGTTCAAAATTGGTCGAATAATATTGTGAATTTAGTTACCAAAAGAACATTAGTTGAAGCAGGTGGACATATGGAATGGATTGATGGTAATATTGGTGCAAATATTAATATGAAATATCCAGCCTGTGTTTTAAATGGAGAAGGCGCAAAAGGAACAACAATTTCGATTGCATTTGCAGGAACTGGACAAATACAAGATACAGGAGCTAAAATGATTCATCTTGCACCAAATACTACAAGTCAAATTATTTCTAAATCCATTTGCCGTGGTGGTGGTAAAGTCAATTATCGTGGTCTTGTTCGTCATACAAAAGATGCGAAAAATGCGAAAAGTCATGTTGAATGTGATACTATTATTTTAGATAAAGCATCTACTAGTGATACAATACCTATTAATATTGTTGAAAATGATACATCTTATATTGAACATGAGGCAACCGTTTCTAAAGTCAGTGAAGAACAACTATTTTATTTAATGAGTAGAGGTTTGACCGAAGAACAAGCAACGGAAATGATTGTGATGGGATTTATTGAACCATTTGCTAAAGAACTTCCAATGGAATATGCGGTAGAACTCAATCAACTCATTAAACTAGAAATGAAAAATTCCATAGGTTAAGATACAAAAAGAAGTAAGTTTTCTTACTTCTTTTTTAAATTATTAATTAAATACTTGTCAAAAAAAATAATAGATGATAAAATAAAGAAAAAATTGGGGGTAAGATTATACTATTATAATTTTTTAAGCCTTCTTTCAAACTATGAAAAATTAGTTTGAAGTTTTCTTTTTTAATATATAAAAAGGGGGGGAGTGATTATATGTAAAATAAGTAAAGAATACGATAAACATGGTTAAATTAAAAAAGGAAAGGTGAAAAATATAATAATAAAAATGGAAAAAATAATCAGTAAAATATGTATTTTATTACTTATACTAGGATTTTTTGCTAATCTTTTCAGCAAATTTCCTTTTAAAGTTCTTGCGGCAAAACTAGGCAACGATCAAGCAAAAGAAATAATATTGAATCATAACAATCAAGAAAGTATTTCTATTCTTGAGGAGGTAAAAGAAGCAAGAACAACGTATAAAAAAACTTTTAAAAAAAGTGATGGAAGTCTTGAGGTCTATTATTATGATAGACCAATACATGAATATATGGAGGATAAAGGGTTTGAAGAAATTGATTCAACCTTTCAAAATAATGGTGATGAATGGAGTAGTACTGCGTTACTATATAATGTGAAATTGCCAAAAAAAATTCATGAAAATAAAAAGATTAAATTCAGTTATCAAAATACAAAAATAGAAATAACCTATCAACATATAAATAAAGCAACTGCTAATCATATCAAACAAGAAAATAATGACGAAACTGATTTAACTAGATTAGAAGGGCATATAAGGTATAATGATATCTTAGAAGGCGTTGATTTAGAATATCTTACAAATACAATAGGGGTTAAAGAAAATATTATTATGAAAAAATATATTGAAAATTTTACTTTTTCATATAATATAAAAATTACCAATTTAAAATTAGTTTATGAAAATAATTATTTTTATTTCCTAAACGAAAACAATGAAGTGATTTACCAAATTGACCCATATTATATGATAGATCAAAAAGGAAAGCGTAGTTTTGATTTAACAATTCGTATAGATGAAATCAAACAAGGTGAATATAAAGTTGAAGTAAAACCCAATCAGGAATGGTTAAAAGAAGCCTCATATCCTGTTATAATAGATCCGACTATTAATTATAATAATAATATTATAAATGATAAAGTAACAATGAAAGGTTTTAATAAAGGAAATATTACTTCAACTATTCAAAATAATATTTTAATAAGTAAATATATCAATAGTGCAACCAATGAAGATATATCTAGAGTAAATATTATGCGTCTTGATATTAGTGATTTACCTAAAAATGTCACTTATCTTGATGCAAAATTAAAAATGTATGCAACCAATGATAATGTGGTTTCACAAACCGTTTTACTAAATGAAATAACAAGTCATATTGATTTTGAAAAAATTAATGGAACAACAAATTACAATAAGATGCATTTATCAAAACAAAAAAAGATTATAGATACTTTTTATGAATTTGATATCATTGATGCTATCCATCGCAATATTGAAGATGGTGAAATAATTTTAGAATTTTCTCCTCAGCTTTTTACGGGAAATGATATAGAAGTAGGATTTTATGGTCCATCATCAACGTCTAAACCAATGTTGGTAATCAATTATTATGAAACTAGTGGATTAAAGGATTATTGGACATATCATAGTGTGGATGTAGGTAGTGCTGGTGTTATGTATGTAAATGATTTTTCTGGTAATTTAGTTATTGAAAAAAAAGATTACACCAATAGTTCCCAAAGACTATCTTTTAATATTAGTCACTATTATAATAGCAATGAAGCTAATACGAATATAGGATATGGTAAAGGATGGCGAATAAATTATGCTCAAATTATGCAAAATTTAAATGGAGTAGTTGGAGTAAATAGTAGCAATTATTATACATACATAGATGGAACAGGGCATAAAGCTTACTATAAAAAAAAGGGAATCTTAAATGAAACTATACCAGGAAGTGCATATTATTTAAATGAAGAAGGTGATGATGCTAAAATTGAAATAGGGGCAAGTTATACGGATTACTACCGAAGAATTGTAGAAGACGAATATATTTATAAATATAATGTATATGGTGAATTGGTATTTATTTGTGATGAAAAAATGTCAAATTGCATATTTATATCATATAACGAGTTACCAAGTGGTTTAAGAGTTATTAATGAAGTCAGTGATAGCATTGGAAATTGTGCTCTTTTTTCCTATGAAAATGATCTTTTAAAAGAAGTAACCATTAATAGGAAAAAGGTTGATGAAAATGGGAACAGCATTTTAGAGGATGGTAATGCAATATATGAAACTGCTCTAACGATAACTTATGAGTATGATAACAATCAAAACTTAATTTCTATTTTAGAACATGTGAAAGATACAAATAATATAAAAGCATATTCTAAATATAACTATGATGTAAATGGTAGATTGAATGCTTTATATGATTATCAAAATCAAATGAATTCAACTAATAAAGAGGGAGTCTTTATTAGTTATAATCAGACTAATAAAAAGGTAGAAAAATATGAAGTAAAAAGATATGACAATAATCAATCCCTCAGTCATTTGCCAATGATGCATATTACTTATCAAAAAGGAATGACCACTTTTAAAGATAGCAACAATTATCAAACAAACTATATATTTGATTCATATGGGCATACAATTAATGTATATGATAGTGATGGATATGCACAATTTTATCAATATGAATCGAATAATAGTAATACTTATTTAAACAATAAAGTATTAAAAACAAGTGATGCTATTTACAATGTCTATAATATTATCAATAATCATAGTTTTGAAAAATTTCAAAGTGCATATGAAATACCAAATTGGCAAATTATAAATGGTACGTCTAATTTAGTTAAAAATGTATCTTTAGATAGTACAAATAATTTATATGGGAAATATGCCTTAAGAATTAAAAATGATAATCAAAATAAAAAACCTTCAGTAGCACAAACCATAAAGTTAAATGGGGGTAAAACTTATCAATTATCTTATTTTGCAAAAGTAAAAGAAAATAATGGTTATGCTGGTGGAGGTGCATATATTGAAATCGAAGCAGTGGATAGTTCTGGTAGTATTATAACAACTGCGGAGGAATATGTTCTTCCAAGTGATAACTATGGTCAATATATAAAGAGTTTTACTATTGGTGGTTATGATATAGCGACGTATGATGTTACAATTAAACTTACTACATCCTATGGTACCACAGCTTATTTTGATAATATTTCATTTGTTTCTGGCATAAATGACTGCCGTAATAATTTATTAAGTGATGCATCTTTTGAAAACAGTTATCAAAATACAAATCATTATTTTTGGACAGGCGGTGAAGTTGTTGAAAGAGAGCCATCTAAAATATATGGAAATTATGAAATGTTGTTAAATGGCAATTCAACACTTACTCAAACAATAGATGTTCATATTAAAAATGGTACGACTCTTTCTTTTGGTGGTTATATTCAAGCAAATAAAAATAAAGTGAAAATGCGAATTCGTTTTTACAATTTATTAACAGATACTTTTAGCGATTATTACACAATTTCATTTAATGATACAATTGATAACTATCAATATTTAGTTGAAAATGTGACATTAGATACAATGGATGAGGCCCATCAAATTACAGTGGAAATAATTAATGAAGGAAATACAAGTATTTATGTTGATAACTTAGTATTACTTGAAGATGTTTACAAAAATACATATGAATATAATGAATATGGTAAAACGACGAAGGTTACAAGTAATCATCAAACCATTCATATAACAAGAACAAATGGTAGGGATATAAGCAAAATAGAATATGATAATATTGATGTGAATGTTAGTGAAGCAAACTTTTCAAGTTATGATAAGCAAGAAATAAATATAGAGGGAATCATTCATAATGTAGCAACTACCTCGTATAGTTATCAAGCAGGACCAGAGGCTGAAAGTATTATTGGTGATATATCAAAAAAATATTTTGTTACAAGCACAAAGTATTCAGATGGGTATCAATATATATCATCAGTTACGGATGAATTTGGAAATACTACAAAGTATGAGTATGATTATGTAAGTGGTTTATTAGAAAAAGTGATTGATGCCAAAAACATTTCAACTAATTATATATATGATGAGTATGAAAGATTAACCCAAATTCTAACTAATAGTAGAAAAATTACTTATACTTATGATACAAAAGGAAGAGTTCAAACAGTTGAGGTAGGCAACCTTACCAATTATATCAAATATCAATTTACTTATAATGGATATAATGATATAGTCTCAATAACAAGCACTTCAAATAATGATATAGGATATCAAAATATAATTAGTTATGAATACTATATATATAATGATTTATATACGGGTCTTTATAGTAAAATTATTTATCCTAATGGTACATATATAAGATATGAGTATGATGATCAATTAAATACTAGTAAAGTTTTTGAAAAGAATAGTCCTAATGAGGAAGAAGAACTAATTTCAAAATATATATATAATGAATTAGGTTTGGTATCAATCTACTATAATATGAAAGATAATATTATCTATTATAATAACTATGATATGGAAGGTAAACTTACCAAAATATCAGATAGTAATCACAATGAAATTCAATATTTTTATGATGAGAAAGCAAATCTTTCTAAAATAGAATATCTATTAGAAGATTTTATTGGCGTAGTAGAATTGAATTACGATGAAGATGGCAATAAAAATAAAGTAAAACACCAAGATATTGAAACAATTTTAGAAAATGAAAATGATCCTCTAGGTAGATATTTTACGAAATTAGTTAAAAAAGATAATGTTAATATTTTAACTTATCAGTATACCTATTATGAAAATTCTTCAATGCAACAATCGAGTATTGAGGAAAATAATACCAATCATCTTGCTTCTTGCCGAATTGAAAAAGCTGAAGTTACGGTAGGGGAACAAAAATATACCTATCAGTATACTTATGATGAACTAGGGAATATTATTAACTATCTTGAAATAGGTGTAAATACTACAACAAATGAAGTAGTTAGTAATAGGCGATATTTATATGAATACGATTTGTATAATCAGTTAACAAAAGAAAAAGTAGAAAAACAAGATGACGAAACTGGTTATATAACTATTTTAGAATGTAATTATACATATGATGAGATTGGTAATATAATTAGTATGAATAGAACTATAAAGCAGAATGAATATCAAACTTTACCAACTCATATTACGTATCATTATAGTGATATAAATAATAAAACAAGATTAACAGGTTATAGTATCGATGGCGTAACTTTTACAATAACATATGATAGTAATGGTAATCCTCTTGAATATTATAATTATGATGTAGAATTTGAAAACGGAAAACTCATCTCATTAAAAGAAAACAATCAAATAAAACTTCGATTTACTTATGATAGCAATGGAAAAAGAACAAAAAAGGAAATATATAATGAAGAAACAAATACTTACGATTCAGTAGAATATATATATGTAGGAGAGTTATTGATTGGTGAAAAACAGGACAATCAAATGATTGAATATATTTATGATGAGCAAGATTTAGTAGGATTTCAAATAACAACAGATAGTATTACAGAAATATATTATTATGTAAAAAATCTTCAAAAAGATATCACAAAAATTATAGATGAAACAGGTAAAGAAGTAGTAAGTTATATATATGATGCATATGGAAATATTGTATCAACAAAAGGAAGCAAAAGGGATACAATTGGGAAAATTAATCCCTATAGATATAGAGGGTATTATTATGATATAGAAACTCAGCTTTATTGGGTATCCTCACGTTACTATTCACCTGAATTATGTAGATGGATTTCACCAGATTCAATCGAATATCTAGATCCTCAAAGTATCAATGGATTAAACTTATATGCGTACTGCGGAAATGATCCAATCAACAAGTACGATCCTACAGGGCACTTTGGAATTTGGGCTTTAGTTGCAATTACTGCGGCTTCTATGTTAATAGGAGGAACGGCTCAATTAGTATCAAATGCTATGGCTGGTAAAACTGGTAGCGAATTATGGAGAGGAGTTGCTGGAGCCGCCGTTGGAGCTGGAGTTAATGCTTTGGCACTATGTTTAGCTATGCCAACAGGAGGAGCATCGTTATTTATTGCCGCGGGAGCCAGTGCTATTGCTCAAACAGGTGTTGATACACTTGAAACAGTTATTAGAGGTGAAGAAGTTGATGTTGGTCAAACATTTATTGATTTAGGATTAAATTTTGTAACTACATTAGCTGGTAACTATTTGGGTGGTAAGATGATTCCGACTAATCCTGGATGGTTCCAACCACAAAAATTCTTAAGTGTATTTACTAAATCTTATGGTCAAAAAATCTTATTGCAAACTGCAATTGGTGCAGGTTTATCTGGAACTGTCAATTTTATAAGAAAAAATGATTGGAGTAAATATAAACCTATCATTCCAATGCCAGTTCTTCCATTATATCCATTATTTTAAAGGAGAATAGAAATATGAATATTCAAGAAAAACTCATTCAAAATTATCCCTTAATTAATAAAGTTGATTCTGAATTAAATTGTTATTTATTAGATAAAAAGAGATACTTAGTATTTTGGGATGAATTAATTAAAAAAGATTCAACAGAAGAAGTATTAAAGTATTTAGAAGAAAAAACTAAAAATACAAATTTTACAGAGTACAAAACATTAATTGTGGTTGGTAAAACGAAAGAAAAATTTAAAAAAGTTGATTTACTTTATTTTAATAATGTTAATACATTTGTAGTATTTTACTTAATCAATGAAGAAACCAACGAAGTATATATGAATGATTCTTGGATTTCAGCTTTAGGATTAAATTATAAAAAATATGTTAGAAAGATAAATGAAATTTTAAATAAATAGCAAATTACTTTCACAAGCAAAACTGGGCGAGTTTACACATTAAGTAAATTCGCCTTTCTTTAATTTTAAATATATATTTTTTCAGTTTTAATAACATATAAAACTTTTAGTTTTATTTTACCATTAATAATTGACATAATTTTTGCAATTTTTACAATAAAGTGGTAAAATAATGTAGAATCTATTTATTTTTTATAAAAATATATGACACTATAAAACGAGGTACTATTATGGCAGTAAAAATTAAGAATACACCATCACCAGATGTTTTAATGAATTCTATGCGTTCAATAGGATATAACTTTAGAACTGCATTAGCTGATATTATCGATAATTCTATATCTGCAAAAGCGAAAAATATTTATATTTCATCACCAATTAATGATGAAAAAATTTTCATAACTATTCTTGATGATGGCGAAGGAATGGATGATTCTGAACTTTTTAATGCTATGAAATACGGTAGTAACAAAGAATATTATGACACAAATGATTTAGGAAGATTTGGATTGGGGCTTAAGTCTGCTTCATTATCTCAATGTAGAATTTTGACTGTTGCCTCAAAAAAAGAGAATGTAATTGTAGCATACCAATGGGATT
>UQBM01000012.1 GCA_900539265.1 uncultured Mollicutes bacterium | reverse complement strand
TCTCATAACTAATTTCTACATCATAACTTGTATTTTCTTTTAATCCTTCTATTGTGATTTCCTTACCTGTCATGGGATATGTTTTTCCATCTACTTTTACTGTTAGGTTTTCAACACTTTGACTATATTCATCTTCTTTTCTTTCTATTGTGATTGTTGTTGGTGTTGCTTTCCCTAACTTACTTTCAACTGCGGAATCTCTTGCTACAATAAATAGTCCAGACATAATTGATCTGGGTGTTCCATCACCCGGAGTATTGAGCATTTCTAGTTTCCCGTCTTCGTCTCTTTTTATAAATGATACTGAACCTCCGCCATCAAATTGATACGCATTCTTACAACCTAATTCTTTAAAAATTTCTCCAACCTCATATTGAGTAGGTCCACCCTTATTGGTATTAGCGGTTAATAAAACAATAGTGCCATCTTCTTTAAAACCAATTCCACATCTTTGTTTGGAAACTGATGAATAATATGCACAATCATATATTACTTTTTCACCAACATCATTTGTATCAATATATGATGCAGGAATGGTCACACCATCCTCTAAATATTTATACATATATCCTGTCATGGATACTACATCACTAAATTCATCTAAATAATCAAACTGACACTTCATTTCTTGTCCTAAAATTATATTTGAAATAATATCTTGATTATTGGTGACAAGATAAAATTTTTTTGTATCAACACGATTTATTTCATCTATATAGACTTCTTTATCAACAATACCCTTTATAAAAATTCCATAATTTGTTCCACTAAGACTACCACGAGGATCAGGAAATTTGGATGATTTACGATATAGATCATAGGTTCCTTCAAAGATATGATATTCTTCTAAATTTAATTTTTGCATAAGATCAACTGTTAACAAAGCGACACCATTTTCCTCAGGCAATTCATTGATTCTAGTTATATCAAAACTTTTATTATTTATTTTTAACTTTAAATATTCGGATGATATAGGTACTTGTTTAATTACAACAGATCCATCTTTTTTAAATCCTATCAACTCTTTAAATCCCTCATAACTAACATCTTTTCTAATTACATCACCATCTTGAATAAACGCATTTGTAGGTTCGTTTTCATAGTAACCCTCAGCATTTACTCCGCCAAGCACGATAAATCCTGGATGATTTTTTTCATAATCTTTTGCAATATCAATCAAAGTAGCCAATTGATAATGATCTGGATTAGAATACGTCCATGTTGCAAGATGTACATTATCACTTTGTTTTACAGTATATGTATAAATATCTCTTGTCGTCTTAGTACTACTAGGATTATAATTTGTATCCATCTGAAAATATTGATATAATACATTTGAATTTAGATTTTGACTATCTATTTGTTTTTTATTTTCTATATTTGATGATTCTGCATGAACACCAAATGTAGAAAATACGAATAAAAAGATAAATAATAAAATTGAACAATTACATATTTTTTTCATCTTTATCTCCTATATATGTAAACCTTGGATATATTACACCATCTATGACAATCTCTTCGCACCACATTGATATTGGTCTTGCCCAAAGCAAATCATTTGTTAATGATATATAAATAACTAATTTTTCAAGTGTTTCTGAATGACTTGCTATACCTATTACTTTATATAATACACCTTTATAATGTTGATAAATTCCATTGACAATAATATCCATTTTAAACCTCCAAAAGATTAAAATTAGTATGTTCATCTAAATTTATAATAAAATCGACTAATAATTCAATTATATACTGTATATCATCTAAACTACATACTTCGGTTGCTGAATGCATATACCTAAGTGGTATACTAATCAGTTCAGAAGGAATACCTTTATTTTTTTTATAAATTGTATCAAAATCAGTATATGTTTTAGCTATTTCTACTGCATATTGAAGTGGTATATTTAATCGTTTGGCACTTTCTTTTAATAAATCTACTAATTTTTGATTGGCATTTGAGGCAATCGTTAAAATAGGTCCACCTCCTAATGATACCTCATGTGTAAACTTTTCTTTATATTTTACATCGGTACTAGAACCTACATCTAATACAATTGCACAAGTAGGATTTACCATATCACTTGCAAAGTAGGCTCCTCTGCCTGTTGTTTCTTCTCCTACCGTTGCCACAAAATACACTCCATTTGTGGTTTTTGTTTTAACCCTTTTTAAAACTTCTGCACAAATAAAAACTCCAATTTTATCATCTAAAGCTCTACTAGTGATTAAATTATTTGCTAATTCTTGCACATTATCTTTATGAATAACCCTATCACCAATTTGAACTAATTTTAAAGTTTCCTCCTTAGAACGGCATCCTAAATCCAAATTCAAATCATTCACACTTATATTTGCACAATTATAATTCGCAGGATAACCAATTACTCCTGGTATATATGTATATTTACCATTAGAATCAAATTTAACCACCCATACATGTTGACCCATATACATTTGTGGTTTTATTGCACCCACATTAGTTAATTTACAAATACCATTCTCTTCAATTTTTTCAATTACAAGACCAATCTCATCAATATGAGCAAGTAACATAACCTTAACATTTGATTCTTTATTTACAATATGCATTGTATTATAACTATGATGAGTAATAATATTATCATCAACATCTTTTAATTCTTCAATTAACATTTTTTGAATTGCAAGTTCACTACCGCTAATAGATGGAGTTTGTAATAATTTAAACAATAAATTTTTATTCATAAAAAACACCTCAATATTTCTTCAAAATCCACTCATTAGTTTTTAAATTATAATTAGAATAAAACTCTAATATTTGGCTATCAAAAAAAATTGCCATTTCTTTATCTAAACCACTAGCATATTCTTCAGGTTGAATACTATCTAATCTACGCCATTCTAATTTACCTTCAACATTGTTAGTTGCTAAATTCCCTTTATATGTTTTGGTTTTAAACATAAACACAATGGTTCTTTCATTTGTAGTTTTGTCATACCAATCTCTTATTCCACAAAAAATTAAATTTGAAATATCTAAATTGGTCTCTTCTTTAACTTCTCTGATAACTGATGGTACAATCGCTTCCCCTTCTTCAATATGTCCTCCAGGAAAGGCGATTCCCTTCCAGTTTTTTACACGATGAATTACAACAACTTCATTCGTTTTAGGATTTTCAATTAAACACATATTAGTAAGAATTATTTTCTCCATTTGATAAATTCTCCTTTTTCTTCATTTTCTTAATTATATTATTTATTAATTTTACAATAACATCAATTATAAGATAAGTACCACCTGTACAAGATAAAAACATCAATAGAGTATACAAAATAGGAAATTTTTCAGATAATGGTTTTAAAAATGGAAGAGGAATATTATAAGGCTCTCTTAAAAACATAAAATTAGTATTTAAGATAACATTTAAAATAATTGCTATAAGTGAAAAAAATGAACAAAATATTATATATTTTATAAATAGGGATTTATTTAAAACAACAATACCATTTAGCAAATATCCAATTCCTAAAAAGACCATCAAACTATGATACAACATACTATAGCATGATAAAAAATGAAACATTGGATAAGTTGTTAGAGAGGTTGAAGGCATAATTAGAAACATTGCTCCCGCAATTATTCCACCACTGCCAATAAAAGCATCTGCCAAATGTTTTAGCCATCCTCTAGTATAACCTGATAAAATAGTTGCAAAGATAAACATTGAACAAAAATAAAGCGGTACCCAACTATCTAAATTGGTTTGATGATTGATAAAGGAAAAAACAATCTTGGCAGTTTCTAAAAAAACAATGACAATTGCGATAATTTTTGTAATTAAATTTAATTTCTTAATTGTAATATTTCTAATCTTATAACTAAATATAATAATTAAAACAAGACAAAATATTAATACAATAATATGAGTTAATGAAAAGATTCCACAAGGTTCATATATACCAGGTTTTGCAAAAAACATTAATACTTACCTTTCTTTATTAAATAATAATTTATTATATAACATATTAATTATTTTTGCAAGAAAGACAAATAGATATTATTATTTAATATTAATACTTACCTTTCTTAAAATAAAAAACAAACACCCATTAAGAAAGAACATTTCTTAATAAGTGTTTTTTAATAATTTTGATTAACAATTCTAATAAACAAACAATGATAACAATTAAAATACCATAAGCAATTAAAGTATCCATTTCAATATTCATTTTGACACTATATAAAATTTTCCCAATACTATTTGGTGTTTGACAAATATATTCACCCATAATCATTACTTTAAAACTCATTCCTAAACTTTGTATTAAAGTCATAATTATATAAGGAAAAATAATTGGTAAATAGATACTTTTTATTTTTAAAAAAATATTACCTTTTAAAGTCTTAACCTCATCAATTATGTCTTTATTAATTTGCCTGCTTGAAGTAATTAACCCCTCAACAACAACTGGTAAACTCATTAAAATTGTTATAATATAAGGGCCAATTTTATCACCTATTAAAATAAAAATAAAAATAGACACAATTGCAAGAGGAGTACTTCTCATTATTTGAATAATAGGATTAAAAAAGGCAATACTAGTTGGCCATATAATATATATACTAAGAATTAAAAAACCTAAAATAAAACAAACTACAACAGAAACGACTACGCGCATAATTGTTAAAAATAAAGCTTTGATATTTGTACTTTCTTTAAAAATATCAAAAAAAGCTTGTAAAATTTGATCAATACTAGGAAAAATTAAATTATTGTTATAATAAATAGACACCAAGGTCCAAATAAATATTAAGAATAAAAGTGAACTAATAAAAAGAGAATATGATAAAATTCTTTTATTAGTAGTAGAAGCCCTCATCTGGCAATTTTCCTCCTACAGTTGCTCCAATTCCTAATTGAATAACTTGTGAAAAATAAAATTCAATTGCTTCTTTATCAGTCTCTTCAACTCTTAAATTGCAATTGCCAATAGCCTTTTGTAAAGTTTCTTCACCAATTTTTGCCAAATTTTCATCTACATTTATTGCATTTGCGACTAAAACATTTGGTTTTGTTGAAGCCATTTGAACTGATTCTATCATCTTATCTAAAACTGATTTTAAATATTTTTCATCCTTAATATTCTTTTTTATAAAAATCCCTGCTTGGGGTAAAGAATACCTACCAGTTAATTGTTGCCACTGTTTTTGTAAATCTAGTATATAAAAATTTTTATTAGCACTAATTTTTGTTAAAGAAGGTTCAGCACTGACAATAATATCAGCCTTACCTGATAAAAGATAAGAATTAGCTGTTGTAACATCATCTACATATTCTAAATTAACATTTATATTTTTAGCCGAAATTAGTGTTCTTAAAACAACGTCTGGAGTTGAATTCATACCAAAAACTAAAACTGTTTTTCCCTCTAAATTTTCTAAAGTTTCAATTTCTTCATTTGATACCAAATAATAGTTTCCCCATACAATTGTTTTATATAAAATATATGAAAAGTTTTCATTAGAATTATATAATTTAGCACCAAGATTAACAGGCGCAACAACCACATCATAACTAGCGTTAGTAAATGCCGCAATCAGTGGGTCAGATCCACTAACAATATTAGCATCAACCAAAGTCTTATCATTCAAAACATTGGCAATACCAAGTGATGGCGTTCCAGTTGGAACAATGACTGATACCTTTTTACTAGAATCATCGATACATCCTACCATTAACAACATTGAAAATAAAATAACAAATATATATATAAATTTAAAATTTCTTTTCATAAAACCTCCTATAAATATTATTTACTTTAAATTGTTTATTATTTGCTAAAATATTATAGCATATGATACAATTATATTATGTAACAAATGTTACAATTTTATATATAAAGGGAATAATAAAATATGAATATATATAACTATTTAAATCAAGAAGAACTTGATGCATATACATATATTAAAGTTTACAAAGCTAAAGATGTTGTGTTTAATGAAGAAAGTACTTGTAATGTTATTGGAATGATTGAAAGTGGGCAAATAAATGTTATTGAATTAACCTATACAGAAAAAGAAGAAACAATTACTATTTTAAAAGATGAGGCCTATTTTGGGGATATTTTGGCATTTTCTAATGATAATCGATATTTAGGACATGGTATCTGTTTCAAAAGAACAATTGTGAGATATATTACTAAAGATAATATATTAAAATTATTTAAAACTAATTTTAAATTTTTAGAAGCTTATTTAATGCTTATTTCAACAAAAGCTTTAAATTTAAAACAAGAAAATAAATTATTTAAACATAAAAATATTGAGGATAGACTTATTTATTATTTTAAAATAGAGTCAAATAGATTAAATTCTTCTAAAATTTGTATTGATTCAGTTAGTGATTTAGCTAGAACTTTGTCACTTCCAAGACCTTCTGTTTCTAGATCTTTGTCAAAAATGGAAAAAAAGAATATTATCAAAAAAAATAATGAAAACAAAAAAACTTACATCTCTTTAAAAAAATTAATTTAAAAATCCTAAAAGCCTTTATTTGCTTTTAGGATTTTTTATTCATTATTTATTTGACTTCGAAAAATTCTTTTTAGCAGTATAAGTCGTATGAAGTAATTTATGTGCAAGATGGCCATTAGGTTCTCCTAAATATTCCTTATATGCATCTAATACAGCCTGATTTTCATGAGATTTATGATATTTAGTTTCTTTATCAATTTGATATAAAACATTCGCTCTTAAGCTTCTTATATCACAAGATTCTTGAACTTTTGCATTAACGATTGGTTGTCCTCCACCATTAATACAACCACCTGTACAAGCCATTACTTCAATAAAATGATATTGTTTCTTTCCTTCTTTCATACGTTTAAATAGTTCTGGTAAATTCACACTTCCATGAACAACAGCTACATTAACATCAGTACCTGCAATTTGAATTGTTGCCTCTTTAATACCATTTTCAACACCACGAACAACTGTAAAATCAAGATTATCCTCATTTTTAGGGTCAAGGATATGAGCAACTGTTCTTAAAGCAGCCTCCATTACTCCTCCAGTTGCCCCAAAAATGACACCTGCACCTGTATATTTTGCAAGTGGACTAGTCGGAGTATACTCATCAAGAGCATTAAAATCAATGCCAGCTCTTTTAACAAGACGTGCATATTCTCTTGTTGTTAACACATAGTCAATATCTCTTAAACCATCACTTTCCATTTCAGGACGATGTGCTTCATACTTTTTAGCAATACAAGGCATTACAGATACAACCTTAATTTTATTTGGATCAACACCGATTTTTGATGCATAGTAATGCTTAATCATTGCTCCTTGCATTTGTTGAGGCGATTTACAACTAGAAAGGTTAGGTAAATATTCTGGATAATAATGTTCAATATAACGAATCCAACCAGGAGAACAACTAGTAATCATTGGTAAAACCGTTTCTTCACCATTTAAAGCTTTCTTTAGGCGACCAATAAATTCAGTTCCTTCTTCCATAATAGTAAGATCGGCTCCAAAATTTACATCTGTAATATCATCAAACCCAAGTTCCTTAAATGATGCATAAAGTTTACCTTCACAATTCGTTCCAATTGGATTACCAAATTCTTCACCGATTGCAGCACGAACTGCAGGTGCAAAGGTTGCCACCAAATAATTTTCATGATTAGCAAGTTCTTCTTCAACATAATCAATTTGTTCTTTTTCATGAATGGCCCCTGTTGGACATGCTCCAATACATTTACCACAATAAATACATCCAGCATCTTCAATATCATGATTTAATGCAGTACCAACACAAGTTACAAAACCTCTTTCATTAAAATTGAGTACACCAGTTCCTGAAAGTTTTTCACAAGCAGCAATACATCTACCACAAAGTACACATTTAGAAGAGTCAAAAACAATAGCATCACTTTCATTTATAATTGGCAATTTTTTAGCAAACTCGCCAGATTCAGCCATTTTATTATCAATTGAAAATCTTCTAAGCAAAGCAAGTAGTTCACAATTATGCTCTCTTGGACATTTCCAACAATCAAAACGATGGTTTGCGGCAATCAATTCTAATGTCTGACGAACAGATGATCTTACCCGTTTAGAATTAGTATAGATTGTTGCAGTCCCTTCTCTATTCAAAATTGAACCTACTTCTACTGAACAAGAATTTTTAAGTGAACGCATACCTGCAATTTCTACTACACATACACGACAAGAAGCATTTTCATTTATATCTTTTAAGAAACAAAGTCGAGGAATTGAAATTCCCATTTCATCTGCAGCTTGCATAATTGTATAATTAGATGGAACTTGAGAAGTTTTTCCATTTATTGTTATTGTTACTAAGTTTTCCATGCTTGCAACCTCCTATTTCACAACAATTGCATTTTTAGGGCAGCCTTTTACACAACTACCACATTTAATACATTTAGCAGGGTCAATATAATGTTTTTGTTTAAGATCACCACTAATAGCATCAGCTGGACAATTTCTTTTACATTTTGTACAGCCAATACAATCATCAGTAATTTCAAATGTAAGTAAAGCTTTACAAACACCAGCTGGACATTTTTTATCTACAACGTGTGCAAGATATTCATCCTTAAAATTCGCAAGTGTTGATAAGACAGGATTAGGTGCACTTTGTCCAAGACCACAAAGGGAAGAATCCTTAATCATATGTGCTAAATCTTCAAGTGTCTTTAAATCCTCTAGAGTACCTTCACCATGAGTAATTTTCTTCAAAATTTCAAGCATTCTTTTCGTTCCTTCACGACAAGGTGTACATTTACCACAAGATTCATCAACTGTAAAATCCAAAAAGAAACGAGCAACATCAACCATACAATTATTTTCATCCATTACAATCATACCACCAGAACCCATCATTGATCCAAGGGCAATTAGATTATCATAATCAATTGGAGTATCTAAATGTTTTGCTGTCAAACATCCACCAGATGGACCACCCGTTTGAACAGCTTTAAATGCTTTACCATTAGGACAACCTCCCCCAATATCATAAATAACTTCTCTAAGCGTTGTCCCCATTGGAATTTCAACAAGTCCTGTATTTTTAATTTTACCACCAAGGGCAAATACTTTAGTTCCTTTTGATTTTTCTGTTCCAATTGATGAAAACCATTCCCAACCATTTAAAATAATTACTGGAACATTGGCAAAAGTCTCTACATTATTAATAATTGTAGGTTTGCCCCAAAGACCTTTTTGAGCAGGGAAAGGTGGTTTATTTCTTGGCATTCCACGCTCACCTTCAATTGAGGCAATAAGTGCGGTTTCCTCTCCACAAACAAAAGCTCCAGCTCCAAGTCTAATATCAATATCAAAGTCGAATCCACTACCAAAAATATCTTTACCTAAAAGACCATATTCTCTTGCTTGATTAATTGCAAATTGTAGTCTTTCAACTGCTACTGGATATTCTGCACGAATATATACATATCCCATTGTAGCACCAATTGCATATCCAGCAATTGCCATTGCTTCAATTACGCTATGTGGATCTCCTTCAAGTACTGAACGATCCATAAATGCACCAGGGTCTCCTTCATCCGCATTACAAATTACATATTTTTGATCTGCTTGATTTTTAGCACAAAGCTCCCATTTTAAACCAGTTGGAAAACCTCCTCCTCCACGACCACGAAGACCTGATTTTTTTATTATATCAATAACTTCAGTAGGCGTATATTCGGTTAAACATTTTCCAAGAGCTTGATATGCATTTCTTCCAATTGCTTCATTGATATCAAAAGGATTAATCATACCACAATTACGAAGAGCAATTCTCAATTGTTTATTATAAAAACCAACCTCACCAAATGATTTAATCTTGGCAAGTTCTTCTTCTGTTGCCTCTTTATAGGCTTTAGGTTCATATATACGACCCTTTAAAAGGTGCTCAGAACAAATTTTAGCAACATCTTCTACTGCAACATGAGAGTAGAAAGTTTGATCTGGATATACAATAACAATCGGACCTTTTTCGCAAAGACCAAAACATCCCGTTTGAATAACTTGAATTTCATTATCAAGTCCAAGTGCTTTAATGTTTTCCACAAAAGCATCTTTTATTTGTTGTGATTTTGATGATAGGCACCCTGTCCCACCACAAACTAATACTTGTGCACGTACTAACATTCTTTATACCTCTACTTTGCTGCTTTTATTGCTTCTAATGTTTTTTCGGTAATTACTTTACCACCAATAATATGTTGTTCAATAATTTGTTCAACATCTTCTACATGTACTTCTGCATACGTTGTGCGATTACCATTTGCATCAAATACTTCCACAACTGGTTCTAACGCACACTCGCCAAGACATCCAACTTGTGTAACAGTTACATTATCTAAATGTTTGGCAGCAACTTGATCAACAAAAGCTGCTAATACTGGTCTTGCACCAGCAGTGATTCCACATGTAGCCATTCCAACAACTACTCGATAACCATCTTTAGCAGTCCGTAGGTTAATCTTGTTTGCGGCCTCTTCTCTAATTTTCTTTAATTCTGCTAAACTTTTCATAGTTCCTCCTCTATTTTTCTAAATCAAACATAATCCTTCTATTTATAATCTTTTAAGATAAACCACTTTGTATATATTCTTTTATCCAAGCCATAATGGATGGTTCTTTTAAAGAAACTCCATCTAATATTTTTTTTAATTCTCTTGTATCAATTAAAAATTCATCCTTTTGAGAATCTTTAAAAGTCATTTTTACCCAAATATCAATATCATATGGATTGATAACTAAAACAAAAATACTTTCACCAATATCTCCTAGAGGAATTGCATCAATACTATTTGTATACATACAAGCATGAACACAAGTTCCTACACCAACTTGAGATGTAATATTTAAATATCCACCTGTTTGTTCGCAAGTTTGTTTAAAAAGGGGAATTCCAAGCCCTACTTTTCTCGTAGTCCTAGATGTGAAAAAAGGATCTGTTACCTTTTGTAATACTTCATCACTCATTCCACATCCATCATCTTCAATTAAAACTTGAATAAAATCTTCTTTTTCTTCAATTATAATTTTCACTAACTTAGCCTTAGCTTTAAAGGCATTAGTAGCAACATCTAATATGTGAAGTGATAAATCAACCATTTATTTTTTCACCTTTAATTTATTAAATAAACAATCTATTGTAAGTTCTTCTAATTCAATTATATGAATTGGTTCTGATATATCTGTAATTTGATGTGCATCAGAATTTCTTAAAATGATGCAGGATAACTCTTTTAATTTATCATCAATTTTTGATATATCATATGATGCATTCACCTCAATTGCATCAAAAATATCATTATAAATTGTTTTAATTTTTTCAAATATATCATTTGAATATTTTTCAATATGTGCAAGAATCATCAAGCCATCTAAATTTTTTATAATCTTTTTTAAATCTAACAAACTAATATTAGATGAACCCATCAAACTAATCTGGTAATTATTTATAATATCATCAAATGTATCAAATAAATTTTGTTCACCATATATTTTTTCATCATGCATTCTTTTATCTAAATATACATTCAACATTTTTTGAAATTTTCTTGCGCTATCAAAACTTTTAAATAAACACAAAACATGATATTTTTCTTTTACTTCAACCTCAACACCAGGAATGATTAACATTTCATAACTATCTTTTAAGTCTTCAAATACATCAAGTTGTAAACAAGAATTATGATCAGTTATAGCAATCATATTTAATTCTTTTAAATAAGCCATATTTAAAATATTATTGGGACTCATTAAAATATCTGCACAAGGTGATAAAGCTGAATGAATATGTAAATCATAATAATATTTCATATTTCATATATTTTGCGAATGATTTCAACAACATTATATTTACTGCTAATAATAATAATATTTTCATCATCTGCTTTATAAATCATTTCTTCAGTAGGCTTGACATTCTCAGCTAAGACAATTACTGGCATATCTAATAAACATGCTACAGCAATCGTATTAAGATTAGACATAATTGTTAAAAATAAATTATTTTCTTTAGCATGGGCCATTACATGGCTCAATAAATCTCCTGCATAAATCCCTTCAAAAAAAGCATCTTTATTATTAGAAGTAAGAATCTTACCCTCTATTTTATCTAAAATTTCAATTACTCGCATATTTTCCTCTAATTAAAATAAATTTTAATATCAAGTGTTGTACCTGTTGGTGATGATGTTATATCAAACTCATCACTAGCATTTTTAATATTCATAAGCCCCATTCCTGCACCAAATCCATAATAAATAGCTTGATTATTAGCCGTGGAAAAACCTGGTTCAAGTGCTTGTTCAATATCAGCAATTCCAGGACCCGTATCTTCAAAAATAATTCGAATCTTTTCATCATCTATAAAGTATGTACAAGTTCCTCCATATGAATGGATAACAACATTGATTTCTGCTTCATATACAGCAATAGAGACTCTTTTAATAATTTGTTTAGAAACACCTTCTTCAATTAAAGTTTTTTTAATAGTACTAGATGCATTCCCAGCATTATCTAAGTCCATTGCTTCAATTAAAAATTTTCCTGTTTTTTCCATTATAAATCGCTTAATCCTTTAATTCCTGCATGATATAATTTCCCACAGACAGAAAAAGATACATCATTTGTTCCTAAAACAATAATTCCAGAATTATATGCTTGTTCTAATACTTGTTTAGATGGTATTTTTGCTCTTGTTATCAAGATTGCCGCAAAATCTAACATTTCAGCTGTTCTAATACTTTGCATAGTAACATTGCCAGTAATTAAGATACCGGCCTCACAAAATCCTTCTGGAGCTTCTCTTAATACCATCAATGCATCACTCATTAAATCTCCACTGAAAGCATATTTTAATTCAAAATTGGTAGGTCTAATAGGAGGAGTTAATTCTTTTCCTCTAATTACTTCAATAACTTTTTGAACTGTCATAACCTATTTATTCCATATGTTTTGCGTAAACTTCTTTTGCTGATTTAACCGTAGCACTACCATAAACTTCATCATCCACCGTAAATACTGGTGCAAGTCCACAAGCTCCAATACATCTTGTTTCTAATAACGTAAAGCGACCATCCTCTGTTGTTTGGTTAGAATTAATTTTTAATAATTTTTTAAATTCATCAATAACTGCTTGCGATCCACGTACATAGCAAGCAGTACCAAGACAAACACCAATAACATGTTTTCCTTTTGGTTCTAATGTGAAACGAGAATAAAAGGTTACTACTCCATTTATTTTGGCAATACTTTCACCTAATTCTTCAGAAATAATTTTTTGTACTTCAAGTGGAATACAACCAAAGATTGTTTGCGCATCATGAAGGGTAGGCATTAGAGGACCTGGTTTTTGTTTATGTTCGGCAATTTTTTGTTTTAATAGCTTAATTTGGTCTTCTGACATTTCTAATTTAACTGACATTTTTAACCTCCTAAAATTAACAAACTTATTATAACATATTACACCTTTTTTTACAAATATTTAAAACTAAATTTTGGTAAGATGGAAAATATTTTATATTTTAAGATTTTTTACCATTTAAATATTTCCTATATTTTATTAAACTAATAATATATTTTTAATAAAATATATTTATATTTTTTATAAATAAACAATACATATCAAATATAAATGTTTATCTATTCTTCCGTTTTATCCATTAAATTAATTCTATTCTTAGATATCTAATCATAATAAAAAATACCTCTTCACTCATATCGTAGTTTTAAAGAGGTCTTTATTGGGGTAAAAAAGTGCAGAATACAGTTTATAATAATTTATATTTTTTCGTCTATTTATTAAGATATTTTATAATTAATTTGTTAAAATCATTTTCATTAAAATCTAACTTCATATAATGAAACTCTAATCTTTCATGTTCTTCCATTCATCTAAAATATACAAATCTACTAGAAAATAATTATATATAGTAATTGTTTTTATCATATTCCAATAATAAGTTAGTCTAACTCAACTCTAAATTTTTTTGTCATTTTTAGGTCACTTATATCTTCATATATTTTACCATCAACTGATGTATTTAGATGTTTTACTAGATTGTTATCAAAATAACAATCTAAATTTAGTCCGTTAATAGATTCAGGGTTGCAACAATATGAGGATATTCAATAAAGTTGAGTTCATGATGTCTATATTATCATTTACCGCAATATATCTAACACCTTTTTCATTAAAATATATTCCATTATGATAACCATCATCAATATAATAATCATATATTTGATATCCATTATCTTTACAATATTTTTCTAATAACATCTTTTGTGTATGAATACTAATGCAAACAAGTTTGCAATATGAATACACCCTCACTTCCATCATCTAATGATAATCTACAATAAATTGCTGTCTTATATAATTCTTTTTGTTTCATTTTACCTCCTGTAAAATAAAACATAGAACTAGACATCTATATTTTATCATATTATTAATTTTTTTGCTCATATTTTAATATTTCTATGAGTATATCTTTAATTATTTGTTTTAAGTATTCATCGTTTCTATTTACTTCAGACACAATATAAGTAACATTATTTATTTTAATTTCAACAACTTTTTCTTTACTCATAAAAATCCTCCTTCAATAGTAACGGACATTTACACATTGAAATGCGGGGGTGTTAATGAAAAAAGTTTAAAAATTTAATAAATCGGAAACTGGATAAGACGTGTAATACTTTGCATCACACGTCAAAGTTTAGTAACCAGGAAACTTAGCTTACATAATTAAAAACCACTTCATTGGCGATATCCAACAAAGTGGTTAGTGTCTAATTTCTATGTTTTAATTGTTGTTTAATTCATAATCTATTTTTCTAAATTCACTTACAATTTGGTCAATTTTAAAATAACCATTAAAAGAAAACATAATATTATTACCATCTTTTAAATTAATAATAACATATTTATTAGAATGATTTATCGATAAATTTTTAATATTACCAAACAAAATGTATCTTGTTTTCATATTTGATCTATAAGATTTATTAAACGATGATAATCCATGTCTAATTATAATTCTATCTGTTTGGAATTGAATATAGTATGTTGTACATAAGATAAAAACTATAAACATAATGCCTGTACAAATAAGCATTAAAACTTGTTTCCATCCATCCATCAAAAATACACCAAACAATACCCCAAAAGCAATTAAAATTATTAAGATAATCCATAGTTTAATTGGTCTATATTTTTTCATCTAAAAAATCCACTCCTTAATTTCATCTGACAACCATTCAAGTCCAAGACCTATAAGAATACCAGCCACTCCGCCTACAACAAATCCAACAGGTCCACCTATTGATGTTCCAATGTATGCACCTAGTTTTGCTGATCCCCACGTTATAGCTAATCCTGTGCCTAACGTATACGCTCCACTTGCAACAATATAACCCGCTGATTGTCCTTGTTGCCAGTTGTTGTATACATCTATTCCGGTTTCTACAAACACAAATGCATATCCTAGGCCTTCAACAAAATCAGCATATTTTCCTGGTATACTAGCAATGCCATCTAATTTCATCAAATCAGCTACGCCAGGATATTTAAAGGTATACCAAGCCGTCAATCCTACAATACTGGCTGAAAAACCAACATCCGCAACATCAATAGCTGTTTCAACCCAAGAAGGAACTGGTTTTAAATTAATCCAATCTTTTGGAACGTTTCCACCAAAACCACTATTACTTTGTGTGAATTTTCCACCTAAAGCTAATGAACTAACTATTGTACCACTAGATCTTCCGCCCATATTTGAACTACTATACGCAATACCAATTGGATTGTTATTCGCATAACTATATAAATTAAGACCATTAATACTAGATGGATTTAAAGTTGATACATCAGCTGGCTGAATAAATCTTCCAAGTTCAGGGCTATAATAGCAAGAGGTTATAAGAAAGAGGTTAGTCTCAACATCATGTTCTATGGTGTCCTAAGTATTAAACATCTAGGTCACCTATATTTTATAATAATTACAACGAATCATCAATAAATTTGTATTTAATGATTATTCGTCTATGTTTCTTACCGTCTTCTGTTTTTGTATAATAGCTTAATTCTATGCGTTCTATTAATGAATTAACCATATCAGATGATAATTCTACATTATCTAAGAATCTATTAAATTCATGCTTTAATTGGTCTAATCGCATTAATTTATAAGTTATATTTTCTTGCACATTTCTTAATGATTGTAGCTTTTGTTCTAATAAGTCTTGTTCTTGTTTATTTCTAAGTAACAATTCTTTATAAGTTCTTTCATTAATTAAATCACTTGCATAATCTTCATATAACTTAGAAGCAATCTTTATTAAAGTATTAATTCTAGATTCTGTTTTCTTAATTTCAGAAGATTTATCTTTAGATTCTTCTTTCTTTAGTTTACTAACAAATGTTTCGAATGCTTTTTCGTTATGTTTAAGCTTATTCATTAAATCAAATATTTCTTTTTCAATAACACTTTTTATTTGGCTATATTGAATAATATTTGATCTAGGGCATTCATGAGGGTTATTCTCATGATTTGCACATTTATAAAATGTGTCTTTTTTATTATTTCTTACTTTATGAGCAATAGCCATTCTTTTACCACATTCACAAAATAAGATTGATTTAAATAAGTTTTCATGTTCATGATGTGCTGGATAGTGTCTTGCACTTAAAACAGTTTGTACTGTTTCAAATGTTTCTTCACTAATAATAGCTTCATGAGTGTTTTTAACTACAATATGTTCACTATCAGGAACTTTAACTCTTCTTTTAGTTTTATAGTTTTCAACTTTATATTTACCATTTTCCATATGTCCACAGTAAACCATATCAGTTAATATCTTTCTTACAGTTACTGCTTTCCATTTATAATGATTAGTTCCTTGAAGTTTAGCAAATCTAGTTGAACCTTTTAATATTTTATAAGCAGCAGGATTTAAGATTCCTTTTTCTTCTAAAACTTTTGCAATAGTAGGTGCACCTTTCCCATTAACACACATATTAAATATTAATTCAACAACGTGTCTTACATCTTCATCTACTATTAAATGATTTTTGTTTGTAGGATCTTTTATATATCCATAAGGTGTTTGAGCAGATATAAATAATCCATTTAATGCTCTTTGTCTTTTCGCAGATTTAAATTTTCTTGATAAATCTTTAGCATACATATCATTTAAGATATTTTTAAATGGTGCGATATCATTATTATCTATCAATGTATCTACACCATCATTAACTGCGATATATCTTACATTATGTATAGGAAAGTATTGTTCAGTATAATATCCAGTTTGTAAGTAATCTCTACCTAACCTAGATAAGTCTTTAGTAATAACTAAATTAATCTTTCCTGATTCAATATCTGCGATCAATCTTTTAAATGCTGGTCTATCAAAATTTAATCCTGAATAACCATCATCTATATATACTTCTTTAATAGTAAAGTTGTTATCACGACAATATTTTTCTAGCATCATTTTTTGTGTTTGAATACTACCTGATTCTCCTAGTGAACCGTCATCTAAAGAAAGTCTACAATAAATAGCAGTCTTATACAAAATAGATTCTATCATATCATCGCCTCCTTACCATTACATTTTTAAGCTGGGTATCCCAGTTAAAACAGGTGACGTGCAAAACTATGTGATGTAGAGTGAAGCACGTCTTATCCTGTTTACAATTTTATTTATTTTTTAATATTTTAATTATTTTTTTTATTTGTGATTTAGAATATATAGAAACATAAATATATTTATCGCTATTAGAATTATTCAAACTAACTTTAATATATCTATTAGAAAAATGACAATACCCAATAAATTTAGTTTTTTGTTCTTTTGTAAGTTTTACTATCTCTACACTTTTAACTTCATCAATATCGATTTCACTATTCCACAAAATCAAACTTCGTTTTTTTTGATAAAATCTATTTGTTGCTAATAAAGGAAAATCATAAACTTTTATTCTATTGTTATTGATAACTAAATGATAAGGAATAGAAAATAATTTTATTAGCAGAGCAACAATAACTACAATACAAGCGTATGCTATTATAACAATTAGTGTATTATCAATATAATTTAACAATAATATTAGCTGAAATAATACCAAAACAATTATTAATAACGTATAGATTATTCTTTCTTTTATAGAATAAATTTTTTTCATAAATCCTCCACAATAATTTTATGATATCCATTCTAGGAACCATTCAACTCCATCTTCGATATGGCCCGCAATTGATTTACCATTAATTTCTGTATAAAAGATACCGTTAATAACAATACCTACAACTACACCAGCAGCAGTTCCAATTAAAAAGCCAGGAACGCCTCCAATATAGCCACCAATTGCAGCTCCTACTTTTGCTGATGCCCATACGTTGAATGCACCAACCCCAGCAGTAACCATACCACTAGCTGTAGTTTTTTGCCATGAATCTCCAGCCTTAATATGTCCAGCAACATCTGTATATGTATCATATGCTACCAGTCCATAACTTACTGCAGAAGCAATTTTAGTCATTGGAGATTTCAAATTACTTAATACTTGATGCTCTGATAATCCCCAAGCAGAATACCAAAATTCATAAAATTCTGGATTATTCATTGTCCATTTAAGCACACTGAATGCTCCTGCCATACTTGCAGTTAAGTCCATCCCTAATGAAACCCAGTTTTGAGATGGAAATTTTATAGACAAACCTGCTGAACCAGATAAATGACCTCCAACACTAGTTAATCCACCTAACGCTAATGAACTTACCATTCCACCAGTAGTACCAAAGGCATCACTAGAACCACTATATGCTATACCAACTGGATTGTTATTAGCATAAGCATATAAATTTAAACCATTGATAGAACGTGGATTTAAACTTGATACATCAGCTGGTTGAATGAATCTACAAAGATCAGGACTATAGTATCTTTGTCCCACCATTGAAAGTCCAGTTTCGACGTCATAATCTTGATTATCCTTAAATATTACCTAACAAATAAATCGATAGATAATATTAATTTCTTTTATTTTCTTATTATTAATCGTATTGACATCAATTTCAATATGATCAATAAGTGAATGTACAATCTCATTTGTAAGTTCAGTGAAGTTTAGATATTTATCAGCTACTTGTCTAAACTCCTTTATTCTTTCAAATTGCGTTTTGTACTTGTTAGATTTTGTCGTTAAGTCTTCTAACCTACTAATTAATTCTTTTTGTTCTTTTTGAAAATCAGTAAGTAAGATTTGATAGTTATCATCTGCAATTCTTCCACATACATTATCTTCATATAACTTCTTCATTGATTTAGTTATAACATTTAATCTTGATTCAATTTTACTTTTTTGAACATCTAATTGTTTACTTTCACTATCTATATCAATACTAGAAATAATATCTTCAATAAAGGCATCACCTTTATTTTTTATTGATTCCATTAATGATCTTAATCTAGAAGTTACTATTTCTTCTAAATCTTTATAAGTAATAACTACACTTTCATGAATATCTTTATCTCCTAAGTATCTTCCCATACAAGCATACTTATAAACTCTTATTCCTGATTTATTTCTTTTGTTGTAACAAAATGTTAATGTTCTTCCACATTTCTTACATTTAACTATACTTTTGAATAAATTAGGATTTGTATAATTATTTTCGTATTTTCTATTACTAATCATTAATTGAACTTTTTCAAAATCATCTCTAGATATGATAGGTTCATGTGTATCTTTAACAATTATTCTTTCGTGTTCTGGAACTCTTGTCCTTTTCTTTGTCTTATAGTTTTTTACTTCATATTTATGATTAACCATATCACCAACATAAACTCTATCTTTTAAGATTTTGTTTACTGTGTTAGTATTCCATAACCTTACATCATAATTTCTTCGTGATGATTTAGTTGATTCTAATAAGTTAATAAATCGTTGTTCACCAGAACTTGCTTTATATGCCCCAGGAGTAGGTATTCCTCTTCTATTGAGTTCGTTACAAATACTTTTACTTCCTAGATTCATTAAAGATAGTTCAAATATTAACTTAATATTATCTTTTACTTCTTCATCAACTATTAATTGAGTTTTGTTGTTTGGATTTACTTTATAACCATAAGGTGTTTGACAAGAGATATAATAGCCTTTGTACATTCTTTGTCTTTTGGCAGTTTTAACTTTTCTTGATATGTCTTTAGCATACATATCATTTAAGATGTTTTTAAATGGAGCAATATCGTTATTATCATACAAAGTATCAATATTATCATTAACACTAATATATCTTACATTATGTTCTGGAAAGTATATTTCAGTATAATATCCAGTCATAATATAATCTCTACCAAGTCTAGATAAATCTTTAGTTACAACAATATCAATCTTACCATTTTCAATATCTTGAATCAGCCTCTCAAATCCTGGTCTATTATAATTTAAGCCAGTATAACCATCATCAACATAGATATCATATAATACAAAGTTATTATCTTTTACAAATTGTTCAAGCATCATTTTCTGTGTTTGAATACTAGATGAATCACCAACCATTCCGTCATCTTGCGATAAACGCCAATATATCGCAGTCTTATTTAGTTTAGTTTCTTTCATTTTCCTCCTATAACTAAATGGACTATTTTGACACTACTATTATACCATAGGTGCTATTATTTAGTCCATCATTTGCATTAATTAGACCTTGCAAATTAGGTCAATTTGTTTATATCTACTCTTATTAACTTTTGTATTATTTCTGACATCGTTCTATTCTTATTAAATGATTCTTTAATGACATAAGTATCTTTACCTACACTCATTACAATTCCTTCTCCTAGATTAAGACTCATTAAAATGATCTTGTCACATAATCTAAAATATTCATTTATAAAATAATTACTTGTTAATTCTCTATCAGTTAATTCTTCATTAACTATTACTAATTCATTGTTAATTTCTTTAATTTTTAATCCTATAATCATCTCTCCTTTCATTAATGTAAGCTGGGTATCCCAGTTACTAAACATAGGCGAAATTCACTATGTGTTGCAGAGTGAAGCACGCCTTATCCTGTTTACGAAAATGGTATATTTTTATGAGTTTGGTTACTTTTAGTTACTTTTAAATCTAACTGGCAATTCATCTAATAATCCACTTTCTAATTCCTTTTTACTAATTCTTTCTTTTAAACATATTGCACATAATAATTGGTATATTGATCCTAAAACTTTATTATAATGTTCAGTTAATGAATCAATCTTTTTATTAAGTTTTGCTACTGTTCCTCTAGTAGTCATAAATTCATCTTTTACTAATTGTTTTAAATTATCAAATAGTTTATTAATAACCTCATGATGATCATCAATAAATAAATCTTTGACTTCATCAATTTTATTAGATAATTCATCTAACTTAATTAATGATTCGTTTTCTTTTATATACACATTTCTTTCTTGATTCTTTTTAGTTTCTAATCCTAGCATTATTAATCCTCTTAAATAATCACTTTTATTAGTTAAACCTAAACTTTCAAAATCTTCATTTAATGCATCTACATCTTCTTTCTTGTTAATGTACAGTTGTGTACTATGAAAATCTACTTTTCTTTTTTTCTCTATAACAATCATCTCCTTTTCTTTGTAGATTTAATAAATACAAGCACACTTATATATATATTAATTGTGTCTGTAATAAGAGCTTATAGATAAGCTCTATAAAAAATAAGAACAATAACCAAAAGTAACTAATTTAAATGAATGTAATCAACTCCTTTCTAATTAATTTTTAATTACTCCTTCAATAGTAACGGACATTTAGAAGGCAAAGTGTCGGGGTGAAATTAATAATATTTGTTAAATTAATTAATATCCCTCTAATAGTACTGGAAAGTTACATATGCTTTTGTGTACCTGTTTTTTTAAAATTAATAAAAAAAGCATAAAAAAAAGAACCTTTCGGTTCCAAAGTGAAATATAATGTTTTTAATTGGATATATTATCAAAACTCTCACATTATATATATATATTTAAATTAAAGAAATCGATAAATAGGAATTAAGTAATTCATTTGAAATCGTATCAAACAAAATTAATTCATATTTATTTCGAATTTAAAAAATACATTTTGATATAGAAATTTACTAGATGGATTAATAAATTTGCTATCCATATTGCATACCATCATTTCAAAATTACCATCAGACACTCCATATCCGATTCCAGAAACCCAAGATAATTCAATAAACATTGCCTTCCTGGTTTTAAGGTAATTATGTGTTGGTAAAGAAGATATTTCACCATTATTTAAAATGAAATATATAGGGATTCGAGCATGTCCAATGTCTGGATTATTTCTTAAATAATATTCTTTGACATCATCAAAATCTAAATTCATTTCAAATAAATATTCATAATATGAAATTCCAATTTCTGTATTTTCCTTATGAAGTAATTTTTGATTAAAAGAATAGTTAGATTTTACTTCATTTGTTTCCTCATCAAAATAATAATATAAAACAGAATCTTTTTCATAATCAGGATTATTATTTAAACCAATCGCTTCAAAATCAATATAAAAACCTAAAGTGCTATTACTAATTGGCTCTATTAACTCAATCGAATCAATTTCCAAAAACTCATCAATAATTATATTATATCCATTTATTTTTTTATATAAATCATAAGTTATTTTACATTCATTAAAAGAATCATAAAAAATAGTATCAGGTTGATATTTGACGCTTTCTCCATTTATAAATAATGGGGATTCTTCGTTTAATTCTATCATCGACCCGTCTTCTAATACAATATTGTTATAGCCATATTTCATGGAATACCTTGTGCTTATTTTTGTCGCTTGTGGCACCGTAGTAATAGAACAAAAAGGAAGTATTGAGATACTAACTAACAATACAGATAAAATGAGTGTCAAAAATAAAATAATTTTCTTTTTATTTTTTTCCTTTTTACTAACAATTCCATATATGTTTTTTAATTCTTCTTTTGTCATTAAATCATCAAATTCTAAATTATATAGTTTTAAAATGTTGTTTAAATCATCTAATGTAGGATACGATCTACCTTGTTCCCATTTAGCAATTAAACTACGAGAGACATGCAATTGTTTAGCTATACTTTCTTGGGTATGTGAATTTTGTTTTCTTAATTCGATTAACTTTTCATTAAACATTAAATTTCACCTCACATAAATTATATATCACTAAACTACAAGAGCAATGATACTTTTTGATACTTTTATCTAGAAAAGACTTTTAGTTCAAAACGTTTTGCAATTCTTTATTGACTTATAATATAATCCACATTTATTATAGTCGACTCTTTGTTATCGTAATTATATCATTTTTTTGCATAATAATCTATTAAATAGAAAAGCGAACCTACAATTAAGCAGATTCGCTAAATACTATATATTGATAATTTGCGTCAAAAGTCCATTAGCTTTTTCATATTTTTTTATTATTAAGAAAATAATTTAACTAATATAGAAATAAGTAAAACTATACCATTAATTAGTAATAATAAATATAAGAATCTTTTATTATGATAATAACTAACTTTAGCATGTTTACATTTTCTTCTTATCAGATGTACCATAATGATTGATGGATTATTAATAGATAATAGTTGTTTATAATCTTTATCAAATAACACCAATTGTGATGGTTTAGTGTTAAATTTAGTTAAATCACCATAATCATATGTAATACCCTTTATTTCATCATAATTTATTTCCTTATTTTGTGTTTTAGTCTTAATAACTAAACATTCAGAATTTACATAGTATTTTGTTTTAATAAATATTTGTGCAATAAAAGAAATTATAATTAGAATAACATTTATTATTAATATAAAATATGGAACTATCAATAGTGTAGAAAATATTTCATCTATCTTATCCATCATAAAGAATAAATAGATCATAAATATCATTGGTATTAAACTTATTAAACATTCTGTAATAACACAAGCCAATGTTATAGTTATATTTCTTTTAAATCCCATTTTTATATCTCCTTTCTTTTTGTACTAATCCCAAAAGATTAACCAATCTACAAAGTCATTTAAATGCCCTTCTATTGTATTTCCACCGATTTCTAATTTAGTAAACAAGTGGTTGATTGC
Organism: uncultured Mollicutes bacterium; assembly: GCA_900539265.1. Lineage (GTDB taxonomy): Bacteria > Bacillota_I > Bacilli_A > ML615J-28 > CAG-313 > CAG-313. The sequence goes on along the minus strand of UQBM01000012.1, from coordinate 34,567 downwards.
AATACCTGCAACAACAGCTATAACTGCCCCTCCTACAATAATTACACCACCAGGTATAGCTAATGAAGAGGCAGCTAAAGCTCCCATAGCAGCCGTAGCAATAGCCGTTGAAGCGTACATACCACCAATACTAATACCAGCATTAATTAATCCACCAGCAATAGAACTACTTAAACTTGCACCTGATGCATATTTTTCATAGCCAGCTATTACGCCACCAGCAATAGAAAGTCCCCAACCAATTCCAGTTGCAACTTTAGATAAGGCTCCAGGTAATTCCGTTACGCCATCTAATCTCATCAAATCCCATAAATCTGTAAATTGTAAACAAGCAATCGCACTTCTTATAGGATTAATCATTGTAAATCCATGATCTAAACCTGTTGATAATGTTCCTAACCACCCTGGTACAGAAGGTAAATTTCTTGATGGAGATGATGATCCTCCAACTCCACTACCAGAGATTGCTCCTCCGCTAACCGATGAACCAATAGAACTTACCATTCCACCTCCAATAATTCCAGCACTAGCCAGTGTTGTATTATAGTGAATACTAATAGGATTGTTATTTGCATAACTATATAAATTTAACCCATTAATACTTGATGGATTTAAAGTTGATACATCTGCTGGTTGGATGAATCTTCCTAATTCAGGGCTATAATACCTTGAGGATAACCAAAAATAACCCGTTTCCACATCATAATAATATCCTTTATACCTTATTGGATTGATATTACCAATAAAATCTTTTGCTTTATTTTCTTCTTTATTTTTATCTAATACTTTATGATTACCATAAGCATCATATACATAGCTTGCTACTCTAGTTCCATAATAATCTCCCATTTCATATAAGCCTACTATATTATGTTCTAAATCTTTTTCATATATATAATATCTTCTTATATTTTTTTGTTTAATCTCAAATCCTATTATTTCTTCTCCTGTATATATATATTTTATTCTATATTCTTCTTCATTATTTCTTATCTTCGTTTCACTTATTATCCTTGTTCCTTCTACTTCATATTTCGTGCTTTCTGCTTTTCTTATTTCTTTCTTTTCTATCCTTACATTATTGCTATCATATATATACTCTATCTTTTTTTCTTTATCTTCAATACTTTCTAATAATCTTCCTCTTTTCCATCTTAATTCTTTATCTTCATATTGTATTAAGTTTAATCCCTCATCGTATGTAAAATTTTTTGTTTCATTATTTATTTTGATTCCTTTTAAAAGATCTATATATGGCATTTCATAAAGATATTCTATGTCTTCTTCTAATTCATAATTTAAATTATATCTTTTTTTTCTTAACAGATTCCCTCCAAAATTATTTACATCTTCATACCCATATGTTATTACTTGTCCCATTTCTTTATTATACTCTTGTTTTAATGTACCTGCTAAATTATTGTACTCATATTCTTTTTTTATTTTGTTTTCTTTATCTCTTATTTCTACTATTTGTCCACTATTTGCATAAGTTACTTTCTCTTCTTCTTTATTAAATGGTTGTTTTTTCTTATTTGCTAAATTATTATATTGTAATTTATTAGTGCCACCTCCTACATATATGTATTCTTCTTTGCATTCTTCTAATTTTTGATATGATGGCTCAATTTCATAGTTATTTATTCTTGATGCGAAATATATTTTTCCTTCTAGTTGTCCTATCTCATTTCTTTCATAACATATTTTCAATTCTAAATGGTTTTCTTCTTTTTCTTTTAAATGAATGCTTTCTCTTCCTATACTTTGCCACTGATCATAATAGTATTCTTTTTCCTCTGTTTCACTTATACTTCTTACTAATAGATCATTTTTATATATATTTTCTTTTTCTTTTATCTTATTGCCTTCTAAATCTTTATAAATTACCTTTGTCAATTGTTTTTTGTTATTATAGTAATATTCTTCTTTAATATTTGTTATATAATCTATTTTCTTTCTCAATAGTGATGTTCTTGCTATTATTATCCTGCTATCTAATGGATCTTCTATCTCATATATTGTTTCTATTTCTGTTTGATTTTCTTTTTTTATTTCTTCTTCTCCATATATATAATATCCTATATTTTTCCACTCATTATTTTCATATTCTTTTGTTATAATTAATCTTTGATATTTATCATATATGTATGCTACTTTTTGTAAATTTCCATATTCAATTGTTATTCCTACATTATCCTTTCCTACCTCAAATTCACATTCATCTGTGTCATAATAAATTTTATATTCTTCTATTAATACCTTTTTACTGCTATTTGTCAAATATATTTTCTTTAATCTTTCTTCTTCATCATATTCATATTCATAATTTGTTGATATCCGGTTTTGTCCTACATATTTTATTAAATCTTCTTCATATGTAATTCTGTTTTCTAACCACATATCTTCAGTTGTTTGTCTTAAACTTGTTATCCTATTTTTATACTGGTCATATTCATATTCTATAACATTACCTATTATTGGTTTATATGTTAACATATTCCCCATTTCATCATAGGTCATATTTATTTCATCATCTAAATGATTATTAGATTTATTTACGATTTTTATTACATAATTATTTTGACTATCATATGTATACCTTATATCTTGTGATAAATCTGACAACTCACCTTCTATTACTTTGCTTCCACTTTTTATTCCTATTAAATTATCATTTTCATCATATTCATATCTTGTAATTACTCTTCTATTATAACTATATTCATAACTTTCTAATGGTCTATTATATTTATCATTTTCTATTTGTGTAAATATATATGTTTCTTCATCTGAAAAAATATCACTTTCATTTATGACATTTGCATATGTTTTTACTAACATTGTTTTTACTGAATTATTATTTATTATTTTATTTGACGGTGCATAGATTGTATAATTATCTATCCCATTTAATATATTATAATCTATTACTTCTAATCCTTCTAAACTTACATAGTTGTCTTCCCCATATTTAATTTTTATACTCGTTCTCTTATAATTTGTTATTACTCTCTTAAATCCATTATACCAAAATGTATTTTCATAATTATTATAGTTTTTTATATTTTCTATTAATTCTTCTTTGCTTAAGTCGATATCTCCTTCTATTATTCTTTCATGATTAAGCTCATCTTTATACTTGATTGCTACTGGCTTTCTTATTGCATATATGGTTATTTCTGGCCTATCTATATAATAGTAATTATTTACTATTGGATTATTTATTTTCTCCATTATAAATGTGGATTCAATCTTTTTATTAATAAAACATATTGGCAAAGTTTTGGTCTTTTGCGTTATTATTAATTTTGTTATATTGACACTAAACATTTTATATGTATACACTTCTACTTTTATTTTTTCAATATTTTCTTCTAATGCGACTTCTTTTCCATATTCTTGCTTTTTATCTATTTGTGTTACATCTAGGGGAAATTCTTCTATCTTTTTACTTTTACCTTCCTTTGTTATTCCCCATATTGTTATTTTGATTTCTTGATCGGTTGCTAAATGTATGCTAGATCCATATGGTATTATCCCTTCTATCCTTATAATGTAATTACCCGCTTCTAAACTCTTATTACATTCTTCTTCATAATAATTGGTTATATTTGCATTTTCTGGTTCATAGTTTATTTGTATAGCTTTTGTTATTACATTTACTTTGATTAACTCAACTTCATATTTTAATTCTTTTGTATATTCACTTCTCCTATCTTCTTCTTCTCCATAATATTTTGTCTCGTTTCCTACCAATACTACTTCTGCTCTTTTATAATAATCTCCTTTTTCATTAAAATAATATTTATCTTTTGTACTAATTTCTTTTCCTTTTTCTATACGACTCTTTGTAATATAGGCACTTCCATCATAATTTTCATAATATCTTTCATTTTTTAAAACCCCTTTTACATATTTTCCAATGACGGTCACATCCATTGATGCTCTTGTTATCCTATATTCTTTATCTCCTTCTATTATTCTTGATAAAAGTTTTCCATTATATCTGTATTCACTCTTGCTTCCATCAATATCTATAACCTGTTGTATTTCTCCATTTTCTATCCTTATTGTTACTTTCTGTCCATCGCTTCTTGTGATGTTTATTTGCTTTTCTTTATATTCTATTGTTAGTTGCCTTTTACTTGAATCTTTAATTCTTGTTATCACTTTACCATAGTTTTGCTTTTCTTCATATGTAATAAATAAACTTTTTTCTCCACTATATATTGCTTCTAAATATCCTTCTTTATTAAAAATATATTCTTGATTCTCTCTCCCTTTTATTTTTATCTTGTTTTCTTCTACTTCTAATATGTAACCCGTCCCTTTTTCTTCTACATATAAATTATCTTTTTCTTTGATAAAATAGTATCTTTGTCCTTCGCCATTTAAATATAAATATTTTTCTTCTTCTTTTGCTTTTATTACCCTTTGTTGGTAATTTAAACTCCATCCATATGGTAATTTATAATAATTATCTTCATATTCATAATTGATATCACTTATACTTCCATCATATATAAGTTTGAGATTAGCAGATAATTCTTTGCCTTTATAGTTTATCAATCTATTTTCTACTATTACTTTTAGATGAAACATATTTTCATATATTGTATTTTTCTTTAATATTATTTCATCATATTTTATCTTTTTTGGAAATCTATTATTTATATAATATTCTCTTGTTACTTCTATCTTTTTATTTTCTTTCTTGATATCTATTTCTAATTCATATTCTTCACTTTCTTCTATCTTTTTATCGATTATAAAATAATACTCTTTGTTTGGCTCATCTAGATTTCTTACTAAATTTATATATCTTACATATACCTCTTTTTCTTCTTCATACTCTTTTCTTGCATAAATATCTTTTATATATCTTCTACTTTCTATTCTAAATTCTTCCCATTTATCTATTTCATATAATTGATATATTTCTTCACTTGTTCCTTCTTGACACATTCTTATCTCAAATTCTGATAGTCCTGAAAAATAAAAAACTCCTTGGGTTTTTATTTTAATCCCTATTGCTTTTTTGGATTCTCCTTTATTGGTTAGAACCACTTTTTCTGTTGCTTTTTTTGCTTCTTTTCCTTCTTCTAATTGATATATTTCAACATTATATCCATATTTCTTATCTTCTAATTCTTTACTTCCTATAATCTTTGTTTCATTCATTATTTTTTCTTTCCTTTCTTACTTCATTATACCTTTTATTTTTGTCGAATTATTGTTTTTTTTGTAAATAAAAAACATATAAGATAAACTTATATGCTTTTAATAATAAAGCTTGCCTCCAATTGCAAATTCATCGGTATAAAATCCAAATAGTTCTGATATAGTTACAAAAACATATCCCTCATTTTTTAAATCATTTACAATTGTTGTGATCGCTTCTTTATTATAATTTTTAAAATCATGAAATAGTAAGATACCATTTTCTTTTATCTCATGTTTTAATTTTTCAATTATTATTTTACTATCAAAACACTGCCAATCCAAAGAATCAGCATTCCATAAAATTGCGGGCATATCAATACGCTTTAGAATTTCTTTGTTAACTGATCCATATGGAAAACGAAATACACGTGGATAATGTAGAATTGTTTTATAAATAATTTGTTGCGTTTTTTCTATTTCTGCTAAGCCTTCTTTAATAGTTATTTTTTTGAAATCTGGATGACTATATGAATGATTTCCTATTTCATGTCCATGTGCATATATATATTTTAATTCATCCTTATATTTTGAAACATTGCACCCTAGAATAAAAAAGGTTGCGACAACATTTAATTCTTCTAATAAATCTACCAATTCTTTACTTTTATTACTAGGACCATCATCAAAGGTTAAGGCTATCTTTTTATTTTTAAGATTTAAATTATTTTGTTCTTCTATAATTAAATTACTATCCATATCAAATACAACTTCCTTAATCGTATTATTTGTAATAACTGAAGATAAGTATACATGAAGTTTTGAATCAATAATCATACTTTGTAAAAAGCCAATATCTTTTTCTGTTAAAACATAATCATTTGTTAGTATTTGATTTATTTTTTCAATCAATGGTTGAGCATTAAACTCGATTTGTTTATTTGTCTTAAGATCAAAATTATATGTTTTAATTATTTGATTATCCAAATAATAATAATTAAAAATATAACTAGCATATTGATTATTTAAATAACTATCATATGTAATATTGACTTCGCTATTATAATTTTCTTTAATAATATCATAAGTATTTTTAATATTCACCAATAATATTTGATCAATTTCATCATTAATACTTGGATATTTCACCTCTTTTGTTTCATCAATTATAAATTGTTTTTCCGTCAAATTATATTTGGGAATATCTTTATTTTTTTTCTTACAGGAAGTAAAGGATAAAAATAATAGTAAAGAAAACAGTAATATAAATATTTTTTTCATATAAATATTTTTTACTATTTATCTTTAAATATAGCAAGTAAAATAAAGCAATATGACATTTTATGTCATTTCTAATTTTTTCAAAATTTTTAATATTATTTATAGTTTATACTTATTATTCAAAAATATATAACAAACATAATTAGTAATTTTTGATATTCAAATTTATAAAATTATTTTTTAATTAAATTATTAAAAAAGATGTAATTACTAATAATAGTAAATACATCTTTTTGATTAACTATTTTTTTTAATTATCCAAGCGTTTTGAAATCCGTTTCTACTTCATACATCACAACACCACGATAATTTCTAGCTACTAATTTTATATGATAATCACTATTTGCAGCCAAAGATAATAACTTATAAGAAGTAATGGGTGTTGATGAATTATCTAAATAACTAATAATATCGACCATTTCACCATTGACATAAACAGCATAATCCTTAATAGTATAATTGAGACTCATATCAGCAGCCTCAAAAGACAAATCCGCTGTCGTAGATGTAATATTTGTTACTTCAAGATGAATATTAGGACCTAGTTTCAACGTTTTTTCAAGTTCATAAGTGGTTTCATCAGCAAAAACAATTATAATTTTAAAATGATAATCGTAGAACTTATCAATATTTTTAATCACAAGTTTGGTATATGAAGAAGTTGGAAAAACCACATTTGTATTAATTTGACCTCGAATTGTTTCAGTAACTTTTACTTCTTTCACGTTACCATAAAATTTATCAGAAAAATTTAAAACATACGTACGATTTTCTTCATTATATACTCCGTTAACCGCATCAATTAAATTTTCTTTGGTTTCTGTTGTGATAGGCTTATTTCTTTTAGATACTATTGTTCTAGTTGAAACAATCGCTCCTAATTCATTTACTCTTTTAATCGTAATTGTTCCTTCATGGGTTTCTACTAAATACCCTGTAGCAAGATTAGAATCACTTCTACTCTTAACTCCACCAAAAGAAAGGGTCATATAATTTACACCAAGTCCATCATCTAAAGAATCAGCCCCTTCATAATAATCAGGACGATAGCGATCACCATGATAATGTCCAGCAATTACTAAATCAACGCAATATTTCTCAAAAATGCCAAGTAAAACCTCATCACGATCCTTATTTCCTGATTCACTATTTTCATAATAGACTGGAGTATGCATCATAACAAAACTATACCTATATTCTACTGTTGATAACACTTCTTCAAGCCACACAAGCATTTCATTTCTACCTTCTGATTTTTCATTATCAATAGTAATAAACAAAATATCATTATAAACAAAATAAGCACTAAGCCCTAACTGTGTAGAAGGACCATTATTGACAGTTGCATAATGAGCTTTTTGGTATCTACCGTCTGATTGTCCAGTCCCTTTAATATAATATTCATGATTTCCAGCAACTCCAACTCGAGGTAAAAATTTTAAGCTATTTGATTCTTTGAAAAAAACATCCCATGTTTTAGCACTACCACCAACATCAATCACATCACCAGCTGTTGCGACAAAACCAACATTTGGATTCATTTCAATCATTTTTTGCATTATATCTTCACTAATTTCCGAACCATGTGATTCATAACTGCCATCGTCATTATTTTTATAATAATAATGAATATCTGCCATCATAATAAAAGCTGAATCAGAACCATCATCTTTAGCAGTTTTAAAATGGTAAATTTCACTATATGTATGATTACCTAAATGAATACGATATATATATTCAGTATCAGGTTCTAAACCTTTTATTGATACCCTTATTACATTTCTTGGTATAAAAGTGCTTTCAACAATATCAGTTCCTTCTGTAAAATAATATCCAGTACCAGTAATTGTCGTTACATTAGTAAAAGTAGTATCACTAGCAAGTGTATATTCAACCTCTGTCATTGTATTAAACGTATGATAGTTAATTTCAATATCAGTTGATGCATTAGTACCATAACTTGTCATAATATTAAATACATCATAACCTCCATCTTCTATTAATGGATGCAAAATGAAAACCTCTACAACGCAAGCAACATATGTATTATCAACAGAGCGAATTGTAATATATACTTTACCCTCATGAAGAGCTTCAAACAAACCATTTTCATCTATCGTCGCCAAAGCGCCATCTTCTAATTTTAAACTATATGTCACATCTTGAATTGCCCCTACAGGATTAACAATTGGAATCAATTGTAATGTTTCACCAATATATATCTCTTCTTTGGTATAATTGGCTTCAATTGATTCTACTTCTGGTAAAGGATCTCCTTCGGTTACTCCACATCTTGTGCAAGTTTTAGGGGTTTGAGATGTTGCTTCTTTCCAAATATGTCCTAAAGCAACTCCTTCAGTTTCACCACATCTTTGACAATATTTAGTTGTTGTACATGTAGCATCAATCCAATCATGGCCATCTACATCACAAAAAGTATCATATTTAGCAACTAAATTATAGTCCTTTTTTATGGATGTTGAAAAATCAAATAAGTTATTTTCATCAAACCAACCCTTAAAATAATGATTTTCTTTAGTAGGTGCTTCGATTTTCTCAATTGTATTACCTTTCTTAACTTCAACAGTTTTATAAGTTTCATTATCTACAATAAAAGTAACCTTATATCTTTTAGTGCAACCACAAACAAAACTTAAAAAAGAAAGTAATATAAAAATATTTACAAATAAAAATATTTTTCCACTTAATTTTTTATTCATCTTTTAATCTCCTTTAATCTTTATAGGTATATTATACTAAAAATAAATTATTTTTACAATAAAATAAACAAAAAACATCTTATTTTGATAAGATGTTTTTTACACTGCTTATTATTTAAATAGGCTATTATCTATTATAGAATTCAACAATTAAGTTCTCACGAATTTCTGGTAAGATTTCATTACGCTGTGGTAACCGTACATAAGTACCTACACCTTTTGATTCATCAAAACTAACAAAGCCTAAACGAGCAACACAATTTTCTAAAGCTTCTTTAACAATTTGTAAATTTCTAGATGCTTCTTTCATTTCAACAGTTTGACCTGGTTTTACTATATATGATGGAATATCTACTTTTTTACCATCAACAAGTACATGTCCATGATTTACAAGTTGTCTTGCTTGACGACGTGTTGTCGCAAATCCCATACGATAAACTAAATTATCTAATCTAGATTCTAATAAGAATAAGAAATTTTCACCATGTTTTCCTTCTAATTTACCGGCTTTAGTAAATAAATTTCTAAATTGTTTTTCACTAACACCATATGTAAAGCGTACTTTTTGTTTTTCTTGTAATTGAAGAGCATATTCAGATAATTTTGTTCTTCTTTGACCATGCTGACCAGGTGCATAATTTCTTTTTTGTAATTCTTTACCATTTTCTAAAACAGAAAATTTTAATCTTCTTGATTGTTTCCAACTTGGGCCTGTATAACGTGCCATTTTTTTCTCCTTTTTATAGTCCATAGACTCTTATTTTGTGGATAAAAATTCAAATACAATTTCTAATTAGATTATCCAATTACTTTCACCTAAGCAGCGAGATTACTCATATCCATATTCCGTGATAATCTATTGATTAAAAATCAAATGAATGCTGCATTTATCGCACTTTATTTATTATACTATATTTTGCCAACTTTGTCAAATATTATGTCCCCATATAACTATTAATTGGGATAGTAAATAGTAATGATATCTGATGCTTTATATTCATTTGTTGCCTCAGTTCTAATTTCAAATTTATACCTTTTACCATCTTTATAGACAATATCAGTTTTGAAATATTGTTTATTTGTGTTGGTATCTACTTGTTTCTTAACATCTACTTCCTTTACTTTTTCGTCATCTTCATATATTATGATATAATATCCATTTGTTGCAAATTCATTATGATCCCATGTTAAATAAAAACAATTATTTTGATTTGCCATGACTGCAATATTTACATTTGTAGGTGATGGCTGAGGAACTTTTTTGTTAAGCCAAACATTAGCAATAAAATATCCTATAATACATAATAAAAATATTGTTACAGCAATTATTTCTTTCACTTTATATTTATTATGAATTGCTTTGGATAATTTATGAACATGATTTTCAATATATATAGACATATTAGGAATTGCTAAATGAACATCTATATGTTTTTCATCAAAACTACTTAATTCTTCTAATACCTTTTTTATTTTCACTTCTGTATCAAGACTTTTAATCGCATATCCCCTTGCTTTTTTAATATAAGTATTCGCAATACTTTGATAAGAATTGCTTAAATATTGAATTGTTTCATTATTTTCTTTTATTAACTCTTTATACCGTTCTTTAGAATTCATATATTTCCACCAACATATTTTTTTAATATTATAACATAAAAGAGATTATTTATCAAAAAAATATATTTAAAAATATATTTTTATCTATCTTTTTATTTTAATTAATCTTATCCACTATTGATGACTCCATATATTTTTTGATTTAGTTAATTGAACATCTTTATAATACTTTAATCCTAATGTTTTTTAAAATGTCGCTTTAATATTATAATTTAAATCAAAATCTCCCATTACCATACTATGATGAGCATTATTCATTTCAAATAAATAATAATTTTGAGTATGACAAGTTTCATTCCTATTTTCATTTTGGAAAATATATGTCCACTCTGCTTCTAATGGATTACTACTAGATAATTGAGATGATAAATAAGGCTTCGTATTTGTATATGATTTACTATATGAAAAATTAATTTCCGTACCAATCTCTTCTCCTTCTTGAATTACAAAACCATTATTTTGACTATAATCATTTAAAAATGAATAGCCTAAAGTAAGTCCTTTACTATATGATGAAATAATGGATAAATAATCCTTACAAACTGGAATTTCACCTTTTCTTGGATTGCCACTATGATACTTCGCTTCTAATCAATCAAAACTTTGGGATGAATAAAGATGAACGTATATTTGATTTTGATAAAATTTTTTATCTTTATTATCTACTAAATATAAATTTTTATTCGTGTTCTCTTTCCTTACTTTTAATTATATTATACTATGTTTTTTATATAATAACATATCTATGTTTATCGATTAAACTTTTCACTTATAAAAATATACATAAAATTTGAAAGAAAAAATATAAAATTATTTTTATACCAAAATGTTTTTTATAATATAATGTTAAATTAATAATAAAGTACTTTTTAAAATTAATTAGGATAATAAAAAGGCTAAACCTAATTTATAGATTACAGCCTATTAATTTTTACTTAATATAAAATTAAGTTTTTTGTTTATTTTAATTTTGATGCTACATTTGCAAAGTAAATAAAATCTTCTGCTACTAAACTTGCACCACCAATTAAAGCTCCATCAATATTAGGTTTAGACATTAATTCTTCAATATTGTTTACCTTAACACTACCCCCATATTGAATTCTAATCGTTGTTGCGATTTCTTCATCATAAAGTTTACTAATAACTTTTCTAATAAAGCCACAAGTTTCATCTGCTACATCTGCTGTTGCGGTTTTACCCGTACCAATTGCCCAAATAGGTTCATAAGCAATAACCAATTCTTTCACTTCATCCTTAGTTAATCCTTCTAAATCTTGAATGAGTTGATTTTGAATCACATCTTCAGTTTGATTGTTTTCTCTTTCTTCTAAATGTTCACCAACACAAAGAATAGGAATTAAATTATGCTTAAAGGCCGCATGTAATTTTTTATTTACGGTTTCATCAGTTTCATTGAACATTGCCCTTCTTTCTGAGTGTCCAATAATTACATATGTTACACCAAGTGAAGTAAGCATTTCAGGTGCAACTTCACCTGTAAAAGCACCTTTTTCTTCAAAGTGCATATTTTGAGCACCAATTCTTAAATTTTCCCCTTGTCGTTTTACAAGACAACGAAGAACAACAAAAGGAGCACAAATTACTGTATCAACATCATCAATAGATGGAAGCGACTCATTTACTGCATAAATAAATGCTAAAGCCTCATCCCTTGTTTTAAACATCTTCCAGTTTCCAGCAATTATCGGTTTTCTCATATTTGCACCCTTATTTTACATCACTTAAACAAGTAACACCAGGAAGAGCCTTGCCTTCTAAATATTCTAAGCTTGCTCCACCACCTGTTGAAATATGAGTAAATTTATTCTCATATCCCATTGAAATTGCAGCTGCTGCTGAATCACCACCACCAATAATAGTCGTTGCTCCATCAAGATTTGCTAACGCTTCGCAAATAGCTTTTGTGCCTTTAGCAAATTTTTCAACTTCAAATACTCCAGCAGGTCCATTCCATACAACTGTCTTCGCACCAACTAATTCTTTTTTAAAAAGTTCAATTGTCTTTGGTCCACAATCAAGTCCTTGTGAATCCTTATCAATATTTCTAACATCAACAACCTTTGTATCAGCCTTCGCAATCGCACCAAAGAAATCAGCTGCAACATCTTCATCAGAAACCTTAACACTTACAACATCAACTGGTAAAATAATTTTACCATTAGCCTTTTCAAGTAATCCTTGAGCATACTCAACAAAGTCTAATTCACATTTTGATTTACCAACTTCTAAACCTTGAGCTTTAAAGAAAGTATAAGCCATTGCTCCACAAATCATAACTTTATCCGCTTTATTAAGTAAGTTTTCGATAACTGAAATTTTATCGCTAACCTTTGCCCCACCAAGAATAGCAACAAATGGTCTTACAGGATTATCAACTGCGCCACCAATAAATTTAATTTCTTTTTCAAGTAAGAAACCTGCTGCCGAATCATTAGGAAAATGACTTGCAATACCTTGATTAGATGCATGTGCTCTATGAGCAGTACCAAAAGCATCGTTAACAAAAACATCACCAAGACTTGCCCAATATGCACCAAGTTCAGGATCATTTTTAGATTCTTTTTTACCATTTAAGTCTTCATAACGAGTATTTTCAAACATTAATACTTCGCCTTCTTTAAGGGCTGCAACTGCATCCTCTAAAACTTTCCCACGGGTAACAGGAACAAATTCAACGTGTTTTCCAAGTAACTCCTCTAAACGTTTAGCAACTAAAGCTAAACTATTTTTAGCAAGATCTTCTTCTGTTTTAATGCGACCAAGATGAGAAAAAAGAATAACTTTTCCACCTTGTTCTAATGCATATTTAATTGTTGGTAATGCTTGAACAATTCTATTATCATCAGTAATAACGCCACCTTTCATAGGAACGTTAAAATCTACACGCATTAAAACTTTCTTACCTTTTAAATCTAAATCTTTAATATTTTTTTTTGCCATTTTAATTTTCCTTTCTAATATTAATTAGAGTTTTTGAATTTTTAAACTTAAATCATAATATTTTTTGATCAAATGATAAGGCTTGTCAATTTTTAAAAAACTATGATCAATAAAAACTATGATTGTTTGTTTTTTATCCTTAACCATTTCAATAATATTATAACTATTGATATATATATTATCAATCTCTTTCTTATTATTTGTTTGAATCAATGTGATATTTTCTTTTAAGTATATTGGAACGTGTTTAAAGATATGGTATACCTTAGAAGTTGCCTCTAATCTTCCTTTTAGAGTTGTTAAATCTTCTCGTAAAGTCAAGTCTAATAATGTTTCTAATAACAAATCTATAACTATTTCATCTTGATTTTTATATTTTATAATTGTAGACCTATTCGCTTTTTTGAGGTATAAAACATCTTTATTTACCACTTAATAATTAATCTCTTTTAATTCTATTTTCAGTTTCAGGATTAAAGAAATGACATTTATTCATATTAAGCATTAATTTAATATTATCATTAGTATGAATGTCAATACGAGCAGGAACTTTTGCAGTAATAGCTTGACCTGTTACATCTTTACCAGGAAGTTTTACTCTAATTTGTGATTCAGCACCTAAAAGTTCAGAAATATCAACTTTAAATTCATGAGTCCATTCAGGATGTTTTGCAAAATCTTCTTCTTGGTCAGAAATATCTTCTGGTCTAATTCCCATAATGATATCTTTTTCAAGATAATTTTGTTCTTTCAAAACTTCAAATTGTTCTTCTGGAATAGGGATTCTAACAACACCAAAACGATGACTTCCACATTCAAAAATACCATCTTTACCAACAACACCATTTACGAAATTCATCGGTGGAGTACCAATAAAGCCACCTACGAAAATATTATTAGGTTTATCATAAATTTCTTTTGGTGCTCCAATTTGTTGAATCCAACCATCTTTCATAACAACAATTCTTGATGCCATTGTCATAGCCTCAATTTGGTCATGGGTAACATAAATTGTCGTTGTACCTAAACTTTCATGAATTTTAATCAATTCAGAACGCATTTGTACACGAAGTTTAGCATCTAGATTAGATAGAGGTTCATCCATTAAGAAAACTTTTGCATCACGAACAATAGCACGACCAAGAGCAACACGTTGACGTTGTCCACCTGATAGTGCTGCTGGTTTACGATCCAAATATGGTTTTAACCCAAGCTTTTCAGCCGCATTTTGAACACGACGATCAATTTCGTTACGAGAGAATTTTCTAAGTTTTAACCCAAATGCCATATTATCATATACAGTAAAGTGTGGATATAGAGCATATGATTGGAATACCATTGCAATATTGCGATCCCTTGGTGCTACATCATTCATCACTTCACCATCAATTAAAAGTTGTCCGCTTGTAATTTCTTCAAGCCCTGCAACCATTCTAAGCGTTGTAGTTTTACCACATCCTGATGGTCCAACGAATACTATAAATTCACGATCTTTAATTTTTAAATTAAAATCGAAAACCGCTTGAACATTATTATTATAAATTTTGTTGATATTTTTGAGTTCAACAGTTGCCATAAAAATTTCCTCCTATTTTCTTATTTTTTATGATACAAGGATATTATACCATAAAAGCAACAATATTACTATAGGCAATATGTTGCTTAATTTTTTTATTTTTTAAACAATTTTTATTTTAGTTCAAATTAATCATTTGATATATTGCACAAGCATGGGTAAATTTTTGTAAATTTAACCCTGTTTCTTTTAAGATGTTATCAAGTCTATTGATTAAACTATTGCGATTCATATAAAGCAATTTAGATGTTTGGGAGACATTTAAATCATTTTTAAACATTACACTAATAATTTCTCTTGTAGTAGCATCTTGAAAAAGAGGTAAAAGTAAATTTTTTTTAAGAGATCTTTTCAAATATTCATAATCACCCATACCTAAACTTAAAATTACATCTGCTAAATCGGTATACACCTTTTTATGAATTATCTCATTATCGTGATAAACCTTAATATATTCTAAAATTTCTTTACCACTATATTTACTATTTAAAATTAAACCTTCATGTAAAATGATATCATATCCTAAATCAGCACTTAAAGCTTCGAATAAATCCTTAATTTTTGTTTGATTTTCCTCAAGAAAACAAATATTTAAATTATAAAGTTCTAAAAAATAACATCTTTGATAAAGATCAGACAACATTTTTTGCACAATACTGATATCTTCTTTATTTAACTGAAAAATAATCATTCTAATTTTTTTAATTTTAAAAGGATATTCTTTATTTTCTAAAAGATATTCATATATCTTTTGCAAATCATTATTATAAGTATAAATTCTTTTTTCAATATAAAGTTCTTTTAATAAATGATACTCATTTTGAGAAATTGTTTTAGAAATTGCAAAAATATCACAAGTTGTTTTATCTTTATAAAAATAATAATAGTTATCAGTTATTTGAGTAACTTCTTCTTGTAATTTATCTTGATAAATATCTTTTAATCTTGAAAGCATCTAGATCACCATATTCCTAACATATATATTATATAATAAACTTCTACTTTTTTCAAGCAAACCATTTAAACTAACTTTTAAATTAATTATTTTACTTCCATAATATGACCTTATTTGCCACTTTAATTTGTTAAAATACTCATACCATAATTCAAGGGAGGCATATATATGGACGAAATATCACCAATTAAATTTTTCAAATATTATCAAAAAAACATAAATTTCAAAATTATTGATATTAGAGATACTAGAGATTTTGAACTTTATCATATTGTTGATTCTATTAATATACCCTATAGCATTTTAGTTGAAAAACATAACTTATTTTTAAACTGTAATCATACTTATTTTATTATTTGTAAAAACGGCAATAATAGTTATCACGCTTGTAAATTTTTATCAAGACTCGGTTATCATGTTATAAATGTGATTGGCGGAATTGATCATTTTATGGGAGCCGTTGTTACTAAATATGCTTAGCAAATTATTTTCCTGAACTCTTGTTTATAAATTGAATATAAATAAGTATAAATCCTTTTGTTTGAAATTCTCATCATATAGTTTTTATAAACTGAAAGTTGTTTGGTATAGGCAATGTCATCTAAGTTACTAAGTTTGTAATCAATAATATAAATAGAGTCATTTGTTTCAATAATTAAATCAATAACTCCATCAATTTTACTTTCTTCTTCCTCATAGGAAAAAGCATACTCATGATAATGATTAATAATTTTTTTTTCTTTAATAAAAGGACTTTCTAAAAAAGCAATAATAAGATTTTTTACTCTTTTATTAATATGAAGATTATTAACATTAACAATCGACATATTTGATAGTTCTAAAGCATGATGAAAATAATTGCCAAGTTGCAACAATTCTAATTCTTCTTTTTCTTTAAAAAAAATAGACTCTTTTGAGGCCTTCATTTTAAGAAGGCTTCTTTTTTTAAGGCTAGTATCAAAAAAAGAAAATTCTTGATTGGTAATGCTATCAATATTTTTATTAATTTCATCATTGTTTACATTACTATAATCTTTCACAATGTTTATTAAACGTAGGTCAACTTCTTCTTCTAAAAACCGTAATCTAGGAGCAATTAAATTGAGCAAATCATAAAAAGAACGAATCTTCAACTTTTTATCCTCTATTTCATTTTTTGTATAAACTTCTTCATTATCAAACTTTGGCAATACTAAAATAGCTTCCTCTTTTGGTCTTGTAAATGCTACATATAACAATCTAATTCTTTCACTAATTTCTTCTTTTAAATAATAATGTTGTTCTAAAAATTTAAGTGGATTAGTTAAAAATAGTCCATTAAGATGAATAGGCATAATAATCTGATAGTTTTTACTATATAAGAAGTTGCCCTTTAAATCCTGTAGATTGAATTTTTTATATAATTCAGGAAAAAAACAAATGGGAAATTCTAACCCTTTTGAAGCATGGATAGACATCATCTTTACCGCTTGATTATTAAGAGATGCTTTTTTGGTCATTTTAATAGCAAATTTTTCTTCCTCATTAACCAAAAGAGCAAAATAATGAATGACATCTATTAAACTATATTCTAGTAATACTAGACTATTGATAATATTATACATATATAAAAGAGATGATTCAGCTTTTTCTATATCATATAAATTCATCATTTTAATATATATATCAAACTGTTGATAAATTAACTTAATTAATTGGTTAAGACTTAATACATCAAGTTGCATAGCAATATCTTCTAATTTATTAAATAATTCTAAATCATATTCTTTTAATAATGTTAAAATATGATCTGATGTTACAATTTTAGTAATATCATCATCATTCATCTCTACTAAATAACTACGCAAAACTGAAGTCAGCGCTCTTTTTAAATTATGTTTAGCATAGTTTTTATCATAAATAGAATAAATTACTTTTAAAAGATTATATATAGCATATATCTCTCCTCCAGTTGTAAAATTTTGGTCTTTATGGATTTCAAGTGGAATTCCATGATATTCGAAAATTTTTTTATATAAATCATACTTATCTTTAGAACTAGTCAAAATCGCAAAATCTTGGTAAGTTACAAATCGATTTTCTTTGGTATTTTTATCAAAGATTTTTTTAGTATTAACCATCTGTTTAATTTTTTCAGCAATTATAAAAGCCTCTACTTCTGCTTTAGAGAAATGATAATCATCGGTTAAATCATATGTATATATTTTTGTTTGATAATTAGATGCTTGAAATTTATCATAGGTTTTGAAACCATAATGTAAATAATGGGCATCATTATAATCTACCCCACCTAAATCTAGGCTCATTACATTTTGAAAAACTAAATTAACAAAATCTAAAACTTCTTTTCGTGAACGAAAATTCTGGGTTAAATCAATTACACCAGTTTCCTTTAATTTTTGATACTTATTTTTAAAAATATCAGGATTGGCATTTCTAAACCGATAAATTGATTGTTTAACATCACCTACCATATAAACATTATTATCTGCAATCAGCCACACAAGTCTTTCTTGGATATCAGAGGTATCTTGATATTCATCAATTAAAATTTCTTTTGTGTGCTTTTTAATACTATATCGAAGTTCATCATTTTCTTCTAATAGTTTTATAGCCATTTGAGCAATATCGTTAAAATCATAAGCATTATGTTCATATTTATACTTATTTAATGATTTATCTAATTCTAACAAAATTTGAACTACTATTTTTACACAAGGTTTTGTTGTCAAATAAAGGTTAATTAAATTTTTAGCATTTTCATATATCAATAACTCTTGCATACTTTCTATTTGCGTTTTAATTTCTCCATAAATTTTTTTATATGGTTCCTTCTCTTCCTCATACTCTACTTTAGAAGGTAATTTAGTAAACTTATACGTTGTCAAAAATAAATAATCATCATAGGTATTCGCTTTTTTTAATTTTTGACATAATTCTAAAAGTTCATCGTAATGTTTTTTAAGACTAAAAGAGGCTGTATAATTATTTAATAATTTGATTTCACTTTCAATTTGAATTGCTTTATCCTTCAAAATTTGATTAAAATCATCTAACATTTTGGTAACAAATTGTTCACTAAAATATTCTTCGTAATGATTTAAAATATTTTGATAATTAGGAAATAAAACTATTTTATTATATAACTCTATCAAATTGTTTTTTAAAATTTCATCATCTTTGGTCGTATATTGATTAAGTAATGAAAAAAAAGTAGGGTTCTCTTCTTGATAGAATTGATTAAAAATCTCATTTAATAAATCTAATGAAATCATTTTGAAAGTAATATTATCAACTACATTAATTTGATTATTCATATTAAGTAGATAATGATATTTTCTAACTAATTCATTAACGAAAGCATCAAAGGTTTGAATATTAGCTTGATCAATATATAACAAGGCATCTTGTGAGAAGGGATTTTTACTCTCTTTTAATTTTTTTCTTAATCTTTCTTTCATTTCACCAGCTGCAAGTGTCGTAAAAGTTAAAACAATTAATTCATCAAGTTTAACACCTGCTTCAATTTTTTGTAATAATCGTTCTGTCAAAACCGCAGTTTTGCCACTTCCTGCTCCTGCATTTACTAAGATGTCTTTACCATTATCATAAATAGCTTTTAATTGTTCAGTACTCCAGTTTGTTTTCATTATTTCCTCCTTCAAAAAGGTATGAAAAATCATCATGTTTTTTATAAACTTTTTTCATTGTGTCATTTCTATAACAAAGATCTTTTAATTTACAATACCTACAAACAGACTCATTTTTTTCATCTGTTAGTGGTAAGATAGGGAAAAGTCCTTTCCTAATATTTTTGTTTGCTTTAAAAATTAATTCTTCTACATATAGAATAATATTATCAAATTGGGTCTGCGTAAAAGATTTTTTTAAAAAATTTTTATAAAAGCCCCTATTAGATAAAATTTGTTTAGGCATACTACCATTACCATTTAAAGCATTTGTATCAATTGCTAAAATAACATCTATATTTTGTAAGGTATAACCTGCATATTTTAATTGTTCTAACATTATCTTTGAAAAAGGTTTATCCTCATATTTTAAAATATTTGTACGAAAAACACTTTGTAGATAGCCTCCTGCAATCTTTGCGTTTGGATAGTTTGCTTTGATTAAAGATAGATAAAGTGGCAATTGCAGATCAAGACCTACATCAAGAGAATACCAACTAGGATTTACTGGATTTGTTTTATAATCAATAACTAGATAATAATCTTGATATTTTAGAATTTTATCAACTAAACCAACTATTATCGTATTATCATCAAGTTTTTTTTCTAATTTTTGTTCAAGACCTATAACTTCAAAGGAAGAATGATCCATAAAGTCCATAATAATTTCTACAATAATTTTTAATTCTTCGACAAATTTATTTAAATAAAATTTTAATTTATTTTGTACTTCGTATTTTCCATTTTTGACAAAATCATGAATATAACTACTGATATTTTCTAAAACCTCTTCTTTTGCAAGTTTATCAATATATCTTTTTGCCACAACTTTTTCTAAAACATAATGATACATACTACCAATAAAAGTGCTATGATTATCTTCCGTCTTTTCTTTAATATTTAAAATATATTTAAGATAGAAACGAAAAGGACAACTAAAATAATCATTTAGTTTAGTGTATGATAGTTCCATAAATAAAGTTGGTAGAGCTAAATAATCTAGAGTCGCATGAAAATCACTTTGATAACGTTTTGTTAAATCTGCATGAAAGTAGTTATAACCATTAAGGTAATCTAAAGTTTTTTCTTGATATAAACGATATAATGCATAAGCTTTTAAAAACCGCATCCTTGCCATATCTTTATTAACAATATTAAAAATATCAATTGATGCATCACAAATATTGACTATGTTTGTTTTAGTAAGTTCTTTTGTTAAATTACTAAGTAAATATGTTTTAGAAAAACAATATGTCGAATAACTTAAATGAATAAATTCATAACCATTAATCAAATCAAGTATTTTCTTTTCTTCCATTTGAGTTCTATCAAAACTTGTTAATAATTTTAAAGTTTTTCTAATTCTATCATTTAGATAAGTATCATCTTTATAAATATGTGCAATCTCACCATGACTAAAATTCATTATAAAAATATGCGTATCAAAATCATAGATATGATCAAAAACATTTTCAATTTTGATTACATTGGTAACTTCTTCTTGATAATTTGTATGCGTCAAAACATCTTTTATTAAATTTAAAGTTATTTGATTAATTGTTAAATCTAGCATTATAATAGGTTCTAATAATTTCAATACTTTTGAAAAAACTTTATTCACATTATTATTTGTAAAATACTCTTTTAATACTTTATTCAGGTTCATTGTTTCATATTTTTTTAAGTAATTGAAGAAATCTTTAACAATATCTAAGTCAAAAAAAGAACCTTTACCATCAATAATATAATCTATTTTATATATCATCAAATATTCTTCTAACTTATTTAAGTAATCTTCATTCACTTTATGAATAATAATTTTAGCAGGTTCTATTCCTTTATTTAATAAAATGGCAATACGATTTACTACATCTAATATTTCATCATCATAATTTTCAAAATGTAAAATTTTAAGTTCCTTATTGACATCATTTGTTATAAAAAGTTGTTCATAATTATTTAAAAATTGTAAAAATTGATTCATTAAATCATCATCACCATAGTAATTAACTAAATAAATTCTTTTACTTTTATAGTAAGACAAATAATTCTCATCTAATGTTAAATGATTGTTTTGATGATAAAGATATAACTCATGAAGTAGTGGTTCATTACTATCATTTTTAATAAAATAACTATTTACAAGTTTAATTCGCAATACTTCTAAATTAGTATCTTCTTTCATATTATTCAATAACATTTGACAATCAATTTTTGAATAGATATCATCTTTTACTTCATCAAAACTTTTAAATGTAATCTTTCGCATCTTATTAGAAAGTTTCTGAATTAAGATTGATTTAATGGCTTGATTTGATATAATAATCAAATCTTTTTCTTGTTCAATATGTTCTATTAACTTTTCCATATAAATTCCTTTTACTTTTATTCTTAAAACAATTATAACACAATTGTTCATTAAAGTCCAAACATAAAAAAACCTTTTTATTAGATAATAAAAAGGTTAAAATATCTATATTTATTTTTGTTTTTGAATTTTTAAAACAATAATTGTCATATCATCTTTTGCTTTAATATCATGAGTAGTTGTATAATTTAAAATTTCATATACTAGTTGTTGAGGAAGTAAATTACTAGATGATTTGATAAAACTTTCAAGTTGATCATTATCAATTAAATTTTCTAGCACACCATCACTGCTCATAATAATTAAATCTCCATCTTCTAAATGATAAGTTTTTTGATCAACTTCTTCATCAATACCAAGTGGCAAACTTTTATTAATAATTTTTTCAATATTACCATTTTGTTTAAAAATATAGGTTGTGTTTGCTCCCATTTTATAAAAAGTAGCTAATCCACTATGACGATTGATATCTAAGAAATCAAGAGTAGCATAACGTTCTAAATAATCTTGAACAGTATAAAAAGTATTAAGAATTTCTAAAGCAGTTGATGATTCAATATTTAAATGGACAATATCTTCTACTAAATGAAGCGTCATATCGCTTTCATAAAAAGCGCTATAACCTTTACCCATACCATCTGAAATAGCAAATAAAATATGACCATTATCTTGTTCTTTAACCAAATAGTTATCTCCACTAATAGCTTGACTATCTGCAGGAATATTACCATAGGCATAAATTACATCAATTATTAATTTTGGCATTATATTAATATATAAGGTTGTATTTTCTTCGGATATCAATTCTACACTAACTTCTTCATCAACAATTGTTTCAAATAAGGTGGTTAAAATACTTTTAATTTTTTCAAAGCTAGTATTTTTAATACCAATTTTTATTAAAAAATCATGTTCATAACATCTCGTAATTTCATAATAAGTAACATAATATTCTAATTCTATTAAATAACTTTTGGCTTTATATAAATTTTGATAGTTAAGTTCTGTTTTACTAGTTGTATCAACAACATAATTTTTAAGAGCATTTGATACCCCACTGATTTGAGCTAATAATATATAATTATTTGCATCTTTTTCATCACTATTGGGATCTTTATAATTGATTCGTTCATTTAATAGTTTTGAGGTATTTAAAATAGATGGATATTTATAACAGGTTTTAGCAAAATCTTCATAATTATAAATTGCATCTTCATCCATCATTAGGATATCTTTGAAAATAGGATAAAGTGATGATTTGTTTTGACTAAAACAAACCTTTTGATTAGTACAGTTTTTACAATGTTTATCAACAATTGTTTTAATACCATTACTTAGTTTTTCAGTAAAACCTTTGGGATTTTGAAAGCCAATAACAAAACGGTCTAAAAATCCTGCAAATTTTAATATTTCTTCATTGACACTTTTTTGAGCAGTTTGGTGAATTTCTTTATATTCATCAATATCCTCAGCTTGTACTTTAATAAATACATATGACAAAACTTCAAATACAATACTAAGTCCCATAATAGCGATATATACTGCTTGATTTTGAATAGTATTACTGAAAATTATAATTGCTAAAAAAGCATTTAGAATACCAATAGTGTATACACTTCTAACTGAATAGATACCAGATATAACAATAATAATTAAACTTTCATCAATTTTAAAGAAAACATATTCGAGAAAAACAATCACAAGACTATACAATAAACTATAAATATTTTTAAATTTCCGGCTTAAATACATCGCAAAATAACAACCAACAATAATTGATAGATTTACATTGAAAATCTCTATATAACTTGCACCAATAGTTGTTAAAATACAAATTAAAATTTCTAAATAAATATATGAATGAAAACTTTTATTATCATTAATGAAAAATCTTTCTTTAATATTTTTAATATCTTTTAAAAGTTTATATAAATAAACATCTAAAAACAAGTAAATCAAAATACTTAAAAAAGTAAAAATGATTTTACCAAAAACATTAATACTAGATTTAGGATACAAAAAAAAACTAACTAAATTGATAATTAAAATAAACGCAGAGATAATTATATTAGGTTTTGCAAATAATACATTGTCTTTATTCACACCCATTTTAAATAAAAATAAGAAGATTGTTACAAGTACTATTAAAACCAAATAACCAATTATAAACTCTTTTGAAAAAAGTAAAATACTTAGCAATGAGATTGGATATATATAATACATATTTCTTTTATCTTTAAATAGATAAAATAACATTACAGGCAAATATAAAGAAAATAAGTAACCTCCATTAATAGTTAAAATTAAAAAGAAGGCTACAATAATCATATTCATTTTTTTTAGCACTTTAAACTTCCCCCCCTTTTTTAAAGCGTGTGTTATCTATTATATAATATTGTTTTGTCATAAAAAGCAAAAAAAAGTTTTATAAGAAAAAATAAACTATTTCTAAAAAGAAAATATTAAAAATAAATCTAAAATTTTACTTTTAATGTTATTCATTCTATCTTATAAAACTTAAAATAAGACTTTAAAAAAAGCAATTAGATTATATATTAATTTACCAAACCTCAAATTTTTATAATTCTTTAAATTAACTTTTTCTTTTATTAATATTAAAACGAAAAAAAGTAGATTCATCTTTCATATACATACTTTAGTCATTCTTTATAACAGACTTATTTATTGTACCATTTTCAATTACTTCTTTAGCTTTTTTAATTACTTCTAGTCTTGGAATCATAATAATTCTACCACATGTTGTACACTCTAATTTAAAGTCAATACCAATTCTTAATACCTTCCATGTATTTGATCCACATGGATGATTTTTTTTAAATTTTAAAATATCACCAATTTTAATAGTAGTTGCGTCAACCATATATATCATTCCTTCGTAATTTTTATTAAATTATTTTCTAAAATTTCTTTTGCAAGATTGCGATACTCTTTAGAGCCTCTTGAATTAAAAGAAAAATTTAAAACACTTTTTCCATAAAGAGGAGCTTCTTGAATATGTGATGATCTTGTAATAATTGTTTTGAAAATTTTCTCGGGAAATAAAAATTTAACTTTTTCCACAATTTCATAACCTAATGTATTTTTATTATCAAGTTTGGTTAATAAAATTCCCTCAATATCTATGTTTTTATTATTTTGAATTTTATCAATTTTATTAATCATTTGGGTAAGAGCATCATATGCATAAAAACCACACTCAACTGGTATGATAACAGAATCACTAGCAAAAAGAGCATTATCCACAATTAATCCTAAAGATGGTGGACAATCAATCAAAATAAAATCATATTCATTTTTAATTATATCTAATTTTCTTTTTAAAAGAAGTTCTTTATCTGGTATCATATAAAGACTTTCTTCAATATTAGCAAGTTTGATTGATGAGGCAATTAAATCAAGTCTTTCTACTTTAGTTTTGACAATAGCTCTTCTTAGAAGACCAATATGAGTAAAAAAATCACTAACATCAAACAAAATATCTTCACGATTAATTCCTAGTCCGATAGTTGCGTTAGCCTGTTGATCATAATCAACAATCAAAACTTTTTGTTTAAACATTGCTAGTGCAGCCCCTAAATTAATGGCCGTAGTTGTCTTACCTACACCTCCTTTTTGATTAACAATAGAAATGATTTTACCCATAATAACTCCTTTCTATAGAGGTTTATTTTTCATTTTAGCATAACTTCTAGGATGAATACTTGGTGTTATTCGTATTTTTTTAATCTTAATTAAGCAACGAATTCCTCTTTCTTTGGGCAAACTATATAAAATTTTATCATCAATTATTCCACCTAGAATAGCAATTGCATCTTTAGAATTATCTAATTCTATTTGATAGTTTTGCCCTTTCATTGCAATAAAAATACCATTTAATTTAACAAAAGGTATCGAAAGTTCCGAAAGCATATTAAGATTAGCGACTGCTCTTGCTACCACAATATCATAGAATGCTCTTTTTTGATTACAAAAATTTTCAGCTCGATCGCATACAACATTAATATTATCTAATTGTAATTTTTCAATAACATAATGTAAAAATTGACACCTTTTTTGCGTTGCCTCAAGCAAAGTTACTTTTATTTGTGGATATACTATTTTTAGAACAATTCCTGGTAATCCTGCTCCAGTTCCAATATCTAAGACTTCTATCATATCTTGAATTGTTTGATCTTTTAATACCATTATACTATCATAAAAATGCTTAATATAAACCTCTTCTTCTTCAAGAATAGTTGTTAAATTCATCGTTCTAGCTCCTTCATTTAGAAGCTTATAATATTCATATAATTGACCTTTTTGTTTATCATCAAGTATAATAAGTTCGTCTAAATAATGATTATATTTCATGTTTTTTCTTCCTTCTTAAACTTTCAATATAAACAAGTAAAATAGAAATATCCGATGGATTAACACCACTAATTCTAGAAGCTTGTGCAATCGTTAAGGGTTTAATTTGAATCAATTTTTCTCTTGCTTCACTAGCTAGATTGGAAATATTTTGATAATCAATATCAACAGGGATTAAAATACTTTCTAATTTTAAAACTCTTTGTGCCTCTTTAAAAGCCTTATCAATATATCCTTGGTACTTAACTAAAGTATTCAAACATTCTCCATATTCATAAGATAAAGGATTTTCTAAAGAAACCATTTTAACGATATCAAAATAACTAATTTCGGGTCTTTTCATTAAATCTTTGGCGCTTATACCATCATGCAAAAGAGGTGATGGTATTTCTTTTAAATAATCATTGATTTCTTTTTTGGGTGTTAATTTTAATTTATCAAGTCTTTCAATTTCTTTTTCAATTGCCATTTTCTTCTCAAGATATATATGATATCTTTCTTCACTGACAAGACCTACTCGGTACCCGTGTTCTATTAGTCTAGCATCCGCATTATCATGACGAAGTAAAAGTCGATATTCAGCTCTCGAGGTAAGCATTCGATAGGGGTCATTTACTCCTTTGGTTACCAAATCATCAATTAAAACTCCAATATAAGCCTCATCTCTTTTTAAAACTAAGGGATCAGTTTTCTTTAAATAACAACTGGCATTAATACCAGCCATTAATCCTTGAGCAGCTGCTTCTTCATATCCGCTAGTGCCATTAACCTGTCCACCAAAAAATAAACCTTTAATTTTTTTAGATTCTAAAGTAGGTTTCAATTCTAAAGGATTAATTGCATCATATTCAATCGCGTAAGCATATTTTGCAATTTTAGCTCTCTCAAATCCAGGGAGTGAATGAACCATTTGTTCTTGAACATAGTGAGGCATACTAGTTGAAAAACCCTGAATATAAGTTTCATTAATTTCTAAACTTTCAGGTTCTAAAAATAGTTGATGTTGCTTTTTGTCCGCAAACCTAACTAGTTTATCCTCAATAGAAGGACAATATCTAGGACCAATTCCTTCGACAACACCTGAATACATACTTGATTCCTTCAAATGCTCTCTGATAATTTCATGAGTTTTAGGTGTTGTCCAAATTAAATAACAAGGCACTTGCTTATCAAAAGGAATCATATCATTTGGATTTGTTTGATAGCTAAAAGTAAGTGGCATATTAGTTCCTAATTCTAGTTGACCTTGAGAAAAATCAATGGAATCCGTATAAACTCTAGGTGGTGTCCCTGTCTTTAATCTTATTAAATTAAATCCTAAATTTTTCAAAGACTTTGATAAACCATAATTTGTTTCCTCACCATCGGGTCCAGAAGGAATAGCATTTTTACCACATAAAACTTTAGATGATAAATAAGTACCAGTTGTTATTATTACTGTTTGAGAAAAAATCTGCGTACCATCTTCTAATTGTACTCCTTGAATAGTAGTATCTTTTGTCAATAAAGCATCTACTAAAGCAATATATATATCCAAATTTTCTTGGTCTAGTACAACATGTTGCATATATCTAGCATAAGCTAGTTTATCCGATTGTACCCTCATCGCCCGAACAGCAGGTCCTTTAGAGCTATTAAGCATTTTTACTTGCAAACAAGTTTTATCAGCAGAAATAGCCATTTGTCCTCCTAAAGCATCAATTTCCCTAACTAAGATTCCTTTAGCAGGTCCTCCAATAGAAGGGTTGCATGGCATATTACCGATTCGCTTAAAACTTCCACATACCATTAAAGTTTTCAATCCTAATCTTGCAAGCGCGAGAGCGGCCTCGATTCCCGCATGCCCACCACCAACTACAATTCCATCATAAACGGTCGTTATTTTTTGTTGTAATTGTTTCTTTGTTAAAATAGCACTCATAAAATTACTTCCTAATAAGATAAACAATAACCACAATTCCAATGAGTAAAAAAAGTCCCATTAATAATCCCACCAGTTTAGTTATTGATTTGTTTAGTTTAGCTTTTTTTTCTATTTTTTGTTTTCTTTTTATTTCTTCTTCTCTTGCTTTTGTCATTGGTAATTTTGCCATACAAAAATCACAAGTTAAAGCATCATATTTATTTTCATTATGACATTTTGGACAAATCATTTTAATCACCTTTTTCTTAATGTATATATATTATACACTATTTTTTGTTTTTTTGCTAATATAAAGAAAAAGAAAGCCAAAATTTTTGACCTTCTTTTTATTTTTTTATTCTTGAACAATTTCACCCATTATCCCTGGAACCATTCCTGATGCATTTGCTTCATCTGTATCAATATGCATAGCAAGCGCATATGCATCACTTACCCTTACTACAACATCACCAAAAATAAGTGATCTTTCAGGAGTTTTAATTTTAACATTAACGATATCTTTATCCTTTACACCAAGTTCTTTAGCATCTTCATTAGTAGCATGAATATGACGTTTAGCAACAATTACTCCTTCATGAAGTTCTAAAGATCCTTTAGGACCAACAATCTTACATCCAGGAGTACCCTTTAAATCACCTGATTCTTTAATTACAATAGGAAGACCAATGCTTCTAGCATCGGTTGCGGAAAGCTCTACTTGAGATGCACTTCTAAAAGGGCCAAGAATAGAAACTCCTAAAATCTCCTTTTTAGGGCCAACAATATTAACTCTTTCTTCACATGCATATTGACCTGGTTGTGATAGATTTTTCTTAATAGTAAGTGTTGCCTCATTTCCAAATAATACCTTAAAATCACTTTCAGTTAAATGTACATGCCGAGCAGAGGTTTCAACGATAAATTGTCTTGACATATTTATTTCCTTCTTTCATTTTATAAAATACATTATATATCTATTATAACAAAAAAAAATCTTTAGGTCAAAAATTAAACCTAATAAATTTGAAAAAAATTTTATTTTGTTATATAATATATATATTAAATGAAACATAAAATGAGGAATTAAAATATGAAACTTGGGATGATTTCACTTGGCTGTGCTAAAAATTTAATTGATTCTGAACTTTTTCTTGGTGTAGCACAAAAATATAATTTAGAAATTACTAATAATATTAGGGAAGCAAACATTATTGTTGTTAACACTTGTGGTTTTATTGAAAGTGCTAAAAAGGAAGCTATTGATACTATTTTAGATGTTACTGAAAATAAAAAAGGTAAAATTATTATTGCTATGGGCTGCTTGATCGAGCGATATTTATCTGATTTAAAACAAAGTATTCCCGAGGTAGATATCTATTTCCCCATTAGAGATTATGACCATATCGATAAGCTTTTTCAAAAAATTCTTCTTACTGGTAAATCCTATAAGATGGATTATCAAAACAGAGTCATTGCTACCCTTCCTCATAGTGCTTATTTAAGAATTTCTGAGGGATGCAATAATCACTGTAGTTATTGTGCTATTCCCCTGATTAGGGGACCCTTTAGGAGTAGAGATTTTAATAGTTTGATTGATGAGGCTAAAAATTTAGCAAGTCGCGGTGTAAAGGAAATCACTCTTATTGGTCAAGATACTACTAGATATGGCACTGATAAAAAAGATAATCTTTTTTTGCACGATTTAATTCATCAAATTTCTTTAATTGACGAAATTAAAATTATTAGAGTCTTATACCTCTATCCTGATGAAATTACTAGCGAACTAATTGATGAAATTAAAAACAATGATAAAGTTGCCAAATATTTTGATATTCCAATCCAACATGCATCCAACCAAATTCTTAATAAAATGAATCGCAGAGGTGGAAAGTTTTTTTTAGAAAATCTTTTTGAAACCATTAGAAAAAGAATAAATGATGCTATTATTAGAACTACTCTTATTGTTGGATTCCCTTCAGAAACTGAAGAGGACTTTAATATTCTATTCGATTTTGTCAAAAAACAACGTTTTAACCGCTTAGGAGTTTTTACCTACTCTGACGAAGAAGATACCAAAAGCGTTGAAATGCAACCTAAAGTTCCACAAGATGTAATGGAAAGACGTAAAAATCAAATTATGACTTTTCAAAATAAACTTTCTAAAATTTTAAATAGAACCTTTATTGGTAAAACCTATACAGCTATTGTGGACTTCTATGATAAAGAAAATTCTCGTTATTGTGTGCGAAACTATGCTTATGCACCTGATGATATTGATGGATATATATATATATATTCTGAAAAACTTGACTATATTAGTGCAGGAGATATTATAGAAATTGAAATAACAAGAGCAGATAGTTATGATTTATATGCTAAATTAAAAAATAAAGTAGCTTAATTAGTTACTTTATTTTTTTTCAATTATACTTCTTAACCCTCTTAAAATTTCAACCATTGCCCATGTATCTTGCCTACAATATATACTAAGCGCTAAATATTTTTCTTTATATTCTTTTGGGCTAAGAAAAGGAAGCATTCCATATGTAAGTATTGCCTCAGTACCATTTTTAACATCTAAATTTTTATAAGTTAAATTCGTAAAAAGTGGTAATACTTTTTTTATTGAAAAAGACCCATGCATTAAATTATTATAATATGTAAAACTTGGCTTATCACAACTTGTATCTTTAAACAAATCCTTAGAACCTCTTAATACTTCTAATAAATCAAAAATATGATTATTAATTTCGTCTAATTGGGATTTTTTATCCTTAAAAATGAAACTTAATTCCTTTAATCTTGTTTTCTCAAAAGATTTATTATAAACAATAATAGTACCATCAGTTGTCAAATCAATATTAGCAATGAGACTTTCAACTAACTTTAATCGATGGTCTTGATGATCTTTAGCTAAATATTCAAAATGATCTTGAACAAAATCACAGTGACCTAATTCTTTTTCCACATGTAAAGAGTATTGAAATAATGATTGCGTATATGGATGTTCTCCCTTAAAACGGGGAAGAGGACAATTATAACTTTCAAAATCCAAATAGTATACAGGATATTTAATTTTTGTTATTGCTTCTTCAATTCTTGCTTTATCAATATATACCCAATTGTTGATGTAACAATCATACTGAATAAGATTTTCTTTTTTACTTAGATACTTTTTAACATCATTTATTTTATAAAAACCTTGATTAATTAATTCAAAAACATCAAAATATCTTTTTTTATTATCTTTAGTAAGTTCACTAAAGGCATATTGTTTCTTTAGATATTCTAAAATCGAACCATCTTGCAAAACTTCTTTCATACATACTTTATAAAATTTACACATCGTGGTTTTTTTATATTCACAATGCTTGCCCAAACATTTAGGACCAATTGTTAGATATTTTCCCCTTTTTAGAATTTGTTGCTTCTCTTCTTCTATTTGTGTTAAATAAAGTTTTGATAAATCATTCATATCATAAATTTTAAATAAAGCTTCACCGTTTTCATCTAAATCATATACTGGCTTGTTATTTTGATCATATTTCCCATTAAAAGTATAATTAGCATTTAAAACAACTAAATAATATTCTACTTCTTTATCGGGAAAAGACTTTTTTTGTTTTAAACTATTTTCAATAATATGGCGTTCAACTGAAATATCATATATATATTTGCCTTCATCAGAATATCGATCGAGTAACTTTTTTTGTTTTTCATAAAATTGCTTGTGCTCTTTTTCATTAAAATTACCACTACTATTTTGATATCTCATAATATTATCTTTATCTTTTACAAAAAAATGATATGGTTTCTTGTTTATCATCATACAAAAATCATCATACTTTTTGGATGTTGTTGCTTTGACTTCAAAAATTTTAATTGTTTTTTCATCTTCAAAATAAGCATCTAAATAGCAATAAAAAAGATTCCCATCTTCCTTATATGAATATTTTTTTTGTTCATAAGTATAAATGGAAGAAACTACTTGATGTTGAAAAATTTTTTCAATATAGCAAGTGGCTAGTCTTTCAACTTCTGTGAAAGTCTTGGAAAACGCCTCCATTTGAGCATTAGTAACATTTAACAACTCACTCCCAGTTTCTTCATCAAACATTTCTTGAAAAATTTCTTCAATTTTTTCATTTTTCTCATCAAATAGATTATCTTCTAATGTTGATATCGTATCTACTACATCTTTGTTTACTCTTTTTCCTTCAATTTTTTTAATACCATTGAATCCTCTATTAATATATAAATCATATAAGGAAATAAAATTTTGACATCTTGATAGATTTTTAAATAGCGTTTTAGAAATGTACATTAATATCTCCTAAATAAATTAGAGTATCCTGGATAGACTAAAACATTTTTGTAAAGACGATTTAAATTATATTCACCAAGAATTCCCTCTTCGCTATTTATATGCATTGAAAAATCTTTATATGTAATCCAAATTAGATCATATGACAATTCTTTAATCTCTTCTTTTGTTAAAAAGAATTCAGTAAATAAAATAGTTAACTTAAAACCATGATACATGGCCACGATTTCTTTACCTAATTTATTGGTAAAAACTTCTAAAGATTCTTCTTTTAATCCCATTTGTCTTAAATTTTTAAATATTGTTGTATAATCACAAGAAATATGCAAAGATTCAGGTATTTTTTTATATATTTCTCTGCTAATAATTCCATCAAAACATTGCCAATTTGCCATAACTTCTAAATTGTCAAAAAAAACAATATCATCTAACATAGATACATATAAATTACTTTTAGAATGATGACAAATTACCTCCTTCATATTGGTTGTAACATATAAAATATTTATATTGGTTTCAATTTTAAGAATTTCTTTATAATACGTTTTAATCAATTGGGCCGCAATTTCTTCTGAAGGTTTTAAATTTAATGTTATTTTTTTAAAAGGTGTTATGATTTGTGGTTCAACAACTAAAAGTTTATTGTTGTTATGTTGATCTAATTTATCAGCTATTCTTTTAACTAATTCATGAGTGAGTTCAGTAAATTCAACCATTTGAAATAATTTTAAACTAATAATATCATTAAAACCTTTTTCTTTATATATATTAAGACAACTATCATAACATTCAGGACTACATAAAAGAATATTATAGTCACTTTCTCTTAAATCAATTGTATGCTTACATTTTTCTTTTAAGTCATCACTTTTCATTTTTAAAAAATTATATAAATAACTATATACTTTTTTAGAATTAGTAATAATACTCATACCGTCTAAAACGGTAATTTCTTTAGCATTTACCAATTGTGATTGTTCTTCAATTTCAACATAACATAATTCTTCTTTATTGTAATCATTTAATTTTTCATCAAATGATGGTAAAAAAATTTGATGATATCTAATAAATTCAAAAATGCTCATTTCCTCAATAAATTCATATTCTTTATGATTTATATAAACGGCCATTTTATCACCTCTTTATTATTATACCATATCAATATTTTTTTTTATTTTTTTTACATATCTTTTTAAAACTTGGTTATACTAAATTTAGAGGTGGAATATTATGGAAATTAAATTAACAAAAACAACCAAAAAAATTACCAGAGAAAAATGTGGTGATTGTTATTACAATGGGGATTGTAGCATAAATTTAAAAACATGCCCATACTTAAAAAAGCTTAAAAGAATTGAAGAATAATGTCAATATGAATGAATATATTATATATATTCTTTTTTTTAATTTTAGAAAGGTTCTTTTTTGATAAATAAGAAAAAAGAGTAAAAAACAAAAAAAAGAACCTAATCTTTCGATTAAGTTCTTAAATTTTCATTATGGTGGCTTGGGCCGGGATCGAACCGGCGACACATGGATTTTCAGTCCATTGCTCTACCGACTGAGCTACCTAGCCAAAATAATGGCGGTTCCAACGGGACTTGAACCCGCGATCTCCAGTGTGACAGACTGGCAT
>UQBM01000011.1 GCA_900539265.1 uncultured Mollicutes bacterium | reverse complement strand
TTACTGGCATAAATTTTTATTTTTATTATCTGTCTACTTGACAGACATCAGTTCATTTATCTATAATCTTTTTAAAAAATAATCTATAATATCTATCTATATATCAAGAATTGATTAGTAAATCATTAGAAAAATTGATGGTATTGTGATATAATAAATAATGTTTTATGGAGGAATTACTATGAAAGCAAGCAAAATGCTAATATCTACATTAAAAGAAGCACCAAATGAGGCAATTATCTCAAGCCATATTCTTTTAATTAGAGCTGGAATGATTAGAAAATTAGTTGCAGGAGTATATAATTATTTACCACTTGGTCTTAGAACTCTTAATAAAATTGAAAATATTATTATAGATGAAATGGATAGAGCTGGTGCTCTTCAAATATTATCAAGTGCTATTCAACCTAAGGAATTATGGGAAGCATCTGGTAGATGGCAAAAATATGGTCCAGAACTTATGAGATTTAAGGATCGACATAATCGTGAATTTTGTCTTGGTCCTACTCATGAAGAAATTTTCACTGATTTGGTAAAAAATGAAATAAAATCTAGGAAAAACTTGCCTATTAATTTATATCAAATTCAAACAAAATATCGTGATGAATTACGACCACGTTTTGGTCTCATGCGAGGGCGAGAGTTTATTATGAAAGATTCCTATTCATTTGATTTAAATGAAGAAGGATTAAATCAATCATATGAATTGATGTATAAGACTTATGAAAAAATTTTTACACGTCTTGGAATTGATTATAAAGTTGTATTGGCCGATACTGGTGCTATAGGTGGTGATGGTTCACATCAATTTATGGCTCTTTCAGATATTGGTGAAAGTGATATTATTTATTGTGAAAATTGCAATTATGCAGCAGATGAAGAAAAAGCACAAGCAAAGATTGATTTATATCATGATAATATTGAAGAAAAAACTATGGAATTAGTCTTAACTCCTAACAAAAAAACGATTGATGAAGTCAGTGATTTTTTAAAATTAAATAAAAAAGATATTGTAAAGTCAATGGTTTATCGCAATCTTGCTAATAACGAACTTGTTTTAGTAATGGTAAGAGGTGATAGAGAAGTAAATCCGATTAAAGTAATTAATGCTTTAAAGATTGCAGAGCATGAATTAGTTCTTGCCACAGCTGAAGATATTTTAGAAATTCATTCTTTTGAGGGTTTTGTTGGTCCGGTAGGACTTAATATTAAAACATTAGTTGATGAAGAAGTTGCTTATATGCATAATATTGTAGTTGGTGCTAATAAAAAAGATTATCATTTAACTTGTGTAAATTTTAAACGTGATTTTGATGGGGAAGTTTTTGATTTACGAATTGTCAGTAAAAATGATTTATGTCCTATTTGTGGTAATCCCCTTAAAATGGAAAAAGGAATAGAGATGGGTCAAATTTTTAAATTGGGTACGAAATATTCTTTACCATTAAAGTGTACATACCAAGATGAATTGGGTAATAATATTCCAATTGTTATGGGATGTTATGGAATTGGTGTTACAAGAACGATGTCAAGCATCATTGAACAAAATCATGATGAATTTGGAATTATATGGCCACTCAACATTGCACCTTATCATGTTGTTATTGTACCAATTAATTATGAAGATGAATTAATAAAAAAAGGTTCTGATTATATTTATAATCGATTGAATGATACAAAAGTCGAAATTATATTAGATGATCGTGAAGCAAAACCTGGATTTAAATTTAAAGATTGGGAATTGATTGGTATTCCATATATTATAACAATTGGAAGAAAAGCTAGTGAAAATATTTGTGAATTGAAAAAGCGTCGTACATTAGAAAAATTGGAACTTTCTTATGATGAGGCGATTGAATTTATAAAAAAACAAGTAGAAAATATCAAATAAAAATAAAAACTTATATAAAAATCAAAAACTGATATCATATAAGTTTTTATTTTTTAAATAAGCCAAAATTGTCTTTAGAAATAATACGAGTTCCATATAAATTGGTTTTACTATTGACAAATATTATTTCAGATTCATTAATATACTTAACAATTTTTTTAGGTTTAGGAAAAACAATAATAATTTTATTGATATTATCACCAAAATCAGTTCCCAGAAAAGATGAAATTTCACTTAAGTAACGTTTGTGGGGTTGAGCTTTTCCAGGATGATCTTTAGCACCATATTTTAATTCCCAAGTGGTTTTATTATTTATTTGAATTTCACTATAGGTTGGTACATTTAGAAATTTAATATAATAAAGATTAGAATTAATATATAATTTAACGTCAAAAATGTCATTTTTTACTTTTTCAATAGAATATTTTAGATTAGATTTTTTTAAGTAATCTTGAAGTTCTTCGTAGACTTTTTTAGTTTTTATTTTCGGCATAAATGAAGAAATAATAACAAATATAATTATAATTAGCACAATAGTAAGTATTAAATATGGCATAAATTCACCTCAGTTTAACTTATCACAATTTTAATAAAATTGCAAGAAAAATATTAACATTTTTTTGGAAAAATATTCTTAATCTATTTGCTTGATTTAAGGAAAAAATTATAATATAATCATTTCACGTTTTGTAAATTTTTACAAAAAATTAAAAAAAATAACAAATTATAAGGAGGATTATTATGGTAAAAAAAATTATTAAAAGAGACGGACGAAAGAAAGTATTTGATCCTCAAAAAATAGAAAAAGCTATTTATAAAGCTCAACTTGCTTGTGGAGATGATGATGTAACTTTATGTAAAATGATTACAAATAAAGTAATTGATTGTGTTAATAAAGATTATGATAATAAAAATATTTCTGTTGAAGAAGTTCAAAATATTATCGAAAATGTCTTAATTGAAATGGGTGAAGCGGAAATTGCTAAAGCATATATTAGATATCGAGCAGAGCGTACAAAAGTACGTGAACGTAAGACTAATTTAATGAAATCACTTCATGATATAACTTTTAAAGATTCTAAAGATGAAGATTCAAAGCGTGAAAATGCTAATATAAATGCCGATACTCCAATGGGAATGATGCTAAAATATGGCAGTGAGGCTGCAAAACAATTTTACTTGAATGACTTAATTAAACCTGAATTTGCAACTGCTCATATTAAGGGTGATATTCATATTCATGATCTTGACTTTTATGCTTTAACAATGACTTGTTGTCAAATTGATTTAATTGATTTATTTAAGGATGGATTTTCCACTGGTAATGGTTTTTTAAGAGAACCAAATGGAATAAGAAGTTATGCTTCTTTAGCATGCATTGCGATTCAAGCCAACCAAAATGATCAACATGGTGGTCAAAGTATTCCTAATTTTGATTATGCAATGGCTCTTGGAGTTAGAAAAACTTATAAAAAAGAATTACGTAAAGCTCTTGAAAGAATGTTAGAATTTGAAGGAGTCAAAGTCAATGATGATGAATTTAAATATATGTTCACTAAGATTGAAGCTGATAATAATATAGAAATTCGAATGAATGATGAATTTGCAAAGGAAGAAATTTATAAAGCTTTAAATCAGAAATATGGTCTGATTAATGGTAAGACTTTTGATATGGCATTTCATATGGCAAAAGATGAAACCTATGATGCTACATATCAAGCAATGGAAGCACTAGTTCATAATTTAAATACGATGCATTCTAGAGCAGGTGCACAAGTACCATTTAGTTCATTAAATTATGGTACAGATACTTCTGATGAGGGTAGAATGGTAATGCACTGTTTACTAGATGCTACAATGAGAGGACTTGGAAATGGTGAGACACCAATTTTTCCCATTCAAATTTTTAAAGTAAAAGAAGGAATTAACTATAATCCTGAAGATCCTAATTATGATTTGTTTAAAAAATCAATGTTATGTTCTGGAAAACGTCTTTTCCCAAATTTTTCTTTTATTGATGCTCCTTATAATAAACAATATTATAAACCTGGTGACTATAGAACCGAAGTTGCCTATATGGGATGTCGAACAAGAGTAATTGCCAATGTATATGATCCAACTAAAGAAATTGTAACAGGTCGTGGAAATTTAAGTTTTACATCAATTAACCTGCCACGAATTGCGCTAAAATTAATGAGTGTTGTTGATGAAAAGGAACGTATTAAAAAGTTTTATGAAAATTTGGATTATTTAATCGATCTTTGTGCTAATCAACTTCTTGAACGTTTTGAAATACAGCAGAATAAATATGTTTATAATTTTCCTTTTTTAATGGGTCAGAAGATTTGGTTAGATAGCAACAAACTTAGTCGTGATGATAAGGTTTCTGAAGTAATTAAACATGGTACGCTTACAATAGGTTTTATTGGGCTTGCGGAAACCCTTAAAGCACTAATAGGTGAACACCATGGTGAAAGTGAAAGAGCCCAAAAATTAGGTCTTGAAATTATTGGACATATGCGTGAAAAAATTGATCGCTATTCTAAAAAGTATAGACTAAATTTTTCACTTATTGCAACTCCTGCTGAGGGATTATCTGGTCGTTTTGTAAAAATGGATCGTGAACTATTTGGTGAAATTGAGGGGATAACTAATCATAAATTTTATACTAATTCTTTTCATATTCCTGTTTATTATGATATTTCCGTTTTTGAAAAAATAAAAAAAGAGGCTCCATATCATGCATTTACTAATGGTGGCCATATTTCATACATTGAAGTAGATGGGGATATTGCGAAAAATTTAGATGCCTTTGAATCAATAATTAGATGTATGAAAGAAGAAGGAATTGGATATGGTGCTGTTAATCATCCAGTTGATCGTGATAGCATATGTGGATACAATGGCATTATTGATAATGTATGTCCGAAATGTGGCAGAACTGAGGATAGTGTGCCTTTTGAAAGAATTAGACGAATTACAGGCTATTTAGTAGGAACTCTCGATCGATTTAATGACGCAAAACGTGATGAAGTTGAAAATAGAGTAAAACATATGAAGGCGAATAATGAAAATTAGAATTTCAGGAACAATTCATGAGTCTATTGTTGATGGACCAGGAATTAGATTTGTTGTCTTTACGCAAGGATGTCCCCATCATTGTTTTGGCTGTCATAATCCTAATACTCATGATTTTACTGGTGGAAAAATCATTGATACAAATGAAATTATTGAAGAAATGAAACTTTATCCATATATGAGTGGGATGACAATTAGTGGTGGAGAACCTTTTTCGCAAAAAACTGCAATTTTAAGGCTTATTTTTGATTTTAAACGTCTTTATCCTAATAAAAACATTGTCGTTTTTTCTGGATATCGAATAGAAGAATTGATAGAAATGAATGATTCGGAGGTCAACCAAATTTTAGATAATATTGATTATCTAATTGATGGGCGTTTCGATTTAAAATTAAAAGATATTTCTTTAGTGTATAGAGGTAGTTCTAATCAAAGAATTATTGATATGAAGAAAACTAAGCAAACCGGTAATATTATAATTAAGGAATTTTAGTCATAGATTTTTTCAAAGTCTATGACTTTTTTATTATTTTTTTGGAACTGTTAATGAATTATTTCATAAAATAATTATAGGTGATATAATGAAAATAATTGTAGGAAATATGACTCATAAATTAAGAGATTTTATTAAAAAATACCATTTTACTTCTAAAATAATAGTTATCAATAAAATGTGTAATGTTAAAACTATTAAAGGCGATGTTGATATAATTGTTCCTTTCGCAAAAATTGAACCAAATGGTTTGATTACTAATACACAAGTGCATTTTGAAGAATTATTAATGAGTGTAAATGCTAAGTCAATAAAATATGGGAATCCTCATGCTAAATCTTCATTTGAAGAAATAGCTCATCGTTATGGGATAGTGGCTGACTATCTAGATTTAAATAATATTGAATCCAATACAGCGATTTAGTATAAAAAAACTAACTACTTGCAAAAAAATAGAAATTAAGATATAATTAGTCATAATAAAAATAGTAAAAAAGGCGGATTAGAGAAGTTGAAAAATTTTTTAATCAATATTTACTAATTCGATTGCGTAGAAAAGGATTATATAAATGAA
Source organism: uncultured Mollicutes bacterium (assembly GCA_900539265.1). Taxonomy (GTDB): domain Bacteria; phylum Bacillota_I; class Bacilli_A; order ML615J-28; family CAG-313; genus CAG-313. Next base: position 57,079 of record UQBM01000011.1, on the reverse strand, counting down.
TGTGATAAATAGAAAAGAACTTTTAGAAAGACAAAAATTCATTCGCAATTTTTCGATTATTGCACATATCGATCATGGAAAAAGTACGCTTGCGGATCGAATACTAGAAAAAACTAATACAGTTGATTCAAGGGAAATGAAAGAACAACTCTTAGATACAATGGATTTAGAAAGAGAACGTGGCATTACAATTAAATTAAATGCAGTTGAATTAAATTATCATGCTAATGATGGGCATGATTATATTTTTCATTTAATAGACACTCCAGGACATGTTGATTTTACCTATGAAGTTTCAAGAAGTCTTGCAGCATGTGAAGGTGCTGTCTTGGTTGTTGATGCAGCTCAAGGAATTGAGGCACAAACTTTAGCCAATGTTTATTTAGCTATAGATAATGATTTAGAAATTATTACTTTAATTAATAAAATCGATTTGCCATCGGCAGATCCAGAAAAAGTAAAAAATGAAGTAGAAGATATTATTGGTCTTGATGCTAGTGATGCTATTTTAGCAAGTGCAAAAGAAGGAATAGGAATTGATGATTTACTTGAAAAAATAGTTACAACAATACCTGCGCCAATTGGAGATCCCGATTTACCACTTGAGGCTTTAATTTTTGATTCTTATTATGATGCCTATAAAGGAGTTATTCCTTCTGTTAGAATTGTCAATGGTACTATTAAAGTTGGCGATAAAATTAAAATGATGGCAACAGGAGCAACTTATGAAGTTGTTGAATTGGGGGTAAATACACCCAAACCTAAAGGTCGTGAATTTTTAACTGTAGGTGATGTTGGTTGGATTGCATGTAGCATAAAAGATGTTCAAACTGTTCATGTTGGTGACACCATTACTCATCAAGAAACACCAACTTTTAAACCATTACCAGGTTATCGAAAAATGAATTCTATGGTTTTTTGTGGTCTATATCCTGTTGAACCAAATAAATATGAAGAACTAAAAGATGCTTTAATGAAACTAAGATTAAATGATGCCGCTTTAATATTTGAACCAGAAACTTCACAAGCATTGGGATTTGGTTTTAGAACGGGATTTTTAGGATTGTTACATATGGATGTTATCCAAGAAAGAATTGAGCGAGAATTCAAAATTGATTTAATTGCTACTGCGCCAAGTGTTGAGTATCATGTTGAACTTACCAATGGTAATGTGATTTCGATTGATAATCCTAGTGCTATGCCTGACTTTACTACTATTAAAAAGATATTAGAGCCATATGTTGAAGCAACGATTATGGTTCCAACCGAATATATCGGTCCTATTATGGAACTTTGTCAAAATAAAAGAGGTACTTTTGTTGATATGAAATATATTGAACAAACTAGAGCATCTATTAGATATGATATTCCCTTATCAGAAATTGTATATGATTTTTTTGATCGACTAAAATCTTCAACTAAAGGTTATGCATCACTAGACTATACTTTATCTAATTATCGCGAATCAAATTTAGTGAAAATGGATATTTTATTAAATGGTGAACGGATAGATGCTTTAAGTGTAATTGTACATAAGGATTTTGCATATCGAAGAGGACGCGCCCTTACACAAAAATTAAGAGGTTTAATTCCTCGCCAACAATTTGAAATTCCAATTCAAGCTGCTGTTAATAGCAAAATCATTGCTAGAGAAAATGTTGCGGCATTACGTAAAGATGTTCTTGCTAAATGTTATGGTGGCGATATAAGCAGAAAAAAGAAACTGCTTGAAAAGCAAAAAGAAGGAAAAAAAAGAATGAAACAAGTAGGTAGTGTTGAAATTCCACAAGAAGCTTTTTTAGCCGTGTTGCAACTAGATGATGAAAAATAGTAGTTCAAGTTTGATTAACTACTATTTTTTCTTTTACAAAATTAAAATATTATGTTATAATTAATAGAGGAGTTTTATATGCTTGGTTTATATGTTCACATTCCATTTTGTAATAAAATTTGCCCATATTGTGACTTTTATAAATTAGTTGCTAGTGATAACCTTAAAAAAAAGTTTGTGAATGCTCTTTCTCAGGAGATGAAAATAAAAAATCTAGATAAATATTTTTTCGATTCCTTATACATTGGAGGAGGTAGTCCTTCATGTTTAAAACTAGATCTACTTGAAGAATTATTTTCAAACTTAAGCCACTTTATTGATCTTAAGAATTTAAAAGAATTTACTATTGAAGTTAATCCAAGTGACATAACAGAAGAAATGGTAATCTTATTATCAAAATACCATATTACAAGAGTTAGTATTGGAATCGAGACATTTTCTCCTAAATTACAAAAACTAATCAATCGATTTATTTCTTATAAAGAATTAGAAAGAAAAATACATATTCTTCATAAATATCATATTGAAAATATTAATATTGATTTAATGTACGCATTACCTAGTGAAACATTTGAAGATTTAGATAATGATCTTAAATTAATAACTCAATTAAAGCCTACTCATATTTCAGCATATTCTTTAATACTAGAAGAACGTACTATTTTTTATCACCTTTATGTTAATAATAAATTGACATTGATAGATGATAAAATGGAAAGTAGAATGTATCATCACGTTTGTAATTTTCTTACAAAGAATGGATACTTTCACTATGAAACGAGTAATTTTGCAAAAAAGGGTTATGAATCAATTCATAATCTCATATATTGGAATTGTGAAGAATATATTGCCATAGGTCCATCTGCTAGTAGTTATTTGAATAGTTATCGATTTAAAAACATTGATAATTTAAATAAATATTTAGAAGGAATTAATAATAATAAATTAATTACTAGTGAAAATGATTACATAACTTTTGAAGAAAAAATGAAAGAAGAAATTATTCTTGGTCTGCGAAAATGTAATGGTATTTCAAAAAGTAATTTTTTAAAAAAATATTCTATTGAACTTTTTGATGCTTTTCCCAAAATTAAAAATTTAATAATAGAAGGACTCTTAAAAGAAAAGAATGATAAAATTTATATTCCACAAAAATATTTCTATATTGGCAATTATATTATCTTAAAAATTCTTTAAAAGAAGTTGATATTGTGAAGAAAGTTTTTCAAATACGTCTTAGTAAAACAGTTTTATCGATTATTGTAACAATCATTATAGGCTTTTTAATAGGTATTTTTTCTACTAACACTTTGCCCAAGACAATATATGAAATTAATGAAGAGAAGAAAAGTTATGTTCAAATTTTTTTAAATTCTTTTTCTTTAAATTATTGGTACTTTTTTGTTCTTTGGTTTTTTGGTATGATTCCTTTTGGTTTTTGTCTATCATACTTTATTACTTTTTTTAAGAGTTTTATGATAGGTGTTACCTTAGGTGTTTGTTTAAAAAGTAGTGCCATATTTGGCATTATGCAATTTATAACCTATGCTATTTTAGAAGGAATAATAATTATTCCAACCCTCATATATTTGGCTAATAAAAGTATAAAATTTTCTATTAATGGACGGAGAACCTTTAGTAATACAGGTCAAAAATATTTTAATGTTTTAGTAAAAGTAACAATAATTATCGCTATATATGCATTATTAACATGTCTTAAAATGACTTTTTTGGAGGTTCAGTAAAATGGATGAATTATTAACTGAATATCAACACTATCTCGTTTCTGAGAAGATGAAAAGCGAAAATACAGTAAAATCTTATACAAGTGATTTGGCTAACTATTTATATTATTTACAAGAAAAATTAACTATCAAGAATCCTCAAGATATTACGGTCGATGTAATAAAAAAATATTTAACATATTTAAAAAAACTAGGTTATTCTGCTACCTCTAGTAGTCGTGCACTTAGTGCGATTAAAAGTTTTCATAAATTTTTATTTCTTGAAAGACGAACTAATACTAATCCCGCAATTAATCTAACCGCTCCAAAACTTGACAAGAAACTTCCAACTGTTTTATCAATAGATGAGGTTTTAAAACTGCTTAATTCAGTCAGAGATGATACCCCTTATAATATGCGTAATAAAGCGATGCTTGAATTAGTATATGCAACTGGCCTAAGAGTATCTGAATTAGTAAATTTGCGCTTAATTGATTTACATTTAACCAATAAAATGATTAGTACAAAAGGAAAGGGTAATAAAGAAAGAATAATTCCAATCAATGATTATGCTCTGAAAATTTTGCGCAATTATTTAATAGAAGCTCGTCCAAAACTTGTAATTCCATCAAAAGATCAAGGATATGTTTTTTTAAATAATCATGGTACGTCAATTTCAAGGCAAAGTTTTTTCCTAATTTTAAAGAATTTAGCAAAAGAAGTAGGGATAACAAAGGAGATTTCTCCTCACACTTTAAGACACTCATTTGCAACTCATTTATTAGAGGCTGGCACTGATCTTAGATTGATTCAAGAAATGCTAGGTCATGAAGATATTTCAACTACACAAATTTATACTCATCTAAGCAATCAAAAATTAAAAGAAATCTATAAAGGAGCTCATCCACATGAAAAATAATAATTTTAAAAGAATATTTGTAATAGTAGCCGATTCCCTTGGTATTGGTGAAGCACCAGACGCTAAAAAATATAATGATTTAGGAGCCAATACTTTTGGACATATCGCTAATCTTTCTACAGAATTTCACATTCCTACTCTCCAAAAATTAGGAATTGGCAATATTTGTGCTAATAATAAGATAAAAGCTTCTTTTCCACCGATTGCTGTTGTTGCCAGAATGCAAGAACAAAGTGTTGGAAAAGATACTTTAACAGGACATTTTGAAATGATGGGATTAAAAGTAACTAATCCGTTTCCTTCATTTACTGAAAATGGTTTTCCAAAAGAATTAATTGCATCCTTAGAAAAATTTAGTGGACGGAAAGTAATAGGTAATATTAGCGCAAGTGGGACGGAGATTATCAAAGAATTAGGAGAAGAACACCTAAAAACAGGCGCCTTAATTGTCTATACTTCAGCAGATTCTGTTTTACAGATTGCAGCTAATGAAAATGTAATACCTCTTTCTGAGTTATACCAAATATGTGAATATGCGAGAAAAATTACGATTGAGAATAAAGATTGGCAAGTTGGCCGTATTATTGCAAGACCTTTTATTGGTAATAAAAAAGAAAATTTTATTCGAACTTCTAATCGCCATGATTATGCTTTGAAACCCTTTGATAAAACAACTTTAAATTACTTAAGCGAAGGTGGATATGATGTTATTGCCATTGGCAAAATTAATGACATTTTTGATGGTTACGGAATTACAAAAAGTGAACGTACTATTTCTAATCATGATGGTATGCTAAAAACAATTGCCAAAACAAAAGAAAATTTTGAGGGTTTATGCTTTACTAACCTAGTAGATTTTGATGCACTATATGGTCATCGACGAGATTTAAATGGTTATAAATTGGCGATAGAAGAGTTTGATAATGATCTTAATATCCTAATTAGTTCTTTAAAGGATGATGATTTATTGATGATTGTAGCTGACCATGGTAATGATCCTATTCATCATGGTACTGATCATACAAGAGAACTTGTTCCACTGATTTGTTATCACAAAAGAATAAAAGGTAAAGTTTTAACTGATTTAGATTCTTTTGGATGTGTAGGAGCTACTATTTGTACTAATTTTCATGTTAAATTACCAAGTATTGGTAAATCTATATTAGGTGAACTACTATGAGAGAACGTTTTGAATTAAAATTTGATGATAAGAGTAATTTAGTTGTTTATAGGTGGTCTAATCCTGATATTGATCCCATAGGTTGTGTTCAAATTTCACATGGACTTAGTGAACATATTACAAGATATGATGATTTTGCCAATTTTTTAGTATCAAAAGGCTTTATTGTTGTAGGTGATGATCACTATCAACATGGTGAATCTTGTAATGATTTAAAAAAATTAGGAAAAGTAGAAGAATATGATTTTATAGATGCTATGCTAAAAAGCCTTCATCTTGTAAGAGAAGAATTTTCTGATGATTTTAAAGGAACTACCTGTTTGTTTTCACATAGTATGGGTTCAATTACTGCTCAAGAATATATACAAAAATACCCAAATGACTTTCAAAAGGTCATTTTATCTGGTACTGATGTGGGCGATGCAAGATATCTTTTTTTACAATTGATTACTAAAAAATCTACCAAAAAAAATGATTGCATCACATCTAGCAAACTTGTCCATAAAATAACATTTGGTAGTTTTCAAAAAAAATTTCCTGAAAGTAGTGAATTCAATTGGCTTTCTAAAAATGTTGAAAATATTAAAAAATATGAAAGCGATGAATTGTGTGGTGCGATAGTAAGTGATAGTACTTATCATTCGATTGCCAAATCTTTAAGAAGAACTTTCAAAAATAAATCAATTAAGAAAATAAATCCAAACATTAAAATTTTTATTTTTTCAGGTTCTGAAGATCCAGTTAGTGCAATGGGCAAATCAGTTAAAAAATTACAAAAGAAATATCAAAAGAATAATTTGGATGTAAAGATGAAACTATATGAACAATTACGACATGAGACTTTAAACGAAATTGATCATCAAATTGTTTATGATGATATTATTGATTTTTTGATGAAATAGGGGCTCTGTGAGCGTTTGAAAATTTTTTTGACCGTCAATTAACAATTCAAATTATTATAAAATGGTTAAATTTGATTTAACCATTTTTTTATTTTTAAAAAATAAAATAATTTTAGTTATCCATTATTTTTATATTAAACAATTAAGTAAAATATTAAAGAATAACTTTTAAACAGTTATCAACATTTTATAAAAATATAAAATTATTGGCTTTTTACTTATATTTTTTAGAAGTTAACATAATATATATTATAGGAAGTTAAATACAAATATATAAAATGATTGAATTTTGAAATTAAATGCTTCATTTTATTAATAATAAGTATTTATTTGACAATTTAATTACTAATTCTACTTTAAATTAACTCATATTAATACCTTATGAGCATGTTTAAAAACTAGTAAAGCCAAAAAAAGGCATATTTTCAATTTTTAGGTAGTTTTCAATTAAATTACAAGTAAAACTATTTATCTTTTAAAAATAATTGTTTTTTTGGCTTTAAAAACAACTTTAATTACCATTTATAATGAATAAAAAGCCTCATGTGAGAGACTGAAAAATAATAATCAAGGTTTTTACCTACTCAAACGTCAAAAAAAGGTATAAACTTCTATTGGTTTATACCTTCTATACGATCTACTACATTTAATTGCATTTTAGTAGCAATTTCGTAAATATATTCAGTATATTCATCATGCATTCGATTAGGGGCATGAGCGTCATCATTAATCATCACTTTAGCATTTTTTGTTTTGACTAATTTCCAAAATTCTCTTCTTGGATAGGGGAAATTGATTACATCATCTTGATAAAATTCTTTTCTTTGATAAAAGGAATTACGAACGCCATTAACATTAATCTCCAAAATGACGTTATATAAAATAGCAGCATCTATGATTTGGTTTGAAACATCAATACAAGTTTGATTCCAATCTTTTATATTCCAAGCAAAGATTTCAGGATGTGCTAATATTTTAAAATAACCACTTCTCATCGCTCTAACAACCGTATCACCATATAATTTGATTTCATCATCATTAAGAGATGAATAAATACTTTTATATTCGTTGTTAACTTTAATATAGTGTTGTCCCAAAATAAGAAAATCTAATTCTGATAAAAAAATAGGATATTGTAATAGTAATTCATCCATATATTCAATTTCAAGACCTGATAACACTAATATTTCTTCTTTATGTATTTCTTTAGCTCTAGCAAGTGAATCAAGATAAATTTCTTTATATTGTTCGATACTCATTCTTCTTGAATTCAATTTTTTTTGTAAAAACTTAGGTAAAGGTCCATGATCGGTAATTGCAATTGTATGATATCGAAGGTTTATTGCTTTTTTTACATAATCTTCAACATCACCTATAGCATGTTTACAAAGAAAAATATGCGTGTGATAGTTAGCTCTAATCTTGTTTACCATAGTTTGCTCCAAAGATTATCCGTGGATCATCATCATTAATTATTTTCATCCATCTAGCACTTCTTCCCTTGCCTAAAGGCATAATAATTTGTTCATCTCTGAGTTTAAAAAGAATACGATTAATTGTTGAATCACTGGCATCAGGATGAAATCGCCGAATATCATCTTTTGTAAAATATTTTGGCATTTTTTTATAAATCGTTTCTTCAATGACATCGCTTTTGTAAGCTCTTTTTGCAAAATATAAATTTTTAATCAATAATTCTAATTGATTATAGGCTTTATCAATAAGTCTAAAGACAAGTCTAACAGTATCACTTGTTTGTAAATAATTCGTAACATAATTAATACTTCCTTTGGCAACAGCTTCTTCTATATCTTTTTGTAATTCAAAGTATAATTCCATAAAACTAACATATTCAAAAACATTAACTTCAGATATTAACATCATATAATATAGGCAAAGCACTGAAGCAATTTCATTATTATCTGAGTAAGGCTGTAAATTTATCATTTCCATAAAAGTAATAACTGATAAAAAAATTGGTTCAAATTTATTTTCTAATCGATATAAATGGTAATTTTCGAGAATTCTTTCAAAAGAAAGTCTAACACTAATCGGTTTGCTTCTTCGATCAGTTCTAGACAAAACATCTTTTGAAAAAGTAGTTGATCTTTTGCCAAATATTGTATTTAAATTATCTAATATATCGCTGCCATTAAATGATAAATGGCGTTTAGCATTATTGTGTAAACGAGCGAATACTTTTTTCAAGCCAATTACAACTTCTTCTTGTTTGTTTTTAGGTAAAGAATTTTTTGCAATTAATAATCTCAATCGATTATCAGAAATAGTATCAATTTTTAAAAGTTTAACTGCATAAAAAGTATTTTTTTCCAAAATTTCATTTTTAATATAAACTTCTTGTTCTAATAGATGATTTTTATATTCTTCGCTTTTACCCAACAATTTATAAGTAGAAAGCATATCCATCAAAATATCAGATGGAATACTGTAATGATTTAATACTTCAAAATTATCCATACAATCAGCCTCTCTTTAATTATATCTTTTTTTATTTTTTTATCAAGCAAAAAAAGAAAAAAGGTCTATTTGTATAGACCTTTAAAAGTTAAAAATGTTATTAATAATAATTTTTTTACGTCCTTCTAGCATTTTAAAAATCAAAGGTATTAAAAAGAAACCACTAAAACTAATGATAAAATGCATTCCCATTGCAAAATAATTATTATTATGAATAGCAGTTGGTACAATTTCATATATTAGATATTCACAACCTATAATGAGCATACCAATAATAACTCTAATAACTTTCTGAATAGATCTTACATTAGTATCAAATTTAACATAACGTTCTTCTAATATGGTAGCCATAACAAAACCGATTAATAAACCATAACTTTTATAAAAATCTCTTTCATATATATCAAAAAATAAGCAAGGAACAAAAGCAAGTACAGTAAATAGGTATAAAAGATATTTCTTACTTCCTAGTTCTGCTTGAATAAAAGTAAATATTAAGGCGATAACAATACCAAAAGTTAAACCACACACTACATCGGTAGGAAAGTGAACACCCAAATAAATTCTTGTTATGGCAACTAAAATCATTGCAATGATGCTTATAATTTGAATCCATAAATATCTTTTAGATTTAAAATTGCAACATAAACTTGTATATAAACTTGCACTATTCATGGCATGCCCACTTGGAAAAGATGAACCTGTTGCGCCATCTTTGGCAACATCAAGTTTTCGTAAATGTTCATATCCAGCATTTTCAAAAGGACGCTTACGCATAATTAGTCCTTTTAATAAATTATTAAGCAACATTGCTAAAAATAAATTATAGGCAATCATCAAACCTTTTTCTTTATTTAAAACCCAATAGACAATCATTAAAATTACGATTAAACCAATACTTCCTAAAATTAGCGAAATATATTGATTAAATATATTCAAAAAATCTGATTTAAAACTATCAAACCATTCTAATATTTTCCACTCAAAATCAAGAGTTTTCATCTTTTTGTATCTTCTTTCTAAATATGAATAATTCTTGGTTTTGATTCTATACGTAGAATTTTAGATTGTTTGGATAGTTCTAACAGCGTTTTAACCTCATGAATAGTTAATCTTCTAATTTCACCTTCTGATAAGTCATCTATTTTGATATTTCCAAATCTAACTCTTGTAAGTCGCTTAACCTCATATCCAACTATTCTAAACATTTCTTTAATTTGATGATTTATGCCTTGAGTTATTGTTATTCTAACTAATGATGATGAATTATTGCGATCAATAGAATCTAAAAAAACTAAAGCAGGTAAAGTCATTTTTCCATTAATCATAACACCATTTTGAAGTCGATTGATAGCATCATTGTTAATGATTCCCTTTACTCTTACTAGATATTCTTTTTGAATACCACTTTTAGGACCAACCATTTTATTCATAAAATCACCATCATTTGTCAGTAGAATAACACCTTTTGTATCGTAGTCTAATCGTCCAACGGGAAAAACTTTATACTCTTTAAAGTCAGTAGGTACTAAATCTAGAATGGTTTTTCTACCTAATTCGTCACTAACACTACTTATATATCCTCTAGGCTTATTAAGCACTAAATATAAAGAGGAAAGTTTTGAAACAACTACATCATCAACTGTTACTTCATCTTTAGGACCAACCTTTATTCCAAGTGAATCTATAATATGACCATTTACTTTTACACGACCTTCTAATATTAACGCTTCTGCTTTGCGACGTGATGCAATTCCGCTTGCTGCAATTCTTTTTTGAATTCTTTCCATTTTTTCCTCCTTAATTATTTCATTTTTAGTAAGTATATTATACCAAAATTCGATTTTTTTATCAAGCAATAAAATAATTTAATTTTTTAGGCAAAAAAAAGCCCTTTTATCAAAGTTTTTAAAAAAAACTAATCAAAAGAGCACATATTAAAAAAGTCGCTATATCGGTTAAAATTCCTACCCACATCGTATGCCCAGTTTTCTTCATTTTAATAGAAGAAAAGTATAAAGCTACTATATAAATTGTTGTATCCGATCCACCTTGAATTAAAGTAGATAGCATTCCCGTTGTTGAGTCTACTCCGTGTATTTCAAAAATTTTACTCATTAACAAAAGTGAACTTGACCAAGATATTGGTTTTAAAAAACACTGCATTATAATTTCAGGTACAATATTGACATTGCTAAGAACTTTTTCTAAAATTTCCATAACGCCACTATTGATAAAAACATTTATGGCAAAAATGATGGCCAATATATTGGGAAAAATGTTCTTAACAGTTTTAAAACTCTCATCTACTCCTTCTAAAAAAGCATCATACGCATTTACTTTTTTAAAAATAGCAAACAAAATAATTAATAAAATATAGATAACAATAATCTGCATTGCTATTTCTCCTTTTTAGCCTTAATTAAGTAGACTATACGATCAAGAATAATTGTAAAAATGGTAGCAAAAAGCGTAACTAAAACCATTACAACAATAAAAGAAAATTCTGTTGTGCCTTTATACATAGCTCTTAGACTAATAATTGTTGTAGGAAATATCGTAAGAGTACTAATATTTAATAGAACAAAAGTCATCATTGCTCTTGATGGATACTCCTTCTTGTTTTCGTTTTGCAGTAGTTCAAAAGCTTTAAGACCTAGAGGGGTTGCGGCAGAACCTAAACCTAGCATATTAGCTACCATATTTGAACAAATATATTCCATGCAAATTGAATCTTTATCTACATCTGGAAAAAGAAATGATAATGGTTTTTTTAATAGTTTGGTAATATTTTTAATTAATCCCGCTTTGATGGCTATATTGAAAACTCCATTCCAAAAAAGAATTAGAAGGGCTACTTTTAAAAAAATATTAAAAGCATCAGTAGCCGAGTCAACGATAACAGTACCAAGTTTATCAATTGAACCTGTCAAAAAACTAACTACAATACCAATTACTAATAATGCTGTCCATACTTTATTCATTTTTAATGCTCCTAAAAGTAACATCACCAACTTCTTCTTCATTTATAAAATAGATGATTCTAATACTATCATTATCTTCATATATTTTATAATTAATTGTTTCATTTTCCATCAAAGGTAGTAAAAGTTTTTCACTTTCAATTACATATCCATTATTGAAAGAGGCATAAAATAAAACATCAAATTTTGACAATATTCTTTTTTGTTTATATTTAGTAAAGCAATAATTCGCAAGTCCTTCATGTACATTCCAATCATCAGAACAATTAAAAGTCACAACTACTATTTCAAAATCTTCTTGTTTAAAACTAGTTACTAGCGTTCTTTTAGCATTTTTAGTATAACCCGTTTTTCCACCAGTAACTTTTTCATCATTTTGAATCAAACGGTGCTTATTATGATAATACATTTTTTTTCCACTGATAATTGTGGGATTATAATCTTTAGTACTAGTAATATCTTTAAACGTTTCATTTTTCATTGCATAACTCATTAATAAAGCCATATCATAGGTGGTTGTATAATTCTTAGTAGTTGTATCAAGACCATGAGGATTTTCAAAAGTTGAATTATGCATACCAATTTTCTTGGCCGTTTCATTCATTAAGAAGATAAAATCTTGCATATTTCCACTATAATGAAGAGCTAGTGCGTTTGCGGCATCATTACCACTACATAACATTAATCCATATAATAAATCCTTAATACTAATAACATCGCCAACTTCTAAATATATAGAAGATCCCTCTGTCTTTAAAACTTCGCTATTAATGACAACAAAATCATCTAACTGATAGTGTTCAATTGCAGTAATACATGTTAAAATTTTAGTAGTTGAAGCAGGTAACATTCTTTCATGAATATTATTTTGATACAAAACTCGTTTAGTTGTCACATCCATAACAATTGAACTTTTTGAATTATCATAATAATTGGTAGTAGTAATAATATCCATACTATCAGTTTTTTCAAAATCAAATTTCATAAAAATAATTATAATAATTCCGCATAATATTAAGAGAAATAAAAATAACCAAAATTTCTTCTTCATTTTAATCACCAATATATTATACGAAACAAAATAAAAAGCTAGAAGTTAAATTTTAAACTTCTAGTCTAAAAAATTATTAATAATTTGTTCTACTTCATCAATGGTATGAGAAAAGTCATCTAAATCTATATTAACAATTATCGAAGATGTTTTATTTTTGAACCAAGTATATTGTCTTTTCGCATAATGACGTGAATTCTTCTTTATTAACTCAATGGCATCATCTAACGTAATATTACCCTTCAAATATTCAATCACTTCTTTATATCCAATAGCAACCCTGGATGTCATAGAGAAATTTTCAATTCCAATTTGTCTTACCTCTTCTATCAATCCATCTTTTATCATTTGATCAACTCGATTATTAATTCTTTGATAGAGAGTATCGCGATCATCATTTAAAAAAATACACAATACATTATAATAAAAATCCTTTCCTAAAGAACGTGAATCTTTAAAACAAGGCTGTTGTTCAAGTTCAATCGCTCTAACGAGCCTTTTGCGATTGTTAGGATGAATTTTCTTTGCCGTATCATAATCTAAATTTTGTAATAATTGATGTAACTCATTATTTGTATAATTATTATATTTTTCATCACAACGCTTCGCTTCATTAAAATTATAATTTTTAATGACAGCATCTATATAAAGGCCACTACCACCAACTAGTATGGGAACTTTATTTTCAGTTTTCATTTTATCTATAAGAGCTCTAACAAGTATCTGATAATCAGAAATAGAAAATGTCTCTTTAGGATCAATAATATCTATAAGATGATGAGAAACCATTTTCATCTCTTCCTTATTAGGTTTAGCAGTACCAATATTCATTCGTCTATATATTTGATAGGCATCCGCATTTATAATATCCGTATTCAATCTTTTAGCAATCTCAATTGATAATTTTGTTTTTCCCACTGCAGTGGGACCTGTAATGACAATTACCTTTTGCATTTTTTACACCACTCGTTTAAATAATTTTTCAATTTCATATTTAGAAAAGTGGATAATCGTAGGTCTCCCGTGTGGACAAGTATAAGGATTTGAACAATCATCCAAATTAATAAGCAATGTATTAACCTCATCTATCAAAATAGACATATTAGCTTTAATTGATTGTTTGCAGCTTAACATTTTGGCTAAATTATCATACATTAACTGTTTATTAATGCTTCTATCCTCTAAAAGATAATTAAAAATATCACTAATAAACTCTACTTCTAAATTATTGGGTATCCAAATAGGAATTTTTCTCACAATAATTGTATTTTTACCAAACAGTTCATATGTTATATGCATTTTTTCCAATTCTAATTTTTTAGTTTCTAATAAGTCAATTTCATATAGTGGTAAATCAATTTTAATTGGTACCAATAGTTCATAGAATTCTGTACTTGTTTGTGAAAAACTTTTAGTAATTTTTTCATACATAACTCTTTCCATGGCAGCATGCTGATCAATAAGATATAAATTGTCATCTTTTTCTAAAAGAAGATAAGTTTTGTTAAATTGACCAAGATATTGCATTGTTTGAAAAAAATCTGATGTGAGATTATTACGTAAATTAAATTGAGGTTGAATGATATCTTCTTCAATTATTTTATCACTTTGCGTAATAGAATTATTAGTAAAAGCAGTTTTATCGCTTAAAATAGTATCTTTTTCAATATTTTTTTCATATTTGTTTACCTCACGAGGCTCACTTATCATAAAATCATCCCATTGTAAAGATTGGGGTAATTTTTTATGGTCTTGATTAGAAATACACTCAACTGCTTTATCATTAAGATTATTAGTATTTACTTTATATACCAATTCAACTTTCATAAGCGCCATTTTTATCGTTTCAGTAATTAATAATCGCAATTCTTTTTCATCGGTAAATCTAACTTCTTGTTTAGTTGGATGTACATTAACATCAACATAACTTGGATCTGCATTTATTTCTAAAATTGTAATGGGATATTTATTTATAGGTAAATAACTTTTATAAGCATCAATAATGGAAAATACCAAATTTTGATTTTTAATAATTCGATGATTAATCATAATTATTATTGCATTTTTATTTGAGCGAAAAATTGAATTACTTGATGTATAACCTTTAATTTGATAAAGAGTACTGCTTCCTTCAAATGGTAACATTAATTTGGCAACTTCATTTCCGTATATTTCGCTAATGATTATATCAAAGTTATTAGAACCATCAGTTGAAAATAAAACTTTAGCATTATTTGTTAACACAAAAGAAATTTCAGGATATGCTAGACTCATTTTATTGATTAATTGAACAATATGGGAAAGTTCTACTTGTTCGCTTCCTAAATGTTTTAAACGAGCAGGTGTATTATGAAAAACTTGACTAACTTCAATTTTAGTACCTTGAGGAAAACTAGTGAGACCTTCTTCTATTAATTTACCAAATTCAAATAATTTAAAATATCCTTCATATCCATTTACTGATGAAATAATTTTCATTTTAGAAATAGCCACAATAGATGGTAGAGCCTCACCTCTAAAACCTAAGGTATGAATTGAAAAAAGATCACTAGCCAATTTAATTTTACTTGTAGCATGTGACTTCACCGCTAATGATATATCTTCAGCAGTCATTCCAATTCCATTATCAGTTATACTAATTTTATCCATTCCAGAATTCATCAAATCAATTCTAATAACACTTGCCAAAGCATCGATACTATTTTCAATTAATTCTTTAACAATACTACTAGGTCGTTCAATCACTTCACCTGCAGCAATCATATTTGTTAATTCTTCTGATAATTCAATAATTTTAGGTCTATTATTCATGTTCTAATTCCTCTTTTATCTTAGAAAGTTCAATTAAAGCATCTAGTGGTTTCATATTATTTACTTCTAAATTTGAAAGATATTCAATAATTTTTACATGTTTAGGGTTTTCTTTTTCAATATATTCAATAGTTGGCTTTTGATAATTATTTAATGATAAGACTTCTTTATCATAAAAGTTTTTTTGTTCAAGTTTATTTAAAATATCCTTTGCTCTAAAAGTAACATCATTAGGTAGTTTGGCAAGTGATGCAACATTAATACCATAACTTTGATCAGAAGGTCCGTCTAAAACTTTATGTAAGAATACGATTTCTTCGGTATTCTTTCCAACGCTAGCCTCTACATGTACATTTTTCAAAAAACTTAAATTATCTTCTAAAACAGTTAATTCATGGTAATGGGTAGAAAAAAGGGTTTTAGCTCCAATTTCAAAATGAATATATTCTATAATAGCTTGTGCCAAAGCCATTCCATCAAAAGTAGCAGTGCCACGTCCTACCTCGTCTAAAATAATCAAACTACGCATCGTTGCATTTTGTAGGGCATAATTTACTTCTAGCATTTCAGTCATAAAAGTTGATTCCCCACTTGCAATATCATCACTAGAACCAATACGTGTAAAAATTTGATCAAAAATAGGTAACTTCGCCATAGATGCGGGAACAAATGAACCTAATTGTGCCATTATGACAATTAAAGCATTTTGACGCATATATGTGGATTTACCACTCATATTAGGTCCTGTAATAAGCAAAATTTTATCATTGTTATAAAGTTTTAGATTATTCGGAATAAATTCTTTTTCGTTAACCGCCTCGATGACAGGATGGCGACCATTTTCAATCACCATTTCATCATATAAAGAAAAAATTGGTCTAACATATTTATTATTTCTAGCAACTATTGATAAAGCAATTAGCATATCAATTTCAGATATAACTTTAGCTACATTTTGTAAATCAGAAATATAGTTTTTACATTCATTACGTATTGAATGAAAAATTTCATTTTCGAGTTCTAGTGATCTTTCATCGGATCTAAGAATCAAAGCCTCTCGTTCTTTCAGTTCCTCAGTAATATATCGCTCAGAATTGCTAGTTGTTTGTTTTCTAATATAGCCAAATTCATCTTTTACTTGTGATAAATATGATTTTGTTATTTCAATATAATATCCAAATACTTTATTGTAACCAACTCTAAGTGTCTTAATGCCAGTTTTGTCACGTTCGCGTTTTTCTAAATTAATTAAAAAATCCTTATTCGTAGAACTAATATTTTTTATTTTATCAAGTTCATCATTAAATCCATCTTTAATTACTCCTCCATCTTTTAATGAATAACCAGCATCTTCACAAATAGCATTATCTAAGAGTTCAAATAATTTTTCAAAGGTAATTATCAAATTGGCCTTCTTACAAGCGACATTAGAATGCATATTTTGCATATTTTTTTTAATATTAGGTAAAACTCCAATTGATCTTTTTAATTGAATTAAATCTTTAGGAGTAAGAGAACCATAACTAATTCGTCCAACAATTCTTTCTAAGTCATATATTTCTAATAGGTCTTTTTTGACCTCCTCTGTTAAAATATAATTTTTCATAAATAGCTCTATTAAGTCATGTCTTTCGGTTATTGAATTCAAATCTACTAAAGGATATAAAAGACTTTTCTTTAAAAATCGGGACCCCATAGCAGTTGAACATTTATCAAGAATACTAAACAAATTATTTTTAAAACGATTACCTTTTAATGACTCAATCAATTCTAAATTTCTGACCGCATTGTTATCAAGTTTTAAATAATTTTTAGATTCATAGTATTTAAAAGGTTGTAGATGGACTAAGACACGTTTTTGCGTTTTAATAATATAAGAGATTAACCTTTTACATCCAATTAAATGTTCTTTTTTTATATTCACAAATAAACTGTTTAAATAATTATCAACATTATAGTCATCACAAATCGATACCAAAATGCCATAAAGTTTGGAAAGAGTCACTTGAATATTTTTATCAAGATTTTTATTTACAACAATTTCTTTAATTGAAAGTTTTTGAATTTCATTATAAACAAGTTCAATATGTAGAGGGAAACTAATTATAGATGCATCTCCTGTTGAAAGATCGATGTAGGTAAGAAGATAACCCATCTCATATTTTTCAATAGCACCAATATAATTATTATTTTTATCATCTAAATAATTTTCATCTATATTGGTACCTGGCGTAACAATTTTAATAACATCTCGTTGAACTATCTTTTTCCCACCTGGTTCTTCTAATTGTTCAACAATAGCAACTTTATATCCCTTATTAGTCAATCTTTCAATATAGGAATTCACAGAATGATGAGGAACACCACACATTGGTACTCGATCATTTTCGATTCCAGCATCTCTTCCTGTTAAAACTATCTCTAATTCTCTACTAGCAACAATAGCATCGTTAAAAAACATTTCATAAAAATCCCCAAGTCTAAAAAACACTAAGGTATCGGGGTAATTTTCTTTAATTTCTAGATATTGTCGCATCATTGGTGTGTATTTATTTTTATCAATTTTTTCGTACATTTTTTCCCTCTTCCCTATTCCTTTTGTAATAATTATAACATATTTTTAATTATTTGTCAGTTTTTGAATAAACTTTTTCTTTTTTGATTTTATGATTTTTTCCTAAAAAAAAGATAAAATCTCTTATTAATTTTATCTTTTTAATTATAAATTATCTATTATTTTTATATATAGCGTAATCAAGAGTTTTCGATACAGGAAAAGAAATAAACATTCCACAAAGCATTTCTACAAGTCCATTAATACCTACAAAAAGGACTACAAAAGTAAAAGGATTAGTAGCTTTGAGACTTAAAGCAATACTTTGAATATAATCTGTGTTATAAAAACAAATAACCAAAACACTCATAAAGAAAAATGTATTCAAAAAAGGCATCAAAAAACATGCAACTCCGCTTGCAAGTGTTTTTTTACCAGTTTTGCAAATGATTTGATAAACCAGACCAGGTATCCATCCAGCAAGCATTCTAGTTGGAACGCACACAAGAAAAGTTAAAAAAGGATTAATGGAAAATATAACTTCTCCAAAAGGACTATATCCTAAGCATTGTAAGAAACTCACAATGCCAAAAACAGTTCCTAAACATAATCCTACAAATGGACCTCCTAAGATTGCGCCAATCGCAATTGGAATGACTGTAAGTGTAATTTCTAATCCCAATGTTTTAATGGGAAGAAAAGCTATAACAACAACCAGTGCTGCTAAAATAGCTGTAAGTGTAATTTTTTGAATTTTTTCATGTTTAGTCATATCTTACCTCCTAAATTAAGTATATGCTTATTTTTTTAATCTATAAATTCAAATACATAATTGAAAATACAAACTGTATCTTTGTCTTTAACTCCTAATTCCCTTAATTTTTTATCGACACCCATATCTCTAAGTTTTTTTGCAAATACCCTAACACTTGCATCATTATTAAAATTAGTCCGATCAAAAAGTTTTTTTACACCATCACCTTCCACATGATAAATACCATCATTATCTTGATAGATATAAAAATCTGGACCCTTTGGCACAAAATTATATTCTACTACATTTTGTAAATTTTCTTCAAGTGGTTTTGATTTTTTAACTTCTTCTAAAGTATCGGCAATTTTATATAATAATTGTTTAAGATTGAATTTAGTATATGCGGAAATGGGAATGACATGACTGATACCAGTTTTTTGGATGAAGTCTTCTAAATTATTCGAAGATGTAGATAAATCCATTTTATTTGCAACAACAATTTCAGGTTTTTTGATAAGTTCTTCATTATATTGTGATAATTCAGTTCTGATTTTATAATAATCGTCAACTGGATTTCTACCTTCACTTCCACTCATATCAATAATATGGACAATTACTCTTGTTCTTTCAATATGTTTTAAAAACTTAATTCCAAGTCCATCACCTGATGCTGCTCCTTCAATTAAACCTGGTAAATCCGCCATTACAAAACTTCTACCATCACCAACTCCTACTACTCCAAGATTAGGATGCAAAGTTGTAAAATGATAAGAAGCAATTTTAGGTTTAGCTTGTGAAACCACTGATATTAATGTTGATTTTCCCACCGATGGAAAACCAACAAGTCCTACATCAGCAAGAACTTTTAATTCTAATTGTAAATCACGCTCTACCCCAGGAACACCTTTTTCCGCATATTCAGGGGCAGGATTTCTTGATGAAGCAAATGCGGCATTTCCCTTACCTCCACGTCCACCTTCTGCAACTATTACTTCTTGACCATGCTTAGTAACATCACCAATTACAACATTAGTATTAGCATCTATTATTGTTGTACCAATGGGTA
Organism: uncultured Mollicutes bacterium; assembly: GCA_900539265.1. Lineage (GTDB taxonomy): Bacteria > Bacillota_I > Bacilli_A > ML615J-28 > CAG-313 > CAG-313. The sequence continues at coordinate 36,825 of UQBM01000011.1, read as the reverse complement.
CCTTAATATAGACATCCTTACCAGATTTACCAAACATATTCTTATCCATACCATTTTGACCATGTTCTGCTTTAATTATTTTTGTAAATCTAAAATCTAATAATGTTGTAAGACCTTCTTCACCAACAAAAATAACACTACCACCTCGACCACCATTTCCACCTGAAGGCCCACCCATAGCGACATACTTTTCATGAAGAAAATAGGAACCACCATTTCCACCATTACCAGCTTTTACATGAATTTTTACACTATCAACAAACAATTTCATCACCACCTTTTAACTTTAAAAATAAAAGCACTTGATTGATTTCAAGTGCCCATTGTCAATTTATTCCACAGGATATACAGAAACTTGTTTTTTATCTTTACCCTTGCGTTCATATTTAACAATACCATCAATCATACAGAATAATGTATCATCTTTTCCAAGACCTACATTATTACCTGGATGAACCTTTGTACCTCTTTGACGATAGATAATAGAACCAGCAGTGGCAAATTGACCATCAGATAATTTAGCACCTAAACGTTTAGATTCTGAATCACGGCCGTTCTTAGTTGAACTAACACCTTTTTTAGATGCAAAAAATTGCAAATTTAATCTTATCATGATGCTACCTCCTATTCATTATTTTCAATTTTTACATTTAAGTTTTTTGGATATTTCGCTTGTATTTCTAAAAGTCCATCTTTTAAATTTTCAAAAATTTGATTAATAAAAATAAACTTTTCATCATTAATATCATTATAGCAAATATTTTTTAAACAAATATATCCTTTTTTATCATCTTGAGAAACTACAAAATGATTTGGTATAACTCTTTCTAGTAGATTTATACTCATAATAACCGATGTAGAAATCGCTGCACATACAATATCTTCACCAAAATTGGCATAATCAGCATGTCCATATATTTCTAATCGAATCCAAAAACCATTTTCTTTTTTTAAAACAACGTTTGTCATTATCAAAATATTATTCAGAAATTGAATTAATTACAACCTTTGTATAAGCTTGACGATGACCTTGTTTTTTATGATAATTTTTCTTGGCTTTGTATTTGAAAACAATAATTTTCTTGCCACGACCTTGTTTTTCAATCGTACCCTTAATCTTAGCACCCTCAACAAATGGTGTACCTACTTTATCACCTACAAGTAATACTTGGTCAAAAACCACCTCTTGACCAACTTCACCCTCTAGTTTTTCAACATAAATAGTGTCACCTTCTGTTGCACGATATTGTTTGCCACCAGTAACAAAAATTGCGTACATCTAATTGACCTCCTCATATAAAATTAAGACACGCCATTAGGGTGGATATCTCACTTATAAAACCCTTTTTGTGCGGTTGCTAGACATAACAACATACATATTATACAATATTTTTAAAATTAATGCAAGTAAAAAGGCATTAATTATTATAATATATTACAAAAGATTTATACATTATAGTTTAAAATTTGTATAATAAAAGATGCTATGGAAAAAATATAGCATCTTTTAATTGTTTATTTAATAACACTATTCTTGATTAAAACGATTTTTAAACTTTTCAACTTTTAAAAGGATTTTCGCCATCTTATTTTTCATTTTATCTTTATATTCGAATAATTCATCTTGATTATCTTTCGCATCTTTTTCTAAATCTTCAATTTCTTCTTCCATATCAGAAAGTTCATCTTCTAAATCTTCAATTTCTTCTTCCAAATTAGAAAGTTCATCAATCAAATCTTCCAATTCATCTTTAAATTGATTCAAATGATTGCTAACATTATCAATAATATTTTCTATATCATCATTCAAAATATCAGAATTAATGCTTTCAGAAAAATCTTTAAGATTATCAAAGTTTAAATTTTTCATTACTTCATTGCTAATATTTTTACCAAAATTAACTGCTTGATTTGCAAAATCTTGTACTACATTTTTTAAGCAATCTTTTTTCGTAGTATTTCGATTATCATTTTGTAATAACAATTTTTCCCGTTCTAATTTCAAAAGTGGATGAATGAGACAATCTTTGTTATAGATGAGCTGAATTAACTCATCAATTTGTGCATTTTGTTTATCTTCATAAAAGCTATAATCAATTTGACTCAAACTTTTTGGTATTTTGATTCCTGCATCTTCTAAATCCATAACAATTTCATTATATGTTTCTGCTAAAACTTTTACAGACACATATGAGTTAAGGGAATTATTATTTTTAATAGCCCAATTATTAGCATGAATAAGCGCTATCATTTTATCAATATCATTTATATTCATCTTTTTTACCTCCATTTTTTTAGGGGGCATTTTTAGGCAGATAGTCTTATCATCCACCCAATATGCCCGGTTATTTTTAACTAAACCCCTAGCACGTTTAGTATACGTGGATGAATAGGTCTTACCATTTTCATCAATTACTTTCACAAATTTATTCATCAAATCTCCTTTTTTCAATGGTTGAGTACCCAATTAACTGTACATCGTTTTTTATAATGAGTGTCTTCTCCATTAATCTGTACAACTCTATTATAGCATTTACAATTTTTTTAAACAATTAATTTAATAAAAAAATTTAAGAAGAAATTCTTCTTAAATTTTTTTGTTATCATGACGTTTATTTCTCTCATATAAAAGTTTTAATTTAGGTCTTGTATAGCGTAAAATTGCTAAAGATAAAAAATTAATCAAACCATTTGCTAACGCAATAGGAAGACCAAAAAATAATACATACTGTGGATATATTAGAAGAATTAAAAATCCTAAGAAAAAAGAAAGAAAATGAATAACTTCTCCATAACAACATTCAACAAGAAACTTTTCAATATAGACGTTATTATTGGGTTCAATAACTTTATTTTTACGAAAATTAGCTAACCATCCTAATTCTGGAATATGATCTTTCCATTTTCTAATTTTAATTTTTTCATAAATTATGCGTTCCCATTTATAAATATAAAAAATACTCTTTTCACAATTAAACCATTTTTTTGGTAACTTGTGAATAATAAAAGCAATAAAAGCATCGATTAAAAACACTGCTAAAATATTAATTCCTATCGCTTTAAGGACAAAAATAATATCATATCCATAAGAAGGTATTGCAAATAATAAATTGAATAAAATAATAAATACTAGTGTACTCCCGATAATAATTGAATAAATAATCACGTTTATTCTTCCTCTCCATCATATTTAAGCGGCTGTTGATAAACTTCTTCATACTTTTCTTTCCAAAGTTGATAATTTAATTTACTTAATTCTTCCGTTGCATCTTTTATATTTAATTGTAAATTAGGATATATTGGTTCAAAAAAATGAATAGTATAAGTTTGAATGTAAAATCCATCTTCTCCTACAATATTTGTATCTTCCATCGTTATAAAACATGGAACAATTGGAACATTGCTCTTATACGCATATTTAAATGCCCCAGTTTTTAATGGTCTAGGCTTTTTGTAATTCCACCACATTGACTGTTCAGGATATATCAAAACAACATCATTTCTCTTTAATATAATATCAATAGCCTTATTAAATTCTCTCATCGTGCTGATGTTAGAACTAAGTGGTAAAGTGTCACAATTTCTAAAAAAATATCCATATATTCCCTTAAAACTAAAATTACCTTCCCTTATTACTTTATAAAAGCGTCTTTTAGTTTTACAAAGATATGGTACAAAAATTTCATGTAAAGCAAAGTTATCATATGGATGAAAATGATTACATGTTAAAATAAATCCTGAATTCATTTTATTAATTTTTTCAAAACCAATAACCTCTTTTATTATCAATTTTTTGTTTTTTATTAATTTTTTAATATAATTTTTTGCAATTTCATTTGCAATTTTAGTATTTAATCTATGATACCATTTTTTATTAAGATAATCAACATCTTGTGGTTTTAGAGTAACTGTTGGTGGATTAATTTCAGCTTCTTCATTAAAATGTCTGTCTTTTTCTAATAGTCTAATTCGCTCTAAAACTTCTAACCTTTTGCCATCTTTCATTTCTATGCCTCTTGTAATTTACCATATTTTGTAAAACAAGCATTTAGCCTACTTACTTCATCAATAGCTTTTTTCTTAAGAGCAATTTCAATTAACCTATCATTTTCAATTTGGTCTTGTGAATAATTCTCAAGTATAAAACGAATTGTTTGATAAAAAGGTGATTTACTAGCATATTTCCAAAAGTATTCAGCATAAGGAATATCGCTATAATGCCAGGGTTTAGCCGTAAGTTTATAATGAATCAATTTAATATTTTGGTCAAGTATAACATGAGGAAGAGGAGCCTTATTCCAAGTTTCATCTAAATATAAAACTTTATTATGGCATATCACGTTTAAATAGTCTTGATCAGGAGCAATGATAAATTTAACCTTAGAAAGTAAATCTAAAAATTGATGATAAACTTTCTCTTCTCTAAATTTCTTTAAATTCATTACCAAAATACCAGAATTAAAATATTTGTATGCTGGTATCCCTAATGCATCATTAGAATAACGACGAAATTCCTCGTAAGAATTCACTACATCATCTTTTATCACTCCTAGATAGTTATCATTTAATTGATGATTATATAAATCAGCAACATTGCCAAGAACTACAATATCAGCATCTAAATATAAAGCTTTATCATATTCTGGAAATAAATCAGCAATAAATAATCGAAAATAAATTGCTTTAGAATAATAGTCTCTTGTATGAAGACTATGATCAACACTATTTAAGCGATTATTGAGGTCAACAAATGTTATGTGATAAATATCATCTTGATAGTTATTTATTAAATTTTTATATTCTTCACATATGCCATTATTTAAAATATAAATTTCATATTGATAGTTTTTAGAACTATTCGCTTTTATTGATTCAAGTGCTACACTAAAAAATGGTGCATAATTATTATCTATTGCAAAAAAAATGGGAATTATTGATTTTTCATTAATTTTTTTCATATACTTTTTTCCTTTCATTAACATCCCCCCAAAATATTACAATAAAAGTATACTAAAAAAAGTCCTAATTAACAACCTATTATTTTAATTTTTGACTATCCGATAATATAATGAAATAGTAGAGAGAGGAGAATTGAACTCTCCTATTAGTAGAAAAACCAAATAATTGGCTTTTTAGTTGAAAAAAAATTAACAATATGATAAAATAAAAATATGGAAAATTATGAAAATAAAAACAATGAAATTGATGTAAAATTAATAATTTCAAAAAATATTATTAAATATCGAAAAAAAATGGGGCTTACTCAACTAGAACTTGCGGAAAAACTAAATTATTCAGATAAAACATTATCAAAATGGGAACGTGGTGAATCAATGCCAGATATCGTTACTTTAAAACAATTGGCAGATATTTTTATGATTAGTGTAGATGTTTTAATAAGTACCGAAGATACTATTATTAGCTTTGTACCAGTAAAAGAAAGGAAAAAAATCTCTAAGCGTAATATTATTTCTATTAGTTTATTATCGGCAGGTATTGTATGGTTTATTGCCACCATAGCTTTTGTTATTTTAAATATTTTACCTATTGATTTTCAAAAAAGTGCTTTAAAATCATGGGTTTCTTTTATATATGCGATTCCTATAACTGCTATCTTATTTTTAATTTTTTCTTGTATTTGGGGAAATAATATTTATCAATTTTTTACGACTTCTTTTCTTCTTTGGACATTGACATTAGCTATCCATTTAAGCCTTATTAATTTTGAAAGTATTTATTTACTATATATTATACCAATACCCCTTCAAATTATGGCATTTATTTTTTTCATTATTCTTAAGAAAAAGAAAAAATAAAACTATTATACAATCAAAGTTTGTATAATAGTTTTTTATTATTTAGATTTTTTTCTTTTCTTAACAAAAATAAAATTTATCAAAAACATAATAATTAGCAAAACAAAATAAGCCAATGCTATTAAATAATATCCTAAAAAATGACCATTTGAATTACCAATAAGAGTAGGTGCTGTAATGCCACGATATAAATTGCCAATGAATAAATATATAATAATAATGATTAATATAATATTGATAATTTTTAAAAATCCCTTCATCATTTTATCTCCATTTTATATTCGTTAAAGATTTTATTATCAATAAATCCAATACTACCTTTGGAATTTAGATTTTTAGAATAAGAAAAACTATCAAAATTTTTAATATTTCTGACTACATAAGTAGGTGTTGTTAGAAATAATATATCAATTTTTTCACTCTTTTCAGCAACTAAATTCCAACATCCTAGAGTCATTTTACTACAATTATTTAGTGGATCATATTTATCATTGATTTCTAAATAACTATTAATCCTATTTAAATCTTCATAATTAATATAGATTGTCGTAGAATATCTTGTATCATAACGATTATAAAGATAAATATAATATGGTTCAATATTAAACCATATACCCATATGAATATCAATAGCCCACCAACTAAAAGTAATCGACTCCTTAGGTTTGATTACTTGATAATATAAAATAATTTCTTCATTAGATAAATTAGTAATTTCTAAAAAAGTGTGTCCATATGATGATATGAAATATTTACTTTCACTTTTTCCGTCATACGAATATAATGTTATACTAGCGATATCGTTGATTATCTTAGGAACAATCTTGTACATTACTTCGTGTTTTTGACAAGATATAAAAGAAATACTTAACAATAAAATTATTAATAATAAACATCTTTTAATCAACATCTATTTATCCTCCATTTTTTTAATTATAGCATGAATATAAAAAAAGATAGTAGCTTTAGATAAAATAATTCTACTATCTTTAAATATAAATTTCTAATATTTACTTACGTGGAAATTTAATATTAGCATGAGCAGCTGCAAGTCTTGCAATCGGAACGCGATAAGGGGAACAAGATACATAGTCTAATCCCAATTTATGACAAAATTCAATAGAATCAGGATCTCCACCATGTTCACCGCAAATACCCAATTTAATATTTGGTCTAGTATTACGACCATCCTCTACAGCAATTTTCATCAAACGACCAACTCCATTCTGATCAATATGGGCAAAAGGATCGTTTTCAAAAACCTTACGAGTATAATATTCTTCTAAGAATTTTCCAGCATCATCACGGCTAAAGCCAAAAGTCATTTGGGTTAAATCATTAGTGCCAAAACTAAAGAATTCAGCAACCTCTGCGATTTCACCTGCCGTTAAAGCACCACGTGGTACTTCAATCATCGTACCAAATTTATATTCTAAAGTTGTATTATTTTCAGATAAGACCTCTTTAATCGTTTTCTCTACTACTTCATGAACATATTTTAACTCTTTAACATCTCCAACAAGTGGAATCATAATTTCTGGTGTTACATTATATCCTTCTTTATTCACAGCAATTGCTGCTTCAATTACAGCTCTAGTTTGCATTTCAGCAATCTCAGGATAAGTAATAGATAAACGACAACCACGATGACCAAGCATTGGATTAAATTCATGCAATCCTTCAACTGTTGTCTTTAATTTTTCAAATGTAATATTCATTTCCTTAGCAAGTTGAGCAATTTCCTCATCTGTATGCGGTAAAAATTCATGTAGAGGAGGATCAAGATAACGAACGGTAACAGCTTTACCTTTCATAGCTTTATAAATACCAATAAAATCATTTCTTTGCATTGGTAATAATTTTGCCAAAGCTTTTCTACGATCTGTTTCATTATCAGCAACAATCATCTCGCGAACTGCCATAATTCGATCTGCTTCAAAGAACATATGTTCGGTACGACAAAGACCTACACCTTCTACACCAAACTCAAAAGCAACTTTTGCATCACGAGGATTATCTGCATTTGTTCTAATCTTTAATGCACGATATTTATCGGCCCATTCCATAAGAGTGGCGAAATCACCTGAAACAGTAGCGTCAACAGTCGCAATAGCTTCACCATAAACATAACCTGTATTCCCATCAATAGAAATCCAGTCAAGTTCGTTATAGCGTTTACCACCAACTTCAAAATATTTTGCTTCTTCATTAACTCTTATTTCTCCTGCACCTGCAACACAACAAGTTCCCATTCCACGAGCCACGACTGCTGCATGACTTGTCATACCACCACGACCAGTTAAAATGCCTTGAGAAGCAATCATACCTTCAATATCTTCAGGAGAAGTTTCCAAACGAACAAGTACTACCTTTTTACCATCAGCCTTTAATTCTTTTGCACGATCAGCAGTAAAAACAACTTGCCCACAAGCAGCACCTGGAGATGCAGGTAAACCTTTGGTAATAGGACTTGCTGCCTTAAGTGCTGTTTGATCAAATCCTTTATGAAGTAAGGCATCAAGCGATTTAGGCTCTACCATTAATACAGCTTGTTGTTCAGTAATTAAACCTTCTTTTACCATATCAATTGCTATCTTTAAAGCTGCTTGAGCAGTTCTTTTACCATTTCTAGTTTGAAGCATAAATAACTTACCTTTTTCAATAGTAAATTCCATATCTTGCATGTCATGGTAATGCTGTTCTAAAGTTTTAGCAACATTTTTAAATTCTTCATATAAAGCAGGATTATCTTCTTTTAAGTGAGCAATTGGAAAAGGTGTTCTAATACCAGCTACAACATCTTCACCTTGAGCATTAAATAAATACTCTCCATATAAAACATTTTCACCAGTAGCAGGATTTCTTGAGAAGGCAACTCCTGTACCAGAATCCTCTCCCATATTACCAAATACCATAGATTGAACATTTACCGCTGTTCCCCAAGAATATGGTATATTATTTAAGCGACGATATACATTAGCCCGTGGATTATCCCATGATCTAAATACCGCTTTTACAGCTTCTAATAATTGAACATTTGGATCTTGTGGAAAAGGTTCACCTTTTAATTCAGCATATTTAACCTTAAACTCAGATACTAATCTTTTTAAATCATTAGCATCTAATTCAGTATCTTGTGTAACACCCTTCACTTCCTTCATATGATCCATTAAAGCTTCAAAGTTTTCTTTTTTTATTTCCATTACAACATCTGCAAACATTTGAATAAATCTTCGATATGAATCATATGCAAAACGAGGATTATTAGTAAGTTTTGCAAGACCTTCTACTGATTCATCTGTTAAACCTAAATTCAAAATTGTATCCATCATTCCAGGCATTGATGCTCTTGCACCACTACGAACTGATACAAGTAATGGATTAGAATTATCACCAAATTTTTTATTTTGTTGAGTTTCAACGACCTTTAAAGCATTAAAAATTTGCTCCACAACTTCTGGGGCAAGTACTTTACCATCGTCATAATATTTGGCGCAAGCCTCAGTAGTAACAGTAAAACCATGAGGAACAGGTAATCCAATCGATGTCATTTCCGCAAGATTTGCACCTTTACCACCTAGAAGGTTTCGCATTGTAGCGTTACCTTCTTTGAATAAATAAACAAATTTACTCATTTTTTATCTCCTTTTTCTAAAACTAGTTTAATTTATAAACTTACTTGTCTATTATATCATAAATATAAGATTTTTGCAAATAAAACAATATTTAAGCTACGAAATACCTAATATAATAAAACTACATCACTAAGTTATCCATTCAATAACTCAATGATGTAGTTATCTTTTATATTTTAATTACTGCTAATTTGCTGAATTTTATCAATAAATTTTTCATTGTTTTGCGCAAATATTTCTTTTAAACGATCAACAAATTCAGAATTAGTATAAATAGATTTTAAATTGCTACATCCCGTAAAACAATTACGACCAATTTCTAAAATAGAATTAGAAAAATAAATGTATGTTAACTTACTACAACCCATAAAGGCACTACTACCTAATCTTTCTAATTCAATTGGTAATACAACACTAGATAAATTAAGACAACGTTCAAAAGCCTTTGTACCAATAGATTTAATATTCGAATTATCAAAATTTACACTTACTAAATTTTCACATCCGCTAAAAGCCTCATCATCAACAGCTTCCACATTTTCACCAAAAGTAACCATTTCAAGGGTTTTATTAAGACTAAAAGCTTTTTTGTAAATCAAAATCACAGTATTTGGAATGACAAATCGATGGCTAGACTGATTATTACTCATAGTTCTTCCTGCTGGATATCTTAATAAAATTGTCTGATTTTTATTATATAAGATACCATTATTGCTTGAAAAATTTTTATTTTCAACACTAACTTCAATTGTTATTAAAGAAGTAGCCAAAGAGAAAAAATCATCTCCTAATTCTTTGGTATCATCTGATATAACTGTTGTGTTTGTTCCAATATAAGATATATTTTTACCAATAATAATTTTAGTAATATTATTATAACTTGAAAAACCCAAATCACGATCAATTAATTTAGTAACAGGAATCCCATCAACAGAATCAGGAATTGTAATTGTAGCTCCATCAGTGTTAGCACTTGGTTTTAAACGATAAATATAATATTCTGTACTATCACTATTTAATCTAATGTCAAAAGTTGCTTGGGCTTGTTTTAATTCATCAGTAATCTTCTCTTTTTGCCAAATGCTTCCTTTTAATATTAAAATTGTCGTCAAAATACCTACAACTAATACTAAAGCTATTATGATCACTATCAAATTTCTTTTCTTCATACTTCTATCACCTTAAAATAATTATACATAAATTTTTAGTTTTTTCAATGTATTTAACTTATTTTAGACTAAAATGTGTAATTTCATACATCATTTGGTAATAGTATTGTTTTTCAAGGCGTCTATTTTGAAGTAATTTTAAAATATTTAAATATATCAAATATATACATATACATATGATGCCATAATAACCCATTATAAAGGTACTGATTATTATAAGAATAAGGATAATGACGCCACCATAAATAAAAATTTCTTTAACTAAAATTCTTTTATTTAAACGAAATAAGTCTTCAATAAATCGGTAACCATCAAGAGGAAAAATGGGCAAAAGATTAAAAATAATCATTAACCAATTGAATCTGATAATAAGATCTATTTTAGCATCAGTTTTAAATAAACGTAAAATTATTATTATTAAAATATTTGTAGTAATTCCTACCCATATCTACTAAAATTTTTTGCCATCTTTTTTTAATATTGTCAATTTTGGCATCTAATCTACCACCAAAAATATTTAATGTCATTGATTTTACCTTACCGCCAAAAATTATAATAAAAATTAAATGACCAATTTCATGCAAAATAATAGTTAAACTAATCAATAAAATTTGATCTAAAAAACCTGAAAAACTACAAATAATAATCAAAACTAACATTAAATAATGAATTTTAATCTTTGGCAGTATCGTAAAAGTCATAATATTTACCATCTTTCTTTATCGTTAATTTAAAAGTATATTGACTATTTTCTTTCTTTGCTAAACCAATTACAGTTCCTTTTTCAACATAATTATAAATTGAGAAATCTATTGATTCTAAACCATCATAAATATATACATAATCATCAATCCCTTGAATTGTAATTGTATATGTTTTATCTTTATTTTTCACAATTTTGGAAACAACACCACTAGAGGTTGCAACAACACCTGAAAAATCATAATTAATAATATAATTTATATTATTATTATAAGTTATTTGATCATACAAATGATTACTATCAACAGTTTGATCATCATTTATAACAATGAATTCACCAAATATACCATTAAAAACAGTAACCATTTTCAAAAAATTCCAATTTTTTTCAATTGTATATTCACTTAATTTTATCCCTTTGGTTGAAATGGAAATTTTATTAGCAATGACTAAGCATAGTAGAATAAAAGTACTTAAAAATATTCTGAAAAAGAGTTTTGTGACAAAATTATAACGGATTTTCTTTTTTTCATTATTTGTTGCATTTTCATTTTCCCTTAATGCTTTTTTGTATTTATAAATAAGACTATCCTTTTTCATCATATCACCAAAATATTTTATGAAAAAAATAAATTATTTATGAATTAAAAATTCTAAATATTTTCGAATTTTCTTTCATACTATAATATGTATTACCTATAATAATATGATCTATTACCACAAGTTCTAATAATTTGGCTTGATTGACAAACCCTGATGTAGCCTTTAAATCCGCTAAACTCGGACTTGGATCACCACTTGGATGATTGTGAACTAAAATAATAGCAGATGCGGAAAGTTTTAATGCCCATTTAATAATATCTTTCCCATCAAGTAAACTCATTGAAATAGTTCCTTGTGTAATTAATTTTTCTTGAATCATCATACCTTTTGTATTTAAAAAAATTGCATATAAATGTTCTTTTTTTAACAAATGAACTTTTGGATAAAAAGCATCAAAAACTTGTTGAGGATTGTTATAAAAAATAATCTCATTTTTGATATCTATAATTCTTAGACCTAGTTCAATTGAAGCAAGCAAAGTAATCGCCTTAATTTGCCCAATACCTCTAATTGCTGTTAACTCTTTAAGAGTTGCTTCTGCTATTTCAGAAAGGTTTTTAAAACTATACAATAAATTTTTTGCAACATCCACCACATTTTCCTCTTTTGAACCAGTTCTTAAAATAATTGCTAGTAATTCAATATTAGATAAAGTATGAATTCCATATTTTAATGCCTTTTCGCGAGGACGATCATAATCAGGTATTTCTTTTAACATACTTACCTCCTAAAATATAAATACGTTCATTTAAGAAATATTACGTTAAAAAAATGATATATAAAATATATCATTTTTTACATTATCTATTTTTTATTAAATTTCGAACTTCACCAACTAAGTATAAACTTCCAAGAAAAATAGTAATATCAGCCTTATTATGATAAACCTCGTTTATTACCTCTTCTAAATTTTCATTAATCTTTTTATTAGATGATTTCGATATTTGATATAAATCAATTGCTCTAGCACTCCTTGCATAAGTATATTTAGTAAAAATAATTTCTGTAAAAGCATCATCAATTAGAGCAATCATATCATTTAATTCTTTATCATGGGATATAGCAACTACTGCTCTTTTAAAATTATATTGAAGAGTTTTAACAAATTCACAAATACTTCTAACTCCATCAATATTATGTCCACCATCAATTAAAAGTAAGGGATTATCAGAAATTTTCTCCATCCTACCAAGCCATGAAACATCACTTAATCCTTTTAACAAATCAATATTAGATAATTTTACTTTATAATTATTTTTTTCAAAAATATTTCGCAAAACGTTAAAAGCCTCGATAACAACTAATGCATTATCAATTTGATGATAGCCAATTAAACTAAGCGTAATACTATTAAATTCACAATAGGAAAAGACAGAATTAGCAATATCTGCTTTTTGAATTTTCAATTGATTATATTGAGGAAAAATCACTATAGTATCATTTAATTTGGCAATTTTTTGACATATTAGTTGTAAATTATAATCTTTAATGCCACAAATAATTGGAATCCCTTTTTTCACAATTCCCAATTTTTCAGTCAAAATTTCCTCTAATGTATTACCAAGTATTTGCATATGATCAAAAGCAACATTGGTAATAATTGAAAGAATTGGAGTTATTACATTAGTAGCATCAAGTCTTCCACCCATTCCAACTTCGATAATAGCAACATCTAAATCTTCTAAACTAGCAAAATATAAAAAAGCAAGGATGGTAATAAATTCAAAAAATGTTGGAAGTTCATAGCCACTTTGTTCAATTATACTATACTTATTTAAAAATAAATTAGCATATTTTAATAAATCATCATCACTAATATAACTATTATTGTAAGAAATTCGTTCATTAAAACAACTAACATATGGCGAAGTAAAGGTAGCTACCTTTAAACCCTTTTTTATTAAAATGTTTTTTAACATCGCCACAGTACTTCCTTTACCATTCGTTCCTGTAATGTGAATTGATTTAAATTTATTTTGAGGATTATCAAATAAACTACAATAATACTTCATTTTATCCAAATTCACCTTTTTTGAAAATCGTTTTTGAAGCTGGACCCAATTGATAAAATTATCTACATTTGCAAATTGCATACTATTTTTCTAACCCTAAAAGAAGTGCATTGACTTCTTTCAATTGTTCTAAATAACTAGATAACTTATTTCTTTCTTCTATAATTTTACTACTAGGAGCCTTTTGAAGAAAATTTTGATTATTAAGCATACTTTCAGATCGCGCCACTTCTTTTTTTAATTTATCTTGTTTCAATTTTAGTTTTGCGATTTCTTCATCAACATTTACTAATTCCTTTAATAAAATCACAATATTTAAATCATCAAGAACTTTAACAATTGCATCCATTTTATCAATGCTATCTACAATTAATAATTCTTCATAATTAATAAATTTTTTTAAATATTCACGATGTTCCAATAAATATGTTTTTAAACCTATATTACTTGTCTCTAATGATATTTTAATCGGCTTACTCATTGGAACATTTTTCTCATTTCGTATATTACGAACGGCCGTTATAATTTCAAATAATTTATTAGTATATGCAATTAGGTCATTATCCAAATTCAAATTAAGTGATTGAGGCCAATCACTAATCATTATAGACTCATCATAAAAATTTTGATATATTTCTTCGGTTACAAAAGGCATAAACGGATGCAATAGTTTTATAATAGTTGTCAAAACCTTTGTTAAAACACTACATGTATTTATTTTACGTTTCAAATCAGAATTAGCAAAATCAACCTTTGTCATTTCTAAGTAACTTGAAGCAAAATCATCCCAAGTAAAATTATAAATAGCGCGTGCAACTTCACCAAATTCAAAAATATCATATTTACTATCAACATCCTTTATTAGAAGATTCATCTTATTTAAAATCCATTTATCCAAAGATGTTAGATTATTATAATCAATTTCTTCTCCTTGATAATTATTTGCTACTAAATTCATCTTAATAAAACGTGATACATTCCATATTTTATTTATATAATTCCATGAAGATGCCATTTTTTCATCAGAAAAACGTAAATCTTGACCAGGTGTAGAATTCGTGGTCAAAAAATAACGCATTGCATCACAACCATATTTATCAATAATATCAAAAGGATCAACAACATTGCCTAAAGATTTACTCATCTTACGACCTTCTTCATCTCGAATTAATCCATGAATTAAACATTTTTTAAATGGTCTTTGATTCATAAAATGTTTAGAGTCGATAGCCATTCTAGCAACCCAAAAAAAGATTATATCATAACCAGTAACTAGGCAGTCAATAGGAAAATATCTTTTCAAATCTTTAGTGTCTTTAGGCCAACCAAGGGTAGAAAAAGGCCACAGTGCACTTGAAAACCAAGTATCTAAAACATCATCATCTTGAATCCAACCATCACCTTTTGGTTTCTCCATTCCAACATAGATTTCTTCATCCTTATACCAAGTAGGGATTCGATGACCCCACCATAACTGTCTTGAAATACACCAATCTTGAATATTATTTAAGTCTAACCATCCCTCTAAAGTTTTACTAAACCGAGAAGGTATAAATTCAATAGCTTCCCCACTAGACTGCATTTCTAAAACGGCTTTAGCAAGAGGCTCCATTTTAACAAACCATTGTTTTGAAAGGCGTGGTTCAACAATTACACCTGTTCTTTCAGAATGACCTACAGAATGAATCATTTTTTCAATTTTAGGACATAAACCTTTTTCTGTTAAGTCCTTAACCAATGCTTTTCGGCAATCAAATCTCTCCATACCATGATAAATCCCTGCACATTCATTCATAGTACCATCCTCATTCATACAAATAATACGTTCTAAATTATGTCTATTACCAACTTCAAAATCATTAGGATCATGAGCAGGAGTAACCTTGACAACACCAGTTCCAAAATTCATATCAACATAATCATCACTAATAACAGGAATTTGTCTACTTGTACCAGGAATATAAACCATTTTACCAATATATCTTTGATATCTAATATCATTAGGATGAACCATCAAAGCAACATCACCAAACATTGTTTCTGGACGTGTAGTAGCTATTTCTAACCCACCATCCTCATCAACAAAGGGGTAAATAAAATGATAAAATGCTCCTTCTATTTCTTTATATTCAACCTCAATATTAGAAAGTGCCGTCTTTGCTTCTACATCCCAATTAATAATCCGTTCACCACGATAAATTAAACCCTCTTTATATAAACGAACAAAGACTGTTTTAACAGCTTCTTGTAAACCATCATCTAAAGTAAAACGTTCTTTTTTATAATCAAGCGAAAGACCAAGAACTGACCACTGCTTTCTAATAAATCCTGCATATTCATATTTCCATTCCCATGCAATATCTAAAAATCGCTCACGACCTAAATCATAACGACTTATTCCTTGTGATTTTAATTTAGCATCTACTTTGGCTTGTGTTGCGATTCCAGCATGATCCATCCCTGGAAGCCATAAGGCATCATAGCCTTGCATCCTTTTTCTTCTAATAATGATATCTTGTAATGTTGTATCCCAAGCATGACCAATATGTAGTTTACCTGTAACATTAGGCGGTGGGATAACAATCGTATATGGAATCTTAGTATTATCACCACTCGTAAAAAAACCATTTTCAAGCCAATAGTTATATTTACCTCTTTCTACATTTTTAAAATCATATTTAGGTGCCATTTCTTTTTCATTTAATTTAAACATAATAACCTCCTAATCATTTCCAAATAAAAACGTCTCATCCATATAAAGGACGAAACGTTATTCCGCGGTACCACCTTTGTTAATAAAAATAATTTTATTCACTCTTTCTTTTAACGCAAGTAAACGGCTTAAGCTAATGAAACTTTCTCACTTAAGCATCTCAAAGGCTACTTTTAAAAATAACTAATTAAGTTTTTCACCCACCAACTTATCTCTAGAAATAGTTATTTTCTACTCTTCCTCGTCAAGGATTTTTATTCAATATAATATTTAAGTATATTATAACATTATTTAAAAATTAAGTCAAAATATAAGTATCTAAATATTTATTATCTTACTTTCACTCAAAGTGATTATCTAAAATTCCTATATCTCCTCCCATTTTTTGCTTTAGTTTAGATAAGATTATATATAATCAAACAATGAAATAACACATAATACAAAATAATCTAGACAAAAAGTCATTGTAATTATCGTAATATTTGTTATCATTATTCTTTAAAGAGGTTGTGCTATAAAAATTTTGTTGTATTTTCTATTTGTGCCTATTTCATATCACCAGGATAACGAAAATCTCCTCTTGGATTTAAAGTTAATTTAAAAATTTTTATTCCTTCTGCACTAGTTAATCTTTTGTATTGGTTTAAATTAAATCGTCTCATGAAATTTTCATAATATTTTAAACAATCATTACTTTCTAAATGAAAACAAATTCCTAATAAATATATAATTCTTTCTTTTGACGCACCTCTCATAAATATATGATATAAAATGAAATCATTTATTTGATACTTACCAATTTTGTCTTCGGTGGCCTGATCAAAACCAGTTAATTCTGGTGAAATGACCGCATTATAGACTTTTTTTAATTCATTTTTTACTTTTGGATATATTGTTATAAAATATTTAACCAATGCTTTAATTGTTGTTTTTGGTAATCCTGAATTTAGGTTATACATTGACATATGATCACCATTAAAGGTAGACCAACCAAGAGCAATTTCACTCATATCTCCAGTTCCTAAAACAATACCTTTTTCAAGATTGGCTAGATTCATTAGGTACATTGTTCTAATACGAGCCTGAACATTTTCATAAGTAACATCCTTTTCTAACATATTATGATTCAAAAGTTTTAACTGATTCATTGCCTCTTTTTTGATAGAAACTTCCTTCATCGTAACACCCAACTTTTGCATAAGATTAAGGGCAATATTCTTAGATTTACTACCAGTTCCAAGTCCTGGCATTGTTACCGCAATTATATTTTTAGGATCTAAATGATATTTTTGGTATGTATAATAGGCAAAAAGTAACACAAGTGTAGAATCTAACCCACCACTAATACCAATTATGACCTTTGAAGTATTGACATAATCTAAACGATGTTTTAAAGAAATGGAGGTGATTTCAATAATTTCATTAAATTCGTTATCATTTTTAGGCACAAATGGTAATAAATCAGGAATTGCTTCTAAACTATAATCATTTGTCTGTACTAATCTAAAAGAAATAAAGTTTTGTTCAACTTCTAAACTATCCCGACAATAACCATCTGAATAACGCATAAATCTAATCATTTCCATGTCGATATCAACCAAATTTACTACTGTCTCTAAGGATAAAGTACTTTGATCTAAAATAAATTCTCCACACACAACACCTATTTGATCACCAGTATAGGTAATATCACTACTTGAGTCACTTGGTCCATTAGATACATATAAATATGCTCCTTCAAATTTACTACTTGCATTTTTGATCAAAGATTTTTTTAATTCTTTTTTGCCAAAATGATATGTTGAAGCACTAATATTAAAAATAATATCAGCACCTTTTTGATACAACAATTCATGAGGATTAATCTGTCCCCACATATCTCCACATATTTCTATTCCAAAACAAACATTGTGTGTTTCATTTTTAAATAAAAGACTACCAAAAAGAACCTCTTCACCAAATAATTCAAACTTTGTAGGATTCTTAACAATTTTTTTACCACTTGTGAAAAATCTAGTTTCATAAAATTCTCCTGTTCTTGGTAAATTTACTTTAGGAATAATCCCTAAAATTTTTTTATTTTGTAAAACAACTGCTACATTATAAATAGCACCACTATATTCAAGTGGCATCCCTAAAATCAAAATTTGATTATTAGTATGCTCTTTAATCATATATAAAGCTTCTTTTGCTTGTTTCAAAAGTTCCGCATTAAACAACCAATCTCCAAGTGAATATCCTGTCAAAGCTAGTTCAGGATAAACAATTATGGAAGCAGTGGGATAATCGTTTGCAATTTTTAAAATTTCTTTAGCATTTTTTTGGGGATTTCCTAATATTACTTTAGGCGTAGCTAAAGCTACTTTTACATAGTTATGAGCAAACATACAACCCTCCTTGTATAATTTATTTCTATCAATATATGCTTTTATATCATTTGACAAATAGTTTTGATCTAAAGTTTTACGATAACTATTAGAAGAAATATTAGGATAATTAATGCTAATAATATCAAATTTATCCTGATATTGTGATAAAAATTTATCATTACAAATTTGTTTTCTAATTTCTTCAACATTATTATTCCTTGTAAAAATTAAGAAAGTATTTTCTTCTAACAACTTTTCTGCATTCATCCATGTTTTAAAATCAAATAAACAATCATCTCCGCACGCAAAAACCGGATGATTTAATTCTCTTAATGTATAGTAAGTCCCCTTAAATTCTCTTTCTAATTCAAGAGGAGAGACCACCACATTATGATATTTTTGAGCAATTAGATTGAGCATCTCTACCCTATTTTTATTTGAAAATAATTCTTTTCTTATATACTTTCTACCATTAGGTACAATGACGACTTCATCATAACGTTTAGATAATAACTCAATTATTTTCTCATGAGCGATTGTAGGAGGATTGAAACTACCACCAAATACTACTTTCATTTTAATTTCTCCAACATTTTAATTGTTTTTTTTGCTAGACTAGCAGCATTAGCGAAATTTGATGCACCCATAAAATAATCACCTGTAGCAAAAATAATTTGATTACCAATCTTAAAATATCCATCCTTAATAATCCAACCATTTTCATCAAAAAAATTAGGTAAAACTTTCTTTAGGTAACTATAGTCAGCATCTAATCCAACGGCTTCAACAATATAATCACAATCTATTTTTTGATATCTACCTGTTTTTTTAAAAGTTTTACGATTACTCATTTCATCAGCTATTAATTCCATTTCCTCAACTTCTAATCCAATTAATCGATTATTTTCAAAAATACATTTAGAAGGTGCTAAACATTCCTCAAAAACAATTCCTTCATCAAGTGCTTCATCTATTTCCTTTTTACTTGCTGGTGCATTAGAAATATCTCTTCGATATACAATATGAACAATATTGTCACAGCGCTTTAGTGTTCTAGCTACATCCATTGCAACATTGCCTCCACCAATAACGAGAATCTTTTTTTTGATTAAATTAAAGTTTTGTTTTTTAACTTGACTTAAAATTTCTAGCCCGTTTAAGATATATTCACTATTAAGGAACAATTTTTTTGATAGTGAAGTACCTAAAGCCATAATTATGTATTTAAAGTTATAAAGGTCCTCTAAAAATAGATTTTTGCCTAATTCACTATTATAGACAACTTTAATATCTAATTTTTCAAGCAATAGGTTATAAACTTCTAATAACTTACTATCAAAACGAAATGAAGGTATAGTCTGTGCAAGCACTCCACCGATTTGATCAGTCTTTTCAAAAATAGTTACATTGTAACCAGAATTCGCTAAGTCAATCGCACAAGATAAACCACTAATTCCAGCACCTATAATAGCAATGCGTATTTCGTTGGAAATATTTAGATTAGGATATGCATAAAATGATTGTGATAAGAATTTTTCAACTTCATAAAACTTTATAGCCTGATTGCGACTTTTTAAAACACAATTACCAAAACATTGTCTTTCAAAATCACACAATCGTGAACAAATAGGACCAGCATTAGTGTTCTTAAATAATAAGTTACTTGCTTCTTCTATTTTTTCTTGTTTAATTAATGATAAAATTTGTGGTATGGGATTAGCAATTGGACAATGCTGAACGCACATTGGATTTTTACAATTCAAACAATTTTGAGCTATTTTTTTAACTTCTTCTATATTTATCATAATTTTCGCTCTCTTTTTTAATATTTTGTTATTGATATAAATAATTATACTATAAAAACATCAACTTTTTATAGTATTTTGCAATAATTTATAAAAAACTATACTATTTTTGTATAGTTTTTTTATCGTTTATAAATTTACTAATTAATTCATTAAATCTCTTACCTCTTTGTATATATGAAGTAAATTGATCATAACTAACGCAGCTAGGTGAAAATAGAATTAAATGCTTTGACTTGATAGTTATTTGTTCAATGACTTCTTCAATTGTTGCAAAATAGAATATTTTATTATGATGTATTTTATTCAATAGCATAAATCTAGATGTACCATATAAATATACTTCATCCATATTATTAATTTCATCATTTAAGTGTTTATAATTATCATCTATCATTCTACCACCTAAAATTAAAGTTTTATAAAATGATTGATAATTTTCAGCAACACTTCTTAAAGCATAAAAACTAGCTTCCGGTGATGTTGCTTTGGAATCATTTATGATAACTAATTTATCATCTTCATATACTGTTTGAAAACGGAAGTCAAGTCCTTTAAAATTTTTCAAAACATGTTGAATGTGTTTATGTGGAATATGATAAATCTTAGCAATAATTATTGCCACCATCATATCATATACGATAGGTAATTGTGGTTTATTTATTTCTTTAAGTGCAACAATTTTTTCTCCTTGATAGTAAATATACCGATTTTTTATATAACAACTAGCAAATTCATTATTATACGAAAAACTAATTTTAAAAGGAACTTGAAATTTACGAACTAAAGAACTAACCATTTTATCATCATAATTGTAAATTAAATAATCTTTTTCATCAAGATTATCTATAATTTTGGTTTTATCAAAATAGTAATAATCAACATTTTTATGATAATCTAAATGATGTGGGATAAGATTTGTCAAAACATAAATTTTTGGTTTCAATTTATAAGTATTATGAAGCATAAAACTAGATGCTTCAATTACCATTCCACGATGTACTCTTTTATCTAATAATAATGAAAATAGCGGTATGCCAATATTGCCACCTAAACCATTTTTAAATAAACTTAGATGATTTAACATTTGATATGTTAAATGACTTGTAGTTGTTTTACCATTGCTACCTGTAATAATTATATATTCATATTCCTTATATAATAAATACAATAATTCTAAGTCACTAATAACTTTGATTTTTAATTCATAACATTTTTTTAAAAATAAAGTATCAAATTTTATACCAGGAGATTTTATTACATAATCTATTTGATTAAAAATTTTTTCAAATTGTAAAGGGTCATTTTCATCATCTAAATATATTAAATATTTCACATTATGTAAATCAAAAAATTTCTTAACTGCTTTATTAGTAATGCCATACCCATATAATAAATACCTTTTATTTAAAATACTCTCACCCCTAATATACAAGCAAAAATAGTGCAAATTAAAGTAATTATCCAAAAAATAATATCTATTTGAAAATCTTTTAGCCCACTTAACTCTAAATGGTGATGAAATGGTGACATTTTGAATAATCTTTCGCCACTAGTTTTTTTGAAAAACCATACTTGTAACATTACTGAAATTGTTTCAACCAAATAGATAATTCCAAAAACAAAAATTAGGACATCCATATTTAAACAGAGTAACATCGAAAACAAGGCTGCACCAATTGCTAAAGATCCTGTATCTCCCATAAAAATACGTGCTCTAGGAAGATTAAAAATCAAAAATGCTAAAATACCTGTTAATAAACTTATACCAAAATACATTACATGGTAATTTTTATTTATAAAAGCAAGTACAGTAATTCCAGTCGTTATAATTGCACTAGTCCCACCAAGCAATCCATCTAGACCATCTGTTAAATTAGTTGCATTGGTAAATCCGGTAAAAGAAATAATAATAAAGATACCATAAAAAAATCTTAAATCAATACTTTCACCAAAAAAATTAATTTCATTTGTACCTCTTGTTTGAATGGTTAAATAATAACATATAGCACTAATTAAAAGTTGTAAAAGAAATTTAATATGTGGTTTTAGACCATCATTATTTTTTTTAACAATAATTAAATAATCATCAATAAAACCAATGATGCCAAAACTTACAAAAGGAATTATTAACAAAATGATTTGATGAAAATTCATATTTGTATCATTATAATTAAATAAAATTAGGGTTATATTTAGAAAAATTGTGATCAAAATTATGACCAATCCACCCATTGTTGGAGTCCCTTTCTTGCCTAAATGACTTTGTGGTCCTTCACTTCTAATTGATTGGCCAAATTTAAATCTTGTTAAAAGTGGTATTAATACTTTAAATAAAACGATGCCATATAAAACACCTATTATAACAATTACGATTGAGGCTAAAATACTATCCATTTAGACGCTTACCTCCTAAATTTCTAATATAATCAATATCACTAAATTTTTTGATTTCTTTAGAAATAATTTCAGTTTCACTACCTTTACCTAGAATACATATTATGTCTTCTGACTCAGCCATTTCTATAGCCAAATCTAAAGCCTTTTTTCTGTCTGGTTCAATTAAATATTTATTGTTAATTGCACCCTTTTCCATATCCGAAATAATTTTATTAACATCTTCGTCTCGAGAATTATCTTCAGTAAAGATGACCAAATCACTATATGTTGTCGCAACATTGGCCATAATAGGTCTTTTACTAATATCACGATGTCCACCACATCCTATAATAGTAATTATTTTTTTTCTTTTTATTTTATCAAAATATTCTAATACTTGTTTGATTCCATCTGGTGTATGGGCAAAATCTACAACTATATATGCCTTATTTAGCAAAAAAAGATTCATTCTTCCTTTTACCGCAGATATATTTTCTAAAAGATCTACAATTAAAGCATCTTCTAAATTAAGATTATGCAAGATTGTATATGTAGCAAGAAGATTCTCAAGATTAAAATCTCCCATTAATTTTGTATTTATTATTTTCTTTTTGCTTAAAGTATCAATAGCTACTTTCATTCCCCCTATCTTTCTATCAATGATCCTTCCATATATCATAGCTGTATCATCTTGTATGCTATATGTATATATTCTATTGATTGATAATTTTTTGATTTCTGTAAAATAATTCATATCCCTATTCAGAATTAAAATTCCTTCATCTTCTAGTTGATAGACAATTCTGCTCTTAGCATTCGCATAATTATCCATTGTTTTATGGTAATCCAAATGATCTTGAGTGATATTTGTAAAACATGCCACTCTAAATGTAAGTCCTAATAATCTACCTTCACAAATTCCTTGACTAGATGCCTCCATAATTAAATACTTATAAGGATGTTCCATCATTAATTGATATATCGTTGTAATGGATGGTGTTGTATTAGATGCACGTATATAACGAAGACGACCATTATAAAATGAAATATTTTCTTCTGTTCCTATAAGTAAACAATTTATGTTTAATTTTTTTAATGCATTGAAAGTATACATCGTAACACTAGTTTTACCATTAGTCCCTGTTACTGCAATAATTTTAGGTTTTGATTTTTTTTGGTAAAACCAATTTAAAAGACGTGCTAGTTCTACTTTAGCATCGCAGACTTTTATAAAATTAACATTTTTATTTGAAAAACTAATCTCCTCGTCAAAAATTATTGTTTTTGCTCCATTCTTTATGGCCTCTTCAATATAATCAATACCATTGTGTTTATATCCTTTAATAGCGACAAATACACTATCTAATGATGCCATTTTAGAGTTTTCTACAATATCTTTGACGTTATGATTATTATTAATGATAACATTTTTATAGTAATTATCAAAATATTTTTTTATTCTCATTTTTCCTCCGCTTATGTATATAAAATGATTGTGCCACCTTCAATAATTGATTCACCAGCTTCTGGCATTTGTGAAATAATAGTATCTCCACTTCCTCTTATAATAATTTGATAATTAACGGAATTTTTAATATCTTTTTTTGCTAGACCAACATAATTTTCTACTTTATATATTTTTTTATCAATCCAAAGTCTTGCATCAAATGGTATTTCATTTTCTCTTGTTGGAATCTTTAAAATTCCTAGTGCATCACTTAGCACTTCCTTAATCATCGGACCCACTGTTGTACCACCATATTGAATAGCGTTATGAGGATTTTCGATTGCAATATAAGCGGCAATACTTGGATCATCCATTGGCGCAAAACCTAAAAATGATAATATAAATTGATTAACTAAGTAGTGACCATCTTTGGCTATTTGTGCTGTTCCTGTTTTTCCTCCTACTCTAAATCCTGGAATATGAGCCGTTCTTCCTGTACCTCTTGCCACAACGGATTCTAAACTTTCGGCTACTATCTTCGAAGTTTCTTCACTTATAACTCGACGTATTACAACAGGCTCTTTAGTAATTAACACTCCTGTACTATTACCAATTCCTTTTAGAATATAAGGTTGATGCAAAATACCACCATTAATGGCAGCAGATCCAGCATTAACAATTTGAAGTGGTGTTGCTGAATTACCTTGACCAAATGATGCCGTAGCAAGTTCAACATTGCCTATTTTTTTTTCATTAAATACAATACCAGCACTTTCACCTAATAAATCAATACCCGATTTAGATCCATAGCCAAAATTTCTTATATATTTAAAAAGTTTTTCTTTACCAAGTCTAAGACCAATTGTCATAAAACCAGGATTGCAAGAATTTTCTAATACTTGTAAGAAAGTTTCACTACCATGCCCACCTTTCTTCCAATCTCTAATTCTAGTACCATCTACAATCATATAACCAGAATCAAAAAATTTCTCATCTAATTTAAAAACTTTTTCTTCTAACCCTGCCGCAAACGTTGCAATTTTAAAGGTACTACCAGGTTCATAGGATTTCCAAATAGGTAAATTACGATTGTATATCTCTTGTGGATAATCTTGATAAGATTCTAAATTAAAAGTTGGTCTTGAGGCCATAGCAAGAATTTCACTAGTTTTAGGATTCATTACAAGTCCTACCATATCATTTGGAGTATATTTTTTTACTGCATTATCCATTACTCTTTCTAAACTTAATTGAATATTTAAATCAATACTTAAGTATATATCATATCCACTAGTAGCATCTTGATAAAAACCACTTAAATCTTCCATTAAATCTCCATGCGCATCCGTATATATTTGTAAAGCTCCACCTTTTCCTTTTAAATATTCATCATAGATATATTCAATACCACTAATTCCTTGATTGTCAATTCCTACAATTCCTATGACCTGAGCAAGACATGTAGGATATGGATAATATCTTGAACTATCTCCTACAATATAAATACCATCAATATCCAGTTTAGCAATTTCTACTGCTTGTTCAACACTAATTTTCTGTGCTTCTGGTTTTAAAATTTCCACCGATACCGATTTTTTTAAATGTTTCTTTATTTCTTCTGGTTTACAATTGACAATACTAGCAATTTTTTTGCTTGCATCATCAACATCTTTAACTTGTTTGGGAATAGCAATAATTGTAGGTGTCAATCTACTACCAACAATCAGTTCCCCATTGCGATCATAAATATTACCCCTAATACCACTTATGGGTGCACTTCTTGTCCATAAATCAAGTGCTTTTTGATAATATTCATCTGCTTTAATTACCTTAACATAGGAAAGTCTCAATGAAACTATAGAAAAACAAACAATTATCACTACATATGTAAATAAAATTCTTTTTTTAATATTCATTTTTTCACCAATATATTTTATGATAAGAAATGGATTAAAGAACAAAATATTTAGATAAAAGTCATTGAGATGCTAAAACTGATATGTTTATTATTTCATCCTATTCATCTGCTTGAAATATGTTAAAAACACGCCCAAACCAATTATGAGCGTGTTTTTAGATTTGTTTGAGATACAAACGATATGAACAAGATGAAAACTATATTTTAATAAAAAATAACCCAAATTACTAACAGACATTACTTAATAACAATTTAGCGGCAACAAAATTTTTCTATTCCATATTTTCTTTTCTAATGTAAATTCATTTATAGGGCCTATATTATTTAAAACATACTTTTTTATCCATATTTATACACTTTATTTTTATTCAATTATATAAATAGTTATCAAAATGGAAATTCGACTATTATATTGATAAAGACCTGTAAATGTTGTTTGACCTCTACTTATACCTTTAATTGTACCAAAAGGAGAAATCGTAGCTATATTTTTATTTTCTGTACTCCAAGTGTAATATTGTATCCAATTATACGGCACTTGACTATCCAATTTTAAAGATACAGTTGAATTGACAGAAATTGTCATTTCATAATTTATAACAATTTCTTCAGTTTTTGTCTCTTCTTTTATTACAAAACTCTTTTTATAAATGATAGAAGGATTATTTTTATACACGGCAATTATTTCAATACTTTTATTACCCGCACCATCTTTTGCAAAAAGAGTACCATATTGACTAATTGTTGCAACTTCTTCATTACTTGAATACCAATAATAATCTAATCGAGAAGTGGATGGTACAATTTGTGAATTCAAATATAAGACTCTTGTAAAACCTTGTGTAATTGTATTCCCACCATAATTCCCACCATTTATAGTGATTTCACTACCACATTCATCAATGTAATTATGATCAGGTACAATGGCATTTTCACAATTAAAATCATTACTAATTATTCTTTTTATAGAAGCAGTTACATTACCATATACATCTGCATTTAAATAAGAAATTCGCAAATAAAAGACACCAGATACCAGATTTGTAACTAATTTAGTTTTACCATTTTCATCTCTTATTACATCATTGTTTATTAAATTCAAATCTTTAGTAAATATTTTTAAATCAAGAAAATCATTAGCAGAAGCCTCTATTTCAAATTTTCCTGCATATTGAACATTTAATTTGTAAAAAACAAATCCATTTTCTTGTAAGTTTTTAGATAAAACAATCGGATTTTCACTTAAATCGATTGATGTTGAACTTTCATAATTAGGTCCATATACCTCTATATAGAATAATGCATCATCAATGGTCGGTATATTCATATCATCAAAGTGCAAATTATCTAATGTATATGGCTTTGTTTGGAGACAATCATAATAATATGGACAATTGGTTCCTACATGTTCATATAAACCACCATCACCCCATTTAGAAATTAAAGTCAAATTTTCTAAGGTTTCTAAATTATAAACATCAAAATCACCATCGATGCTCTTTACTTTTGCTGAATGCGCTAAATATGGATCAACCTTAACTAATTTACTTCGATTAGATTCATAAGTTAATTTGACGCGATAATAGCAAACAATATCACCTA
This sequence comes from uncultured Mollicutes bacterium, assembly GCA_900539265.1. Lineage (GTDB taxonomy): Bacteria > Bacillota_I > Bacilli_A > ML615J-28 > CAG-313 > CAG-313. The sequence goes on along the minus strand of UQBM01000011.1, from coordinate 8,655 downwards.
CTTCAATACTGTCTGTTTTTAATCTATAACTACCATCGTTAATATATACATTTGGATGATTAATCTTATAAATATTTGAAACATACTGTTGGCGATACCATGCATAGGAATGTGAATTATACCTATTGGTAGGTTCATCTAATAAAATTGCTCCTCGACTAACATATTTACTCTCATTGGCAATATACTCACTTTTTTTTGCATCAGAAAGATCAGTTGTAATAGATTGATAGGGAACATAACTGCCATTAGGTGTAGTTGGTTCAGATACAGCTGCAGCTATATTTATTAATGAATTAGAGGATAAAATAAACATAACTACACATCCTATTAAAATCAAAAAATTAACTTTTTTTAATATTTTTTTAACCATACTTTCTCCTTATTTATTACTAATTATTTGAACTGGTGTTTTTCGCAAAATTCTATACAATGGTAAACTAATACCAATTAAACCCAAAATAAATGTTACTATAATCGTTACTGAAATGGCATAAAAACCAAGGTTAGCTATTGGATATAAAGCAAAATATATTTTGTCAAAATAATTATTAATTAAATTGACTGATATGGTACATAAAATCATATTTACAATAATTACCGGCAACAAAATTACGATAATTTCATTCAAAAAAACAATAAATATTTCTCTTTTTTGATATCCCAATAATCTAAATATGCCGATATCTTTTTTCTTCCCTAAAATAACATTACTAAAATAATGATACATTACTAAAATTAAAATCATAAGTAGACAAGGTAGAATCAGTTTTAAGACTAATAAAATAATTTCTATATAATCTTTTAAATAATCAAATGATTTAATTATTTCATTACAAATATCATATTTGATTCCATAATTCACTCTACCCATATAAATATGTTCATCACTATTATAATTTATTAATAATTTATTTTCTAATAAAAGATTAGAATCTGTAATCTCCTCATTTCTCATTTCAAAATTTTTTGCTTCAAAATCCTTCAATGGAATGATAAAATTAAGATAATTATATAGTAAATATTGATAATCATTTAAAATCAAATCATACAATTCTTCTGAAAAATAGCAATAGTTTATTTCTTCGTCTGATTGGGCATCAAAAAAACCTGCAATATTGATATTTACATCTGTATTTGAATTCTTACCAAAGCCAAATTTAGGAATATAGATAGCTGGATCTTTGATACGCTTTTTTATTTCTAAATCTATCTCTGCTTCTTGAAAATTTTTATATGAATTATTTGGACTATATTCATTTATTTTATTAGTAGTAATATAGTTATAATAAAAAGAATAGTGGTCCTGATGACCATCTTGTAACCACTGATCACGAATTTGATCATATGTAGACTTGGCATACTCGCTAATTGATTGACTAATTTTTTCTGTTATTTGTTTACTGTTGACATCAAAATCAATGGGAATATATATTTCATATTTTGTTTCTTCTAAATCTTTCATTCGGTAAAATTGAACTCCAGTGGGATTGGTATTTTTTCTGATTGATTCATAACCATAATGACGGCCACTAGTGTCATATTTATATTCATAACTAAATGATATATCACTTTGATTCTCAATAACTGTCTTGTCGAAATACCCCTCATTCATATAAATAAGATTGTGAATACCATGCTGTAAGATAGCATCCAATTCATAACGCAATATATGAGTAGAAGGTAGATTGATTAATTGATCACTTAGTGGTTTATACCTTTTACTATTCATTTTTGTATCAATTATGCCTACAATTTTAAATGTTTTAGAAGAAGGAACTGTAATATTTTTGCCAATTAAATCTTTATGTTCTCTAATTTTTATTTCATTAGAACCATCCTTATAATTAGTCAATTGATATAATTCAAAAATATATTCAGTAATGACAATTTCATCATCATATTTTGGTAAACGTCCATCAAGCATATAGCCATATCGATCTAAAAATTTTTGATTAATTTCTATGGCACCTCTATTGTTTCTACTATAATAGTTAATTTTGCTTGTTGTATTGTCAAATAATTGTAATCCACCACTGCCAAGATTACTATACATAAAATTAAAACCATCATAAACAATATCTATATCTGTATTCAAATTATCTTTTAAATACTGATAATCATTTTCATTCATATTGTAATCACTTATATACTTATCTTTACCGTCACATGATATATATTTTTTGTCAATTGAAACATAATCAAGATGATTATCAATCATTGCCTTCTTGATTACTCTATCATTGTTACTAAAATTTATAGATAAAATAATATTAAAAAGAAGTAAACAAATTAAAAATAAAGGAATGATTATGAAAAGCCTAGACCATTTAACTTTTAGAAATCGGCACGATATTTTAAAAAGATCTTTATATTTTAATTTCTTTTTTACCTTTTTCAATTGTAATTCACTATTTGTTTTTTCATCATTATTGTAATCATTTTTTATCCTATCATTTTTTATGACACCATTATCAAAAGTTATAATGCGGTCACCAAATTGATTGGCATCCTCAATTTGATGTGAAACAACGATAACTGATATCTTATTGCTAATATCTTTTAATAATTTTATAATTTGTTTTCCTGTTTCAAAGTCAAGTGAACCTGTTGGTTCATCACAAAGAAGAATCTTTGGTTTTTTAACTAAAGCTCTTGCAATCGATACTCTTTGTTTCTGTCCTCCTGATAACTCGTTGATAAAACGATTTTTTAAATCCAAAATACCAACTAGTTCTAATACTTCATCTACTGAGTAGTGATTATATTGTTCTGGCAAAATGTGAATGGCATGATAAATATTTTCTTCTACCGTACAATCTTCTAATAAATGAAATTCTTGAAATACGATTCCTACAACAAAATTACGATAATTTGTAATTTCTCGTTCTGAAAATTTAGTTATAATATGACCAAAAACTTCAATATCACCACTATTGCATCTATCTAATCCACCAATGAGATTTAAAAAGGTTGTTTTACCTGACCCTGATTTTCCACAGATAAATGTTAATCCTCTTGATTTTATATTGATAGATAAATGATTTAGGGCCACTACTTCATCACCTTTTGATGAATGATATATTTTAGATATATTGTTTACTTTTATCATAAAATCACCCAATTATTCCATACATTCTATATTTGTTATTACTATATTTTTATTATACCAGTCATCTCCAAAGGCTCCACTAGCACCAAATAACAAATAAATAAAAGTGCCATCATATGTAGTATTGATTTTATCAAGATCAATTAAAATAGTAAATATCTCCGTCGTATAATAATCTTGTAAAGAAGTGCTACCTAATTCTAAATCCTCTCCCCACAAGATGTTCGCATCATTATTGCTGTATTCGGAATATATCCATAAATACTGATAACCTTTATTTTTTTCCTTCATATCAATATTCATAGTCAATTGTATTTTACTATAGCCTAAATCTTCTAAAACATCAATGCCATAAGGAGTAATTGCATTCAAATCAATTTTATCATACGGATTATTAAATCTACCACTATCTTCAATCATTACTTCTGAGGTTCTAATTGTAACGTCATCTTTTTTAGAAATATCTATAACATGATGATACCCATCATTGCTAGTTTTGCTTGAAATATAGGTTTCACACATATTTTTGAATTGTTCTCGTTTACTTTGATATTGTCTTGGTAAAATATCCCAAAGTGGTATTAGGCCACCTGATTCCAACCCAATTAATGCTGCATTATCTCCACTAATCGAACTTGCCCAAGAAGAATAATTATTTATAAAATAATCGTAATTAGTTGTTGAAAAAATAGTACCGCCAATTGAATGAATGCTAAATTTTTCATCATATAGACTTTTACTTCTATTTAAAATAATTGATGAATCAAAATTAAAGCCAGTACCCAATTCTAATTTATCTAAAATATTGGCTTTCAATCCATTTTTTAAATTTAAACAATTATCACCACTTAACGATATCTTATTTGACATAGCCGTATAATTAAAACTCATCATTCCACCATAATGAGCAGCTGATACTAAATGGGTGCCAAATCGATCAAAAAAAATCTCAGGAGTTATGGCATTTCTAAATAATAAATTTAGAAAACCAACATAGTCTTGACTTAAATTGTTACTATATAATGATAGATTTAAATTATTAGGTAATCGGTAGCCATATAAAGGTAAATAACTATATATAGTATAATAAAACTGACTTGCATAGTTACTATAATTTAAATGACTAGAAAATTTAAAATTATTTTCAATACTAGCAAAAACAATTTTGTCAAATTCAGCACCAAAAGTATCTCCACGATTAATTTCTAATGCAAACTGATTTTTATATTCTTCTATACTATTGGCACATATAACTTCTGTTGTTCTGCTAGCATTAAATGATTGTACATTTTGCAATTGTGAATTTAACCAATCACTATCTAAAACATCATAGTTAGTATTCAAAGAATGAAATTCAGAATAACTATCTTTAGCAATATTGATTGTTTTTCCAAGACCATTAGTAGAACTATTTTCTCCCACGACAGCTTTTAATGGCTTTAAACATAAAATAAATCCTAAAGAAAAAATTAAAAAACTACTGATAACTATGATTATAATTTTTTTATGCATCTCTTCCTCCAATTAATTAACATATTGAATAATTAAATTACTTAATTATCTAATACATTATACAAATTTTAATTGTCGATTTATGTCATTATTAATCATATATGATAAATAAAATTACAAAAATAAAATATATTTATATAAATAAAAAACTTAGTTTTGATTTTACACCAAAACTAAGTCCAAAAAATCATCAATATCTAATCTTTTTTATTTTCCTTTAATAAATCACGAATTTCTTTTAATAATTGAATATCAATAGGATCTTCTACAACAGTAGGCTTTGTAGGTTCTTCAATTGCTTCTTCTTTCTCTTTTTTTAACAAGCGCTCTTTTGCTTTTTTTGCACTATTAAAAATTGCATTAGTAATTTTAATAATTATAAAAAGAATAAGCGCAATTAATAAAAAGTCAATAATTGCTTGAATTAAAGCACCCCATGAAATATAAATTGATGGTATTTGTTCACCAATAGTACTAGCAAGCCCCGCATCTATGTCTGCTTGTGCAGCGTCTTTATATTTTAAAACAGTAATAAGCGATTCATTTAATTTACCGTCACCAATGATAGCCGCAATAATAGGTGATATAATATTTTGATTTATTGCGGTAACAATTGCAGTAAAAGCACCACCTAAAATAACGCCTATTGCCAAAGCAAGGGCATTTCCTTTGTTAATAAATTCTATAAATTCTTTAAAAAAACCTTTTTTATTAGAATTTTTTTTACTCATAATTTTCTCCTTTATTAAAATATCTTATCAACAAAAATAATCTTTTGTCTAATCAAGTATATTGATTATACTATATTTTTTGTAATTATAGTCAAAATATGCTATAATATATATGAGGTGATAAAATGAATTATAGTATCAAAAATCAAGATTTACTTTTAGAAATTTCTAATCATGGCGCTGAAATAAAAGCAATAAAATATCAAAATATTGATTATTTGCATAATTCAGATCCAAAATTTTGGGGACGATCTGCACCAATTTTATTTCCTAATATTGGAACAATAAAAAATGGTAGCTGTTTAATTAATGGTATACCCTATAAAATGATTAAGCATGGCTTTATACGTGATCGGGAATTTAAGGTAACAAGTTATGAAACTTCTTCAATAACCTTTTCTTATTTATCATCTGATGAAGATTTGAAATTATTTCCATTTAAATTCAATATTGACGTTACTTATCAAGTTCATGGTAATCTTCTAAAAAGTTATATTGTTATTACAAATTTATCAGATGAACAAATGATTTTTAACCTTGGTCTCCATCCAGCTTTTAAAGTGCCACTTTTTGATAATGAAAAATTTGAAGATTATAAAATTATTTTTAAAGATGCTGAAAATTATGATTGTCCAAGTGTTGAATTGGAAAATGGTACAATAAACTTTAATAAAATTGCTAGAAAATTTAAAAATTTAAAAGTCTTGCCATTAAATTATGATGACTATCAAAATGACGCACTAATTTTCACCAATTTAAAAACTCACTTTCTTAAATTAGTGAATAAAAATGAAAATCATGGCATTGCATTTGAATTTAATGATTTCCCAATGTTAGGTATATGGACACCCAATCATGTTAAGGCTAATTTTTTATGTATAGAACCATGGATTGGTTGTGCAGATCCTTCTAATCACAATGGCAATTTTAATGATAAATTACATTTAATTCATTTAAATAAAAAAGAAACGCGATTAATTACCTATCAAATAAAATTTTTTTAGCAAAAACCTATTTTATGGGCGTATTCTATAGGGAAAGAGTGAAATAATAATTTTTATATGAATGAATCCTACACACTAACCAAAAGAAAACTGGATTTGAATCTATTTCAAATTCTGTTTTCTTTTTTATAATGTTTTTTTCATTATATAATGACTTGACAGATGTTTTCTCAGCCTCTATCTCCACGATAATCTATTGATAATAGTTCTTAGATTGAACGATAGTGTTCTTTATAAATTTGTCCTACTATAGTATGGTCGAGCAATATAGGCAACATCCATGCACCATCATTAAATTTTTCTTCTTCTCTTGAGTTTTCATTTATATCCTTTTTAGCCGTTTCTTTCCCAAAAGGCTACGGCTTGATCAAACCAACCCTCGGCAATCGTGCCGATTCCAAGTCCAAATCCATGTAAGAGTCCATTATAAGAATGATATTCAGTAGCAACACCCATAGCCGACAGATTGTCAATACGATGCCTCATTGTCAGGTAATTGGCAATACCATCGCGCTCGCCTACTGTTACAAATGTGGCAGGTTCGCCATTCGGGTTATAATCGCTGTGTCCTGTGTACTGAATAACAACAATAGACGGCCTCGGAATGCCTACCGTACCACCAAATTGTTGTACACCATAAGATCCTATAGTTGCCGCCATTCTTCCACCTGCGCTTCCGCCCCAAACGGAATAGCCTTCGGTAGTGACGCCGAGTTCATCTGCATGAGCAAAGATAAAAGAAATTGCTCTCGATAAATCTTCATATGCCGTTCGCGCACCTGGTCGATAAATGATTGCAAAGGCATTATATCCTTTCTTCGATAGTTCCAATGCGTGGGGAAAACTGTCGTGCATTGCTCCAACATATTTCCAACCACCACCTGCACAAGTCACGGCAAATTTTTCATTTTTATTACCTCTGAAAAAGAATAATCCTGTGTCAGCTTTGCGTGGATCTGCTGCCTTTTCTTCTTCGGTGTAAATATCAAAAAAAACCTGATTGCCTCGAAGTGTCTGTTTTTTGAAATAATTTACGATTTCCACCGTATGCATAGGATTAATATAGTTGTACCAAGTCAGACGTAGATTACCGAGTGTATCTCCGCTATAATAGCTATTGTTGACAGGAAAAATCAATCTACCCCAATCATCGAAGACTTCGTCATTGATAACATCAAAAATTTTTGTATCAATGGTAAAATCGGATGATGAAATGTTTGTACCGCTCCATACCCAAGAAAGAGCATTGTAAAAATATTCGCTCGATGCGTTTCTATCATGGGAATATCCCTCTTTAACGGTATAGGCGATATTGCCATCTTTTTCATTGTTTGCGCGTGTAAAATACTTGGCATTAAACATTGCATTCATCTGATCTGTAAATCCAGAATAAGCAAAATCGTTCGTTCCTGACATACCCCAAATGAAGAAATCATCTTTGCCGTAACCCGACTGCTCGACGATATTATCCATATAATCACCACTTGAAGTAATCGCACCGCTCGACGGAAAAAAATAGCGGAAGTAATCAAGGCAATATTCAAATGTACGCCAAGTAGCTACTGAACCCATGGAAAACCCCATGAATGCACGGTGATCGCGAGATGCAATCAAATCTTTCATATCCGTACTTTCAGCATAAGATGAAAACTTCCCTTCTACTGCGGGAATCAAATCGTTCACAAGCTCGTTGTGATAGTTGCACGTAAGTTGCAAAGCAAGACTGTAATTGTCACTATCCTGTCCGTTATCGTTTGTGTTATTATACGTCGGACACACTAAAATAAGAGGCTCAAAAATACCATCTTGAATGGCGTTGTCAATGACGTTTTTAAAAGATGATGGACGAGTAGGTGTGCCGAGTATTGTTGTTTCGTTGCTCCAGCCGCCGTGCATCATATATATTACATTATATCTATTATTTTCTAAATACCCATAAGGTAGATAGATAATTGCCCGTTTTTCAAGTGGACGAGATTGATCGGCATAAGAAAAAGATTCGTATGTATCGTAATAAAGTTCAACTAACATGCCTTGTTGATCGGTAACTTCATTGTATTCATTCGGAATTTCCTCAAGTTCATCAAAAATGGTTGTTGTACTTACGTCTTCGTCTTCCAATGGTGAATCGAGAATATTTCCATCTTGAGTATTTGAATTTTGACTATTCGTACAACAAACTAATATACATAATGATAATACCATTACAAATACCATGATTATTACTTTTTTCATTTTTACACCTTGTATAATATAAACGTATAATATAGTTTATAAGTTTATATTAAATCCTTTC
>UQBM01000010.1 GCA_900539265.1 uncultured Mollicutes bacterium | reverse complement strand
GAACAGGGATTCATATAAATGTTTTTTTTGTGTCTACTTTTTCTTGACTATTTCAGTATATAACTTAGTCATTTTTAAAGTTTACAAACCATGGTAGATTTTCTTTCTTAAAGTAAATTGGTTTAGTATATTCGCCAAAGGCTGCATAGAATCCAGTTGTAGGGTTAATTTCAACACTGATTACATTATCTGGTGTTTCATACCATGATGGAGTAATACCAGTAATTTTATAATATGCTTCAACTGTATCAGCCCAAATATATTTACCAAATTTAGCATCTAGGGAAGAGATAATTTCTTTGTTATCATCATACCCACTCCAAACACTGACCACAATATCAGGATTATAACCAACCATCCAGTTATCAGTATCGGTAGAACCACTCTTAGCGGCATATTTTGTTGTTAACATACTTTTAATTGAAACACCAGTTGGTCTAATATTATAAGTCATATTATCATCAAATACTGATGTCATTGCCTCACTTAATAAATAAACATCACTTTTATCAGCAATTGTGCTAGTCTTAGGTTTTGCTTCGTATAAAGTTTCATCATTCATATTGGTTATTTTAGTAATAATTGTTGGCGTAACTTGTTTACCACTATTAGCAAGTATACTATAGGCCTCTGTTAGTTCTTTAACTGATACTTCTTTAACTCCAAGGGCGAGTGATGGAATAGCGGGAATATTACCTGAAAAGCCAAATCTTTTTAGTGTGTTAACCATTTTATCACATCCTAAGAAAAGATGTGTTTTTACTGCATAAATATTATCACTAGTTGCAAGAGCATAAGCCATCGAAACATCAAATCCCGCATAAATACTTTGAAAATTGGTTGGAGAATATGTTGTATTGTTATAATAAAAAGTGGTTGGTTCGCTAACAAAAGTAGTGGCAACTGTAAAGCCGTTTTCAAGAGCAGTTAAATATAAAAAAGGTTTAATGGAAGATCCTGGTTGTCTACTACTAGAAATAGCTCTATTATAAGTACTTTTTTCATAATCTCTGCCACCTATAACTGCTAAAACCTTTCCAGTTGATGGTTCCATTGCATAAATAGCTGTTTCAATATCGCTTTCTGGTGCTCTTTTTTTGATACTATCATTAATAGCTGTGTAAAGTTCAGTATTTAGTGTTGTATAAACTTTTAAACCACCTGCCATTTTACCACTAATTTCAGGAATTTTCTTTAATTCTTGTAAAACTAAATCTTGGAAATAAGGAGCGTTTACGACATCGTCATTTGGATTATTACCTACACATGTAAGAGTTGTTTTACTAGACTCTTCATATTCTTCATTAGTAATCAGACCATCATTTACCATTTCTTTTAAAATTAAATTGCGACGCTCTTTATTATTTTCAGGATTTTTAATTGGTGAATATAAAGTTGGACCTTTAGGAATACTCGCGATTGCGGCAGCCTCTGTTAAAGTTAGATCTTTTGCATGTTTATTAAAATAATAAATGCTAGCATCCTCAACACCATAAATGCCATGATCAAAGTAGATAGAGTTGAGATATCCTTCTAAAATTTCACTTTTTGAATAGTTTTTTTCAATATTTAAAGAAATAAGGATTTCGTTAATTTTCCTTTTCCAAGTCTTTTCAGTTGTTAAATAGAGATTTCTAACATATTGTTGAGTAATTGTTGATGCTCCTTCGGATAGTTTATTAGATTTAAGATTTTTTAAAACAGCACCACCCATTCTAATGATATCAACTCCATGATGCTTATAAAATCGTTTATCTTCAATTGAAATAAAGGCTTCCTTTAAATATGGAGAAATATCATCAAGTTTAACATAGGATTGTTTTTTTCCATTAGAATAACTTAGATATTTATGGTTAGTGCTATCATATAATTCAACATTAATAATTTCTGGTAATTGGTAATTCATATTAGTAGTGATAATGGCGATGCTTAAAATAAAAATAGTTAAAAGTAAAGTTGAAGTTATTGTTAGTACTTTGAATACTTTAAAAAAACGTTTTTTCATTTTATATCACCGATAATATTTTTCCAAAAAAATTAAAGTATATACAAAACAAAAATTAACAATTATAAATTATAATTGTTAATTTTAAAAATCTTCATTTTCAATAATATTTAAAGTATCAAAGATATCATTTGTGTAAAAAATATTTTCAATTGAGGTAGCATTGAAATAATTAGTAATTGGTATAGTATTATCATGTAAAATGTTACTACTTAAATAATTATGAATTAATTTGATATTATCAAAAATTAAATAGTCAAATGATATTATTTTTTTATCAATTTTGATTTCATTGTTATTTAATAAAAAAATGGGAGTATGAATAATAAGATAGTTAGAATTAGAAATAGTAAATCTTTTAAATGTTAAAATGATAACTTGATAAAAATCTTTCATTTTAAACCTCCTATTTATATTATATCACAGAAGTGAAGAGTTTAAAAATTAAAAACATTAAATGATTTACAAATTTTTACCTTTGTGCTATAATAAAAATACTAATAAAGAGTAAAAAAGGGTGATACAATGAAAATAAGATGCAAAAATTGTTATCGTATTTTAAATCCTAATGAAGAATATTGTACTAGTTGTGGTGAATATAGCGAAAAAATGCATAAGGCAATGGTGACAGGTGATTACGGTCCTGATCCAGTGGCAAAATTTAAAATGAGTTTTGGCGTTTTTGCAATTGCAGGTTTTGTTTTATGTGGGATTTTTCAAGTTATCTTTGCTCTGATTGAAAATAAAATGAACAATGATAGTGGTTACACCAATCTTTTTTGTCAAACTAATAGTTTATTTTATAGTAGTATTATTGCTTTTATTACAACACTAATTGTTTTTAAAAAGGATTTAAAATCTTATTTTCCTAAGATGACCAAAAATCAAGTACTAGGGAGTACTATTATTAGTATTTTGACAATTGCAATTGTTATTATTTTGAATAATTTATCTAATTTCACTTTAATTTTTCCTAAATATATTATAAAATATTTAGAAGGAAGTAGTACTGTCTTTTTTGATTTTAAAGGCGAGTGTATTTTTAAAATTGTTATTGGTACGATTTTATCTAGTATTTGTTTAGAAATACTAGGTAGAAAATATTTAGTTGATGCTCTTGATGAAACAATGCTTTCTGATAAGGCTATCTATTTTATTACTAGCATCGTTGTAACTCTTTTTGAAATAGTTTGGATTATGTCTTTAGAAATTGCGATTGTGAGTTTAATTATTAACTTAGTGGCCACAGGTATTTATATGTATACAAATCGTAATCTTTTAATTAATATAATTATGCGAATTTTAGTTGTGTTAATTGTTTTGATTATATTTTTAATATAGAGGTGAATTATGAGTTTAACAGCAGGAATTGTTGGTTTACCTAATGTGGGTAAATCAACATTATTTAATGCCATTACAAAATCAGGAGCATTAGCCGCTAATTTTCCTTTTGCGACAATTGAACCCAATGTTGGGGTGGTAGAAGTAAAAGATAAACGGTTAGATAAAATTGTTGAAATTATCAAACCACGAAGTATTGTACCTACTTCATTTTCTTTTACAGATATTGCGGGACTTGTCAAAGGAGCAAGTAAAGGTGAAGGTCTTGGTAATCAATTTTTATCACATATTCGTGATGTTGATGCCATATGTGAGGTTGTTAGGTGTTTTGAAGATCCTAATATTATTCATGTAGATGGCAAAGTAGATCCGATAAGTGATATTGAAGTAATTAATTTAGAATTAATTTTAGCAGATTTAGAAGTTGTTGAGAAAAGGTTACCGAAAATTGAAAAAAAAGCTCAACTCAAAGTTGATCATGATTCTGTTTTTGAATATCAAATTTTAAAAAAACTTCATAATGGTTTTTTAAATAGTATTCCCGCTCGTTTAATACCTTTAACAATAGAAGAAAAAAATTATATTAAAAACTATCAGTTTTTAACGATGAAACCAATATTATATGTTGCAAATGTTGGTGAAAATGATATTGTAAATGGTAACCAATATGTGAAACTAGTAGAGGAGTATGCACAAAAAGAAGAATCTAAAGTTGTGATGATTTCCGCAAAAATTGAAGAAGAATTAAGTATGCTAGATGATGATGATCGACAAATGTTTTTAGAAGATCTTGGTTTAGAAGAAAGTGGTTTAGATAAACTTGTCAAAGAAGCATATTCTTTGCTTGGTCTTTGTACCTTCTTTACAGCAGGTGAGAAAGAATGTAGAGCTTGGACTTTTAAAAAAGGAATGCTTGCTCCTCAGTGTGCTGGTGTTATTCATAGTGATTTTGAAAGAGGATTTATTAGAGCTGAAACTTATTCTTATGAAGATTTAGTTGAATATGGATCGCCTCTTAAAGTAAAAGAGGCAGGCAAGGTACGTCTAGAAGGAAAAGAGTATGTTGTTAAAGATGGCGACATTATGCTTTTTAGATTTAATGTATAAAATATAAATTTAACAAAGAGAAGATAAAGCGAGGTGATATCATGGATGAAAAAAATTTATATTTAGAATCGTTAAAACATCGCAATTATGATATGTATAAATATTTTAAAAGAGGGTTAGATATAATCGCTATTTTAAAGGAAAAGACATATGAGGCATATATTGTCGGTGGCGTTGTCCGTGATTTTGTTTTAAATGTCGATTTTAATGATATCGACATCGCTACTAGTGCAACCCCCGCGGCTGTTAAAAATATTTTTGCTAATTGCAATATTGATGATTATTACGAATCTTTAGGAACAATTGTTATTAAAGAAGCTGGTTTTAGATATGAAATAACAACCTTTAGAACCGAAGAATATGTAAAATTTAAAATTAAAGATGTTCATTATTCTAAAAAATTAGTAGAGGATATTATTAGAAGGGATTATACCATTAATGCCTTAGCCTTAACACCTAATTTAACTGTTGTAGATTTAGTTGAAGGTCAAAAGGATTTAGAAAATGGGATTGTAAGAATCATTGGTAGTGGTAAAAGACGTTTTAAAGATGATCCTACAAGAATTTTAAGAGGACTTCATTTAGTAGCTAAATTTGGCTTTGATATTGAAAGTAATACCGAAAAAGGAATGCGTAAAAGTAAACAATATCTAAAAGAATTAAGCGACCAAAAAATGATAACTTTATTGTATAAAATTTTAAATGAAAAATTTGGCTTAAAGGCTCTAAAAGTTATAGATGATAATAATTTATTTAAATTTTTACCAAATTATTCTTATTGGGTAAGATTGCTTATAAAAAGCTATAAAAAGTTAAGGATAATTGAAAAAATAACCCTTCTTTATCGAATAATGGGACAAATACCTGACAATACCGGTCATACCCATGAAGAATTAGTCGAAATAAAAAAGTTATTAGAACTTTCACAACATTTATCAGTGAATAAGGCTAACCCAATGATGGTTTTTAAAATTAAAGTCGATGATTTATTAGCTGCTGATCGCATCTCAAAAGCTTATAATCATAAATATCATAGTCAAAAACGTAAAATCAAAAGTATCAATAAACATTTACCAATCCATCATGAGAAAGAATTAGATTTTAGCAATCGTGAATTAATTAGTATTATTGGTTCTGATGAACCTAAAATTTCAATCATTAGAACAGAGTTATTATCAATGGTTATCAGTGGTGAGGTTCCTAATAAAAATTTACTTCTTAGAAATGAAGTTATGAAATTAATGAGTAAATCAACACTTCATAAAGAAACAATGATACCAAAAGCTCCAGATATAGAAAAAAAAATATTTAATAATATTTTTACTAATAAAAAAGAAAAAGATGATAAATATTTTGACGATGCTAAAGAAGAAGAAAAATTATATCAAAAAGTTTATGATGATTATTCGGAAACTTTAGATAATAATTTTGATGCTTGGGATCAAATTCCTGTTGATATTGATTATTATGAACAATTAGGTGGTTCATCTTTAAATGATAAATTAATTGATATTTCTGATGATGAGTTAAATATGATTAAAGATGAATATAAAGAGGATTTTATTCAACTTTATAAAATATATTTAAAAGGAGTTAAAAATTATGATGTGTTATCAGAAAGAGAACAAAAGATAAAGAGTGAAGAAATCAAACAGCAGGTAAAAGAGTTTTTATTAAGAAATAATACTAAATACCGCATATTAAATGAAAGAGGTTTAATTTAATGAAAAAATTTATTGATATGAAAATAGGGGAAGATGTTGAGTTTTATGCTTTAGTAGAAGCTACTCAAAAGCGCTACACGCCTAATAAAAGTTCTTATTATAGTATAACATTATCAGATGGTGATTCAAATGTTGATGCTAGAGTTTGGGATGTAAATTTGATTGAAAAAAATGAAGTCAATCCAGGAATGGTATGCTTTTTCAGTGCTCATATTAATGAATATGCTGGCAAATCTCAGTTTGTAATAAGTGGAATTAGATTAGTAAGTGAAGAAGAGATTAAGGATAAAAAATTTTATCGCTCAGCTCCTCTTTCAGAAGAAGAACTAAGAACAAAAATTAAAAATTATATCCATAAAATATCTAACAAAATTTTAAAAAATTTAGTTGTTGGTTTAATTTCCAAAGTACCTGACGATTATTTTGTTTTTCCAGCTGCTATGTCAATGCATCACAATTATTTTAATGGTCTTGCTTATCATACATATTCAATGTTGATGTTGGCTGACAAATATTTAGAAGTATATGAAGGAATGAATGCAGATTTATTATATGCTGGAGTATTGTTACATGACATAGGTAAAACAAAAGAGTTAACAGGACCTCGATCGCCTCTTTATACGGAAGAAGGCAATCTTCTTGGCCATATTGTAATTGGGCTTCAAATGCTTGCAATTGAGGCAGCAGAACAACATGTTGATAATACGGAAGAGTACAAAGCTTTGAGTCATTTAGTGGCTTCTCATCATGGGGAATTAGAATTTGGTTCACCGAAGGAACCTGCCATTATGGAAGCTTTTGCTTTGCACTTTATTGATTTAGCAGATTCTAAAATGGCGCCAATTAGTGCTGAAATATTGAAGACACAAAAGGGTTCTTACTCATCTCCAATTACAAGTTTAAATCGAAAAAGTCTTTATGTACCTAATTTGAAATAAAAAAAAACTTAACTTTGATAAAGTATTCAAAGTTAAGTTTTTTATTTAATTACAAAATTTTATAAGTAATGTTCTTATTCCTCAATATCTTCCTCAACAACTTTACATGCATTAATATATTCTTGAAGTAATTCTTTGTTATTAAAAGTAATAGTTTCTAATAATTCTAATGACTCATCCATTAAAGCGTTATTAACAGTATCATTATCAGCTAAAGCATTAATTGCAGGAATATAGTATGTAGTTATACAATTTTTAACAGCAGTAGTAGTATTTGATGGATTTTTAAGATAATTTTCATATTGTAAACGAGTAGGTTTATATGTTTTTGTTGAAGATGTAATGTAATATGGTTTTACAATTTTAGTTACAAAATATAAATAAGTTGTATTTTCACAAAGAACAAAATCATTTTCGGTATCTGATACATTAACAAAATCAGTTGATCTAACTGTATAAGTTACATTATTTTTAGTATAAGTATAGGATTTACTTAAATCTTGACCAGAAAGATCTGTACCTTTCTCACTATCAGTATCATTGTATGCTAGCAATCTTGCATATTGGGTACGAATTTGTTCTATTATCTTTTCATCGTTACTACTAGATGCATTATAACTTGCACTAGAAATTAATTTAACTTTTAAACCAGCAGTTTTAAACTCTTTCCAAATACCATTTTGATTTTTATTTGTAAGATTGTATTCAAGAATTACATCATTTAAAGCAGTGGTGATTGTTTCATTTTTCTTAACTGCTTCAGCATAAATTGTTTGAAGCAATTGTGTTGCAAGTAAAGCCTCTGGACTACCTTCAGTTACTTCATCTGCTTTATTGTCTAAATTTTTATCATAATAAACTTTTAAACCAACTGCAGTGGCATTAAAATAATTATTATAAATTTCTTCCATTTTTGCTTGTACTAAAGCATCAATAGGAGTAGTAACTTCGCCATCTTCATCTTTAACTTCTTCAACTAAATATAAAGACTCTTTAAAATCATTTAATGCTTCCTCATATAAACTTGAATCAAGGTTGACAATAATTTTTTCTTCAGATAAAAGTCCAAGGTAATCTCTAACAAAGTTTTCCCAACCATAATTTTTATCAAAACCTAAAGATGCATAATCACCATTTTCAAATGCCTCTTTATACTCGGCAATTTCTGCTTCATAATAATCATCATATTTTTCTTGATCTAAAATAGTACCAGTTGCAAGGTCATATACACCATTATCTTTTAAAACAATATATTGTTTTAAATATAATGCAGCAATATATACGCCATAATTACTTATAAGTTTATTATAAAATTGATCTGCAGTTACATAAATAGTTTTTCCATCTAGTTCATAACTAAATACATTAACATCACTTTCTTCTTTAGTATAAACAAAAGCAGGATAATCATCTGTTGAATAACCTAAATTTTTAAAAATATTATCATAGGTAATTTTATAAAAATTTTGAAGTCCAGCATCATAAATTTTAAGGTTATGAGCAAGTTCATTTTCTTGTGAGGCCATTGTTGCATATGCACTAGAAACTTCTGTTTCAATCAAATCTTCAATTATCTCATCTTTTTTATCCTCAAGAGTAACAACATTTCCTTCTTTATCTAAATTTCCTGATTCAGTGCTTTTATATATTAAATATATATCACTATCATAAATAACTGGTGCTTTTGAATAATCGCCATCTTTCCAGTTATAAACAGCATTTGCTAAAGAAGAATGAATAGTTGTTAAATCTTCATAGGTATACGTTTTTAAGCCACTTTCATTAACACTATTGATATCTTTATAAATATTTTCAAAGATTGCTAAAATCTCATCATTAGTATATTTTGTACCATCAGCTTTTTGCCAACCAGTATTTAAATAATTTAAATCAATGTTATTACTTGTCATAAAATAATTAGCTTCATTACGAGAATCAAATCTAATAATAATTAAATCATTGGTTTTACGATAAGTATTTTCAAAAGCTTTTTCAATATCTTCATCTTTAAAATAATCTTCTTCCATATGCTCTTTAAAATACTTTTTAGCATATTCTAATCTACGATATACTAAACGATAATATGTTTCATAATAGTTATCATCTTCAGGATTTTTGCTTAATCCTGATAAGATTAATTCATCAAGAAACTTTTGTTTTACTTCATCAGTTTTTTCTTCATCACCATAAATAATTTCATCTAAATATTCTTGGAAACCCTCTTCATCACTTAAAGCGGGAAGAAGCGCATCATCAACCATATTTAACAAAACTTCAGTTCCATAAGAATTTAATAGTTGATAATAAACATCTTTCTTAGTAATTGTATAATTACCAATTTTTAAGTAAGTTCCTGTTGGATCAGAAAGTGTTGGAATAAGACGATTTTTATTTTTGGAACATTTTTTACAACTTGCACAAACCATTACGGCACAAATTGCTAATATAATAACAATAAATCTTTTAAAGTTTTTCATTTTAAGTACCATCCTATTTCTCTTCTGCATAGCTTTCAAGTAGATAATCAATATAGAATAATAATTGATCTTTGTTGAAACCTTCTGCAAATGTCATAGAATTCAAATCTGCTTTTAATTTATTGGCAAGTTCTTTTTCGACAATGTAAGTTTCAACTTCTGTTTTAGCACTATCATACCAAGCTTTACATTTTGCACTTATATCTTCATCTAATGTATAAGTTTTATTTTCATCATCAAAGTCTTCTAAATCTAAACCTAATTTTTCCATTAGTTCTTTAACTTCTTTAGCATATTCATCAACTTTAACTTCTAATTGTTTAATTTGTTCTTTGTAAGAAGTTACTGCAGTTTCATTGCCAGAAGCACTTTCTAAATTCTTTTTAGCAGTTGTCAAACTAGATTGAGTTTCGGTAAGTTTAGTTGATGCTTCATATAGTTTGATTTCATCTTCGGTAGGTTGATCAACAAAGTCATAAGCTTTTTCAACTGCTACAGCATGGAAACCATAAGAAGTTGCAAATGAATAATTTTGATCCTTATTTACAATATTATATTTTAAAGCTTCAACTATTGGATTGGTATAATTAGTATTATCCTCAGCAGCTTTTGAATCATAAACAAGACCATTGTCATTAGCATAATTCCACATTTCAAGCATTGCATCTTTAAATTCTTCAACTAAAGAAGATGTATGATCATAATTAGCAGATTTTTCAAATTTAATTTGTAAACCAGCAACTTTATATTTACCAAAAGCTTCTTCTAAAGTGGTAGGGTTATTAACTACTTCATATTTAGCATTTTTATAAACAGTAACAACTTCTGTAAGTTTATCTGAAATTGTACCAGTTGCTAAAACTTCATCATATCTTGTCATAATTAATGTTGCAAGTTCTTCTGCAAGTTCAATTTGTTCAGAAGTCCAATTTTCTTCTGTTACATCATCTTTATTGCTTTCAACAATTTTTGTATCAGGAGTTCCATCATAATCATAATCAACAGAAATTATTAGATTCATTACATCAACTTTATAAACTTCATTTTGAGCTTTTTCCATTGCTTCTTTGATTCTTTCAAAATTATAAAGCGATTCAGTATATTTTTCTAAGACATCAATATAAATTTTACCACCATAATTTCGATTTATTAGTAATTCTTCTTCAGAATTAGCACCAAAGTAATCATGAATAAAGTTTTTCCATCCATATGATGCAGGAAAATTAGGAATATATCCATAGTATGCAAGATATGCATATGTAAAGTAATCAAGTTCAAAGTTTTGTTTAAAGGAAGAAATATCAGATTTTAATAAAGATTTGATATAATCTTCATCTTTAATATCTTTCCAAGGGTTAAGAGATGTATTAAAATCACTATTAATAATATAATATTGATCAACGTAAGATTTAACGTAAGTTGCGCCATATTTTGCTTCCATTTCAGCAAATAATTGATCAGGTGTAATCTCTAAACCATCTACTACAGCAACTATTTTTTTCTTGTTTTTACGACTAGTTTTATATTCATCAAAATCTTTTTCACTCAAAGTGGTGCTATAGAAAGTATTATAGTTATATTCATAAATAGCCTCAATAAATTTGTCATAGATTTTTAGACCACTTTCTTGACGTCTAACATAGTACATTCTTTCAATATTAGCTTTTTCATTTTCGCCAACTTTATATAAATCTTCTGTCATTTGTTTAATCACTTCATCACGAGAATTTTCAAGTGTTGGTTCCTCACCTTCGCCAAGTTTAATAAATAAGCAATAATAATCGCCAACACTTTCAAGTTTTACTGAATAAGATTTATAGAATTCTGCAGCATCATCTGAATAAGTTAATTTAGTAGAAGTAGAAGTTAGATATTTAGCATAATCACTATCATCAGTTACTTCCCAAATAAATTGAGAATATTTAGAAATATCATTATTTAAAGTAAAGTTATAGTCTAAAACTACATCTAAAGCCTCAATAACAACGGTTTTGGTTTCTTCTTTTTCAGAATCATCAGAACTTGTTGCTGAAACTTCCACTTTATAAGTTACTTCAAGAGTTGTTTCGCCAAATTTTAGGATACCTTTAATTGTTTGTGAAATTTTAGAAGATGCACGGGTAACTGTTATCATACCAGTTTCACTATCTAATTTAAAGTTTTCTTCATCAACTGTTTCCCATTCAATTGTAGCATTTTTATCACTACCATTAATTACAACTTCTAGTGGTAAATTTAAATCACCTTTAATAGTAGCATATTTTTTCATTTGTTCATCTAAAGCAACCTTTACTAGTTGTAAAGTTCTTGATTCACTTACTGATGTTGTATAATAATCGGCCGTAATGATATCATCACCATTATTGGTATAAGCCCAAACTTCATTATACATTCCGATGAATGCTGCAATCACTTCATCTGGTGTTAAATAATCATGAAGAGTAGGGTATTCTTTAACTTCTGGATTAAAGGTTGATTTTACCCATCCTGCAAGTTGATTAGTAGATGATGTCGATTTAGAGGCATCAGGATTAATGCCATACTTTTTCATCATTGCATCAGCAGCAGCTTTACTTGTAAAAGGAATGAATAAGCCAGTTGTTGTTTTACCAAAATTATCTTCGAAATATTCTTCAATATCTTCATCATCAAATAAGCCAGTTTTACCATTTTCTACGCGGTCTTTCTCATATCTTTTTAGATATTCTGCTTTTGCCCAAACTTCTTTTGCATATTGTAAACGATAGTAATCTTTTACTTTTGTCCATACTTTACTAGTATAAGCATCATATGCACTATTTTCATCAGCATCCGCTTTGGTTATGACACCAGTTATGATTAAGGATTCAATGACATCATCCCATTCTTTTTGTTTGTCACCTTTAAAGTCTTCGCCGAAGATATCATTTTCAATATAAGGAATTAAATCTTCGTCTTTTACCTTTGCGATTTCATCTTTATACAGATAGGTGTCAATTAAACGAGTTAATTCAACTACGCCATAATCTTTTTTTAAAGCATCATATATATTTTGCTTTGTTACATTTAGGTTGCCAAAATGTAAGTAACTTTCATCACCATTACTTAATTTTGGTGTTTTACTGTTTGTTGCATTAACAATAACAATTGTTATAGCAATTACAATAATTAAAGAAAGTCCTATTACAACAGGCAATAGTTTCTTAAAAATTTTCATCTTTTTTGTTTCCTTTCTTGAAATTAAAAAATTTTTAACGTTTATATTTTACCATTTTTTATAAAAAAATTCAACTTATAAAAGCTATTTTTAATAACTAAATACAACTTTTTTTAAAAAAGATAGTTAAATGTGAAATTAATGTGAAATTATTCTAATGGGCAAAAGTAATAGTCATATAAAAAAAAACTTCATAAATTAAGAGTGTAAAATGATAGCTCATTATCAATAGTGAAAGGGGGAAGAATGATGAATCAATGCCGTGGTGAATATGGGTATGCTTTCATATTAGTTCTATTTATTTTACTTGCTATTATTGGCGCATGCTGGGGATTCTAACATGAAATCTTTTTATTAAGCCTCTTGAAAAAGAGGTTTTTAATTTTTTTATTTATTATTATCTAGTTTGCTAAAATCTTGCATTTATGATATAATTTATTATTGGTGAGGGAATATGGAAATAATTGTACTAGCAAGTGGCTCTAAAGGTAATGCTACATATATTCAAACAAAAAATAATAAAATTTTGCTTGATGCAGGAATTAGTTATTTACAAATAAAGAATCGACTTTTATCAAAAGGCATTTTATTAGATAAATTAGATGCAATTTTAATAACACATGAACATACTGATCATGTTAAATATTTAGTAAGTATTGCAATTAAAACAAAAGCTAAAATTTATTTAAGTGAAGAAGTTTATAAAATTTTAAATGTAAGATTAAATGGGGAATTAAATAATTTACCAGTTTATTTTATTAGAGAAAATAATCGCTATGATTTAGATGATCTTTTTGTGGTTCCAATGAAATTGTCACATGATGCTAGTTGTTGTTTTGGATATTTATTTAAAGAAAAGGGATCTGGTAATAAAACTTATGGTTATATTACTGACACTGGTTATATACCAGAGGAATACTTATCGATAATTGCTAATTTACAAGTTATTTCGATTGAGTCTAATCATGATGTTCAGATGTTGAAAGAGAGTAAAAGAACTTGGCCATTAATTCAAAGAATTTTATCTAATAATGGTCATTTATCCAATATGCAATGTTCAAATTATTTAAAGGGTTTTAATTATCAATATGTTAGAGTGGTAGTTTTATCACATTTAAGTGAGGAATGTAATCTAGAAAGTTTGGCCTATAATGAAGTAATGAAGATTTTTGATGGAAAAATTCCATGTCAAATCCAAATTGCCAAACAATATGAGGCATTACCAATAATTGAGGTTAAATGATGATTAAGATAATTTGTATTGGTAAACTTAAAGAAACGTTTTTGGTAGATGGTATCAATGAATATAAAAAAAGAATTGAAGGTTTTCAAAAACTTCAAATATTAGAATTAAAAGAGTATAATACTTCGGATATTTCAAAAAATATTGAAAATGAAGGATTTGAAATTTTAGAAAAAGTGAATAGTGATGAACATATAATCACTTTAGAAATTTTAGGAAAAAAGCTTGATAGTATCACTTTTAGTAGATATTTAGAGAATCAGTTCACCTATGGAACATCTAAAATTACTTTTATTATTGGTGGCTCTAACGGATTAAGTGAAGAGGTAAAAAAACGAAGTAATTTTCGTTTATCATTTTCGGATATGACCTTTCCCCATCAATTAATGAGATTAATACTAATGGAACAATTATATCGGGCACTAACGATTATTCATCATAAAGAGTATCATAAATAGGAGGTTGTTATGAATGTTGTATTAAGTATAATTTATTATATTTGTATTGTGGCTTTTATGTTTGGCTACATTGTATGCTTTATTATTAATTTAATTCGAGCAATTAAAGTAAATAATAGTATGAAAGAAGACTACAATAAGGTTAATGCTAAAGTTGTGGAAATAATTCATGAAAAAAAACGTGTATATGTTAAAGTGGAGTATCTATCTCCTACTAATTTTGTTAAATTTGTTGATTACTTTGAATTTACAGAAAAATCTTTCAATGATCAATATTATGTTGACCAAGAATTAGAAATTTATTACCCTAAAGTTGATGATTTGAAAAGAGTTACTTGTTTTCCTACTTATTTAGAGGGTAACAAAATTAAAATAAAATCAGCACCACTTGTTACAGATGCTTTTTTAGCTATTGTTGGTATTTTTATGACTGGTTGGTTTACAACTTTAATTATCAAATCTGGTGGCTTTAATATTTTTAATTCAACGAATACTAATCCTGAAAATTTATTTAATTGTGCAAGTTTTTCATCAATTCTTGTATATATGTTACCACTTTTTATGTATATTACAACGATTCCTTATTTAATTGAAAGATTAACGACTGCTTCTAAAGAGGAAAATCAAAATTATTTAAAATTATATGGTGCTAAATGCATGGCAGAGGTAAAAACATTTAAATTTGGTCGTAATAAAGATGCTAAAGGTAATAAAGAATCTTTAATTGAAATTGAGTTTTATAATAATAAAGGTGAGCTCATTAAAGCCAATTTGAATTCATTTATGTATACTGAAACCCAAGAGCAATATATCAACATTTTATACGATTTAAAAAATCCTAAAAATGTTGTTTATATGAGAAAGTAAAATGAATAAGTTTAAACTTGTTGCTCCATATCAACCTATGGGTGATCAAATTGAGGCAATCAAACATTTAACACAAAATATTGAACTTGGCATTAGTGAACAAACGCTGCTTGGCGCAACTGGAACGGGAAAAACTTTTACTATTGCAAATGTTATAGCCAATGTTAATAAACCAACAATTGTACTTGCTCACAATAAAACTTTAGCAGGACAACTTTATGCAGAACTTAAAAGTTTATTTCCAGAAAATCGTGTGGAATATTTTATTTCATATTATGATTACTATCAACCTGAGGCTTATGTTCCAAGTAAAGATATGTATATTGAAAAAGATTCTAGTATTAATGATGAAATAGATCAGATGCGTCATTCGGCAACCCAAAGTATTTTAGAGCGAAGAGATACTATTATTGTGGCCTCTGTCTCTTGTATTTATGGAATTGGAGATCCAGAAGATTATGAAAATTCAATGTTAGTATTGAGAAAAGCTGAGCATTTTAAAAGAGATATCCTTTTAGAAAAATTAGTATCAATGCAATTTGTTAGAAATAATATTAATTTTGAACGAGGAACTTTTCGGGTCAAGGGTGATAATGTAGATATCTTACCTACTAGTGAAAGTAATAATGGCATTCGTGTAACCTTTTTTGATGATGAAATTGAACGTATTGCGTATTTTGATACTACAACTGGTAAAGTAACTAAATTGACAGATGTTGTTTCGATTTTTCCTGCAACTCATTTCGTTTTAAATGATGCTAAAAAAGAAGAAGCTATTAGAAGAATTGAGGAAGAATTACAAGAACGGATTCAATATTTTAATGAGCGAGGACAATTATTAGAAGCCGAACGAATTGAACAAAGAACAAGATATGATATTGAAATGTTAAAAGAAATTGGAAGTTGTAGTGGAGTTGAAAATTATTCTAGGCATTTAAGTTTAAGAGAAGCAGGTGAAACTCCATCTGTTTTACTTGACTTTTTTGGTGATGATTATTTGATGGTCATTGATGAGTCACATGTCACGATTCCACAGGTTAGAGGGATGTTTAATGGTGACCGTAGTCGTAAACAGACTCTTGTGGATTATGGTTTTAGATTACCATCGGCTCTTGATAATAGGCCATTAAATTTTGAAGAATTTGAACAAAAAATTAAACAAGTTATATATGTTTCAGCGACTCCAGGTGATTATGAACTTAAACGTAGTTACGAAATCGTTGAACAAATTATTAGGCCAACTGGTCTGCTTGATCCTTTAATTGAAGTAAGAAGGACCAAAAATCAAATTGATTATATAATGTCTGATCTTAAAAAACAGATTAACAAACATGAAAGAACCTTAATTACAACTTTAACAATTAAAATGAGCGAGGATTTAACTGCTTATTTAAAAGATAATGGTATTAAAGTTGCCTACTTACATTCAGAAATTAAGGCTTTAGAAAGATTAGAAATTATTCGAAAACTTCGGCAAGGAATTTATGATGTATTAGTTGGTATTAATCTTTTAAGAGAGGGATTAGATATACCTGAGGTTAGTTTGATATGTATTTTAGATGCTGACAAAGAAGGCTTTTTGAGAAGTGAGAGGTCACTTATTCAAACCATTGGTAGAGCAGCTCGTAATAAAGATGGACGCGTTATAATGTATGCTGATAGTATTACCGAATCGATGCAAAAAGCGATTGATGAAACTAACCGAAGAAGACATATTCAAGAAGAATATAACCGCCTTCATCATATTATACCAACAACAATTAAAAAGGAAATTGGTGAAAGTTTATCCATTGAATCGGATAATGTCAATGAAAATATCAATGAAATAATTAGTGTTGAAACCTTTAAAAAGGCATCCAAAATTGAACAAAAAAATATTATTACAACTCTTGAAAAACAAATGAAGGATGCTGCAAGCAAACTTAATTTTGAGGAAGCTATGAGTATTAGGGATATTATTTTTGAATTAAAAGCAGGTGAAAAATAGTGAAAAATAAAAAAATAAAGGTTATTGTTGGTTTATCTGGGGGAGTAGATAGTAGTGTTGCTTTAATTAAATTAAAAGAAGAAGGATATGACGTAGAAGCTATGTATATGCGCAATTGGGATTCAGCTATTAATAATGATGTTCTTGGGAATCTCGATTTAATGGATGAAGTATGTCCTCAAGAAAGAGATTATCAAGATGCTAAAAAAGTAGCTCATCAATTAGGAATTAAACTTCACCGCGTTGATTTTATTGAAGAATATTGGGATTCTGTTTTTAGTTTTTTCTTATCAGAATATAAAAAAAATAGGACACCTAATCCAGATATTTTATGTAATAAAGAGATAAAATTTAAAACTTTTTTAGATAAAGCTATTGAACTTGGAGCAGATTATATTGCAATGGGACATTATGCTAGAGTTATTCATGATGGTGATAAACACTATTTATTAAGAGGAATTGATGAAAATAAAGATCAAACATACTTCTTATCACAGCTTAGTTCTAAACAACTTGCTAAAGCATTATTTCCTATAGGAGATATGTTGAAGCCATCAGTTAGAGAACTTGCAAGAAAATATCAATTGGTGGTTGCTGACAAAAAAGATTCTACAGGTGTATGTTTTATTGGAGAAAGAAATTTTAAAGAATTTTTAATGAATTATATTCCTGCTACTCCTGGTGAAATTATATCAACCGATGGCAAGATTGTTGGTCATCACGATGGGGTAATGTATTATACAATTGGTCAAAGAAGAGGTCTTCATATCGGTGGCCCTGGTGAGGCTTGGTTTGTATGTGGAAAAGATACAATTAAAAATCAGTTAATTGTTGGACAAGGTAAGGATACGGAACTTTTATATGCTAACCGAGTTATTGTAACTGATGTTAATATAATTAACGGAACTTTTAGTAATAATCAAAAAATGACAGCAAAATTTAGATATCGCCAACCAGATGAAGAAATAATGGTATCATGGATTGATCAAAATACTTTAGAGGTTAAATGTAATAGGCCTGTTAAAGCTATTACTCCCGGTCAAGCTTGCGTTTTTTATGATGGTGAATACTGCCTTGGAGGCGGAACAATTGATAAAGTCTATATGGATAATGTTTTAAGGAAATATTAAAAAACAAACGTGCTTAATTTACTTAATAGTTGATTAAACACGTTTATTATAATTTATAGTATAGAAGGAGGTTACAGATTGGAAAGTATTAGTGGTATAATAACAAGAATAAATTATTATAATCCTGAAAATGGGTATACAGTAGTAATTTTAGAACTTGATTATAAAGATAAAACAATTGCGATGAAAAAGAGCAAAATTGTTGGTAATACTATTGCATTAGTAGGTTATTTTGATCGTGAACCTCATGAAATGGAAGAATATACTTTTGATGGTGACTTTGTCAAAGACCGTAATTATGGATTACAATTTAAATTTAATCGCTTTGAAAGAAAGGCTATTAAAACTGAACAAGGGATTATTAGTTATTTATCTAGTGATATGTTTCCAGGAATTGGTCCTAAAATTGCTAAAACAATTGTTGAGAAACTAGGACTAAATTGTTTAACCCTTATTAAGGAAAATGAAAATGTTTTAAATAAAGTTAATTTAACAGATAAACAAAAAACAGTTATTAAAACAGGTATTATAAGTGATCAAATTAATCAAGAAACAGTGGTCTTTTTTTTAGATAATGGTATTTCAATGGATATGGCTCATAAAATAATTTCCATTTTTGGCGATATGGCAAAAGAGATGGTGTTAGAGAATCCATATATTTTGATGGAAAAAATTGAACGATTTGGGTTCAAGAAAAATGATGCTTTTGCTTTAAAAATTGGTATTAAAGAAAATAGCATTGTTAGATTAAAAGCATTAATAACATATGTTTTGCAAGAATCTTTATATAGTGTTGGGAATAGTTATATTGCTAAAATTGATTTATACGATTATACAATTAAATATTTAGGACAAGATATTGATGTGGATGTATATGATAAAGTTTTAGAAATTCTTTCTTCGAATAAGAAAATTTATATAGACATAAATAAAAATATTTTTGATTATAAAATGTATATTCAGGAATTAGAATTGGCTGTAGAATTATCAAAAATTTTAAAAGGAAAAAGAGATCTTCATCAAAAAATGATAAAATATGATGAAAGTGATATTTATAAGAATTATTATAAAATTAAAAATCATTCACATCTTGAATTTAGTAAAGAACAAGAAAATGCAATTTTAAGTGCTTTTACTGAACCTATTATAATTATTACGGGAGGTCCAGGTACTGGTAAAACAACAATTGTTAAAGCTATTATTGAAATGTATCTAAAACTGAATAAGGATAACACGACAGTAGCCGATTACATTGCATTACTTGCACCAACTGGAAAAGCAGCTAAACGACTTAAAGAATCGACGCAATTGCCATCAATGACCATTCATAAATATTTAGGTTATATGGGAGGTAATAGTTTTACTTATTCAAAATATAATAAAACTGCTGCAAAGTTAATTATTGTTGATGAAGCCTCAATGATGGATTTACCTCTAGCATCAAGACTTATTACTTCTATGCAAGATGATGCTAGAATTATTATTGTTGGTGATGTTGATCAATTACCTAGTGTTGGTCCTGGACAAGTGTTAAAAGATTTGATTGATTCAAGAGAGATTAAAACGATTAGACTTACTAAAATTCATCGTCAAGCAGAAAATTCTAGTATTATTAAACTTGCTCATAACATTAATGAAGGAATTTTACCAGAAAATATTTTGGATAAATTAAATGATCGGGTTTTCATTGCTACTGATAATTCTCATTTATCATCAATTTTAGTAGATGCAACTTCACGATATATTTCAAGAGGATATGATATTAAGAAAGATTTACAAATTCTTATTCCTATGTACAAAGGAGACTGTGGAATTAATGAAATTAATTCTAAGATTCAAGACCTTGTCAATCCATTAAAAGATGAAAATGAACAAATAAAACATTATGGACAAGTTTTTCGTGAAAATGATAAAGTAATTCAATTAGTAAATCGAGCCGAAAAAGGTATTATGAATGGTGATGTTGGTTATATTCATTCTTTCATTTATAAAGATTTAAAAATTATTGGATTAAGAATTGCTTTTGATCAAAACATTATTGAATATTCAATAGAAGAACTTGAGGATCTTAGTTTAGCATATGCAATAAGTGTTCATAAAGCTCAAGGTGGTGAATTTGATATTGTCATTATGCCAATTTCTTCTAAACATTTTGTTATGTTGAAGCGTAAGTTAATTTATACAGCTATAACAAGAGCAAAAAAGATTTTAATCTTAATTGGTGATGTCCAAATAATGCAACAAGGAATTAGAAAAATTGAAAATAATCGTAAAACTATTTTAAAGAATAAATTGATTGAATATATAAATTCTGATTTTGATGAAATGAATAAAAATCAATCAATAAAAAGGATTATTGAAGAAGATGAAGATGAATTAGGTAGCATTTTTAGTGAATTAAAAGAAAGTGATTTTGATAATTTTAATTCATAATATTGGAAAAAATTTTTTTGTATTTTTGGTAAAAACTATCTCATAATAATATTGCATAAAGAAAGTATCTTGATTCGTTATTAGGAGAACATATAATATTCCCTTTGTTTAGAACTATTAACTAGACAGATAAAATCTACTTATGCTACTTTAGTCAAAGAGGTGACAAATATGAAATCATCAATCGTTCCGTACGCGGCTGGAGCAATGACGGTTTTAGGAGTATGGTTATTTGCTTCTAACAAACAAAAAATTGACAAACTTGTGAAAAATGTAAGTGAAACAATGGACCAAATGCTCCAAAAATGCAAAAAAACGTTACAAGAAGATAGCTGCTCTTGTAACAATTAGCAAAAATAAAAGTTGCTATTTTATTTTTGAAAAAGGTATAAACGTCACTGTTTATACTTTTTTATTTTTTAATTCTAAAATAAAAACTGTTTAATTAAGATTGTATAATTTTAATTAAACAGTTTTAAATATAAATAATTAAAAGACCGACAATTAAACCCATAATAATTGCAAAAGTAGGAGCTTTAGAACGATGCATCAATAAAGCTTGGGGAATAATTTCTCCATAGACGACATAAAGCATAGCACCACTAGCAAAACTTAAAGAAAGTGATAAGCCAATTGGACCAACATCACCAATGGCATAACCGATAAAAGCACCTAAAACTGTAGGAAATCCAGAAAGGGCGGTTAAAAAAACAGCTTTTATTTTACTCATTCCTCCACTAATTAAAGGGACACTAATTGCCATTCCCTCTGGAATATTATGTAGACCAATTAGTACGGCCATTACAAGAGCACTACCAGTTAAAGCATTATTAGAAATTGAAGCAGAAGCACCGATTGTCATTCCTTCTGGAATATTGTGAAGGGCAATAGCACAAACCATAATTATTCCTGCTGTAAACAAAGCACTTTTCGAATCATGATTCGTCTTATGTACTTGGTAGTGGTCGGCGTGGATTAATTCATTCAAATCATCAGCAGTTTTAGGATGATTAGAAGGTTTATTTACCTCTTTTTCAGTTTTTTTATCAATATAATAATTTAAAAAATATACGATAAAATAACCAAGTAATAATCCAGCAATAACAATAAAAATATTTACTTCCATATCGATAGTTGGATAAATAGCATTCTGGAGGAGGTCAAAACAAACAATGCTAGTCATTACTCCTCCCGCAAAACTCAATAAAAGAGAAACAGTTTTTTCAGAATTTTTTTTGAAAAGAGCACCAATTAAACCGCCAAGACCAGTACCAACTACGCCAGATATAAATGTTGTGATAAAAATAGTTAGTAATATTGACATAAAAACCTCTTAAGTATTTTTAATAATTATACTAAAATTATGCATTTTTTTAAAAATATATGCATAGTTTTTTATTTTAAAGCATTAATAAAAGAATAAATATTTGATTTCAATATTATGGAGTGTTATTTTTACAATATATTTGACTATTTTTGTATTTCTTGATATAATTGATGCATATATTAAAAAAGGAGTTGAAGAAAAAATATGGATCCACTGGTCCCCTTGTCGTATAGTAGTTATTTAGCTAATACGACTAATCATTTGTCTTTAATATGGGCAATTGTTTTATTGTTACTTGGTAGTGCTTTCTTTTCGGCTTTTGAAACAGCACTCACTTGTTGTAACAGAGTTAGAATGAAAGTAAAAGCCGAAGAGGGTAAAAAAAGTGCAAAGTTAACTTTAAAAATATTAAATAGATATGATCAATCACTTATTTCTCTTTTAATTGGAAATAATATTGTTAATATTGTATCATCTTCTCTTGCTACCTTAATAGCTTTAAGTTTGATATCTGATGAAGGTGTTGGTACAATAGTTTCTACAATCATTATGACGATTGTAGTGTTTATGTTTGGTGAAACTATTCCCAAAAATATTGCTAAAGCAAATGCCGATAAATTAGCTCAAATTTTAAGTTATCCTTTTGCACTTATTTATGTCATAACCTATCCAATTATGCAAATTTTTAATTTCATTTTATGGATATTTAAAAAAATTTTTAGAATTAAAGAAAACGGTAATACTTTAACTGAAGACGAATTTAAGGATATCATTGTTTACGGAGAAGAAGAAGGTTTAATTGATGGTGAAGAAAGTGATATTATTCAAGCTGCTGTTGATTTTAATGATATTACCGTTAAAAGTATTTTAACCCCAAAAGAAAAAATTGTCGCACTTGATTATAATAAATTATCAAAAAATGAAATTTTAAAAAGTATTGATAATATTAAATTTTCAAGACTTCCTGTTTATGCCAAAAATTATGATAATATTATAGGAATTTTAAATATTCGTAAGTTTCTAAAACTAGCAATTAATTCGAAAAAATTTGCTTTAAAACAATCAATTAGTGATGTGATAAAAGTTTTAGATACTACATCATTAAATGAAATGATTGAAATATTTAAAAATAAGAAAAATCATATGGCTATAGTATATAATGATGCTAATGAACTTGTAGGTCTTGTTACAATGGAAGATGTTTTAGAAGAACTTGTTGGTGAAACTAAAAAAGAATTGGCAATAAAAGGAGGTAATAAATAATGAAAACTCCAGTTGTTATTGCAATAATTATTTTAATAGTAGTATTAATAGTATTGTCAGCGTTTTTCTCTTCCTGTGAAATTGCTTATTCAAGTGTTAATAAAATAAAACTTAAGAAAAAAGTAAGTGATGGTAATAAAGAAGCAACAAAAGCAATGGAGATTGTGAATAATTATTCAGAAGTTTTATCAACTATTCTTGTTGGTAATAATTTAGTCAATATTGCGGTTTCTTCTCTTGCCACAATGGTAGCAGTTGCTTATCTTGGTGAAGAGATGGGAAGTTTATTAGCAACTATTGTTGCCACAATCATAGTACTTATTTTTGGTGAAATCCTACCTAAGACTTTTGCAAATAAGTTCAGTTTAAAACTTACTTTGATTTATGTTAAACCATTTAAAATATGTAGAGTTATCTTTTTCCCTATAACCTTTCTTGTGACAAAATTTGTTAAATTGATTTCAAAGATTTGGACACCTAAAAATATTGAAGTTTCCGAGATTGATGAAGAATTGAACGTCATAACCGAAGAATTAGAAGAAGAAGGTGTTATTGATGAAGAAGATGCAGAATTAATCATTTCAGCTATAGATTTTAGAGATGTAACAGCTCATGAGATAATGATTCCACGAGTTGATGTGTTTGCTATTGATATTGATGATAATCAAGATGATATTCTTAAAAATGAACAGATTTTTCGTTATTCTAGGGTTCCTGTTTATGAAGATACCATTGATCATGTTATTGGAATTTTAAATACGACAAATTTGATGAAAAAAATATTAAATGGTGAGCAAATTGATTTAAGATCAATGTTAACCGAACCTATGTATGTTCATAAAACTAAACATATATCAAATATTTTAACAAAGTTTAAAGCTACAAACCAACATCTAGCAATTGTTGCTGATGAATTTGGTGGCTTTATGGGAATTTTAACAATTGAAGATATTGTTGAAGAGTTAGTTGGTGATATTTTTGATGAGACCGATGAAGTAGTTCTTGATTATAAAGAACTTAGTGAAAATATATATGAAGTTGATGGTGATATGAATATTTATGATTTCTTTGAATTAGTTGACTATGATGATCGTGACTTTGAATCTGAATATACTACTGTTGGTGGTTGGTGTACAGATATTTTAGAAAAATTTCCAGAAGTTGGTGATACCTTTGAATTTGCTAATTTTACAGTAATTATTACTGAGGTAGAGGGTATGAGAGTTGGAAAAATTAAAGTGGAAGTTCAAGAAATGATTGATGAAGAAGAATAAAAATAAATTAAATCTCGCTTTAAAAAGCGAGATTTTTTGATTTGTAAAAATTGTCAGTTGCAAAATTCGAGAAAAAATGATAAAATTTTTATATAATGGAAGTAGAAGGGAATAGGTGAATAAAATGAAAAAAATAATATTATTATTTTCCTTGTTATTGATGATTTTAGGGATAACATCATGTAAAGGAAAACAAGAAGAAAAACAATATTTAAAAAAAGTTGACAATATTATTCAAGCTATTGATACATTACCAGATGTAGTTACGTTAGATGATGATATTAAAGTTCGAGAGATTAGTTATTCATATGAAGCTTTACCAAATCAGTACAAAGAAAAAGTTACTAATTATCAAAAACTTCAAGATGCCATTTTTAAAATCGATTATTTAAAAAAGGAACAAGAATATCAAATAGCAGCTAATTCGGTAATTAGAAAGATTAATATCTTGCCATCATTAGAAGATATAAGGATTGAAGACAAGGAGTTAGTAATTGATGCTAGAGAAAAATATGAAGAATTAGAAGAAGGGGCTAAAACATTTGTTACTAATTATGATAAATTACTTGATTTAGAAGCAAGAATTATTGAATTAGAAAATACAGAGAAAGCTATTAAAAAAGTTATTGATTTGATTAATAGTTTACCATCTCCTAACGATTTAACAATTAGTGATAAAGCATTGGTAGAACAAGCAAGAGATGAATATGAGTCTTTAAATTTAGAACAGAAAAAAGAAGTTACTAATCTTAATCTATTAGAAGCAGCAGAAGCACAAATGGTGATTATAGAAAAAAATGAACAAGATAAGGCGTTAGCAGCTGAAATTGTTGAAATGATTAATAATATACCAAGTATTGAAAATTTAACAATTGATGATAAAACGATGCTTCAAAATATTAGATATAAATATGGTACTTTATCAGATGATGCTAAAGCATATGTTACTAATTTAGAAGTTTTAGAAAAAGCAGAAGCACAAATGGAGTTATTAAAATATATTGAAAGTTTAAAAACTGATGCTAAATATGTAGATGAGTTAATTGCATCTCTTCCTTCTTTAGAAGAAGTAACTTTAGAAGCTAAAGCAAGAATTAGTAATGCTAGGACTTGGTATAATCGCTTGTCAGATGACGCTAAAGTGTATGTTACTAATTTAGAAAAATTAAAAGCATTAGAACAAAAAATAGTGGAATTAGAACAGATTGAATTATATAAAGAAAAAGCAACGGTTGTTATTAATTTAATTAATGCTTTGCCAGGAGTGAATGAATTAACTTTAGATGATCAAGATGCTGTTGTTAATGCTAGAAATAAATATAATGCTTTAAGTGCAACGGTTAAGAGTTATGTTACTAATTTAGATGTTTTAGAAGCAGTTGAAGCAAAGTTACAAGATCTTATTAAAAATAAAGAGTATGAGGTATTTTTCTATCTTGATGGGGGAACTTTAGAAGGAACAACTCTAGTTTCTAATCAACTTTATAAAGGAATCTATAAGGGAATGACAACCCTAGGTATTCCAAAGAAAGATGGCTATCTTTTTGTTGGATTTTTTACAAATGCAAATTGCACAGGAGAAATGATTTCAACTGTCTCTGATACTATAACTTTGTATGCTGGATGGATAATTGATAATAGTAATTTGTCAACTAGTGAGATTCTAAATTGTGTTAGTGATCATGCTAATTCATATACTAAAGACTCCTTAGTTTTAGAAAATGAGGAAGCAACCTTTACATGGAGTACTTCAAATCCTAATCTATATATTATTGAAAATGGAATGGGAACTATTTCTAAAGTATATCAAACACACAAAGAACAAACGATAACGGTTTCTGTAAAAATAACTTATAAAAATGGTAACGAAGAAGAAAAATCAAAACAAATAACAGTTGATCCAGTTTTATTTGAAGATTTACCTTCAACACCAGTTGCAACCTATTTTTCTGTTGGTGCAATGTATGCTTATAAACAATATAATGAACGATATAAACTAGATGGAACTATCTTTTCTGAAACTACCAAAGAAGCGTTAGATATCGTTTATTATGCCTTTGTTGTACCAAATGCGGATGGAAGTTGCTATTTAACTGATACGAGTTATTTAGAAGAAGTCAAAGAATTAAAAAATCATAATGTAAGAATTGTTGCTTGCGTCAATGGTGTGTCTACTGATACTTGTAAAGCATTTATGACTATTTCTGCTGATACAACTTTACGTCAAAAATTTGTTAATAATTTAATGGATTTAGTTGAAGAATACAATTTAGATGGTGTTGATATTGATTGGGAATCAGTTTCCGAGAGTGTTAAGGTTAATGCAACGGGAATGAATAATTTAATGAAAGATTTGCGAGAAGAAATGACTTCACGCCAAGCAGTTGGAGGAACCCCTTATTTCTTAAGTGCGGCTGTTCCAGCATCATCTTGGGGCACTGCAAGCGATCGCTTTGATTTTGTAACTTTAGATAAATATGTTGATTATATTAATATAATGTCTTATGATATGAATAAAACTGATACTACTACTCATTTATCTCCTCTTTACAAATCAAGTTATGATAGAGGTTATGGTTTTGGTTGTGATTATGGTGTGACAAGACTTACCTCTTTAGGTTTATCAAGAAATAAAATTATTATTGGTAGTGCAGGATATGGTAAAGCATATAAGGTAACTGGTCAATCCGTATCAACAACTTATCCTTATTTAGGTGTGGCAGGAAATTTAACTCAAATTTCTGGTATATCTGGTTCATTTGCTTCAGGAACTCTATATGGTAATGCAATTGAAGCTTTAATTGCAACTGGTAGATATCAAAAATATACAGAATACGATAATGATAAGTTAGTTGGTTCTTATTTATACAGTAGTGTTGATGGTATTTTTGTGACTTATGATAGTGAAGAAGCAATTATTGCAAAATATCAATATGCTCAAAGTATGGAAGGTGTTGGTATTATGTGTTGGTGTTACTCAGAAGATACTTCTGATACTATAATTAATGCGATTTATAAAGCGATGAATATGTAGTTTGATAACGGAGTAATTGACAAGTTACTCCGTTATTTGTTATAATGAGGC
This sequence comes from uncultured Mollicutes bacterium, assembly GCA_900539265.1. Taxonomy (GTDB): domain Bacteria; phylum Bacillota_I; class Bacilli_A; order ML615J-28; family CAG-313; genus CAG-313. Next base: position 40,421 of record UQBM01000010.1, on the reverse strand, counting down.
GAGGTGGTAAAATGGATAAACTCATTTTGATAGTTTTATCAATTTTTATAATTGCTTTTTTGATGATTATTTTTATCATCGTTTTAGTCGCTAAAAAAACTTTAAGAACGATTAGTGATAATAAACGTTATCTTCCAGAACAAAAAGATAAGGCTAAATTAATAAAATTAGAAAAATTAGAGTTATTTCAAACTTATTACCTAAAAAAATATCAATACTTAGCAACCCTTCAAACATTAAAAAATGAAGAAATTTTAGAATTGTTAGTTGAAGAATATGATGCTAAAGAGCTATTATTGAATGAAGAGTACTATCTTGTTCATGATGGAATTGTTCTACTTGAATACCATCGAACTTTTATTTAATTGAATAATGTAAATTAGTTGCTAGATTTTAATTAAAAAACTTTAATATTTTAGCAAAATATTGTGCTAAATGGAAATTTTTAGAATACAATATATTGTATCATTTAAATTAAATCTTTCTGTCACAAGTTTATCAAACTTTTCATATACTTTTATTGAGGAGGGATATAGATGAGTGAAGTTCGCGAGATTGTTACTAGAGCCGTACTTGCAAAGGGTCGTAAGACATTTAGAATTTGTGAAACTATAACTCCAGATAATCCACCATATAGTGTTTTAGGTTGTTGGGTAATTAATCATGAATTTGAGGCTACTCAGAATGAAAAACAAGTGGAATTATTTGGAAATTTTGAAATAAATATTTGGTATGCATATAATAATAATACTCAAACAGAAATTGCCCGTGCTAAAACTACCTATCAAGGCGTCATCAAGGTGAGGGATATCGTTTGTGATGCAACCACCGATCATAAAGATGTTATAGTTAGAATATTGCAACAACCTACATGTACTAATGCTTGCATAAACGATGGTAATATTGAGGTCGAAGTCGTGTTTGATGCACTTGCTGAAATTATCGGTGAAACCAAGATGATGGTAAACGTATATAATTGTAATGATACATTTGATACCATCGATAATTTTGAAAATGAAATTAATGAAGATTTCATTAATGAAAATTAAAAATCGTTGGTGTCCAACGATTTTTTTAGGGAGTGAATAAATGAATACTCATATTGTAAGAGTAAATGAAAAAATTGAGAGAATCGCAAGTATTTATAATCTTTCAACGGAAGAAATTATTAAAATTAATCATCATATTAAAGATTGGAATAATTTAATACCAGGTACAAAATTAAGGTTGCCAGAAATTCCAGAAATTGTTCAAACTGAACTTGATAATACCGAACCATTTATTGAAGAATATTATCCCAAATTAGAGGCAACTGATTATATTAAACCAGTTTCAGAACCTCATCCTAGTGATGAAATAGTTGTAAATGTTTTAGAACAAAATGAAAAACCTGAGGTTATACAAAATATTAATAATACTATGAATAAAAATAAAAAATATCCAAGTTATAATCCATATTATGGAATGCCATATCCTTACTATGGATATAACCCTAATTACTATATGAATCCTTATCAAAGATTGAGAAAAAAAGGAACTACTAAAAAGCGTGGATAGTTGTTTTAACAATTATCCACAGTTTAGTTTTTTAGATAAAAAATTAGTGATAATAACTAGACTAAACTTAGTAGTTGTGATATAATTATCCTGTTTAAAAAAAGACATAAAATATTGAGGTACAAAAATGGATTATAACGATTTTCGTGAATTAAAAACGAATCATATTGAAGAAGCGAACATTATCCTAGGAAGTGCTAATTATGATTTAAGTTGTTCTTGTGGTAGTGGTACTAGATATGCCCCTAAAAAACTTAAAGAATTATCGAGATACTTACCACCATTTGACGCAAATTTTCATAATTTAGAAAAAGTGAAAATTTATGATTATTGTGAAGTATCACCGAGTAGTTCCAAAGAAAAGTTCTATCAAGAATTAGAAGAAAAGGCAAAAGAGATTTTAAATTATGATAAATTTATGTTATTTTTTGGTGGTGATCATTCCATTAGTATTCCGTTAGAAAAAGCCTTTTATGAAAAATATCACCGTATGGGTTTAACTCCAGTAATTATTCATATTGATGCACATATGGATATTTTAGATGAATATATGGGTAGTAAAACAAGCCATGCTTGTCCTAATCGTAGATCTATTGAAAATGGTTATCAAGAAACCGATATTCATATGGTAGGAATTAGAAGTTATGAAAAAGGGGAAGTTGAATTTAAGAAAAAAAATCCTAAACTTCAAGTAATAACGGCCGATTTGTTTAGAGAATTAGGGGCTAAAGAAGTTGTTAAAAGGATTAAAGAAAAACATGATGAAAAGGCTATTTATTATTTGTCTTTTGATATTGATGCCATTGATCCTTCTTATGCACCAGGAACAGGTACTCCTGAAACTTTTGGTTTAACACCTTTACAAATGCGTGAATTTTTTGAAGAAATATTCACCAACCTAAATGTAATGGCGATGGACTTAGTTGAAATTTCTCCCCTTCTTGATATAAATGATATTACATCATGGTTGGGATTGAAATTATTATATGAAATATTTTATCAAAAATTTGTAAGAGGTAATAAATAATGAAACATACAATGATTGATTGCTATGGGAGTAAAAATCATAATTTAGAAAATTTAGTATATATTAATGATACTTTAAATAAACTTTCTTATCGTTTAGGGTTAGAACCTATTGCCAATCCGTATTTAATTCCTTATTATTATGGAAAAGTTAAAGAAGATATTGGGGTTAGTGGTTTTTTATTATTAAAAGGTGGTCATATTACGATTCATACTTTTCCTTTAAGAGAGTGTTATTTTGTTGATGTTTTTTCAACCAAGAATTTTGATTCCGATTTATTAATTGATTTATTGGAAGCATTACTTCCGTTTAATCGTAAGATATCAACTATTTCAACAAGCGATAGAAGAAAATTTGTGAATATTGAATTACCTTTTGATCCAAATAATAATTTTGGTCCTCACTGTCTTGCAGAATTAAAAATTGATAGAAATTTTTCAATGGATGAATGCTATGATTTTTTAGATAAATTTGTTTATAAAATCGATATGGATCCGATTACAAGACCATATATAATTAAAGATAGAGTAGAAAATCCTGATTATCTATCTGGTATTATTATAATTGCACAAAGTCATATTTCAATTCATTATGACTATAAGACACAGCATGCATATTTTGATATTTTTTCTTGCGCAGCTTTTGATTATTCAAAAATTGAAGATTTTCTTTCTAAGATTGGCGAAATTATTTCCATCGAACTAGTTGTTAGAGGAACAAAACATAAATCTAATACTACAATTGAGCCGGAACCAATGTATGAAATTTCATCACTTTGGCAAAAATATATCAAATAATAAAAAATAAAAATAAATTTGCTAAAGGTTGATTAAATGTGTTATAATAAAAGAAAAGAAAGGGGAAAAAGATATGAAAAAAATATTTTTGTTTTTTATAGTATTATTTCTTTCTTTAAGCTTTAGTGGTTGTAAAAAAAATAAAAGCAATTTTAAAACAGTAGAAGAGATAAAACAAAATATTCGTACTTTTGATATTGTGGCAAATTTTAATGGAATTAGTTTTGAACTGATGAAGACATCAAAAGGATATTACTTGGCTGATAATGATAAAAATATTTATGTATTTTATGATAAAGTTAATAATCTTTCATATCGGGTTGATAATGTAAATCAAAAAAAGACTCTAGTAGTAGGTAATTATGATTTTTCATCATATTTGGACAATATATATTATATTTTAACATATCATATTTCAAATTCAAAAATCTCATCATTGGAAAAAAGAGCTAATACATACTTAAATCGTGAAGTTACTGAATATTATCGAGAAAAAAATGGAACTAGTGAGAATTATTATATAGATAATCAAACAGGTGCATGTTTGTATTTCAATATTGATACAGGAGAACAAAAAATTGTTTGTAAAATTGATAAACTTGAAATAGGAGATAATTTTTTAGATTCATATTTTGCCTATGAAAATTTGCAAATGGCTAATCCTAATCTTTTTAAGAGTAAGAAAACTGTTTTGGAATATTTTAATAATTCGTATGATTTGAAAATCAAATTTAAAGATAATGATGTTCATTTAATAAAATCACCTGATGGCTTTTTTTGTTTATTAAATGAGAATAATACATCACAGGCTTTATTATATAATAATAGCAATAATACATGGTATGATGTAGATGTAAAGAATCAAACAAGAAGTATTGCAACTGTTAGTGATAGTGTTAGCGAAATAGAAAATAATTTTATTACTTTACTTGTTGATCATATTGATAATGTTGATATTACTTTTTATGTTAAAGAAAATCAAAAATTTTTAAATCATACAGTTAATATGTATGAAAGAGATATAACAACAGATGGCATTTTATATACAGAAGAGTATTATGTTGAGATGGAAACAGGAATTTGTCTAAGAAAAAAAATTGATTTATCTGGTAATAATAATTATTTTGAGGTAACTAGTTTAGCATTTTTTGGTGATATACAAGAATATTTAGATTATGAAGTCGTAAAAAAACCACAAAGTTATGATCGCTGGCCAGCCGAACATGAATATTTAAATGGAATTGAAGAAATAAAATATGGTGAATTTTATCTAGCATATGAGGATAATAATGAATTAAGTATTGTTTATAAAAATATTACTAATTCTGCCTTTCATATTATTTTAAATAATATGAAAACATATGGATTTATAATTGATAGTAGTGAACAAAAAGAATTAGATAACAATAATAATTATTTATACTATTTTTATAATGCTAGAAGAGAAGATGGTATGAAAATTAGGATTGAATACGTTGGGACAACTCTAACAATTATAATTGGACCAAATATTGCTGCATAGTCAATGCTATGCAGTTTTTTGTTTTAATTAAATAATTATTTTATATCTCTTGGCTTTAAAAAAAAGTTATGATACAATATAAATAAGTAGGTGATTAAATGAGCGTTACAAATACAAATACTTTTATTGCGCGTCTTATTGACCAATTATATCAAGATTTAGATAATAATTATTTAATTCAAAAATGGTTTGAAAGAATCATTACAATTGAATTTTTAGTTGCTAGAAGAATTTTTAATCTTAAATCGTATGATAAAGAAAATATTATCAACCTTTGTATTAGACAAAATCAGTATTTTAAAAATATTTTTGATAATAATATTGAAGAATTAGAAACTAATTATCCGTATAATTTTTATAATCAAGATATTATAAAATTATTAAAAGACAATATTAATTTTTCAACACCAATCGAGGAAATAATTAACTATCAGGAAGATTTTAAAGATTATGAAAGATTTACCCATTTTACATATACTAATCGAAATAGTAATGTGGAAATTAATAAAACAAATATTACAATGGTTACCCAAATTTTTACTCCAAAATGGATTGCTAAATATATGGTTCAAAATATTATTAAAGTTAATGATGCTAAATATAGTTTAATTGAAAAAATAGATAAAGACATTAATTTTAAAACTTGTAAAATTTTGGATCCATGTTTGGGAACAGGGAATTTATTGTTAGAAATTTTTGAGAATTTAATAAAAAAGTATCAAGAATGTAATAATCAAGATTTAAAAGAAATTATTAAGCAGATTTATTCTAGACAATTATATGGATTTGATATTGATCAAAGTGTCGTTAATCTCGCAAAATTTATTTTTATAATTAAAGCAATTGAACTATGCCCAAGTTATTTAGATGATGACAATTTAGTAGTACCTAATTTTGTTTGTATTCAAACACCTAACATAAAAAGGAGTAGATTACATGAAGTAAATGTGCTAATTGAAACAATGAAGGATGCTAGTCTTATAGGTAGTTTACTTAGAGTTCCTAATTATGATTATTTTACTTTACTTCAATCAGTGACTTGTAAAGAAGAAAAAGAGATTATAGAACTAGCAATTTTATTAAATATGAAATATGATATTGTTATTACTAATCCTCCTTATATGGGGCGTAAAGTTTTACCGAATATTATTCTTAATTATTTAAATAATCATTACAAATATGCCAAATCAGAATTATATACTGCTTTTATTGAAAGATGCCTGGATTTTTTAGTTCCATCTGGTTATCTTGCAATGCTAACTTTACATACATGGATGTTTATTAAATCATTTAGTAGTTTAAGAAAATATATTTTAAATAATTTTCAAATTAAATCTTTGATTCATCTAGGAAAAAATACTTTTGAAAATTTAAATGCTTATAATGCTTTGGCATGTGCTTTTATTATTAAGAAAGAAAAGGCTAATGAGGAGAGTCTTTTTATTAAATTAACTGATTATGAAACTATCTTTGAAAAAGAAAAAGGTTTTAAAAATTCTAAAAATTATTATAAAATATCTTCTAAAAAATTTTTAAAATTGAATAATTATCCTTTTATCTATTGGTTAGATGATAATGAATATAATATTTTAATTAATAAACCTAAATTAGGATCAATTACCAATATAAGACAGGGGTTAGCTACAGGAGATAATAAAAATTTTATAAGATGGTGGTATGAAGTTGAACCCGATAGTATTGGATTTCATTGCAATTCAGTTGCAAGTTTTTTAAATAGTAAAAAACAATATGCCCCATATAATAAAGGTGGTGATAAGACGAAATGGTATGCAACAAGTAAGTTAGTTATTAAATTTGATGAGAAAGCGTATAAACAGTTACAACAACAAGGCAATCATTTACCTTCTAAGGAGTATTATTTTAAAAAGGGTATTACTTGGTCATTATTTGGTTTCAATAGTTTTAATGTTAGATACAAAGAAGAGGGATATGTTTTTGATGTTTCTGGTTCATCACTTTTTGTTGATGATGTTTTAGAAAAATATATTTTAGGTTATCTTTCTAGTAATGTGGCCTTTTTTTATTTATCAGCACTAGCTCCAACAGTTAATTTTCAAGTAGGCAATATTGCCAATTTGCCCATTATCATTCAAGAAGATAAAATGTATGAAATCAATAGATTAGTTGCAAGTTTAATAAATAAGGCTAAATTTATTGATTCGCAAGATGAATTATCTTGGCATTATCAAGCAAATGCTTTTTACAGTAATTATAATTGTGCTATTAGTTTTGATGAAAATATTAAAAATTATAAACATCAAATGGAAGATTTATATAAACAAATAGAGGAAGAAGAAAACCAATTAAATAATATTTATAATGATATTTTTAAAATGAAGAGTAATTGTGTAAATCATAATCAACAAAATAAAGTTACTTTTTGTCGTATTATTGAAGATTTATTATCATATTTAATGGGAGTTGTATTTAATAGGTATCAAATAGATAATTATGTTACATCATTAAATGTTCAAGTATTTAATGAAATAAAAGTAGTGACTAAAGAAATTAAATTTTTAATCATTCATAAAATGGGAATTGATGGTCTTAAACAATTAGAAACATTACTAGGTCATTTAATAGATGATTATTTTAAAGATTATTATGGGAAAAGACATATATTGAAATATCATAACTTACCAATTTATTGGTATCAAATAGTAGATGGTAGACAAATGATAGGATACTATCATAGTTTATTAAATATGGAAAAAGAAAAGGGCATAAAATATAACTATTTAAAAATAAATGCTCAATATAAAATAAAATAAAACATACTCTAGCAAAAATACTTGCTAGAGTATGTTTTATTTAGTAAATCTTTTTAAAAATTCCTTGGTACGAGTATTTTGAGGATTATCAAAAATATCATATGGTGTGCCTTGTTCAATAATTTTTCCATTTGCCATAAAAATAACACGAGAGGAAACCTCTTTAGCAAACGACATTTCATGAGTTACTATAATCAATGTTTTACCACTATTTTTTAACATCTTAATCGTATCTAAAACTTCTGAGACCATTTCTGGATCTAGAGCACTTGTTGGTTCATCAAATAAAATGACATCAGGATTCATTGAAAGACTTCTTGCAATTGCTACTCGTTGTTTTTGTCCACCACTAAGGGTTGAAATATTAGCATTTATTTTATTTTCTAAGCCTACCATTTTTAAATATTTTTGAGCAATTAGATTTGCTTCATTTTTTTTCACATGTAAGACTTTTTTTAATCCCAAAGTGCAGTTATTTAAAACACTATAATTATTAAAAAGATTAAATGATTGAAATACCATACTAATTTTAGAACGATAAAAATGATGCTTTTTTCTATTTTGAATCATATCTTCACCTAAATAATATACTTTACCGCTAGTAGGGCGATTAAGCAAATTAATAAAACGGAGGAGCGTTGATTTACCAGCACCACTAGGGCCAATAATTGTTACAATTTCACCTGCGTAAATATTTAAATTTATATCATCAAGAATCGTTTCACCATTAAATTCTTGATGAATATTTTCTAATTTGATAATTGGTTCCATTTGTATTCCTCCTAATTAGAACTTGATAATTGTTTTAAAGGAGCCCCAATCTTTTTTTCAATAAAACGAAGAATGATGGTAAAAAACATTGTCAAAAATAAATAGATTGCTGCAGCAATTAACATGGACTCAATGAAAAAATAATACTTACCAGCTGCCATCATACAAGCATTGTATAAATCCACTATCATAATAACACTTAATACTGATGTATCCTTGATATTTACAACCAATTCATTACCAATTGATGCCATTGCATTTTTAAGAGCTTGTGGCAAAACAATATAAATGAAGGTTTTAAATCGTGATAGTCCAATGGATAAACCAGCTTCTGTTTGGTCTTTATTAACAGAATTAATACCTCCTCTAATAACTTCTGTTAAATATGCTGTGGTATTAATTGTTACAGTAAAAAGTCCAGCTATAATTGGTGACCAATTAATTCCCATTTTTAAAAATGAATAGTAGAAAATAATTGCTTGAACAATCATAGGAGTCCCTCTAAAAATTGTTACATAAATATGAATAAGCCATTTTAAAAATTTTTTTGAATTTTTTTGCCATTTATTGTCAAAAGGTGAATCTTCTAGACTAACAATACTTCCTAAAATTAAGGCTAAGATAAGACCTAAAATAGTTCCCATAATAGATAGGAGGAGAGTAACACCAACTCCCTTTAAAATTAAAAGTCCATATTCATCTAAAATAATGATAAATTTAGACATAATTAATTCTCACTATTTCCGCTATTTACAGCAGCTTGCATTAAATTAGTTCTAGTTTCTTCTGTGATGGTAGCAAGAGCATTGTTTAATTTTTCTTCTAATTTATCATCAATTTTTCTAACTCCAATTGATACCATTGTATCAGCAGGATCTAAATCAAATTTCTCGTTCAATGTAAAATAAGTAAGGTTAGGATTTAAAGCTACAATTCCTTTAGCAACTGGTTCTTCTAAAACGGTTAAATCAGCAGCATTAGAGGTTATGGCATTAATAATAAGAGGAACACTCGCTAAAGGAGTAAGATAAGTGCAATCTTTATTGGTATCTTTATCAGCAATTTGTTTAGCAAGAGTATCATAAGTAGTGTTTTTTTGGCCAATTACCCTAGCACCATTTAGTTGAGCAAAAGTTGTAGCATTTGCAAATACAGAATTAGTTGTAGTTAAAATTACATGTTTAGTATTATAATAAGCATTTGTAAAATCAATTGATAATTTTCTTTCATCAGTAGGACTCATCCCAGCTATTATTACATCAATTGTTCCGGCATCTAAAGCAGGTACTAAACCATCCCATTCAATCTTTTTAATAACGAGTTCATATCCAAGTTCTTGGCATAAAAGTTTAGCGATTTGAACATCATATCCTTCCGCATATGCTCCACTAACATTTTCAATTGGCCAATTAGTTGAAGTTTTTGAAGTTTCCGTCCAGTTAAAAGGTGCATAATTGCATTCTAAGCCAACTACTAAAATTTTTTTAGATTCATCAAATTTAATTTTTTTACATCCTGTAATAGATAAAAAAGCAAATAATAAAGTAATCAAAATAAATAATTTTTTCATAAATTTTCTCCTTAAATCAATAGTTTATAAAAAACAAAAAAGCGTCTAGACGCTTTTTACTAATTAAAATAACTATGTAAAATCAATTAGCGCCTCTACTAAATGTAGGAGTGTTATAAGTTTTTCCTATAACCCCACGAATAATTTATGCCTAAATTAAACGTTCGGCGGTGATTGCCTTTGGCCATCTTCATTGCATGCCTACTCGAATGGTTACTCTTCTGCACCGCTACCTCTATTAACTTTTTTGTATTTTAATTATATCAAGAAAAAAATAATTTGTCAAAAAAATGCATTATGTAAGCGTTGTTACTGGATATGGATAAGGGTATGGATATGGATAAGGCTGTGGATATGGTTGTGGGTACGGCTGTGGATAAGGCTGTGGATAAGGATATGGTTGATTATTACAACAATTATTTCTGCCACCTAACCAAAAAGGGGCAGTTATGATAGCAGCACCGGCTAAAAGTGGCAGCCAAAGGCGCGTTTGGTTTTGATATGGTAAATATGAATAGCACATTTAGCAAAACTCCTTCCTCATTGTATAATATGAGAAAAGTTTAGAATAGGTGCTATTTTAATTCTACATACATATAGATATATTCTTCTAAAGTTAGATTATTTTCATAAATAAATTTCGCTAAATCTTGGCCAACAAATCGGTAATGCCACGATTCATAAGGATATTTTGTAATATTTTCTTTATCTTTGGGATATCTTTTGATAAAACCAAATCTATAAGCATTTTTTGTTAAATATTCATATTCTTTTGTGTTTTCAAAGTGAATGCTAAGCCCTGTATCAAGTGTTGCAATATCAATGGCTTTGCCTGTTTGATGTTCGGAAAATCCAGCTTTGGCAACATAATTTTTATTGGATGCTTTATTATAAATTTCATCTTGTTTAATAAAACTTCGATAAGCCGAAAAAACAACTAAGTTTAATCCTTTTGATGATGCTTCGTCAAACATTGCTTTAGCATATTTTAAAGTAGTTTTATCAATAAGCATCGTTTCTTGTTTTCGATTAATTTTTGTAATTGTTACAGGAATTAAAGTATTGGGAATGTAATCATTTTGTAAATAATAGTTTTTATTTACAAAAAGTCCGCCACTAAAATGAAAACTATTATATCTTTGATTATCATTAAAAAAGTCAGGATAATTAACTTTATTTAGTGATAAAATAATATTATTATTAACTTGATATTCTTGATAATATAAATCAAATAATTTTTCATTAAAACTTTCATATTGAGAAATCATTTCAAAAAATTCATCATTACTATTATTAACATCAATTGTTGGCAAAATTATAGTTGTACTTGTTTGTATAAAAAAATTAAGAGAAAAGAGTAAAATGAATAGGATTTTTTTTAACATTTTATCACCAAAATTATTATGCGTGAAAAAAAATTCTAATATTCGATATTTTTTTATCAATTTGTGGTAAAATAAATATAGAAAAAATTATTAAAAATTTATTGAGGTGTTTGGCATGAAAAAACTAATTTTAGTAGATGGGAATAGTATTATGTTTAGAGCTTACTATGCAACGGCATATACTGGTAATGTAATGAAAACAAGCGATAATCTTTATACAAATGCGATATATGGCTTTGTGAATATGATGAATAAGATTTTAACAATTGAAGATGTAACAAATATTTTTGTTGCTTTTGACAAGGGAAAGCAAACTTTTCGTCATCAAGCGTATAAAGAGTATAAAGGTGGTAGAAAACCTATGCCAGAAGAATTCTCGATGCAAATACCATTTATTAAAGAATACCTTGATATTTTAAAAATCAAAAGACTTGAAACTGATGATTATGAGGCCGATGATTTAATTGGAACAATTGCTAAACGTTTTGCAAAAACCTTTGATGAGATTGTTATTATATCCGGTGATAAGGATTTATTACAGTTAGTTGGTAACAATGTAAAAGTTTTTTTAAATAAAAAGGGAATAACAGATTTAGAGGAATACAATGAAACTAATTTTAAAGATTTAATGGGATTTGAGGCAAAGCAATTAACTGATTATAAAGGATTAATTGGTGATAAATCTGATAATTTACCAGGTATTAGTGGAGTTGGGGATAAAACAGCTATCAAACTTTTAAATGAATATCAAACTTTAGAAAACATTATCGCAAATGTTGATAAAATTAAGGGAAAATTATCACAAACTATTAAAGAAGAAAAAGAGATTGCGTTAAGAACCAAAATGCTTGCTACATTAGAACTTGATGCTAAAATCGATATAATTGAAGAGGAAACGCTTCTAAAAAAACCCAATTTAATGGAATTGAGAAATTTTTTTGAAAAATTAGAGTTTAATTCTTTTTTGAAAAAAATAAATTTTCAAACTTTAGATGAAAAGATAGTGGAAGAAAAGTTAAATATTGATGAAAAAAAGGAATATTATTTTAATGATTTATCAAAAACGCTTGATGCATTAAATCATGCAAAGACAATTGTGATTGAAGTTGAACTAGATGGTGAAAATTATCATAAATCATCCATTATTGGTCTTGGTATTATTGTTAATCAAATAGGTTTTTATTTAGATAAAAGATATTTAGATAATGATGAATTGAAATCTCTATTATCATCTGATTTGATAGTATATACAATAGATGCCAAAAAGACCTATGTGAGTTTAAAATATTTGGGTATTGATTTAAAGCATATTGCTTTTGATGTTGTACTTTCAGCTTATGTTGTTAATCCATCATATATAACGAGTGACATTAAAAGTATTGTTGAAAGATTTATACAGACAAAACTGCCCTATTTTGAGGAAATCTATGGTAAAAAAACCACTTATGTTATTCCCGATGAAAAAACTGTGGCTACTTATGCTTTAGATAAAGGAAGTTTAGTATTAAGATTAAAAGAAGTAATTGATAAAAAGTTAAAGGAAAATCATCAAATAGATTTATTTTATAATATTGAGTTGCCATTAGCTAAGATATTAGGTTTAGTTGAAATGAATGGTTTTAAGGTGAATGAAAATAAACTGAAAGAAGTTGGAGATTATTTTAACACTTTAATGAAAAAGGTTGAAAAAGAAATTTTTGATTTAATAGGATATAGTTTTAATGTAGCCTCTCCTAAACAACTAGGTGTAGTCCTTTTTGAAGATTTACAATTAGGCCATGGTAAAAAAAATAAAACTGGTTATTCAACTTCAGCTGAAGTATTAGAAGAATTATCGAAAAGACATCCAGTTCCTCGCTTAGTATTAGAATATCGCAAATATGCTAAACTATATTCTACTTATGTTTTAGGATTATTAGCAGAAATAAATCAAAAAGATGGTAAAGTTCATACGATTTTTAAACAATCTTTAACTCAAACGGGGCGTTTATCTTCAACAGAACCAAATATTCAAAATATACCGATTAGAACAGAAGAAGGTAGAATTATCAGAAGTATTTTTATCCCATCAAATGATAATAACTATTTAGTGAGTGCGGATTATTCTCAAATTGAATTGCGCATTCTTGCTAGTGCTTCTAATTGTTTAGCAATGAAAGAAACTTTTAATAATGATATTGATTTACATGCTAATACGGCGGCTAAAATATATAATGTTAATTTAGAACAAGTGACAAAAGAAATGCGTCGGATGGCTAAAGCTGTAAATTTTGGTATAATTTATGGAATGAGTGATTGGGGATTGTCTGGTGAACTTCATATTTCTCCTAAAGAGGCTAATCTTTTTAGTCAAAAATATTTTGAAGTTTTTCCAGAGGTTAAACCTTATTTAGACAATTGCATTAAAGAGACAAAAGAAAGAGGTTATACTACGACTTTTTATAATAGAAGACGTTATATGCCAGAAATTAATAGTCCCAATGCAGCACTTAGAAAGTTTTCAGAACGAGCAAGTATGAATGCTCCAATTCAGGGAACGGCCGCTGATATTATGAAAATTGCAATGATTCAAGTTCAAAATAAATTTGAACAAGCACAATTAAGTTCTAAAATAGTTGCACAAGTTCATGATGAATTAATTATCGATTGTCCACAAGAAGAATTAGAAATAGTCAAGAATCTTGTCAAAAAAACAATGGAAACTGCTGTGGATATTGGTGTAAAATTAGATGTTGATGTTGAGGTTGGCAAGACTTGGGATTTAAAATAGGAGAATAATATGCCAGAATTACCAGAAGTTGAAACAGTTCGAGGAACTTTACAAGGCCAAATTATTGGCAAAAAAATAACTAATATTGAAATTTATTATGATAAAATTTTAGAAAATACTACTATTGAAAAATTTAAACATAGCTTAATTGGACAAACATTCAGAAAAATTGATCGTTATGGTAAATATTTATTATTTATTTTAGATGATTATACCATTATTAGTCATTTGAGAATGGAAGGGAAATTTTTCTTAAAAACCTTAAGCGATGAACGTATCAAACATGAACACATTATATTTACTTTAGATGAAGAAATTAGTTTTAGATATCATGATACGAGAAAGTTTGGTAAAATGGCTTTATTAAAAACAACTCAAAAGGCTCAAATAATGGAATATCCTGCCTTAGCCAAACTTGGCAAAGAAGCAAATGATGAGTCCTTTAGTAAAGATGAATTATATAATATTTTGAAAAGAAAGCAAGAACCAATTAAAGGAGCTTTGTTAAATCAAGAAATTATTTGTGGACTTGGCAATATCTATGTCGATGAGGTTTGCTTTATGAGTAAATTAGATCCTAAAATGCCATCAAATAAGATAACATTAGAAGATGCTAATAATATTTTAGAATCATCTAAAAAAGTTCTTGCTAAAGCCATTGAAGCGGGTGGAACGACAATTAGAAGTTATACTTCAAGTCTTGGAGTAACAGGTCTTTTTCAACTTGAATTACTTGTTCATTCTAAAGAAAAACAACCATGCCCAGTTTGTGGAACTATCATCAAAAAGGAATTTGTTTGTGGTAGAGGCACTTATTTTTGTTCTCATTGTCAAAAGAGAAGAGGTCCTAAAGTTATTGGTATCACTGGTTCAATTGCTACAGGGAAATCAACAGTTACTAATTATTTAAAAGAACAAGGATATCAAGTAATAGATGCTGATGAAATTGTAAAAGAAGCAAAAATGAAAAAAACAAGAATTTATAAAGGACTTGTTAAAGAATTAGGCTCTAAAATTTTAAATGAAAAAGAAGAAATTGATGATAAAGTTTTATCAAAAATAATATATAATGATGATGTTGTACGTCAAAAGATTAATAACATTGTTCATCCTCTAGTCTATGATATTTGTCAAAAAAGAATAAATTTATCTAAAGATAAATTGATCTTTTTAAGTGTACCATTATTATTTGAAGCAGGTTTTGAAAAATTATGTGATGAAGTTTGGTGTGTTTATGCAAATAGCGAAGTTCAATTAGATAGATTGATGAAAAGAAACAACATTGTCAAAGAAGAAGCTGAAAAAATGATTCAATCGCAAATGCCATTAGAGGAAAAATGTCAAAAATCAACGTTTATAATTGATAATTCTGATGAATTGTGTTATACTATAGAACAAATACAAAAAATTTTAAAATAAAAAGGAGAAATAAAATGGCACTTTCAGAATTCTTTTTAAATAATTTTGAAACATCAGATAATGCTTTAGATCAACGACTTAAACCACATTATTATAATAATGATTATCATACTACGCAACATTTGATAATTAGTAGTTTTAATCAAGTAGGTTTTAAAATGCTGAATGTTGATAATTATTATCATGAAATGTTATTTGAATATAAAAGAATAAGAGTTGTTGTCATCTTAAATGAAATGAGTTTATATGAAATTAGGGTTGATATGAAAATTAATACAAAATATGTATTGCCATTTAAACGTCCAATTAAGATTATTGAAAAGTTATATGAAATTTTAGATCGCAAGTTGACTTTAAAATATCTTGGTGGTGAAATGAATGAATAATCGTTATCCCTTATCTAATTTAAGTGATTATGAAGTAATGATTTCGTCTCCTTTAGCATTATATGAACAAAAAATATTAATTAAACTTTATATGCCACTTGTTGGCGATAAGGCCATTTCTCTTTATCAAACATTATATTCATTGGTACCAGATGGTTCTTTTGAATCGGAAGTTGACAAACATGAAAAAATTATTCGATTAATGCATTTGAGATCAATTAATAAACTAACAGAAATAAGAAATAAATTAGAAGCAATTGGTCTTTTAAATATGTATTATAAAGATGGGTTATATGTATATTATTTAAAAAAACCTTTAGATGTAGAAAAATTTTTTAATAATATTGAACTCTCAACGCTTCTTGAATATCAAATAGGACATGATGCTTATGAAAAATCATATTTAGAATTTATGATGAGAAAATTAGATATTAATAAATTTGAAAATATTACACATAATTTTGATGATGTGTATGATATTGAATTATCGGATAATATTTATTTGTCACAAGCTAGTTTTAATAATATTAATAATGGAATTGTTGTAAGCAATCAAATGTTTGATTTTAATCGTTTTATGATTTTAGTTTCTGCCTATGATGTTATTAAAAATGAGTATTTTGGCGATGAGAAATTTATTAATACAGTAAAAAGATATAGTTTTTTATATCAATTGACACCAGAAGAAATGAAAGATGTCATTATTTTATCTATTGATGAACATAAGGAAGTTTTATTTGATGAAATACCTCGAAATGCGAGAAAAAAGTATGATGAAAAGGGTCAAAAATTAGGAATAATATCAAAAACAATTACAAAATCTTCATCATCGATTGATGATAAATTAATTAGATATTTAGAAATGGCAAGTCCGAATGAATTTGTTAAAAATAAATCGGGAATAGCCTTGACAAGTACTGAAATTGATATGTTTGATCGTTTACTAAAAGATACAAATATTGGTATTGGAGTATTAAATGTATTAATTGGATATGTTTTAGAAGTGGAAAAGTTGAATGGTGAAATTCCTTCTTATAATTATTTTTTAAAGATTATAAATGCTTGGAAAAGAGCAGCCGTTAAATCAACTGC
The DNA here is from genome assembly GCA_900539265.1 of uncultured Mollicutes bacterium. GTDB lineage: Bacteria > Bacillota_I > Bacilli_A > ML615J-28 > CAG-313 > CAG-313. The sequence continues at coordinate 23,333 of UQBM01000010.1, read as the reverse complement.
AGATGCTATTTCATATGTTAGTAATAAAGATAAAGGGCAAAAAAATAGGAGAACTAACAAGATTCAAAAAGGAGTACCTGATTGGTATCAAGAATATTTAGTTAAACAAAATAAGGATAAAACAACTATTCAAAATTTAGTAGATGATGGTGATTTAGAAGAACTAAAAAATTTCTTCAATCCTAATAATAAGGAGTAAAATATGGAAATAGATTTAGAAAAAAATCGTGAACAGTTAATAAAAGAAATAGTACAAGATCAAAATGTGAAAAAAATAGTTATTGATTATAATATATCTAAGTCATCATTAGATAAAAATTTGAATATTATTTTGGCATACATTTTAAGAAAAAAGAAATGTCAAAATTGTATAGGTCTTCATACATGTAAACAATTATATGAAGGTTATGCTCCGTTTTTGTCATATGATGAAGTAAAATTTGATTTAAACTATGAGCCTTGTCCATATTTACAAAAGAAAAAACAGATTGATGAAAAGCAGAAAAATTTGCAACTAATTGCTTGTAGTTTTCAAAATTTTAATTTTGATGATATTTATGTTAATTTAAATAGAAAAGAAATTTTAAGTAAAATTAAAACTTGTATTGATAAATATGAAAAGAAGTTAGCAACAAAAGGTTTGTATATTCATGGCAATTATGGTTGTGGTAAAACTTTTTTACTTGCTTATTTAGCCAAAACACTTGCCGACAACAATCATAAGGTAATTTTTGCTTATTATCCTGATTTGACTAGAATGTTGCGAAGTGCAATTTACAGTGGTTCAATAGAGGATATTATTGAACAATTAAAAATGGTGGAAGTTTTAATGTTAGATGATTTTGGTGGAGAGACTTTAACTAGTTATTTACGAGATGAAGTTTTAGGAGCAATTTTACAAGAAAGAATGACTAATAATCGGCTTACTTTTATGAGTTCTAATTTAGATCCAGAATTATTACTAGCTCATTTAAAAGAATCTAATCGTGATATTGATGATTTAAGAGCGTCTAGAATTTATGAAAGAATTAGAACTTTAATGGAGTTTGTGAAATTAGTTGATGAAGATTATCGTAATTAATTAAAATAAATGACTTGAATTATTTGTTTTTATATGCTATAATCTACTTATCATGAAGACGTTGAACAGGATATGATAATCAAAAACTAGTTTATTAGTGAGGCTAGATAGTGAAAATAGCTAAATTAAGTTTGATTGTTACTCCCTGGGAGTTACTATTAGAAATAATAGTCGTAAAAGCTCTGCGTTAAAGAGATTGAGGGCAAATAATAATTAAAATTGTTATTTGAACTAAGGTGGTACCGCGAAAAACAAAGCAAAGCCGTATGTTTTCGTCCTTAGAAGAATTAATAGTATAAACTATTTATTTTTCTAAGGCTTTTATTTTTTAAGGAGGTAAAAAATGATTAAGATAGTTTTTCCAGATTTATCTGAAAGGGAATTTGAAAAGGGCATTACACCACTTGAAATTGCAAATAGCATTTCTTTAAGCCTTGCAAAAAAGTGTATGGTGGCCAAATTTAATGATGAAATTATTGATATGAATCAAGAATTGACAAAAGATGGCAAAATTGAGTTAATTCTAGGAGGAGAAGATGGTTATGAAGACCTCTTAAATCACTCTTGTGCTCATATGCTTGCACAAGCAATTAAGCAATTGTATCCTAACGCAATGTTTGGTGTTGGTCCTGCTATTGAAGAAGGCTTTTATTATGATATTGATTTAGGGGATATTAAGTTAACTGAAGATGATTTACCAAAGATTGAAAAAAAGATGCAAGCATTAGTAGCATCTGGGGAAACAATTAACAGAATAGTTGTTTCAAAAGAAGAAGCCTTAGAATTATTTAAAAATGATATTTATAAAAAAGAATTAATTGAAGAATTAGAAGATAAAGTTACAATTACTATTTATAGACAAGGTGATTTTTATGATTTGTGTCGTGGACCTCATGTTTCTAGTACAAAATGGTTAAAAAATTTTAAATTACTTAGCATAAGTGGTGCTTATTGGAAGGGGGATGCTAAAAATCATCAACTTCAAAGGATATATGGAACTTGTTTTGCTACTGAAAAATCTTTAAAAGAGCATCTCATTAATCTTGAAGAACGTAAGAAAAGAGATCATCGCAAATTAGGAAAAGAATTAGATTTATTTATGATTAGTGAATTTGGACCGGGTTTTCCATTTTGGTTACCTAATGGAATGATTTTAAGAAGAAACTTAGAGAATTTTTGGTATAAGATTCACACAGAGGTTGGATATCAATTTGTTCAAACGCCTATAATGTTAAATAAAGAATTATGGGAAATTTCAGGTCATTGGTATAATTATAAAGAAAATATGTATACCTCAGTAATTGATGAAAAAGAATTTGCAATTAAACCAATGAATTGTCCAGGTGGAATGCTAGTATATAAAAATGATATTCATTCTTATCGCGATTTTCCTTTGCGAATTGGTGAACTTGGTCTTGTTCATCGTCATGAAGCAAGTGGTGCTTTAAATGGACTTTTTAGGGTTCGAAATTTTACGCAAGATGATGCACATATCTTTATCACCGAAGATCAAATTGAAGAAGAAATTGGTCGTTTAATAGATTTATATGATTATGTTTATAAAGTATTCAAATTATCATATCATATTGAACTTTCAACAAGACCTCTTGATAAATATATTGGTGAAATTGCAACTTGGGATAAAGCGGAGAAGGCTTTGGCTATTGCAATGGAGAAAAAAGGTATAAAATATGTTTTAAATCCTGGAGATGGAGCTTTTTATGGACCGAAGTTAGATTTTAAATTAAAAGATTCGATGAATCGAATTTGGCAATGTGGTACAATCCAACTTGATATGAATTTGCCTGAACGTTTTGATTTAAATTATATTACAGAAACTGGTGAAAAAAAGCGTCCTATTATGTTGCATCGAGCCTTGTTTGGTTCAATTGAAAGATTTATTGGTATTCTAATTGAACATTTTGCGGGAGCATTCCCACTATGGCTTGCTCCAAAACAAATTATTATCATTCCTGTTAACAATGATGCACATTTAGAATATGCTAAATATCTTGAGTCTCTATTGAAAGAAAAAGATATACGAGTAAGCGTTGATGAGCGTGATCAAAAGATGAACTATAAAATTCGTGAGAGTCAAACGAAAAAAATTCCTTATACAATTATCGTAGGTGATCAAGAAAAAGAAAGTGAAAAGGTTACATATCGCCATCATGGATCCAATGAATCAATTACAATATCAATTGATGAATTTATAGTTATGATTCAAAATGAAATTAGGAGCTTAGGTAATTAAAATCTTTCTTTTAAAATAAAAATCTCGTTTAAATTTTAAACGAGATTTTTATAATTCTTTTTTTATTTTTTCTAATGATTTAATAACACTATCTAATTCATTTTTAATACTAATTTCATCAATTTCTGTTGTATCTTTGGTACCTATAATATAATCAACACTAACATTGAATAGTAAAGAGAGGGAAATTAAAACACTGATAGTAGGTTCCGATACACCAGATTCATAGCGTAGAAGGGTTCTTTTGCTAATACCTAGTTGTGAGGCTAGATCATCTTGCGTCATATCATTATCTTCTCTTAAGTCTCTGATTCGCTTATTCCATTTCATAAAAAATATCACCCTTTTTGTCACTTTTTTCTTTATTATAACCTTTTTTGTCCAAATTGCTTGATTTGTGGACAAAAGTGTGTTATAATTTAAGTGATGAGACAAAGATGTCACTACAAGGACAATATTTTAATTATAAAAAAATAGTCTTTATAGGAATAATTAGATAGGCTCCCCCGCCAAAAATATATTTATTTATATGTCTAATTATTCCTACAAAGGCTATTTTTTTGTCACTAAATAAAAACTTGCTCATATATTAATCGTGAGGAGGGAAATAATGAATTACGATGATTTTGGATTAAGAATAGAATATGTTGAATATACTGTTAAAAAAGGAGATAGTTTATATAATATTGCTAAAAAGTATGATACTACCGTATCAGATTTAACGGATATCAATATGTTGACAACCAATACTATCTTTCCTGGTCAAGTTTTGTTAGTACCAAAAAATAGCAATGCTGAAACCGACTATTATTTCGAAAACTATGTTATTAAACCTGGAGACACAATAGAACTGATTGCTACTAAACTTGGAGTAGATCCAGTTTTAATTGGTTTATACAATGATTTTGCAACATTTCAATTAATTGATGGACAAACCATTAAAGTTCCAAGAAATAATACTTATATTGTAAAAGATACTGATACTGTAGATACAGTGTTAGCAACAACTAATAGAACAGCAGAGCAGATTTTAAGAGCAAATGCAAGCACATGGTTAAAATCGGGTAGTAAAATTTATCTATAAATAAAAATGTCCAATGTGGGCATTTTTATTTTTTAATATGATTGATAATTGCATTAAAAGTTTCTTCGCTAATATCGTGTTCAATTTTACAAGCATCAATTTTAGCTGTTTCTTCACAAACACCTAATTTAACAAAAAATTCTGTTAAAAGAAGATGACGCTGATATATTTTATTTGCAATTTGGTAACCATCGTTTGTTAAAGAAATAATGCCATTAGCACTAATTTCAATTAAATTATTATTTTTTAAATTATTGATAGCTCTTGAAATGCTAGCTCTTGAATAATTAAAACTTTGTGCAATATCGATGGATCGAACATTAACACCTTCTTTTTGAAGCATTAGTATTCTTTCTAAATAATCTTCGGCCGATTCATACAATGTCAAAAGTAACACCTCCTAAAAACTTTTCGTTTAAATTATATATCATTATTATATAAAATGCAAGTTTTCATACTTTTTAGTAAAGAATTTATAAAAAGAAAGCATATTATTTGTTTTAAATTTTATTTTTATATATAATTTAATTGTTAGTTATTGCTAACAAACATACAGAAATTATAGGATATATTTATCCTACTCCTTTATTTATCATAAAGTATTATGATATAATACAAATAGAATAAAAATTGGCATAGTTTAATCTATAAAAAATTATTTCATAATATATTGTTCTGTATAAAAATAATTCCTTCTAAAAGATGTCAAAATAGTAATAATATTAATTTGATATCTTTTTTGTGACAAATTACTTGACTTATAAGTTAAGAACTGATATACTATTTATAGTGTTAGCTCGGGCTAACATAAAAAAATGTTTATAAGTTAGCGAATGCTAACTAGAAAGGAGATATATGATTCCACTAATTTATGCACAAGAAGATGCTAATGTAACGATAAAAAAAGTATCGGCTGATGAAAAGACCAAAAGGCATCTTGAAAATTTAGGTGTCTTAGTTGGAGCTCAGATTAATTTAGTTTCTATTAATAAAGGTAATGTAATTTTAAAGGTTAAAGACGGACGTCTTGCTTTAAATCAGAGCCTAGCTACAAAAATTTTTGTTGAATAAGAAAATAAATAGGAGAGGAAAAAAGAAATGGAAAAGTATTTAAATGAAATGAAGCCAACGGAAAAGGGAATTGTAAAAAAAATTACAACTGATGGTAAAATTAAACGAAGACTATATGATATGGGAGTTACTCCGGGTGTACAAATTATTGTAAAAAAATTAGCCCCTTTAGGAGATCCAATTGAAGTTACAATTAGAGGATATGAGTTAACGGTTAGAAAATCAGAAGCTGAATGTGTTTTAATGGAGGAAATTAAATAATGAAATTTGCACTTGCTGGAAATCCCAATTGTGGGAAAACAACTTTATTTAATACTTTAACAGGCGCTACTGCCCATGTTGGGAATTGGCCTGGTGTGACTGTTGATAAACGTGAAGGTCTATATAAAAAATTAGAAGAACATGTTCAAATTGTAGATTTACCTGGCATTTATTCTTTGTCACCTTATACGCCAGAGGAAATTATTTCTAGAAATTATATTGTGGATGAAAAACCTGATTGCGTAATTAATATTATAGATGCAACTAATCTTGAAAGAAATTTATATTTAACAACGCAAATTTTAGAAATTGATATTCCTGTAGTTGTAGCACTCAATATGATGGATTCAGTTAAGAAAAACGGAGATGTTATTAAGGTTTCAGAACTATCAAAAGTTTTAGGTGTCCCTGTATGTGAGATATCAGCATTAAAAAATCAAGGAATTAAAGAATTAATGCAAGTGGCATATGAGACAGCAAAATTGAAAAGGGAAGGTTTTAGTGTTTTGGTTGAATCGAATTTAAAAGATTTAGTAAAGATTACAACTGATAAACTAAGAGATAAGAAAGTAGCAAGTCCTTTATTTCATGCCGTAAAATTGATTGAAGAAGATATGGTTGAAGTCAATATGCACAAAGATGTATATGATGAGGTAAAACCACTAAAAGATAAATTTGAAAAAAATGAATTTGATGGTGATTTTGAGGGAATGGTAGCTGATGCTAGATATAAATATATTACTAAACATTTTACAAAAGTTATCAAGAAATCGACTAAGAATGATGGCTTAACCAAATCAGATAAAATTGATAAAGTTTTAACTCATCGGATTTGGAGTATTCCCATTTTTCTTGTATTGATGTTTATTGTTTTCCATTTTGTTTTTAGTGAGGATTTATTATTCTTAAATTCCTTATTTAATCTTGAAATAAAAAGTGAAGGTTGGATAAATTTCTTTACAGGAATGGGATATGAAGATATTTTAGCTGAAGCAGTTGCTCAAGGAGAAGAAGCTGTATTAGCAGGAATTCCATCGCTTGGAGTATTTTTACAAAGTTGGATGGGTTGGTTAACTGGATCAATTATTGACTTAGTATCAGGAATAATGCCAGAAGGCACATGGTATACAGGTTTAATTTGTGATGGTTTGCTTTCTGGTTTGGATGCAATTTTCAGTTTCTTACCACAAATTTTGCTATTATTTTTCTTTATATCAATTCTTGAGGATTCAGGATATATGGCTCGGGTAGCTTTTATTATGGATAGAGCATTTAGAAAATTTGGCTTATCAGGTAAAGCTTTCATTCCACTTTTAATGGGTTTTGGATGTTCAGTTCCTGCAATGATGGCAACCAAAACGTTAGAAGATGAAAAAGAACGCGATATGGCAATTAGACTTTCACCATTTTTTAGTTGTGGAGCTAAAGCACCGATTTGGGCAATGCTTGCAACAGTTATAACAGGAAGTTTTTTAGGTGATATTTTTGTTTTTTCCATCTATTTATTAGGAATTGTCGTTGCTATTTTATCGGCATTAATAATTAAAGCATTTAGTAAAAAAAGTGAAGTACCTCCGTTCATTATGGAACTTCCAAGTTATCATTTACCACAAATAAAAAATTTATTTGCTCATTTATGGGAAAAATTTAAACATTTTATTTATAAGGCTTCAACTATTATCACTGCCTCTATTATTGTAATTTGGTTTTTATCAAATTTCAGTTGGGCTTTTTGGCAAGGTATGGTTGATGATATTGGTCAAAGTATTTTAGCAGATTTAGGTCGTGTACTTCAATATCTTTTCTATCCATGTGGATGGAGTTGGGGTACAGATGGTTGGAAATATACAGTAGCATCCATTACTGGCTTAATTGCTAAAGAAGATGTTGTAGCAACTATGGATACACTTGGTTTAACAGAAGGAACAATTGGTCTTTCAAATGCGGCAATTTATGCATTTGCAGCATATAATTTATTTACTCTTCCATGTTTTGCAGCAGTTGCTACTGCTAAGAGTGAAAGCACTAAAAAGGGCTTTTTGGTAACGATGGCATGGTGGCTTGGAGCATCATACGTTATTTCTACAGTTATTTTTTGGCTTGGTAGATTATTTGAAATTGCATGGTGGGTAGGTGTAATTGTCTTAATTTTAATTGTAGTAGCAACAATATTCCTAGGTAAGTATGTGGCAAAAAGAAAGAAATTTGCTTAATTAAAAGAAAGGAAGATTTAAATGAAATGGTATGAATATATTATATTAATTGTTGCGATAGGACTTGTTGTATTACCTTTTATTCTAAAGTATTTTAATAAAAAAAAAGGGAAAACATCTTGCGGATGTGAATGTAGCAGTTGTGGAAAGGATTGTCCTTTAAAAGAAAAAAAAGAACATATTGAAAAATTAAAAAATTAAGTTTATGAATAATATCTTCTAAATATTTTAATTTAGAAGATATTATTTTTTATAAATAAAATATTTGTTTAATTTTAAAAAAAGAAAAAAATATGATATACTTATAGTATAAACTAAAAAGGGAGTATAAAATATGAAGGACGTTATTGTAATTGGAGCAGGACTTGCTGGAAGTGAGGCTACTTATCAATTAGCCAAAAGAGGATATAATGTATTTTTATATGAAATGAGACCAGTTAAATATTCAAAAGCTCATATAACTGATAAATTTGCCGAACTTATTTGCAGTAATTCGTTCAGAGCCGCAAGTCTTGAAAATGCAGTAGGACTTTTAAAAGAGGAAATGCGAATATTAGATTCTTTAATTATTAAAGCGGCCGATGAGTGTAGAGTAGAAGCAGGTGGAGCCCTGGCTGTTGATCGGGAGGCATTTTCATCTTATGTTACAAATACTATTAAAATGCTTCCAAATGTACAAATTATTAATGAAGAAGTATTAAAAATACCATCATGTCCAGTCATTATTGCTTCTGGTCCTCTAACTAGCGACTTGCTACACGATGAAATAGCCCAATATTTAGGTGAAGATTATATGTATTTTTTTGATGCGATAGCACCAATTGTTACTTATGAATCTATTGATATGAATAAAGTTTTTTTAGCATCTAGGTATAATAAAGGAGAAGCAGCATATTTAAATTGTCCAATGAGTGAAGAGGAATTTAATAAGTTTTATGATTATTTAATAAAGGCCGAAAAAGTTCTTCCTCATGATTTTGAAATGAAAGTTTTTGAGGGATGTATGCCAATTGAAGAAATGGCATTAAGAGGTAGACAAACATTACTATTTGGTCCAATGAAGCCAGTAGGATTAGATGATCCTAAAACAGGTCGCTGGCCATATGCGGTTGTACAATTAAGACAAGATAATGCGGCAAAGAGTTTATATAATTTAGTTGGCTTTCAAACTCATTTAAAATTTCAATCACAAAAAGAGCTATTAAAATTAATTCCTGGGCTAGAAAAAGCTGAAATTGTAAGATATGGTATAATGCATAGAAATACTTATATAAATTCGCGAAAATTATTGAACAATGGATATCAATTACTAAAAAATCCAAATATTTTTTTTGCTGGTCAAATAACTGGGGTGGAAGGATATGTTGAATCAGCATCTAGTGGATTAATTGCAGGAATTAATATGGCAAGATATTTAGAAAATAAACCAGTATTAAAACTAGATTCAACAACCGCAATTGGTTCTTTAGCAAATTATATTTCATTTAATCATATGATTGATACTAGTGGTACGTTTGAACCAATGAATGTTAATTTTGGTATTTTTGCACCTCTTTTAGAAAAGGTATCTAAAAAAGAAAGAAAAAAAGCTTATGCTAATAGAGCAATAAAGAATATAAAAAAATTAATTGAAGAAATGAATGATTAAAAAGAAGGTAAAAAATGGCATTAAAAAAAACTGTTAGAGGTAAACAAAGATTATCGAATAAATCTATTTTATCAAAAAATAATTTACCAAACAATGAACTTAAGATTCAGGATGCATTGAATAAATATCATAATTATTTAGAAGTGGAAAAAAATTATTCTGTTTATACTGTTCAAAATTATTTTAAAGATATTAATGAATTCAAAAAATTTATTGATGAAGAAAAATATGGTGATTTATTAAAAATTAAAACAGAAAATATTGCTAGATATTATATTTCTAATCTCGTAACAAAAGGTTATTCTAGAAAAAGTATTGCTAGAAAAATATCAAGTCTAAGAGCTTTCTATCGTTATTTAACAATTGAACAATTTATAGAATATTCCTATTTTGAAAATGTAGAAACGCCAAAACTTGAAAAACAGTTGCCAAAATTTTTATATCAAAATGAAATTGAAATGATGTTTAATGCGATAGACAAAACTACCTCACTTGGTAAAAGAGATTATGCATTATTAGAACTATTATATGGATCGGGATTACGAGTTAGCGAAATTTGTTCTATCACACAAAAAAATTTAGATTTTGCTAACGAAATGATTAAAGTATTTGGTAAAGGTCATAAAGAAAGATATGTTCCAATGAATCAAAGAACAATTGAGGCTCTCAAGGAATACATATATTTGGGAAGACCAAGTTTAATTCAATCAGTAGAATTAAGTGCTACTAATAACTTATTTGTGAATCATCATGGAGGTGCCTTAACTCCAAGAGGAGTGCGAGTTATTTTAGATAATATTATTGAAAAAACAGGTGAAATTGGTCATGTTTATCCTCATATGATAAGACATACTTTTGCAACACATTTACTAGATGGAGGTGCTGATTTAAGGAGTGTTCAAGCAATGTTAGGTCATGAAAATTTGTCGACAACACAAATTTATACTCATGTGTCTAAAGAACAAATTAAAGAAAGTTATATGCTTAATCATCCTAGGCAAAATAGGAAATAATTGCAAAAATAAAAGGAGAATAAATAGTATGGTTAAAATGGTTAAGGCTCAAATTGAAGATGCTAAAATGTTATTACAAATTCAAAAAGAGGCATTTATAAAATATGCTAAGAAATATGGTGATTTTGAAAGTAACCCTTATCATATGGATTTACATAGGATGGAATTTAATATTAAATATCGATATGGTCAATATTATAAAATTTTAGATGAAAAATCTTTAGAAATTGTTGGTGGAATTTTTTGTTTTGAATTAGATGAAAAACCAATAATGAAAATTGCTCAATTCTATTTTAAAAATGGTTATCAGCATTTAGGTTATGGAACTTATGTTTTAAATGAATTATTTAAATTAAATAAAAATGTAAAAACATGGTATGTTGATACGATAATGCAAGAAGAATATAATTTAGAGTTTTATCAGCATTTAGGTTTTGAGGTAATTGATGAAGAAGAAGAGCATGAAGGGTTAACTTTTGTTACTCTTATGAAAAAAATACTTACATAAAAAATTAAAAAATTAAATTTTAGTTAAAGTAAAGTTTCTTTCTTTTTTATAAATTTTTATGAAGGTATTTTAAAAAATTGTTATATTGTTTGATAAAGTTTACAAATTATGGTATAATAAAAAATGGTCTTAAAGGCAAAAAATACACATAAGAAAGTAGCAAGCCGTCAAGTTTATAAATGGCGTGCTTGTGTAGATCTTCTTAGAGGCCAAAACAAAATAAAATGGAGGTTTTTTAATATGGCTGTAATTACAATGAAGCAATTACTAGAAGCTGGTGTTCACTTCGGTCATCATACTCGCCGTTGGAACCCTAAAATGAAAGAGTATATTTTTAATGAAAGAAATGGTGTATACATCATTGATTTACAAAAAACAGCAGATAAGATTGAAGAAGCATATGCTGCAATGGTTGAAATTGTTCGCAATAATAATAAAGTTTTATTTGTAGGAACAAGAAAACAAATTCAAGATATTATTAAAGAAGAAGCAATTCGTGCTGGTCAATATTATGTAGATCAACGTTGGCTTGGTGGAACAATGACAAACTTTAAAACGCTTCGTAAATCCATTGCTAAACTTCATAAATATGAAGAAATGGAAGAAAATGGAACTTTTGAAGTATTACCAAAAAAAGAAGTTAGTGCTATAAAGAAGGAAATGGGCAAACTTGAATCGTTCTTTGGTGGTATCAAAGATATGCAACAACTTCCAGGAGCTTTATTTGTAGTTGATCCAAAAACAGAACATAATGCGGTTGCTGAAGCTCGTAAATTGCATATTCCAGTATTTGGTTTGGTTGATACCAATTGTGATCCAGATGATGTTGATTATGTTATTCCTGCTAATGATGATGGTGTTAGAGCAGTAAGATTAATTGTAGGTGTTATGGCTAATGCGGTACTTGAGGGTAATGGGGTAGCAGTAGAACCATATGCTTTACCAGAAGAAGAAAAGCAAGAAGAGGCACCACGTCAAACTAAACCTCAACGCGAAAATCATCCTGAAAAAAAAGGAACTAAAAAGCCTCGTGTTGCTAAAGAAGAAACTGTTGAAACAGTTGCTGAGGAAACAAAAGTGGAAGTTGTAGAACAAGCAGTAGAACCTAAAAAAGAAGAAACTGCTGAATAAATAGATAACTTAAGGAGAAATAAAAATGATTAACGCATCTTTAGTTAAAGAATTAAGAGAAAAAACAGGGGCTGGAATGATGGACTGTAAAAAAGCTCTTACTGAATGTAATGGAGATTTAAATGCAGCTGTCGATTGGCTTAGGGAAAAAGGAATTGCCAAAGCTGCTAAGAAAGCAACTAGAATTGCTGCTGAGGGTTTATGCGATGTAGCATTAAATGGCAATAAAGCATATTTATTTGAATTAAATTCAGAAACTGATTTTGTTGCTAAAAATGAAAAATTTTTAACTTTAGTAAAACAAATCGGAGAAGCTTGTGTAAAAAATGATACTGCTTGTGAAAAATGTGCCTTAAGTGCAAAACTTGGTGATCAAACAGTTGAAGACTTAATTGTTGCTGCAACTGCTACAATTGGTGAAAAAATTAGTCTTCGCCGTGTTGTAAAAGTTGAAAAAGCTGATGATGAGGTTTTTGGTGTTTATAAACATAATGGTGGAAAAATTGTCGTTTTATCTGTGATTAAAGGTACGGATGCTAATATTGCTAAAGATATCTGTATGCATGTTGCAATGTATAATCCACGTTATTTAGACGAATCTTCAATTAATCAACAAGATTTAGATCATGAAGCAGAAGTTATTAAGGCAGAGATTGCTAATGATCCTACTAATGCTTCAAAACCTAGTAATATTATTGATAAAATGGTTATGGGACGTTTGGCTAAATTTAAAAAAGAAATTTGTTTAGTTGATCAACCATTTGTTAAAGATCCAGGAGTAACAGTTGCTCAATATTTAAATAGTCATAATACAAAAGCAATAAATTATGTACGTTTTGAAGTTGGTGAAGGAATGGAAAAGCGTAATGATGATTTTGCTGCTGAAGTTGCTGCCGCTGCCGCTGCTGCAAAGCATTAATTCATATTTCTAGGAGGTACTAATGAAACGCATAGTATTGTTAAAACTTTCAGGTGAAGCCCTATCTAGAGTAAATGGAATAGGAATTGATATGAAAAAAGTAGAAGATGTTGCCTATGAAGTAAAATCTTTAAAGGATACTGGTGTTTCAGTAGGAGTTGTTGTAGGTGCTGGTAATATTTGGCGAGGAAGAGATGCCAAAGAAATTGGTATGGACCGGGTTTCCGCTGATCATATGGGAATGCTTGGTACTATCTTAAATGCAATGGCATTATCATCAACCTTAGAATTAATTGGCGTAAAGTCACATCTAATGAGCGCTATTCCAGTTGGTCATATAGTTGAACCTTATAATCGCAACCTAGCTATTCAAGCTTTAGAAAAAGGCGAAGTAGTAGTTTTTGGTGGTGGTACAGGAAGTCCTTTTTTCAGTACAGATACCACTGCTGCTTTAAGAGCTGCAGAAATTGGGGCAGAAATTATTTTGATGGCGAAAAATGGTACGAATGGTGTTTATAATTGTGATCCAAGAAAAAATCCTCAAGCTCAAAAATTTGAAAAACTAACCTTTGATGAATTAATAAAAAATCATTTAGAGGTTATGGATCTCACTGCCGCAACCCTTTGTTATGATAATAATATAAATATTGTTGTCTTTGATATGGGAAAAAGTGGCAATATCAAAAAAGTTATAGAAGATCCCTCAATTGGGACAATTATAACAAAATAACAAATAAAAATATTTGTAAAGAAATGGAGAATAAAAATGCCAAAAGAAATTATTAATCAATGTGAACAAAGAATGCAAAAAACAATTGAAGCGCTCAAAAAAGATTTTGCGACAATTCGTACTGGTAAAGCTAATCCAAGCATTTTAAATAGTGTAATGGTTGAATATTATGGTTCACCAATGCCAATTAATCAAATTGCTAGTATTTCTGTACCAGAACCACAAATGATTGTAATCAAGCCCTACGATAAATCAATTTTAAAGGGAATTGAGAAAGCTATTCAAACAGCTAATCTTGGTTTTAATCCTCAAAATGATGGTGATTTAGTAAGAATTCCAATTCCACCATTAACAGAACAAACAAGAAAAGAATTAGTAAAACAAGCTAAGAAGCTTGTAGAAGATAATAAAATTGCTATTCGTAATATAAGACGCGATGCGATAGAACAATTAAAGAAATTAGAAAAAGATTCAATTATATCTGAAGATGAATTGAAACGTCGTAGTGATGAAGTACAAAAAACAACAGATAAATTTATTGAAAATATTGATAAATTAGCAAAGGAAAAAGAACAAGATATTATGTCAATTTAGTTCTACTAAGCATAGGTTAGATTTTAATCTATGCTTTTTTATTAATTGAATAATATTTAATAAAAGAAGAAAATATAATAACAAGATATATAATTAAAAATGTCAAGATTAGTATCTTAGATAATTTCCTTTTAAGGTGAATAATTGGTAAAATTTCACAAAGTGTAGTATAATATTTATGATTAGGTGATGGAATGAAAAAAAATGATTTATTAGAAGAAATTACTAGTAAAAAAATGCCAACACATATTGCTTTTATACTAGATGGAAATGGTAGGTGGGCTAAAAATAAAGGCCTACCAAGAACTGCTGGCCATCATAAGGGAGCCAATACTTTACAAGAGATTGTAAAAGAATGTAGTAATTTAGGAATAAAGTATTTTACTGCTTATGTTTTTAGTACGGAAAATTGGTCGCGTCCAGAAAGTGAAATTTCTTTCATTATGAAAGAAATAAAAAAGATTTGTAAAGATTATCAAAAGTTTATTAAACTTAATATTAAAGTCAGAATCATTGGTGTAAGAGATTATTTAACAAAAGATATCATTGAAATGCTTGATTTAGTAACACAAAAAACAAGTAATTGCACAGGAATGACTCTTTTAATTGCTTTTAATTATGGAGCACGGCGAGAAATTATTGATTGTGTAAAAAAAATTGTGAATAAGGTTAATAATAATGAGATAAAAATTGATAATCTTGATGAAAAAATAATTGAAGATAATTTATATACAAAAGGTATTCCTTCTGTTGATTTTTTAATTAGAACAAGTGGTGAAATAAGAGTTAGCAATTACTTACTTTGGCAAATTGCTTATGCTGAAATGTATTTCACTAAAGTTTATTGGCCCGATTTTCATGCAAAAGAGTTGTATGAAGCAATATATGAATATCAAAATAGACGCCGTCGTTATGGTGGATTGGAGAATGAATAATGAAACAAAGAGTAATTACAGCTATTTTAATGGCTATCGTTTTTATCCCCTTTTTCTTTTTTGGGGGATGGTTTATAATTGGATTATTTAGTATTTTATCATATATTGCAATGTATGAATTAATAACTATGTATCAATCTAAAAAAAATATACCTAATGTTTGTAAATATATTATTCCACTATTTTCTAGTATTATTGTATTGTTTAGTGGTTTTGCAACGGCAGAAGATATAATTTATGTTCTTTTAGTTGAATTGATGTTTTTATTAGTTTTACCAATTTTTAATAAAAGAATTGAAATAAAAGACATTATTTTCTTTATTTTCGGTATTATTTATAGTGGTATTAGTTTTACAATAATTGCAACAGTTAGGAATGTTGAGACTTTATATCAAGAAGCAAGTATTAGATTATTTGATAGTTTTAATATTTATGTGGTAGGGTTAATATTGTTTATATTTGTATTATTATCTACTATGCTTACTGATATAGCAGCGTATCAATTTGGGGTCAAATTTGGTAAGCATAAATTATGTCCAAGTATTAGTCCTAAAAAAAGTATTGAAGGATCAATTGCGGGAACCGTAATAGGAGCATTAGGTGGTACTTTGTTTATGATTATTTTGCAATTAACATTGAGTAGAGAATATGCTAATGCAATAAAAATATTTAAAATTGATAATATGTATCTGTATACTTTGGCTATTTTTGGCGTATCAGTTGTATTAAGTATTGCAGGGCAATTAGGTGATTTAATTGCTTCTAAAATAAAAAGAGAATATAACATTAAAGATTATGGAAAAATTTTTCCAGGACATGGTGGGGTTTTAGATCGTTTTGATAGTAGTATTTATAGTTTTTTAGTCTTTATAATTATTTTAATGATTAATGGGGTAACATTTTAATGAAAAATATCTTATTATTAGGTGCAACAGGTTCAATTGGCACACAAGTACTAGATATTATTAGAAATAATGATAATTATTGCTTAAGAGCTTTTAGTTTTGGTAATAATATTGATAAAGCGAAAGAGATTATTGAAGAATTTCATCCTAAATTAGTTTGTTGTCTTCATAATAGTGATCTAATTATTTTAGAGAAATTATTTCCAGATGTTGAGTATTGTATTGGCGACATAGGTTTGCAACAAATTGTAAGTCTTAATGTTGATAATCCAGTTGTAATTAATGCATTAGTTGGAGCAATAGGTTTGATGCCAACAGCGGTAGCTATTGAAAATGGTCGTGATGTATTACTTGCTAATAAAGAAACGCTTGTTATCGGTGGAGAAATTATTAATAAAATGGCTCAAGAAAAAAAGGTTAAAATAATACCGATTGATAGTGAGCATAGCGCAATTTATCAATTAATAAATGATAAAAATAAAGAAGATATTAAAAAGTTATTAATAACTGCTAGTGGTGGTTCACTTCGTGATAAGACTAGAGAACAATTAGCAACGATAACAAAGGAAGATGCTTTGAATCATCCCAATTGGAAAATGGGGGATAAAATCACAATTGATAGTGCTACTATGATAAATAAGGGATTTGAATTAATAGAAGCACATTATTTATTTGGGATAGATATTAATCAAATTGTGCCAATTTTACATCGTGAAAGTATTATTCATTCTATGGTGGAATTTAATGATGGTTCAATATTTGCACAAATGGCTGTTTCTAATATGTGTTTGCCAATTCAATATGCTCTTGAAGGACCTAGACATTTAGCAAATAGTAATTTAAGTGAGCTTGATTTAACCAATATTGGTTGTCTTCATTTTGAAAAAGTATCATATGAACGATATCCATTATTGAAATGTGCAATTGATGCCTATAAAAAAGGGAAACTTCAATGTACAATTTTAAATGCTGCTAATGAAGCGGCGGTAAAGTTATTTTTAGAAGAAAAAATAAAGTTTCTTGAAATTGAAAAAATCGTTATGGATGCTTTAGTAAATCCTAAATATCAAGGGTTTAATGAAGGAGATGTTAGTTTGCCAAAAATTATGGCTTTGCATGAAATCGTTTATAACGATATTTATCATAAATATTGTTAAAAGGGGTGTATATATGGAAATATTATGGATTATTTTAGGGATAATTGTTTTTATCCTAGTAATGGGCTTATTAGTAATGGTTCATGAAGCCGGACATTTTTTAGTTGCTAAAAAGGCTGGTATTTTATGTCATGAATTTTCAATTGGAATGGGACCACTTATCTATCAAAAGAAAAAAGGCGAAACGCTTTATTCTATAAGACTTTTTCCAATTGGTGGATATGTTTCAATGGCTGGTGAAGAAGTAGAAGATAATATTTTAAAGGGAATAAAGAAGGTAAAACTTGTTACTAATGATAATAATGAAGTTGAAAAAATTATTGTAAATTTAGATAATCCTAAATATGCTGATTTGCCTGTTGTTGAAATTGATAGTTACGATTTAATTGGTACAAGTAAGGCTTTAGATGATGAATTATATATTGAAGTTTTAGATGGTGAGCAAAAAATTAAATATATTGTTAAAAGAGATTGTTTAATTAACTTTGAAAAAAAAGCTGAAATTCAAATTGCACCATATGATCGAAATTTTGTGAATAAACCTTGGTTAAATCGCTTTTTAAGTGTCCTTGCGGGGCCATTAATGAATATTGTACTAGCAATTGTAATTTTCTTTTTAATTGGTCTTTTTAGTGGTTATGCAAAAACGAATAATACGGTAATAGGTAAAGTAACGGAAGTTGAGGGATCAGGAAATATTCAACTTTCAGAAGGTGATAAATTAACATCAATCAATGGAATCAAACTAACTGATTGGCAAAGCATTTCTGATGCCTTGTCGCAAATTGATTTAGCTAAGACGCCTAAAATAGTGGTTGGTATTGAAGGAAAAGATGATATTGTTATTAATCCTAGCGTATTTGTATATTCAATTGAACTTGCATTTAAGGTTGATGGAACTGATTTACCAATTGTGGGACATTATTCAGCAAGTAATGAAAAAA
Organism: uncultured Mollicutes bacterium; assembly: GCA_900539265.1. Classification (GTDB taxonomy): domain Bacteria; phylum Bacillota_I; class Bacilli_A; order ML615J-28; family CAG-313; genus CAG-313. Next base: position 4,885 of record UQBM01000010.1, on the reverse strand, counting down.
CAAAAAGTTATAAAGCAGGGTTACGAGATGATGATATGATTACAAAATTAGAAACTGCAAACAGAGTTTTGTCACAAAATGTTACTAAATCTTCTATTTTAGAATTTTTTAATAGTTCCGATTTAGAAGAAGGACAAAATGTGACAATAACTTATTTGCGTGATGGTAATGAATATAAAACAGATATTGAGGTTTATAGTAAAAAACTTTTAAATACACAAAATATTCCTGCAACTAAAATTCAATTAGGAATTACTTGCGCAAATGGATTTGATTTGGGAAAATTATTATATATGCCTTTTGTACAAACAGGTGAGTCATTTACTATGATTTTTAAAACTTTAGGTGCCATTTTTACTGATAAATCAGTAGGAGTAGATGATTTAAGTGGGCCAGTTGGAATTTTTAATTTATTAAAAGAAGCAACAAAAGACGGCTTTTTAACAATTTTAAATTGGACAGCTATTTTAAGTGTTAATTTAGGATTTATGAATATTATTCCGCTTCCGGCTCTTGATGGTGGACGAATTGCTTTTATGTTGTATGAGGGAGTAACGAGAAAAAAACCAAATGCAAAAGTAGAAAATATTATTCATACAATTGGTTTTTTATTATTGATGGCTTTAATGATATTTATTAGTTTTAATGATATTTTAAGATGTGTAGGATGCAAATAATGATAAAAAAAATATTAATAGTTTTTATAATGATATGTAGCCTATATCTAACTTCTTGTAAAAAGAAAAATTTAAACTATATGTATGTTGGTGCTTATGTAGAGATTTTAGATGATCAAAATAAAACACTAAATGACCGAAATATAAAGCTTTACTATAATGAAAATACAAATGTTTTAGAAAATATTAATAATATTTATGAGTATCGTTTAATAACTGAATCGATAACTAAAGATATTAAAGAAGAGGAGAAACAAGTTAGTTATGATTTTAGTGCCTTTTATAGTATAATTTGTGATTTAGAAGAAATTAATGTCTATCCTATTATTTTAAAAGATGGGCAATATCAGGTTTTAGAATCTGAAATAAAAAAGATTAAATTAGAAATTGATAGTTTTAAAAGTATTACTTTTACTAAAAAATATCGTTTTGATGATAAAGATTATTATTTTAAAACAATTATAAAAGTATTAAAGAAAGAAGGATAAAATTATGAAAGGATTTAAAAATACCTGGATTGTAACAGAAGAAGGATTAAGAAAGACAAGTTTTACTTATGATCAACATTTCATAACAATTGGTAGAGATGAAGAAGGATTAGAAGAATTGCCCGAAGATTATGTGATTGTACCAGGTTTTATTGATGAACATGTCCATGGTGCTGCTGGAAGTGATGCTATGGATGGAACTAAAGAAGATTTAACAAAAATTGCTAATGCTCTTGCAAGCGAGGGTACAACATCTTTTTTAGCCACTACAATGACACAAAGTCCAGAAAATATCACAAAAGCTTTAACAACCATTAAAAACTATATTGATGATAAACCAGTAACTGGAGCAGAAATCTTAGGTGTTCATCTTGAAGGTCCTTTTATTTCTAAGGATTTTGTTGGTGCACAACCTCTTGAATATGTAGCAATCCCATCAATTGAAACTTTTAAAAAATATCAAAGTGCATCAGGTAATAATATTAGAATTGTAACGCTAGCGCCAGAAGTAGAAGGTTCTAGTGAATTGATTAAATATCTTAAAGATAACAATATTGTTGCTTCAATTGGTCACACGAATGCTAAATATGATGATGTTGCAAAAGCAGTTAAAAATGGTGCAACAAATGCAACTCATACTTATAATGCAATGAAGCCTATCCATCATCGTGAAATAGGCACAGTTGGTTCTGCTTTTCTATTTGATGAATTAACTTGTGAGTGTATTTGTGATGGTATTCATGTTAGTGCTCCAGCAATCCGTTTGTTATATAAAAATAAACCTCAAGATAAAATGGTTTTAGTAACAGATGCTATGCGAGCAAAACATATGCCAGATGGAGTATCAGAACTAGGTGGACAAACTGTTATTGTTAAAAATGGGGAAGCAAGACTTGAAAATGGTACGCTTGCGGGAAGTGTTTTAAAAATGAATAATGCAGTAAAAAATGTTGTAGAATTTTTGAATTTGCCGCTTGAAGAAGTAGTAAAAATGGCATCAATTAATGTAGCCAAAAATATTGGCGTGGATAAAATGTTGGGAAGTATTACTGTTGGCAAGCGTGCTGATTTTGTAATTCTTGATAAGAACTTAAATGTTATAAAAACAATTAGAAATGGTCAAGTAATCTATACTAGATAATAAAATTCAATAAAAAAGGACATATGTATGTATTTATAATATGTCCTTTTTTATTTACATATAATTGAGGCAATTTCTTCAGGTGATTCTTTTGCACCATCTGAAATCCAGTGGTAAATAATATTAAAAATAGAACCTCCATAAGAAAATAAAAAATATTTTTCTGTTTTATCAATAACAGGAGGAGTAGAACTTTCTAATAAATAGGTATTAATAGCATTGAGAAGCAATTGTGAAAGACCTGAATTGAAAAGACTTTCAAGATTTTCTTTATAATCAAAGATAAAACGCATTGTACCAACAATTAGATTGTAATAGTTATCTCGTAAATCAGATAGATAAAATTTATTTTTATATAATTTCATAATTTCAATTATATAATAAGATACTGCATCTTCTTTATAAGCAAAATTGCGATAAAATGATGCTCTAGCAACCCCTGCTTTTTTTACAATTTCTGTTATTGTAATATCAGAAAATCGTTTAATCTTCATTATTTGAAAGATACTTTGTGCAATACTATCTTTAACAATTTTATTTAATTCTTCACGTTTATTCATAGACAGATACCTACTTGTTTGTCTCATATGAAATATGATATAATATTAAATGTTGTGATATAATTTGTCTCATATATTATATTATAACATTTAACAAAAAAATAATCAAGGAGAAATATATGAAATTAAAAATTATGGTGGATTCCTCATCGGGAATTACTCAAGATGAAGCGGCTAGATTAGGCATTGATGTTTTTCCACTAAGAATAATATTTAATGAAAAAGAATATTTAGATGGTATTGATATTATGCAAGATGAATTTTATGAAAAATTAACGAAAGAGGAAATTTTTCCTAAAACTTCATTACCGAATTTATATGAAATCGAAAAAAAGGTTAAAGAATATTTAAAAGAAGGTTATCAAGTTATTATTTTACCACTTTCAAAAGAGATATCAGGAACATATTCTGCTTTGGTAAGTATGATGGAAGAGTATGAAAATGTTAGAGTCATTGATACACTAACAACGATTTGTGGTTTACGTTTTTTAGTAAATGAAGCTCTTAAGCTAGAAGTTGATAATTTAGATGAATTGGAAATAAAACTTTGCAATTTACAAAAAAGAATTAGAATTATAGCAGGTATTGATACTTTAGAATATTTGTATAAAGGTGGAAGACTTACCAAAACAGCATCTTTGGTAGGTAATGTTATTGGGCTAAAGCCACTTATAAGTGTAATTGATGGTAAAGTAGTTGTTTTGGCAAAGCGTAGAGGTAGAAAACATGCGATGCAGTATGTTCTTGATAAATTTCAAACTAGCAATATTGATTATAATTATCCAATATATGGGATATATTCAATGAATAAAATGAATTGTCAAGAACTATATAATGCGCTTACAGATGAAAAATTACGAAGAGCGGTTCAAAATTATGAGAATATCGCTCCTGTTATTGGTTGTCATGTTGGACCTGGTGCATATGGTTTTGTTTTTATCGATAAAGAATAGCGTAATTATGAAATCCCATATATTATTTCTGTTTTTGTCCATAGGGACACTTTCTGACAGGTGGGTATTCGGCTAATAGCAAAGGCGAACAGCTTTCGCCGTCCGCCTTTGCTATACTGTTTTGTGCGTTGTTTTATGCTGATTCTGAGATTGTTTCCGTGCATTGAGGCGGTTTTTCTTCGCTTTCCGCTTCCTGATCCCATTCTCCGATATCACGGTAGACGATTCGGATTTTTTGAGTGGAATGCCTTGAGTATTTTTCGGTACGCTCGCCTATCTCAATTCTTGCAATAAACAATCTTACGATTTCGGGTGTCAGCACATCAATGCTCTTGTACTTTTTGGCTTTTTCAATGAAGGCATTGACATTGTCGGCAGAGGACTTCAGCTTACTGAGCCTTTCTTCCTTCTGCGGTATTGCTTCATCCAATCCATTCTGCTCGGCATTATAATCGCCGGAGAGTAGTCGGAACTGCTCGTTGGTGATTCGTCCAAGCACATTGTCCTCGTACAGGCGTTTGAATAATGTTGTCAGCTCATCACGGCGTTTACGCATAGAGTCAAGCTCTCGTTGAAGGGCGGTTATCTCTCGGCGCAGTTCCACGCTGTTTTTGCGGTTGATATACTCCGCAAACTGCCGTTCCTTCATTCTCGCTATATGCGTTACTCTCCACAAGTCATCCAGTATAATTTCATACAGTTCATCCTCACGGATATGGTGAGGCGAGCATTCCGCTTTGCCACGCTTTCCGTAGGTATAGCATTTGAAATTATAACTGGATTTTTTCATTGTGCTTGCTCTGTGCAAAACCATTGATCTTCCGCAATCGGCATAGAAGGTGATTCCCGAAAATATATTCGGTTCTTCCATCTGCTTCGGCGCTCTCTTTTTCTGCTTGCGCAGATCCTGAACGATATCCCATTGCTCTCTTGTTATCAACGCAGGGTGCGTATTTTCTACGATGATTTTTGTTTTCTGTCTGTTGCTGATTTGCTTCTTCTGCAATCATCTATAAATGTTAAAATAAAAGTACCCAATTGTGTTCATGTAAGAATCCCCAATTCT
>UQBM01000009.1 GCA_900539265.1 uncultured Mollicutes bacterium | reverse complement strand
TAACACAGTACATGTACCTGTAGAAGATATTTGTCCCCAATAATTCATTGTAACTATTTCATCACTTTCATTAATTATATTCCAAGAATAATATTGAATCATTGGATAAGGACAATTAATATTAGTTAATTCTAACTGATATGTTCCATTTTCTGCTACATATGAATAAGACATATTAAGTTCTATTTCAATTAAATCTTCTTCTTCATCATTTAAAACTATGAATGTTCTATAATAAACAACTTTAGGATCATCTTTAAGAACAGCATAAATTGTAACCGTCGTATCTTCAGTTACAGGCATCGCAAGTACTGTACCATAATTTGTTACTGTTGCAACAGCTTCATTACTTGAATACCAATCATAATCAAGTCTAGACATAGGATCTCTTAGTCTATCTTCAACCATTAAATAAATATTTCTAGTAAATCCTTCAGTGATATAATATTTATCACATTCTCCTTCGTTAAATAAAACTTCAGTACCTAAGTCATATCCAGTATAATATGGATCAGCAACTAGAATACCTTGCATATTCATATTATAATCAACCATTCTTCTTAAAGCAAAGTTTATATTTGCATTATCTTCGTTTTCAGCATATCCAAAATAATAAGTTCCTGGATCTAAAACAATTGTAAATATAGGACTTCTATTTATCGATGTTATTTCATCTATATATACAGTTTCAATATAATAATAGTTTATGCCAGGTTCATAACCAGGATCTCTTACTTTTTCAAAAACATATACTTTAATGTCATTATAAATAGTTCCACTTGAAATAATATCTAATTGAATCTCTGAACGATGACTAATCGTCACTTCTTCAAAACAGCTTTGAGTATTTACATTTTCAAATAGAACATCAAATCCAATACTTGTCAATGAATTCCAATAATTAATATTATTTACTTCTATACTTTGAATGTTAAATGTTAGAGTTGAATAACTACTTAATGGTAAAGTAACATCTATATAATATGTTCCATTTTCTGGCAAATATATATACATTATGTTTTCATTTTCATTTGATTGAGCAAATATGTCAAGTTCACTTAAAGAATACATGCTTAATAAGTTAGTTCTATTAGCATCAGTATATACTTGAATCGCATTTACTGGATATATAGCACTTGCACCAGCATTTAATGTAAATTTATAAAAACCAGCACCATTATAATTCGTATATTTAAGTCTAGCATGATACATATTATTTTCAGTCAAATGTAACCCTGATGCAATATTGGTTCCATTGCTTGAATTGTAAGAAATTGCTATTCCATCAGGATTATAAGCAAGCTCATAATTGATTTTAATAGTACCACTAGTTGTAAGAGTTGAATGTTCTATACTTAAATAATGAGTTCCTTTATTCAAATAAACAATTAATGAATTATCCCCACTATAAGCAACAGTCATATCTGAATTATAAACAATTATTTTTGAAGATGCATCTGTTACAAATTTATATGACCTTGTGCACTCAACAACTAATTTATATAATTTGTTATATCCAGCATTTAATGTAACACTATCATCCTCATCTATTAAGCAATATAAATCAATTTCACTATAACTAAAGTCATCAGGTATTATTTTACTTCTATAACTAGACCAATATACTTTATTTTTATATTCAGCAACTCTATCTTGCGGAACTATTATTTGTAAAGATGTTGAACAACCATCAAACACATTACTACCTAAATTAGTTATACCAGTAACTGCTCTTTCAACTATAACTGACGTTAAATTTGTACAATTTTCAAATGCATTTGAATCAATGTGTTGAACACTAGCTGGTATTTCTATTTCTTCTAAACTAGAACATCCTTTAAAAGCTCCAACTCCTATAGCATATAAACTATTAGATAAAGTAACGCTTTCTAAGTTCGTACAGCCTTCAAACGCATACGAATCTATATTTGTAACTGTATTAGGGAGTATCACTTCATCTAAATTTGTGCACCCTTTGAAAGCTGATGCCCCAATTGTTACTAAATTTGGTGACCAGGTAACCGATTGTAAGGATGAACAATTTTCAAATGCTGAATCACCAATTGAATTAATTGTATCAGGTAAAATTATTTTTGTTATTTGATTTCTATTTTTAAATACATTAGATCCAATTTTTGATACAATTCTTCCATTTAAAGAAGAAGGAACAACAAATGCACCATTAAAATTAAAGTTTATAGCATCTAATTGTATTGTTCCATCTGGAAGAACAGTAGTACTGAAACTATCATTTGTGATTGGAGTAACATTCAAATCACTCATAACATTAGAAATTCGGCACGCCACACCAACTGGTGTATTTGAAATAGTACCTCCTGCAAAATTAAGTCCTATTAAAAATAAATTTGTGCCGTCATTATAATATACGGGACCACCACTGTCTCCACCTTGAGAAGAATTTGTGTATATTATTACATTTGAAAATATTGTACCATCAACATTAACAGATGTGTTACTATTTTTTATAATTCCATTTGTTATTCCTGTTGTTTGACCTATTTTTGTTATTGAACGTCCATTAATTATTTGACTGTTGGTCCCAAGAAGAATATTATTAAATATTGTACTATTATATTTACTATATGGAGAAATTTCCCAGTCTGACTGATCTGCAAATGGTACAAAAGACGCATCAGTAGTATTACCACTATGAGTAATTGAAGGTGTCCCTAAAAAAATTCGTTTGGTAAAAAGGGATGGTAGAGTACTATCAAAGTGTTCACCATAATACATATCTTTTCCCATAGGAGCCACGTGTTCATTTGTCAAAATTCCTAATTCTCCTGTTACATTATTTACTGCTTGTACACCAATTGTCCCTCGAGAAACATTAACATATCCTGGTCGTCCAGGAATAGGGTCCGTATAAAATATTGACTCTCCTCCATAGGATGTTTCTAATGTTTTAGAAAAATTAACTAAAGGATCACAAATAAAACTAATTGCACCTTGTTCATATAGTCCCTTACTTTCTAAATATTGAATAATATTTGAAATTTTATTATTATCTTTAGTAAAAACAAGAACTTGATTATTCTCATCGCTAATTTGAACCATAGTTACATTATATTCTATCATGATATCTTCAATGCAATTTAATACTTGTTGTAAATAATTATAAGAAAAAGTAAACTTTACAAACTTTATTAATGAATTATTATTAATTTTACCTGTATAAGTGAGTGTATCGTTATTCACATATGCAATATTTAATACACCATCACTATCAACAAATACACCAGAAAAATTTTCATCGTAAACATTATATTGTTTGTTATTATATATTTTATTGCTAATTATGAAAGAATTATAAACCTGTTCATATGTATCATTAAGTATTGTTTCTACATTTGAATATTCTGAATCTAAATCATTATCTACATATGCAGATACTGTAAAAGTATTTAATCCAAAAAAAGAAATGAATAATAAAAATATCAAAGTCATAAATGAGAAAAATATTTTTTTCATCATAGTTCATTTACACCTCATTTTTTCCTCTAAATTTTTATTTATGTTTTATTTTTATTTCTTTGGCATTTTCAATTTCTATTTTCTTTACTTCTATTAATATTGTCCAACGAAATGCTTCCGTTGTATAAAACCCATCTTTTAAAATTGTTTTTTCAACTATTATCAATTCTTCTTCATTTAAAATTAAGTCTTCTATTATCGTTTCTTTACCATGACCTGTTTCAAAAGAATATATAATTAATGATTTATCAATAAAAAACTCCTCATTATAAATTGATTCATGTTCATTCATAAAATTACTATTATTATATTCCTTACACAAATTATTTAATTCTACTAATGAATTAATTATTCCACAAGAATATACTTGAAATATGCCATCTACTATTTTATATCCTATAGAACCAATACCATTGTAATTTATCTTATATTCAATCTTTTTACCATTATTTATCATATTACTACATTCTTTTAATTTAACATATAACTTAATATTTTGTTCAACTAATTCGTTAACATACTTATTCATCATATTCTCATCATAATACAACCCTATAACTTCTTCTTCGTTACTTAAAGGTATCATATCATTACTAATTGAAGTACCTTTATCAATTTCAACTAAATGTGATTTTCCATCAATAATAAAATCTATATTAATCTTTTCTTCTTTTTCACCACATCCAGCTAAACACATTATAAACATTAAACTCATAAAAACTAAAAATACTTTCTTCATTTCACATCACTCCTTTCAATCATATTAACTTTATTACTTAATAATACATTTTCAAAGATAATCACCATATTTAACAAATAAATCTTAATCATGTGTAACACCTCCCGTTATTTATATTATATGTTATAAAGGCAAAAAACTCTCTTATTTCTAAGAGAGTCTAATAATTTCTTTCCCTATTTAATTCTAAATACTTTAAGGTAATCTATTTAACTATCTTAGAGCATGAGTTTCCCCACACTATTATTATATCAAACATTACCAGTGATGTCAAATTATATAAATGTATGCTATAGGTTCAAATCCCATTAACCGACTATTTTTCCAACTACTAGAAAATACCCTATATTCAAATCCCTTTAATTGAACAAAACACTATTTCTCAATGAAAAATAAAAAAATGCACCTAAAAAGATGCATAATTCCATGATTTTGATGTTAAAATCGTTATATTTCCACTATAAATCTGATGACTTATAGACACATTCTAATGGCGGAGAAGAAGGGATTTGAACCCTCGCATCGTGTTATCGACCTACTAGCTTTCCAAGCCAGCCCCTTCAACCACTTGGGCACTTCTCCAATTGTATATATATTATACAACATCTTACCATTTTATTCAAATATTTTATTCTAAATCTAATTTATCAATCTTTTTGCATAACTTATCAATTTTAAAATTTTCAATTTTTGATTTCATATTTTCTAATGTTTTATTAATTAAATCACTTGCTGAAGTAATGATTTTATCAGAGAATGCTTTAATATCATTCGCATTTTTAATAATAGCATTCAATTCTTTTTCTAATTTTTCCAAAGGTTTATCCATTAAATCTTTTTTAAATTTCTCAAATTCTTGTTTAATTTCCAAAGAATCTTTAAATTTTTCTTGTTCTTTCATATTATCTAAAATCAGTTCTTTAAATCTAAAACTAAGTGATGTAATAAGACTTAAAAAATTAATAAAATATTGAGGACGAACCACATACATTTTGTCATATTCTTTTACTTTTTTAATTGGTAAATCATTAGGTTGATCCCATTCTAATTCACTGATTAATAATGCATATTCACAATTTTTCTTAATACGATCTTTGTCTAATTTAGCATAGTGATCAGCATTTTTCTTTTTATTAATTGAACTCGGTGATTCATTTTTCATCTCACAAACTACTGATGTCAAAAGTTCATTAGCTCTCATTTCTTTAGTTGCATATACCTTAAAAACATAATCAGCTTTTGTACCTTTAGTATCTCCATCATCTTTAATTGATAAATTGTCTTTTTCCCAACTACAAGTTTCAAAACCACACTGAGCATAGTTTTCATATTCAGTATTACACCATGATTCTAATTGTTCACCTATTTTTTTAATGTTTAAATTACTTTTTGTTAACTCTAAATTGCTAATCGTTTTTTCTTGTTCTTGAAATTTAAATTGATAATTTGCCTTTTGTTCTATTATTTCCTTTTGTAATTGTATTTTAATTTTTTCAATCTCTTCATTTTTTAATTTCTCAATTTGATCTTTTTCTAAATTAATTCGATTAATTTGTGATTGTAAATCAGATATTTTATCTTTAAATTCTAATTCTGTTTGAAGTCTAGTTTGTGTTTCAACTGCTTTTATTTTATTTTTTAATTGTGAATTTTCGTCTTTCAATTTTTCAGTTAGTTGATTTATTTCATTTGTTTTTTCAAGATCATAAATCTTTTTTTGATTATCTAATAATTTTTTTATTTCTTTATCTTTTTCTTTATTAATTATTTCTTGAACGAGCATATTATCAATCTTACTAATATCTAATAAATCAATCTCATCACCCATTTTTGCATCAACATCAAGGCGTAAAGTTGTCGGATTGATAATTGTTACTTGTGTTATTTTTGCCATAAATATCTCCTTTAATATAACTATTATTAATACAATTATAATCAATATTAATAAAAATTTCAATTAAATTTATTATTTTATTTTTATATTATTGATAATTAAAGAATATGGTGGTATATATGTGTCCTTAATAATTGTTGTTTTACCTCTAATAATACAAAAAGCATCGATTGTGACATTAACATCAATTTTTACTTCATCTTCTATAATTATAGAATCAGGATTTATCAAATGAACTCCTTTTTCCATCCAATTTTTATTAATATACTTTTGGTATTCTTTTTCTACTAATGAAAGAGTATAAAGATCATTAATCCCAGATAATCTAAAATCATACCTAGTTAAATAGGCTTTGACTTTTTTATTACTACTTAATATTTTCACAATATCAGTTAGATAATATTCACCCTTGCTATTGTTGTTATTAACTTTTAATAAAGACCTTACTAAAAGGTTGGTATTAATACAATAAAGACTTGTATTGATTTCATTAATTGCCTTAACACTATCATCAGCATCTTTTTCTTCAATAATTTTAATAATTTGACCATCTTGTCTAATAATTCTACCATAACCTGTAGGATTATCTATTACAGTTGTTAAAATTGTTAAATCATTATCATTTTCTATATGTTCTTTAATTAGATTATTTATTATATCACCATCTATTAACGGCATATCACCTGGAAAAATTAAAGTTATATCTTCATTATGTTTTTCTAAAAAATCTTTTGCGGCCAAAACAGCATTAGCTGTACCTAGTTGTTCTTTTTGATAGGCATATTTTACCTCGTCTTGAAGAAGTTTTTCCATTATTTCCTTTTTATGACCAACTACTACACAAATATCATCAATTTGAATTTTTTTACACATATTTATAATATAAGTAATCATTGGTTTACCATAAAAAGGATAAGCACATTTGGGAAGTTCTGATAACATTCTAGTTCCTTTACCTGCCGCAAGAATAATTGCATTACAATTTTTCATATTATCACCTAAATCCAACCATTCATACTACTATATATAAATGTTAAAATTCCTATTATCAAACAATATATTGAAAAGTAAAATAATTTGCCTTTTTTAATAAGATTTAGAAGAATTTTAAAAGCATAAAATGTTGCTACCATTGATACTAAAAAGGAAGCAAGATAGCATGAAATCATTTTAGAATCTAATGTAAAAATCAAGGAAATATTACCAAGTTCTAAAACAAAAGCTCCAATAACTGCTGGTACAAATAACATAAAGGCATAGTTTGCAGCTTCTTCTTTTTCAATTTTTCTAACCATTGCTCCACTTATACAACTACCACTTCTAGAAATTCCTGGAAAAACACCAAGACATTGAAATAAACCGATTACTAAAGCATCTTGAATTGTCATTTCTTCTTTTTTTCTTTGCCCTTTAATTTTACTTAATATCAAAAGCATTATTGCGTTAAAAACAAGAGAAATACCAATTATAAATAAAGGACTTGTATTATAACCTAATAATTTAATTAAAATAGTAAATAAAACAATTGGAATCGTTGATATAATTATAAATATTAAATATTTCCATTCAAAAAAATATTCTTTTTTCTTTTTAAAAAAATATAAAAAACTCCTTTTTATTATTTTTATTAATGGTTTATATAAAAAAGCAATAACAGCTATTAATGATGCTAGATGAAGAAAAACTTCAAAAGCTAAATTATCATCATTTATTCCCATTATATATTCAAAAATTTTTAAATGTCCACTAGAAGAAACTGGCAGTACTTCTGTTATTCCTTGAATAAATCCAATAATTATGTATTTTATAAACTCAATCATATATCCTCCATATATGTAATTATATAATATCATATTCTAGGAATATTTAAAATATATCTAAGCATCAATTTAAATGTTGATAATAAAAAATATTTATAGTAATAGATATATATCTATACTATAAATATTTTTATTTTTTTAAAAACTTATTAATATCCTCTGATATATCACTACGACTCATTGCTACTGCAATTGTTGCCTCAACATATCCAACTTTACTACCTACATCATATCGTATTCCACCAAATTCCGAAGCATAAATATCTTCTTTATCTAGGGCTAATGCTAATGCATCAGTTAACTGAAGTTCACCACCTACTCCAATTTTAGTTTTTTCTAGATAATCAAAAATAGAATTTTTTAAAATATATCTTCCAACACAAGCCATATTAGATGGAGGATTATTTTGAGGTTTTTCAATAATGCCATTGATTTTAAAACAATTATCAATTCTTGTTTCTGGTCGTACAATACCATATTTATATGTCATTTCATAAGGAACTTCTTGAACTCCTAAATAGTAATTAGGGTTTTTCTCATAAAACTTACAAAGTGAGCCAATACCATAAGTTGCAAGTCCATTTGAAAAAACAAAATCATCACCTAAAATAAGTGCAAAATCATCTTTGTCAGCAAATGCTTTTGCATGATACACAGCATCCCCAAGACCCTTGGCCTCCTCTTGAAAAACATATGAAATTCTAATTTGTTGTTTTAATTTTTTAATATATTTGATTTCTTCATAATCCTTACTTAATTTTTGGACATATGTACTTTCTGTATTAAAATAATTAATCACATCATTTTGGCTATATCCAATAATTATTAAAGCTTCTTTGATTCCTGCTTTAACCGCTTCCTCTAGTAAATATTGAATAACAGGAGTATCAACAATAGGAAGAAGTGTTTTACTAATTGTTTTAGTAATGGGTAAAAATCTAGTTCCTTTCCCAGCAACAGGAATTACAACTTTTTTTATTTTATTCATTTTTATTCCTTTCATATCCCAAATTAATGAGAGTTTCATCAATTATATTCTCTAATTTTGATTGGTTTTTTTCAATTTCTAATACTAATTTTAATTGATTTTTTGCTCGTTCTAAATTAATTTTAGGACGTTTTCTTTTTTGTTCTTCGCTTAAAGCAAAATATTTATCTCCATCAAGATAATCAGTTAAAAACCGCATACCTAATTCTAAAGTTATTATATAATAGCCATAAAATAATAACCCTATTTCTTCTTTTGTAATAATATCTTTTGTTTCCTCTAAAAAACCTTTAGTAAAAGCACTAACCAAGTCTAAATTAATTGATACTTTAGATAAATCAACCTCGTCTTCTGCAGCATTTGAAGCTCCAAGTCTTAAAGCATCACCATAATCATAAACAAGAGACCCCTTCATCACTGTATCTAAATCAATTAAACACATTGCATGTTTGCCATTTTTAGAAAACATTATATTATTTAATTTAGTGTCATTGTGGACAACTCTTTTGGGAATTCTCTCCTCCTCTAAAGCCTTTGTAATCATATCCATTTTATCTTCTCTTCGATTAATAAAAAGAATTTCTTCATAACATTCTCTAATACGGTTATATGAATCTAATTTAATACTCTCTTTAAATTTATCGTAACGATAAGGTGTATTATGAAAATTTTTAATATTATCACTCAATAATCTTGTATGAAAACCTTCTAGTAATTGTTGAAATTGTCCTACTGCTTTTCCTGCTTCATAAAAAATTTCTAAATCATTAGTACTATCATATGTAATTCCATCAATACAAGTATAACAACGCCAATACTCTTCATCCACAATTGCAAAATTTTCTCCACATATAGTTTGAATTAAAGTAAGGGTAGCATTACGATAATTTTTGCCTTCATATATCACTTTTTTACGAATATAATTTGTAATTAAGCCAATATTGTACATCACCCCAATAGGACTATGGAAAACATATTCATTCACCTTTTGTAAAATATATCTAGTATCTTCAAATTCAACAATAAAAGTACTATTAATTAAACCTCCACCATATGGCTTAATGGAAATAACTTTGTTTGGATTGAAATATTCTTTTACAACCTTATGTAATTGTCTCTTATAATCCAATTAAAATCCACACCTATCTTATTTTATATTAAAATTATATTAATACAAATAAGAAATTATGATAGATTTAAAAGGTAATCACTCCTAGATGCTCTAATAATATTTTAACACCAATTAAGATTAAAATAATACCACCTAATAATTCAGCTTTATTTTTGAACTTACCACCAACAACACTGCCTATTAAAATACCAATAATAGTTAAAACAAATGTAATACAACCTATTAAAGAACTAGCAAGCACAATATTTACTTTTAAAAAAGCAAATGTAATTCCTACTGCTAACGCATCAATACTTGTTGCAATGGCTAATACTAATATTTCTTTAACATCAAATTTTGTTACTAATTTCTCATCATCACTGTCTTTTTTAAATGATTCAAAAATCATTTTACCTCCTATGATTAGCAATAAAAAAAAAAGCAATCCAATGATCAAATGAAGTAATATATGATTCAAATCTACTTCCTAGAAACCACCCAATAATTGGCATTATCATTTGAAACCCACCAAAGAATAAAGCAATAACAATAATATGCCAAATTTTTTTAGATGTCATTTTAATCCCCTTACAAATGGATACCGCAAACGCATCCATTGCAAGGCCAATACTAATTAAAATCAATTCAATAATTCCCATATTTTTTTTTCCTTTACTAACAAATCTTAAAGATTATATCATATTTCTAAAGATATGTCAAAGCAATCCTTTATATATTTTATTTACCTATTAATAATGCTAAACAATAATATCCTATAAACTTTACAAATATTATATTATTAATTTTTTATTTTTTATGTTTTTTACTAATATATTACTTTTTTCTACAAATTATGATATAATATTCTTAAATTCAATTATGTCAATAAATTATAAGAAAGGAAATCAAATGAATTATTTACTATTTAATCCCCTATCTAAAAATGGTACTGGCCGTAAAATTAAAGATGAAGCCAAGTTAAAATTAAATAAACAATTCCCACAATTAGAAGAAATTAATGTCATTGATTTAAAAATTGAAAACTTCATTAAAAATTTACATGATGAAGATATTTTAATCTTAGTTGGAGGCGATGGAACTTTGAACCATTTTGCCAATTTCGTTTATGAATATAAAATTAAAAATAAATCTTATCTTTATAAAGCAGGAACAGGTAATGACTTTATCAGGGATATTAAATTAAATGATAATGATACTCTGTTTTATTTAAATCCTTATCTAGAAAAATTACCAACTGTAACCGTAAATGGAATGAAAAGAAAATTTATTAATGGAATTGGCTATGGTATTGATGGAATGGTATGTGAAACTGCTGAAGAATTAAAATTAAAAAACAAGAAGAAAATTAATTACACAGGCTTGTCAATTAAATTATTGCTCACTAAATATGCTACTCCAGAAGCTACTGTTATTGTTGATGGTATGAAAAAAAATTATAATAGAGTTTGGTTATCCTCTAGTATGAATGGTAGATATTATGGTGGTGGTATGAAAGTAGCACCTACACAAAACCGTTTAGATAATAATCTAACTTTAGTTGTAATGCATGGCAGTGGAAAACTAAAAACTTTAATGGTTTTTCCTAAAATTTTTAGAGGTGAACATTTAAAGTATAATAAAATGTGCGAAGCCATTACAGGTAAAAAAATTGAAGTACATTTTTCAAAACCAATGGCACTTCAAATTGATGGTGAAGTAATTAAAAATGTAACATCATATATTGCAGAAATAGAATAATTATAAATAAAAAACTGAAAATTGGTAGTTTTCAGTTTTTTATATTTTATCTAAAAAACTTATCTGAACTTTATTAGATTCAAATTTATGTATATATGCAAATATATCATTATTACGATGAACAATACCATTTTCTTCACATTTTTGATGAAAATATTTCATCAGTTCATCATTATAAGGGCTATTAAGATAATAACTATTCTTATAAATACTAATGTATTTTTCTTTTAATTTTGGAAAACACTTATCTAATTGTTGATAAAAGTATTCTCGATTTCCTTCTCTTAAAGTTAATCCCATTCCAAAACATATAATACCATAAACTTTTGCTTCAATACAATAATGAATAATCCCATCAATATTTTCTTTGGTGTCATTTATAAAAGGAAGAATTGGACACAGCCAAACTATTGTAGGAATATTTTTTCACGAAATCGCATTAAAACTTCAAATCTTTCTTTTGTCGTTGCTATATTAGATTCAATTATTTTATATAAATCATCATTAAAAGTTATCAATGTCATTTGAATTACACACTTAGTTTTTTTATTAATCTTTACTAAAAGATCAAGATTTCTTAAAATAAGTTTTGATTTAGTAATAACACTAAAGCCAAATCCATATTTTTCAATTAATTCAAGAGCCTTTCTCACATATTGAAGTTGTGGTTCTATAGGCATATATAGATCACTCATACAACCTGTGCCAATCATTGTTTTTTTGCACTTACTTTTCAATGATAATTCTAATAATGCAATTGCATTGTTTTTAACTTCAACATCTTCAAATTGATGACTCATTTGATAACAGTTACTTCTAGAATCACAATAAATACAACCATGAAGACAACCACGATATAAATTTATGCTGTTTTGATTTGATAATATTTGTTTAACTTTAATTACATGTATTGAAACAACTTCTTTTACTCTCTTAATGTTTTTATTTATTATAGATTTTTTAGTTTAATCTTGCAATAAAATAGCAGTTTATTTATAATATAAATTATATTTTAACCAATTTATAATAAAATATGATATAATAATATAAAATTCATTTAGGAGAGTATTATATGATTCTATCAATATTATTTTGGATTATTAGCATAATATCAGCTATTTTAATTTATTTTTGTACAAGTTTATCTTCACATTGGTATTTGTTTTTAATCCCAATTATATTAGTTCCTTTATTGTATTTACTATGCTTTTTAATTTACATACTTATACTATATATATGGTCATTATTTCTAAATACAAAAAAAGATATCAAGAAACCTCATAACTTATATTATTTTTTTGTTGAACAAACAAATTACCTTATAATTAAATTATCTAGAACAAAAGTTATTATTAATGGATTAAATAAACTACCAAGTGATAAACATTTTTTAGTTATATCTAATCATTTATCTAACTTTGATCCAATGCTTATTATTTATTCCTTAAAAAAACATCCAATGATTTGCATTACTAAAAAAGAAAATGAAAAATTACCTATTTGTGGAAAATTTATTTACAACGCAGGATTTATATCACTAGATAGAAGTGATGCTCATCAAGCCGTTAAAGCGATTAAAAAAGCCACTGATTTTATTACAAATGATTGGAGTAATATTCATATTTGTCCTGAGGGTACAAGAAGTAAATCTGGTGAATTATTAGAATTTCATCCTGGTTCATTCAAAATTGCAATGAAAGCGAAATCGCCAATTGTCGTTTGTTGTTTGCAAAATACTAATCATATTCATAAAAATTCCCCTTGGAAGAAAACTTATGTTAACTTGGATATTCTTGATACTTTAGATTATCAAGATTATGAAAACTTAAATAGCACAGAGCTTAGTACTAAAGTAAGAAATATGATTTCTGATTATCAAACAAAAAAATAATTTTTTATTTATTAATTTCAATCTTTGCATCACCATTATTTACAACTACATTTAATTGTTTAAAACCTCCATCTTTTTTAGATGGTAAATTAGTTTTTCCTTTTTTTATTTGACAACTTATTGAATAGTCATCATAACTTCCTATAATTGAACCTATAATATTACCATTTTTAACATTTAAAAATATATCGCTACTTATATCTAATTTATTAAAAATAATATTACCCCCATTTACAGAAACTGATAATTTGTTTAACAAAACTTCTTTCGAAATATTAACATTTTCATTTGTAGTTTCAATTATTAAATCAATCAATAAATTATTAGGTACTGATAAAATTATTTTACGATTATCAATATTTTCTTTTTGCCCAAAATAATCTAACCAACTTTTATTATTTTCTAGTATTATATCTAAAGTTTTATCCTTATTAATTGAAATACTATAAGACTCTTGTTCATTTTCAAAATATTCAATGCGAATTAGATTATCTTCAGATGATACAATTTGTACTTGTCGATCTCTTGCGTTAATATTAATTTTCTTAATTTCTAAATTATCTGTTGTATAAATTTTTTTTGTAAATTGATTGTTTTTTGAACAACTAGTAAATAAAAACATTATCATAGTTATATTTATTATTAATATTATTACTTTTTTCATTTTATTTTCCTCCTTTGTATTATATAATTATTGATAATATTGTCTGGGTATTAAATATCTATATATTATTTCATCATATGCTCCTTTCTTTTTATCAACATAAGAGTTGTTTCTTATATTTTTTTATGTTACAATATTATTATAAACTTTTGTGTTAGACAAAAGTCAATAGGAGTGCATAAAAAAATGAAAAATTATTTTTCAATTGGTGAAGCTGCCAAAATGGCAAATACGACAACGGAAACCTTAAGACATTATGATCGCATTAATTTGCTAAAGCCAAGCATTAAAGATAAAAATACCAAATATCGTTATTATTCAATAGAAGATATTGTTAGATTAAATACCATACATGCATTGCAACAAATGGATTTACCTCTAAAGGATATCAAACAACTTTTAGATCTTCAAGATTTGCAAAAGATAATTGATTTTCTAGAACAAGCTCAACTAAAAGCAGATGAAAAAATAGCTTCTCTCCGCTTAAGTAAAGAAAAAATTCAATTAGCCAAAAGTGATTATGAAAATAAACTATTACAAAAAAAGAATAATCTAGACACCTTTATTCAAGAATATCCCATTCGAGTCATTCTACTTTCAGATACACTTAAAAAACCATCACTAGATAATCTTTGGAATTACTTAAAACATTTTTATGATAGTATTACAGTTGAAAAAAGAAACTTATTTGAATTTGAAGATTTAGCAGGTATTTATATTGAAAACAATATACCTAAATTATTTGCCTTATGCACAAAATATGACCAAGATTCTAGATTGAAATACCTACCTCAAGGTAAATATTTATGTGCTAACTGTACTGAAGAAACTAAATCCAAAACAACTCATCATTTATTGTCACTAGCAAAACACCAATATGGTATAATACCTTCATTTATTATTGAACAAATTATAATAACAGGAATCCTTCACTGGAATTATCAAATACAAATATATATTGACCAATAAAACTCTATTTTAATAATAAAACTCTGCTATTTTATAGCAGAGTTTTACATTTACAATTTATAATTTTTTGCTTGTGTAGTAAATAATTTATAATATAAAGAATTCTTTTTTAACATTAAATTTTGATGGGTATCAAAATCACTTACAATACCACCATCAAGAACTAAAATTCTATCACAAAAAATTGATGATGACATTCGATGAGAAATATAGATTGCCATTTTATCATTAGATAATTGATTAAAATTCTCATATATCTCGGCTTCTGCTAGTGGATCTAGTGCACTTGTTGGCTCATCTAGAATCAATAAACTACTATCTTTAGCTAAAGCTCTAGCAATAGCTATTTTTTGCAATTGACCACCAGATAACTCAACACCAATATCATCATAATATTTACCAATAAAAGAATCATACTTATTTGGAAGTTTCTCTATTTTTTCATTAATACCTACATCAGTACAAATCTTTTTAACATCAACTTGAGATGTAGGATCTATATTATCTTTAATTGAATAAGCAAAAAGTTTATAGTCTTGAAATACTGCACTAATTTGTTTAATATATGAATCTTTTTCATATTCTTCAATAGGAATATCATTAACTAAAATTATCCCTTCATTGGGACAGTATAGTCGACACAATAACTTCACAATTGTTGTTTTACCTGCACCATTAAGACCAACAATAGAGATTTTTTCCGATTCATTAAATTTAAATGATACATTGTCTAAAATAATTTTATCAGTATTTGGATATTTGAAAGTTACATTTTTAAATTCAATAGTTAAAATTTTATCTAATTTATTTGTACCATTTTTAATTTCAGTATTGATAGCCATAAATTCCATAAATGGTTTAATATATTCAATATTTCTAAAAAAGTTACCCAATGATTCTACAATACTTTGAATAGTTGTGGTAAAAGATAAAGCTGCTTGGGCTAATAAAGAGAACTTAGAAATTGGTAATTTTTCTGTTATTGTTTTAATTCCTACTAAGGCATATACAAATGCTAATTGAATATACCTCAAAATAACTGAAGCAGAATAAAATAAACTCACCTTTGTATAATACTTTCCAAAACGCTTAGAAACATTTGTACCATAATTAGAAAAATTAATATATAAAATATCATATAATGAATAAAATTTTAATTCCTTAACTTTTGTAGGAGTAATTACTGAATCTAAATAGTATCCATATTTGTAGTTAATTGGTAATAATTCTTTATAAAATTTAATTTGTGACTTCATTGACAACATCACAACTAAAATTGTTAAAATAGCACCAACAAATAAAATAATTGGAATAATATAATCAAAAGATAGAATAATAACCAATAATCCAATCAAACTTATAATATTAGAAAATAAAGTAGCAAAACTAGTAAATAAACTATAAATAGCACCCATATTATTAATACTAAAAGAAGCATTCTTTTTTAGTTCTAAATACTTAGGATCTTCTAAATAATTAAATGGAATTTCTAAAATCTTTCTAGTTAACATTTGATCAATTTTTTCTTCCATTATTGCTTGATGTTTTGCTAGTATATTTTTAGATAATAATACCAAGAAAAATAATAGCATTTCAATTCCAACAATTATAACTACATATATCAATGAAGAATTTATATTTTTAGACTCAATTAAAGAAAGAATCAAACTAAGAGTATATGCAGCAAATATAGTTTGAGCTGATAAAATTAAAGCATTGAATATGAGTGCTATAAAATAAGGTTTATACTCTTTAAAGGATAATTTTATAAATGGAATTAATATTTTAATCATTACTATTTCCTCCTTCTTGATAATATTTACCTTGAATCATAAACATCTCATAGTACCCTTGTCTATTCTTCATCAAATCATCATGTGTGCCCTCTTCTTGTAGACCATTTTCATTAAAGAATAAAATTCGATTACAAAATTTAGTAGAAGAAAGTCTATGCGATATATAAATTGAGGTTTTATTTTTCACCAAATTGGAAAATTGTTGATATATAGAAGCCTCAGCCAAGGCATCTAACGCACTTGTCGGCTCATCGAGGATAACAATTCCACCATCTTTATATAAAGCTCTTGCAATAGCAATCTTTTGTTTTTGCCCACCTGATAAATCCACACCATTTTCGTCAATAACTTTTAATAGAGTTGTATCATAGCTATTTGGTAAAGCTTCAATTACTTCTTTTAAACCAACAGAATCTATACATTGAATAACTTTTTCTCTATTGTAATCCATACCCCCAACATTTTCTAAAACTGTCAAAGCATAAATATCATAATCTTGAAATACCGTAGATATTAATTTTTGATAATCTTCTTTATCAAGAGTCTTTAAATCCACATTATTTACTAAAACTTGACCTTCAGTCGGTTCAAATAGACCACAAATTAGTTTTACAATTGTTGTTTTACCAGCACCATTTGTTCCAACAATGGCAATTTTTTCATTTTTATTTATTTTAAAATTTAAATTTTTTAAAATATAATTATCAGTGTTGGGATATTTAAACCAAACATCCTTAAATTCAATGGTTACACCTTCATGATAGTCAAATTCCCATTTGTTTAATTTTTTCTCTTTCTCAGTTGAATCCATAAACTCGAAATAAGTCATTGTTAATTTTAAATTTTTAATTAAATCAGTTATATTATCAGATAGAGTTCTAAGAACCGTCGTAAAAGCAATAATTGATGAAATATATAATGTAACTTCTGATAAAGTAATATAACCTTTAATAGCACTATAGACAATTATACTATATGATATACCATCTTGAATCAATAAAGTAACTAGTCCAAATAATCCATATTTAAATTCTTTATTTAATAAATCATGTAGGACTTTTAAATAAGATAACGATTTATCATTATATTTCTCCATAATAAATTCTTTTAACGAAAAGATTCTTGTATCCTTACCATAAGAAAAATCACTTGCTGCATTATTATAATAGGATTTTTGTCTGTTAGCATGTGCTAAATCTTTTTGCCTTTTTCGATTGTAATCAGCTACTTTTTTATTGATAATAATAGATATTAGTGTTGATAAAAAACAAACAATTACCAAAATAATATTAAAATATGCTAAAATAATGCTAAATAAAATAATACTTACAAGTGATGTTAAAATTATTTTAAAATTACTATAAGATTTTTCAAATCCTCTACCATCACCTTCTAATGCCTCAGAAGCACTATTTACAGTATCTTGGAAATCACTATTTTCAATATTTTCATATTTAGTAGTATGATATAAATGAATTACTTTCTCAAATTCCTTTTGCCTTAACAATAAAAATTTACCAGAAAGTATACCTTCAAGAATGGACTTTAAAACTAAACAAATAGTAGATATAATAATTAAGATAAGCATCTTAAATAAAAAAACATCAATACTATTTGATGTTGTAATTTCATCAATAATAATTTTTGTAAAAAAGACACCAATAACTGGAATTACTCCTGATGCTAAGGCATTTAGTATATATATTAAATATACATAGGATATCTTACCTTCCTCAATCCTTTTTATTTGTGTTGTAAAAGTCTTCCATAAGCCATACTTCATATTTGTCACCTCTTGTTCCAATTATAAATTATTAGTTTAATATATTTACAAAATTATATATTATTATTTTTAATAATTATATCTATTATATCATTATTTATATTATTATACATAAATTTTATAAACTAACTTAAAAAAAGGCAGTTATTAGACACTGCCTTTTAAAAAATCTCTGGCGTGCGTAAGATGATTCGAACATCCGACCTGCTGCTTAGGAGGCAGCTGCTCTGTCCAACTGAGCTATACGCACATAGGAATGACATATTTTTGAATACCATCAAATTAAAAATATGTCAAATAAAACAATAAAATATAGTTTTAAAAATTTAAATTTTTAAGACGCTGTTTTTGTTCTGGTGTAATTAAGTATGATTCCCTCATTTTTTGAAGTGTTTTATTATACACAAAATTAGACATCTCTAATATATTAGGTAAATGATTATATATGTATTCAAAATTATAACAACCCATTGTGCACAATAACCAAGCACATCCCATATCAACATAATAATTGCCATATTTAATTCCTTTTATCATTTTAAATATTTCATCAAATTCTAATTCCTTAATAAAATATTTTTTTAAAAGAATTAAACCACATCTAATTTCTATTGGTTCTTGTTGCAATAAACATTGAATAATAGAAAGTAGTTGATCATAATCATTCTTTTTAAATTTTGTATCGCAAACAAAGGTATCACAAGTCATCCAATTATCTAAATATTTAACAAAATATAAAAAAGTATCATAATATAACTGATTTTTAATTTTTCCAAGTTTATTTAAAAAAAGACCAAATAAAATATCTTGTTCAACATATTGATTTAACTTAATATTGTATAGTTCATCATATGTTATTTGATGATTTTTTACAAATTCTTTAATCCTAGGTATTTTAATACCTAAAAAAGCAATATTCGTTGGCGTTAACTTTTTTGCAAAAGCTGCTTGTGATTTATTTGCTAAATTATAAAATTCTTCTTGCATTTTTTTTCACCTTAATTATTATATCTCATTTTTATTTTTTTGTCCAAAATATAAACCTTTTAACTATTTTTAGACATTTTATTAATAATCAAAAAACTACAGTTTTTAATAAACTGTAGTTTTACTTCATTAAGCACTATCATTTTTCTATTTAGTAGAAATTACTAAATGACCTTGATAATCTATTTCATAATAGAAATTAGGTTCTATCTCTGATGAAATAATTTTTTTAGCAATTTCTGTCTCAATATTTTTTTGAATAAAACGTTTAATTGGTCTTGCTCCATAAGTAGTATTATAACTATTATCAATAACATATTTCTTTAACGCATTTGTAAAATTAACTTTAATATTATTTTTATTTAATCTTACTCTTAATTCATTTAAAAGTTTATCAACAATCTTTATTTGAACATCTTTTGATAATGGATTAAACATCACTATTTCATCAATACGATTTAGAAATTCAGGTCTAAAGTGGGCGTGAACTTCATTCATAACAAGTTCGGTAGCATTTTCATCATGATTTAAAAGATATTCGCTACCTAAATTAGAAGTCATAATAATAATCGTATTTTTAAAATCAACTACTCTTCCTTGCGAATCAGTTAGGCGACCATCATCAAGAATTTGCAATAATACGTTAAAAATATCTCGATGCGCTTTTTCAACCTCATCAAATAAAACTATTGAATATGGTCTTCTTCTAATAGCCTCCGTTAATTGTCCTCCCTCATCATATCCAACATATCCAGGAGGAGCACCAATTAATCGAGATACTGAATGAGGTTCCATATACTCACTCATATCAAATCTAACAATATGTGACTCACTATCAAACAAAGCTTCGGCTAAACTTTTACATACTTCGGTTTTACCCACACCTGTTGGTCCTAGGAATAAGAAGGAACCAATTGGTCTATTTTCATCTTTGATACCCGATCTTTGTCTAATTATAGCATCACTAACTAATGTAAGAGCCTCATCTTGTCCTATTACCCTTTTAGCAAGCGTATCTTTTAATCCCAATAACTTCTCTTTATCCCCTTGGACAAGTTTAGAAACAGGAATATTCGTTGATTTAGAAATGATATCAGCAATATCATTTTCGGTTACAACCTCAGATATCATCTTATTTGTTGATGTTTTTTGTTCATAAGCAGTTATCTCTTTTTCAAGGGTTGGAATAATTTTATAGATTAATTCTCCAGCTCTATTATAATCAGCTTTTAACAATGCATCATCATATTCTTTTTTATAACTTTCTAAATCTTTTTGTTTTTGTTTAATTATTGATAATTCCTCTTTTTCTTTTTTCCATTTCTTCATCATTTCATCAGAATTTTGTTTTTTAACTTTTAATTCTTCGTTTATTTTTCCAAGTCGTTCTTTAGAAAGAGCATCCTTTTCTTTTTCAAGAGCAGTTTTTTCAATTTCAAGTTGCATAATTTGACGTTGTAATAAATCAAGTTCGTTAGGCATAGAATTCATTTCCGTTCTAATTGATGCACAAGCCTCATCAATTAAGTCAATGGCCTTATCTGGCAAGAAACGATCAGTAATATAACGATTAGAAAGTGTTGCGGCAGCAATAATTGCAGGATCGGAAATTCTAACACCATGGAATACTTCAAAACGATCTTTTAAACCACGTAAAATACTAATCGTATCTTCTACTGTTGGCTCACTTATATAAACTTTTTCAAAACGTCTTTCAAGAGCAGAATCCTTTTCAATATAATTACGATATTCATTTAAGGTTGTTGCCCCAATACAATGTAGTTCTCCTCTAGCAAGCATTGGCTTTAACATATTGCCAGCATCCAAAGCACCATCAGCACGACCTGCACCAACAATTAAATGAATTTCATCAATAAACAAAATCATTTCACCATTTTTTTCTTTTATTTTATTTAAAACAGCTTTTAATCTTTCCTCAAATTCACCGCGATATTTTGCGCCAGCAACAAGTGCTCCCATATCTAGTTCATATATATGACATCCTTTTAAATTTTCAGGAACATCTTCTTTTACGATACGTGCGGCCAATCCTTCAATAATAGCAGTCTTACCTACACCTGGTGAACCAATAAGAATTGGATTATTTTTCGTTTTTCTAGCAAGGATTTTCACAATTCGTAGAATTTCTTCTTCACGACCAATAACTGGATCAATTTTTCCATCTCTTACACTTTCAGTTACATCACGACCAAATTTTTCTAATACTTTTTCATCTTTTGAATAATCTTGCATTTCCATATTTTCACCCCTTTAGCACTCTACTACTTCGAGTGCTAATATTATTATACCCATTTTTTGTAAAATGTCAATACTTTTTTAAAAAAAACTAATTCTGATTTAGAATTAGTTTTTAAAATTTATGAAAATGAAAACTATCTACTCATTATCCTTATCTTTTTCTTTTTCATCAACTTTTTTCTTTTTTTCTTTATTAATCATATTTTCAAGTTCTTGAATTGATTGCTGATCTTGAGGAAAAATTTTTTTCATAATGAAAAGCGCAATAATAAAGGTCAAAATTTTTTCAGGAGTAAATGGTAACCATAGTAAGGATATATAAGCAGTTGCAATAACCTTCAACCAAGAAATATCGAAAATTGAAGATATTGCTAAACTAATATAACTCCATCCATTTGTTATCATCCAAGCAATCAGAAAACAAACTAGAAAACGCCAATTTAAAATTCTTTTTAACCAAGTTTTACACCAAATTTTAAACTTCTTCCACTTCATTTTGAATTATCATATAACAATAGTATAAAATATTTTGAGAACTATCAAAAAAATAAATACTAAATTGTTCTTTCTCACTTATTCTATAATCTATATATACGTAATCATCAGTACTTATGTCTTCTAATTTAATATCATATTTATCCTTAAAATCATAGTTTTCAATTTCTTGTTCAAAGCGAATTAATAATTCTTCTAATTCCTCAAAATTATTAGAAATTGGCTTTAAAAATTTATTATTATTCAAATTAGGTCTTTTTTCATATTTGTAAATAGATAACTGAAGCGTATTATTGAGTTGACTAATGTTTGCGGTAGTATAATTTTCTTTATTTGTATAGCCTTTTGGTATAATTCTAGTGCTTGTACAAGATGTAATCATTAACAATACCAAAAATACAAATAATAAATTAACTATTTTATTTTTCATATTTTACTCCGTTCTAAGTGCATTAACTGGATCCATTTTAGCAGCTGAACGTGATGGGAATAATCCAGAAATTAAAGTAAGTAGAACACTAATTGTAACCATTATAATAGCTTGATACCATTTTAAGGATACAAGAGTATAAATTCCAGTTATACCACCAATTATCATATTTGCAATAAAACCAATTAAATAAGTTATACCAATACCTAAGAGTCCTGCTACAAGTCCAATAATAAATGTTTCCGCATTAAATAAATGAGCAACGTCTTTTTTTCTTCCTCCGAGGGATCTAATAACCCCAATTTCTTTAATTCGTTCGACAACTGAGACATAAGTAATAATACCAATCATTACTGTTGATACAATTAGTGAAATCGCAGTAAACGCAACAAGAGCTGTTGTTACAATATTAATCATTGTATTTATCATTGAAATTACAATGGATAAAGTATCCATATAAGTGATATTTACTCTATCTTCCTTAGTAAGAGTTATACCATTCAAAATAATATCGCCATCATTGTTCCAAGCATCTAGGTAATCTAAAACCTGTTTTTTAATATTAAAGTCAATAGGATAAATGGAAATACTATTTGCTAAATCATTACCACCAACATTTCGCAATGAAAGAGTATATATTTCTGGAATATCACTTCCACTATCACCACCAACCATACTACCCATCATATCATTCATAAGTGAAGCAAGCGAGGTGCTACCAACAAATCCAGTTCCTGTTTTATTTTCACCCTCAAAAACATATTCATATTGATATGTAATACCAACAGCCTGACCACCAGTCATCGTTCCAATCATACTATTAATTGATTCACCATTTAAATCATCTCGAATATAACTAGCAATCTCGCTATTTTTATTTACTTCTAAAATATAATCTGTTAAGGCTGATGTATAATAAAAACCAGTTGATAAAGATCCATAATTAATATCATCATTAGGTTGCAAAATTCCAACTACCTTAAGTTCTAATCCATCACTAAAAGTATCATCCACTTTATATTTATAAGAAAAAGGCCAAGTTTGAACTATTTCGGGAATGGAACTTTTATTCTTAATGAAAATTGAGTCATTAGGATACCATGTAAAAGTTTTATTTAATAATTCTTCATATGAAAATTCTTCTTTAATTAAAGTTTCATCATAATCACTCTTAAAAGCTTTAAAGGCCATATTCAAAAATTCATCTTGAGAATAGTATCCAAGTTGTGCTAAAGTTAAATCAGTTATCAAGGAATTTTTATCAATTACAATCATTATTTCATTTTTTTCAGTAGCCATTTTACCATTTAATAATTTATACTGTGATAAAATGTATTCTTCACTAGAAAGAGATTGACTAATAGGTTGCGAAAGAGTTGAAATTGCACTTACAGCTTCTTTAAATTCTGTTTCAGAAAGTAAGGCCTTATATATCTGCTTGATTGCAGTAAGAGAAGTTTTTTGCGCATCTCCACCTTTTTTTGATGCAAAATCTGTATATATATTATTACTAATATCAATTCCATATCCATAAGAAATATCTTCAACGTACTCTTTTGGCATAGCCTTAATATAGTTTACATAATCTTCATTAATTTCATTTGTAACCATAATAGAGTTCATTGTCTCTGCTCTTTTAGCAAGTAATTCTAACATTGAGTTAATCCCTACAAAACCATTTTTAACAACAATTTCTGCTTGCTCAAAATTACTTAAAGAACCAATCATAGCATTTAAATCATAGGCTTGTTCAGTAATTGTTATGGGATTACCAGAAAGCATATCTTCTTGCATATCATCAATGTAACCGCTAATTCCACTTGATAAAGCAAGTACTAAAGAAACACCAATAATACCTATTGAGCCAGCTAATCCAACCATTAAAGTTCTTTTGAATTTACTTAATAAATTTCTACTTGAAAGTTTAAAAGCTGTCCAAAAAGACATCTTCGCTTTTTCCGTTACTTCAAGGTCATCATTTCTAGTCAATTCTTTTTCTTCTTCCTCATCAGAACATGGATTAGAATCATCATTAATAATGCCATCTAACAATCTAACAATTCTAGTTGAATATTTTTCCGCAAGTTCTGGATTATGAGTAACCATAATTACTAATTTTTCTTTTGAAATTTCTTTAATCAAATCCATAATTTGAACTGATGTAACAGTATCTAAAGCCCCTGTTGGTTCATCTGCTAAAAGAATTTCAGGATCATTTACAAGAGCCCTTGCAATAGCAACTCTTTGACACTGTCCTCCTGACAACTGATTAGGTTTTTTATTATACTGACCAGCTAAACCAACGCGATCTAATACCATTCGAGCTTTTTCTAATCTTTCATTTTTGCCCATTCCTGCAATCGTTAAAGCTAACTCAACATTTTCTAAAATTGTTTGATGAGGAATTAAGTTGTAACTTTGAAAAATAAATCCAATTCTATGATTTCGATACACATCCCAATCGCGGTCACTAAATTTCTTTGTTGAGATACCATTTATAACTAAATCACCAACTGTATATTTATCAAGTCCACCAATAATATTTAAGAGAGTTGTTTTTCCACAACCCGATGGACCAAGAATAGATACAAATTCATTTTTTCTAAAATTAACGCTTATTCCCTTTAAAGCTTCGACTTTTGAATCGCCCATTACATATGTTTTTACAACATTAACTAATTTTAACATTTCTTTCCCTCCTTATAATTTTTTAATTCCTCTAAGATATTGTTAAATTTAACAATCAAGTCTATAAACATCATCATATCATCTTTACCCATTTTTTCTTCAAAGATTTGGTACTTATCTTCACACAGACTAACTATTTCCCTTTTAATTTTTTCCGCTTTGCTAGTGGGTGTTATATAAAATACCTTCTTATCTTCCTTCGACTGTACTTTAACAATTAATCTTCTAATTGAAAGACCAACAATAGCCTGTGAAATAGCAGATTTTGTAATATTTAAAGTATCAGAAAGAGTTGAAACATTCATCTTTTCATAAGATGATAATATAATAATATATAATTGTAGATGATTGATATTATGTTTTTTGCAAAGATTTTCAATAAGATCAATAAATAATTTATTATTTATATATAATTGAATAAATAATTGATGTAACATTTCAATCATACTCCTTTTTTGTTAAGTTCTTAACAACTAAAAAAATTATACTAAATATATTTATGATAGTCAACCCTATTGCTTAATGATAATGTTTTCATAAAATAAATTTTTTTAAGTATTATATATTAAATTATTTTTCATATAAAAAAATAGTATAGTTTTCTATACTAAATTTTAAAATATTATTTATCTTTAATTATCCTTTAATATCTGCTATCTTTTATATCAATAATTTTTTGATAATCAACTTCTCCAATACTCATATAATACTTATTATTATCAA
This sequence comes from uncultured Mollicutes bacterium, assembly GCA_900539265.1. GTDB lineage: Bacteria > Bacillota_I > Bacilli_A > ML615J-28 > CAG-313 > CAG-313. The sequence continues at coordinate 41,906 of UQBM01000009.1, read as the reverse complement.
AATATGCAACTTTTCCATTTTTTAAAACAAAATAAAATTCAGTTTTACCAACATAAATATTATATTTATTATAAAAAGTTAAAGTAATATCCATATTAGTAAAATTTTGTTCCCATTCTTTAGAACTAATTTCATTAAATTTTAATTTAAAAAAATTATTAGCTACTTCTTTTACAATTTCCTTATTAGAAATAATAACCTCACCTGAATATGAAAATCGATCATTAATCATAATATATGAAGCATTCATTCTATTAGAACTACAACTTAATAAAAATATCATACAACTAAATAAAAGTAAAATAGATATTAAACGACAATCTTTTTTCATTCTAAACACCCCTTATGAATTTTCAACTTTATTATACATAATATGAGTGTCGAATTTTGATTATTCTTGTAGACATAAATAAAAAAATAAATAGGGCAACAAACAAAAATGTTTGTTGCCCTATTTCATACTATTTTAATACTATTTTTGACTGTACCCCATTAAACTATTGTTACATTAACAACAATTACATATCTTCTATTGAATTGATAATCACCATATATTGTGGCAGTCCCAACATCCAAAGCATTAATAGTCCCCCACATACTAACACTTGCAATGTTATGATTCGTAGTCGTCCATGTATAATTTTGCAATCCTGTAGATGGCCACTTTTCATCAGTAACTATAGACCAAAGGTCGTTCTTTTGAAGAGTCACATTATATATAATTAATTGTTGACCAACATTCCTATCCCGTACAACTTGAAACTTCTTTTTAAACACTTTCGTTAAATCGTTTTTATAAACTGCCATAATCGTTACTTCTTGATTTTCTGTTACATTTAAAGCTTGAATAGTACCATATATACTAACTGTTAATAAATTTGTATCACTGCTATACCAATAATAATCCAATCTAGACAATGATGGTGCTTTATCAAAATATGCCAATCTATTAAATCCTTGCGTAATAATATTTCCACGTCTTGCACCACCATTTATGGTAACCTCAGTTCCACAATTAGTATAAACATCTGGATCAGTAACAAAAGTTGCATTTTTATCTTCAATAACTTGTTGGAATGTTACTTCCATTGTTCCGTCTAAATCTGCCCCAAGAAAGCCGATATAGTATTGTTTATTATCAAACATATTCATTGTAACTGTAAATGTATCATTAATTGAATCCATCAATAAGGATGATAAGGCTATATATTGTAAAATATTATTAGAATCATTTTCAGTTGTAAAAATTGCAAATAATAATTGATCAGCACCAAATCCAGTAAATTTAGCATCTATTTTATATTTGCCATTTTGTGCAACATTAAAAGTCTTTAAATCATCAAAACTAGCATCAATATTATCGCTTAAATCAACAACATCATCATTAAACGAATTAAAGGATGCTGTTTCAAGAAATGCTAACGAAACAAGTGCCGTTGTTGCATATTCTTGTGAATAATTTATTTCAATGATATAGTCAACATCTTTTTCTAAATACAACAATAAATTATTTTGTCCTTCATTACTAATTGCAAGATTATCAAATGAACTAACTGCATATTTATTTATAATATTACCTAATTCATCTTTTACAACTATTGAACCCTCAGGATATAAGATATCACCATTTTCATTTGTAGCTTGAAGAACAATTCTTGCTAACCTATTTATTTTATTTGAAAATATAAATTCTGTTCTAGAATTATGCATATGTTCAAATACATCATAAGTATGATTTATTATCATTGTCTGTCTATAATAATCTACATTAGATTCAACTTGTAAATTAACACTAGCACTAGAATTTTTTTCTTCTAAACTAATTTTTAAATAATAGGTTCCAGAAGAAAAATTTCTATTATAGAAAAGTGTTTTATTAGAATTTTCCGCTTGTGGATCAATAGTTATTTTATTCAAATTTTCATCAAATAATTCCATTCTTATTGGGCTATTTGATATGGCCTTTATTAAATATGAACTAATGCAATTAATATTTAAAGTATAATATTTACTTTCTGCACCACTAAGCGTCATCGTTTTATTTACTGAATCCATTATACACTCTAATGTTAATTCTTCTGCACCTGGAAATCTGACTCCCCCGTCACTACACACTGGGCATTGATTACATTTGTAGATTCCATTTCCTAAATCTACTGTAAAATCGTGTTCTTCTATTAATTCGTATTCTAAACCTAAAACATTGTTTTTTAAAATATGATTTTGTTTATTATTAACTATTTCTTGATATATATAATTTTGTTCAACATTATTAGTAAACCCAACAGTTTGCCTACAATATTTACATTTCCAATAATCTTTATTACCATATCTTGCAACAGCCATCATATTTCCACTTTCAATGCTATGACAATTAGTACTGCTATTACCATCTTCACATTGTTTATAAATATCATATGTATATTCGCTTAAATTATTAACATACTTAACACAATTGCATATGGAGCAAATTAGTTTATGATTCGTTGAGGTAGAACTTTCCTCATCATATAACCACTTATGATCAGCATTGGTGTGAAGCCCCCTTGCAATCATCGCACCTGCTATATCTCGGTAAGTTATATTTGAAGATGATTCCATATAATTATTATTACTATCATAACCCATCAATAGTTCTTGATGATGAAGACCTATAGTTTCATTTAATTCTACTAAATCTACATCTTTTAACCCAAGTACATGACCTAACTCATGGGCCATTGTTCTTTCATATGAATCTATTTTATTTGGATAAAGAGTAATACTATATTTTGTATAATGTTTATGATAAACACCATTTGTAAAGGTAGAATCTTCTCCAACCAAACTTGATTCAATAGGTGATGTAATACCTAAGAATGGTTGCCAATCATTACCATTTTCAAATCGAATATCTACATTTACATCAATATTAGAAGTATCTTCTAACTCATCAACATCCACAAACCTAACCAAAGGATAAGCCCGTAATCTACCATTTTCATCTTTTTTATACACACTAATTTGATTCCACTTATCAATGCCTTCTTTAATATTGTCCATATTAGACAATACTTCGCTGCCCCAATCTACGTCGGTATTATCAAGATGTATTTTATAATATATTATATCAATATCATCATCAATATGGTCCATTACCTCATTATAATCTTTATACTCTGTTAGTTCATACCATACCTCACTATATCCGCCATTATTTTCAAATAAATCGGGAATGCATGAATCATATGTAATATCATCCGCACCATCAATACCAAGATTATCATTATGAGCTTTTACAGCATTATTTGATAATAAAGAACCTAATATTATTGATATTATAAAAATTACTAAAACTTTCAAATACCTCATATTAATACGTAGCAAACTAGTTTTGAAGCAGTTGTTTTACACCATTATAATCATACGCTATCTTTATCTCTGTGTTTCCAAATTCGTCTAAAACTTGTTCTTCACATATCTTATATGGTTCTAAAAGTTGAATGGCTTCATAATAACTCTTAAAGTTAGAATGTTCACATATAGAACCATCTTTGTGATATTGTTCAAGATGTTTTAAATAACTATTGGGAATTGTTCCTTCAATATACTCTGTTCCGTATAGTTCATTTACAGATAAAGACCATTTATATAAAACATCATAAAACATATAACTTTGAATATTAGGGCTAAGATAATTAATTCTAGACAAATATTGATTTTCAAAATAATACTCTTCTTTAAAATTCAGTTTATTATTATTTATTTCAGGTCTTAATTCGGTTATACAACTAAAATTAAGCCCTTCCATTTGGTTACTTGATAATCGTTTAATATTATCAATATCTCTAATGTTCATAATAAAAACTAATCGATCATCTTTAATTTCAGTTTTAATATCATCCATTTTATTAAAAATAGACCATTTTAAAGCATATTCACCTTCATTCATATCAATATTCTTCTTGATACAATAATAATTATATTTGGTTAATAAATCATCAATGCCATGAATTAAAATTGATAAATACATTTTTTTATAAGAATACGTGTTCTTATACACATTGAATTCTATATCCAAATATGAATTGATATAGTTCATTATTTTTTTTGATACATATGCACAATAATATTTTCCCTCATCCATTGGTGGAAGTTCAATTTCAAATAAATTTTTACCCTTATAAGCATATTCATTGTTGTCAAAAACAAAATCATAAATATTTAACCTATTATTACTTATTAAAGGATTTCCACCAGGTAACTCCTTTATTGTAACAAAATCTGTTAGAATTGGATTAATTTGAGCATTGGCATATACACCACTTCGATGACTTATCATTATGAAGAATGCCATAATACATATCATAACAACTGAAAGTGAGAATGAGAGCCTGATAACAATTTTGTAAAATAACTTGTTCTTAACTAGTTCTTTTTCTCCTATTGTAAAATTAATTCGATCTCTTATATTAGGATAATTCAAACGACTAGTGACAACTTTATCATCGATAAATTCAAGTATTTTTTGTTCCCTTAACAATGTCTTTCGACTATTCACAATCATCCCTCATTTCTTTTTGGAATTTTTTAATTGCTCTGAAATATTTGGATTTTATAGTATGAATGGAAACATTGTAATAATTTGAAATATCTTGAAAAGTTTCGCCAAAAACTATGTGGGCCAAAATGATTTCAGTTTCTTCTTTTGACAAATGTTGCAACATATCGTGTCTTATGTCGAACCATTCTTTTTGGTCTTCTGACTGAACACAATTGAAAATATAGTCTTCATCTAATACAATTTCCGTTTGTTTCTTTCTAAGAAAATCAATTGCAAGATTTTTTGCTATTGTTACTAAATAGAACTTAAAATTTCTTTCTTCACAAATTTTTTCTCTATTATTAAATACTTTAACAAATGTATCATCTGTTAATTCTTCTGCATCACGACTATCTTTTACAAGAGCTAAAATACAAGTGTAAACTAATTTGCAATATTTCTTATACAAATAACAAAATGCTTCATCTATGTCGTTTTGTTTATTTCCTTTAAGAGCACGTACTGCTAAAATTTCTGAATCCATAAGGTACCTCATTTATTCTTTTTGAAGGACAGGCCTTCATCCTTCACACAATAATACGTAAAATTTTTACAAATTGTTTCAAAAATATACAAATTTTTCCATTTTTTATTTACATAAATTTTAATAAAAATTTTTCATTTTATAATTTTTAGTAAAAAAGGTGAGATATATATCACCTTTTATTTCAATACTTTATATGATGAAAAATAAAACTTATTAAAGGTAATTATTGATTTAATTTTTTTTATCTAAATAATGAACTCCATATTTATGAATAACAAAATCCACATCTTTATCACCACGACCAGAAAGATTTACTAAAATAGAACCTGTTTTCATCTTTGTTCTAGCAAGGCGAATTGCATACGCTAAAGCATGGGAACTTTCTAGGGCAGGGATGATTCCTTCATATTTAGACAATAAGAAAAATGCTTCTACTGCTTCTTCATCAGAAACCGTTTCATATGATACTCTTCCTATGTCATTCAAAAATGCATGTTCTGGACCTACAGATGGATAATCAAGTCCACTAGCAATAGAATAAACGGAAGAAGGATTTCCTTCACTATCTTTTAACATTATTGAATTAAATCCATGCATAATTCCTTCGGTGCCAAAAGTAATACTTGCGGCATGATTTCCTTCTTTAGAATTTCTACCAAGAGGTTCAATACCCACAATTTTAACAGGATCATTTAAAAAAGGAATAAACATACCAAGTGAATTACTTCCACCACCAACACAGGCACAAACAACATCTGGTAGTTCACCTGTCATTTCTTTATATTGCTCTTTTGCTTCAATTCCAATTACTGATTGAAAATCGCGAACAATCATCGGAAAAGGATGAGGACCTAGAGCCGAACCGATACAATATATAGAATTTTTATAATCTTTTAGATAACTTTCAAATGCTGAATCAACGGCTTCTTTTAAAGTTTTATCACCCTTTGTGACACATATAACTTTGGCTCCTAAAATTTTCATTTTATCAACATTAGATGCTTGTTTTTTAATGTCAATTTCTCCCATATGAATTTCACATTCTAAACCAAAATAAGCTGCAGCTGTTGCTAGAGCTACTCCATGTTGTCCTGCTCCTGTTTCTGCAATCAATTTTTTCTTTCCTAAATATTTAGCAAGCAATCCTTCTCCCATACAATGATTTAATTTGTGGGCTCCAGTATGATTTAAATCTTCTCTTTTTAAATATATCTGTGCTCCACCAATATGTTTTGATAATCTTTCGCAATGATATACAGGAGTTGGTCGACCTTGAAATTGAGTTCTTATTCTTCTTAATTCACTAATAAATTGAGCAGAATGACAAATAGTTTGATATGCTTTATCTATTTCATCAAAAGCTGCTTGTAATTCCTTTGATACATAGCATCCTCCATATTTACCAAAATAGCCATTCTTGGTGGGGTAATTTTTCAAATAAGTTTCAAAATCAACATCTTTCATCTTCATATTATCTCATCATCCTTTCATCTACATCTAGTTAGCTATTTTAATTATTATATATCAAAATCAATTAACTATCAAATGATATTATAATTTTTTACTGATAGTAATGTGAAATATATCTGATGATTGTTGACAAATACCACTTATAGTGTTATAATAATTTTACAAAGATAAAGTCTTTTTTAACTTTGGAAAGGAGATGAGCACAGTGAAAAATACATATATAGTAACTGGCGCAAATGGTTTCCTTGGAAATAATATAATTAGAAAATTAACAACAAAATCTGAAAATGAAATAAGAGCACTTGTTCTTCCAAATGACAAAATTAAATCTTTAGAAGGTTTAAATTGCAAAATTTTTTATGGTGATGTAACTAAAAAAGAAACTTTGAATGATATTTTTGATGTTGATGTAGATACCAACTTATATGTCATTCATTGTGCTGCAATTGTTTATATTAAAACCAAAAAAAATTCTAAAGTTTATAACGTCAATGTAAATGGTACTAAAAATATTATTGATAAAGTTTTAGAAAAAAAAGCTAAACTTGTTTATGTTAATAGTGTTCATGCTATTTGGGAGAAACCAAATAATGAAATAATGGAAGAAATTTATGATTTTGATCCAAAAAAAGTAAAAGGTCTCTACGCAAAAACAAAAGCCGAATGCGCCAACTATGTTTTAGAAATGACAAAAACTAAAAATTTAAATGCTTGTATTGTCCATCCTTCTGGAATTATTGGTCCAAATGATTTTGGCAGAAGTCATTTAACTCAATTAATTATTGATTTTTGTAACCATCGTCTAACCGCTTGTGTTAAAGGTGGCTATGACTTTGTTGATGTAAGAGACGTTGCAGACGGAATTATTAGTGCTTGTGAAGTTGGAAAAGTAGGAAATTGCTATATTTTATCTAATAAATATTTTACTATTAAAGAAGTATTAGATACAATAAGTGAAGTAAAAGGTATTAAAAAAATTAAAACTGTTTTACCGCTTTGGTTTGCAAAATTAACTGCTCCTCTTTCCGAATTATACTATAGTCTTTTAAAGCAACCCCCACTTTACACTAGTTATTCTTTATATACCCTTACTTCAAATTCACATTTTTCTAATCAAAAAGCTAGGAATGAATTAAATTATAAAAATATAGATTTCAAGCAAACTATCAAAGATACCATTGATTGGCTTAAAGACCATCAATTTATAAATTAATTTACATTTGTGACAGTTATTCTAATTATCGCTTAAAGAGTAAGAATTTACTTAAATATAAGTATATCCTTACTCTTTTTGTTTTACTAAAAATATTTAAATATTATTTAAAAATGAAAAAGCACAATAAGATAAAATAACTCTCATTGTGCTTTATTTTAATTTTTTATTTTACTTTTGGACTATTGTAAATTAATTATAGTTCCTACCGCAAAATAATCATCATCATCTGATGTAAGAGTTGTTGATGCGCAAGTCAATTTTGTTGGATTTGTTGCATTATCAAGAGTAAAAGTGATTGTGCCTTTACTATGAGTAATGGTTAAAACATCACCTTCAATTGTATAGGTAGCGGCTCCAGTCATTTTACCAAAACAATAAGAACCCCAACCATCACATGAAAAACTAATAGTTACATTTCCTACACCATCAAATGAATATTTAATCGTATGTTGATCCATACCCCAATCATCATTTGGACAAGTAATTACCTTAGATGCTGTTTTATTTGCTAAGGCATCTAATGTTTTAACACTAAATTCTTTTGTTTCCTCGTTATATTCATAATAGTTCGTTTGATTATCACCTACTACTATAAATAATAAATCTTTAAAACTATATGTAATACTTTCACCATTTAATGTACCCTTACCATATCCATCAAGAACTAAAGTATCACTTCCAATTGTATATGTTCCTTGATATCCATCTAAAACCTTAAGTACTAATTTTGATGATTGTTTAATAAATTCATAAATTAAATTATTATTCTCATCATAAATGTTGATATCCTGTTGTTTATATGCTTCTTGTGGACCAAATGGTTCTGGATTAGATGGAGAAGTATAAGTTACATTAATATGAACATTATTATTATAAACAAATACTAAAATTTCTTGATTGGTATTAATAACAGCTTTAGTTAAACGAGCATAACCACTTAACCAATAACTTGAATAGTTAGAACCTGAAGTTGCTGTATCATATCCTTTAAAGAAGATAAAATAGTCATTACCTAATTCTTCTTTTCCTGATGAATAATTATAAATAAGAACTCCATTTGTTGCATCATAATATCCATAACGATATGTTGTTCCTGATACTAATTTAAAGAAACCAGTTTCAGGATCATAATCTTCAATTACCCCTGTTCTTTCGCCTGATACATTTCCTAATGCGTCAACTGTTAATGTTCTTTGATATCCACCACTAGAAGTAGAATCATTACTACTACCACCATAGATTTCAAATCCAACATAATTACCAAATAATGCTATAGAATCAATCCATTTGCAATAAATTGTAGTATCTTCATTGATCACACCTGGAGTATATGGATTTTGGAAATCTTGATCTAAGTACCATCCTTCAAATACTTTACCATTGGTAAATGCAGGCTCTACTGGAACAACTAAATCACCTACACCATATGGAATTAATAAATCTTCTAAAGTATTACCATAAACAATTGTTAAAGTTACCAAGAGATCCCATTTTGCATATAAAGTAAGCGATTCAGTTGGAAGATATTCTAAATCAACTTCTGTTTCATAATTAGTATCTAAATACCATCCTCTAAATATATAATTCTCATTAGTAGGAGTAGGTAAAGTCACAATAATATTTTTATTAGTTGTTAACTCATCAACAACTGCTTTATCTGAGGCATCAAATGTAATAGTTACCATTGGTTGATTAATTGTATAAGTTTTTGTTTCTGTATCTAATGTTATTTCATAGTATTTTCCATCTAAATATACGTCTAATGTATATCCCGAATCAGCCTCAGCAACTATATATTGACCTTTTAACTCACCTTGTGTAATAGTTTGCACACCATCAATTACAATTGATGTATCACCATTTGTGTAAGTGCCTTCATAACCATCAAGTTCAACCATTGTAGTATCATCATAACCTGCTTTAATAATCAATGAACCAGTTGAATCATATACATAAAGAGTTGTACTACCAAAGCATTGGTCTGCTGTAACTACATTATCTAAAGAATCTTTAAATTCTACACCAAAGTAAACATTATTATTATGGATAAAGATACTATAAGTAGTTTCGTCATATGTATACTCAATAGCTCTAGTCTTTCCACCATTCCAATAAGATGATTTAATCTTACTTGCAATACTTACATTTTCAAATGGATTTAAGAACCATACTTCTTCAATATCAGTTTCTAAACCACTTGTATCATTAAGAATAATAATTTTAGATTCTGGATCAATAAATCCTCTATATACTGTTGTACCAATATAGAATTCTAATGTGCCTGTTTCAGAATTATAATTCTTAATTGTCATTTCGTTATTGAAAGGCCAAGATGATCCTTTTGGTGATACTCCATATGGATCAATTGCCGCAATCGCACCAGTTCTAGTATATGTGCTGGACTTACCACCATTTGCTGAATTACCACCAATTTCAGTTAATAAATAATTATTATTATAAATAGGAGCATCTTCCCATTTAGCATAAATAGTTATATCTTCTAAAATTTCTGTTCCACTAACCCATTCTGTTCCTTCTTCAAAATTTGAAGTTGTATACCAACCAACAAAAGCATGTTTATCATAAACTGGTCTTTCAACAATTACAATATCATTTTGTGAATATATAATAACTGTATTTTCACTATCATTATTATAAACTATTGTCAATACTGCTGGTAATGAATATTTAGCATATAAAGTAATATTTTCTGTTGGTATAAATGAATCACCCACTGCGTTATTAAATTCAGCATCTAAGAACCATCCATTAAATACATATCCATCATCTTCACCTGATGGTAAAGTTGCTACTACATTTATATTTACTTCAATTGAATTAATTGGTGTATGATCTTCACCAACATTAAAACTAATTGTTGCCATTGGTTTTACCATTGTAAAACTTGTTCCATCCAAAGTTAATTGATAATATTCAGTTTTTTCACTTAAATATACATCAAATCCATAATCAGCACCTTCACTTGCTTTTGTATAGGTACCAGTTTTTTCGCCAAATACAATTATACCTGTACCATCTAAAACAATTGTTTGATCTTCATTTGTATATGTACCATAGTATTCATCTAAAGTGGTAGTATCATTATTTTCATTAAATGAAGCACCTAATGATGTTAAAGCAATAATAATATTTCCTTCAAGATTCTTAACAACAACTGTTTTTGAATTTCTAACATTCTCAGCTGTTAATGAATTTCCTGCTGTATCAGTCGCCACAAAATCTGAATAAATATAATTATTATATATAAAGATTTCTTTGGCACCATCTTTGGTCATAATATTGATAAAGTGGGCATAGTAACCAATTGTTGATGAACCTGGTTCTTTTGGTGCTTTGATACCATAATGTTGTGCAACTTTATTAGTTGTTTGATATTTACTAAGAATATAAAAATCAGTACCAATTTCTTGTTGTGAACTATAATGTGTAGCAATAACGCCAGTTGTTTCATCAAACCATAGATATTTTACAACACCTGATGAATTTTTCCAAGTAATCTTTTGTGTTGCTTGATCATAATTTTCTACAGTACCTGTAAATTTACCAGTAATTTTACCATTTTCATCAATTTTTATTGTTACCGAAGCTGAATTACCATAAGTTGAACTCCATACTTTAGTTCCAAGATATTCGCCATAATAAACAGGTAAATCTTCCCATTTAGCATAAATTGTTACATTGTTATCCTCTTCAGTAATCGCAGCTTCTTCAGGTAGTGAATTAGAATATTCAGCATCTAGATACCAACCTCTAAATACCTTTAAAATATCCTCTTGAATTCCATATTTTGGAAGTTGTTCACCAATAATATCACCGACTCCTAAATATAAAACATCAGGATCGCCATCTAAAACACCAACTAGATTAACAACTACTTTTTCTTTCCATAAAGCATATAAAACAACATCACTAGTTGGAATAAACTCTGCTTCTACTGGTTTTGTATAGTCTTCATCATAAAACCAACCTTTAAATGTGAATAATTCATTAGTTGGCGTAGGTAATATACAAACAATATTTTTATTAACTAATAAATCCTCTACTACAGCCTTATCACCAGTATCAAATGTAATATTTACAAATGGCAAATCAGCAACAAAAGTATCTTCTGTTAAAGTAACTTCATAATACTTATTATCAACATAAACACCAATTTTATTCGTTTCACTTTCTAATAATTCATAAGTTCCACTCATACCATTATAAGTAAGTGTTCCATATCCTGAAATAATTAACTCATCATCAGTTGAAGTATACGTTCCTTCCAAACCATCAGTTAATACTAATTTTGTACCATTATAAACAAAACCAAATAATACATTACCATCTTGATCTTTTACATAAACATAGTCATTGTTATAACATGCTTCTGCATTTACATCACTTCCCATTAAATCAACAAAAGATACACCATAGTATACTCGATCTTTATAAACAAAAATATTATATGCAGTAGCATCATATGTGTAAGTGATAGCAATAGAATTATCCCAAGAGGATGCTTTACTTGAAGCATCTGTCACACCTACTTCAAATGGAGTCCATACATGTATTTGATCAAAAGTTGTATTATATGCACTTACAATAATACCACTTTCAAAATCTACATAACCATAGTAAATTGATACTTCATTTGAATCTAAAACTGGTTTACCATCTTCACCTGATTCCTCAACAATCTTTGTTAATTTGATTTCAATTTTGCCAGTTTCTTCATCTAACATTTTGATTTCAACATACCCTCTAAACGGATATGCAGTACCAATACCTTTACCAAATTCATCAAGTGTTATTGTAATTTGATTCCAAGCAGTTTCAACACTAATTACACCATTTTTATAACCGCCTTCATCATCATCAACGTCATATGAAAAAGATGAATAAGTTTTATTATCATATGGTGCTACCTTTTTAGCAGTTTCTAAAGTTACATCACCATAAATACTATGATAAACAACACTACCTTTTTCATTATATGTTGGAGCTGTTTCTTCTGTAATTTCCCAAACATCACTATCAGTCAATACTTCCAAATCAACTTCTGTTGTATCTTCACAATCACATACTCCTTCAGCAGAACCTTTTTCTGTAAGCGTTGGAGCAGTTATAATAGTCCATTTATAATTATGTTCTAATTTTTCAAGCTCAATTGTAACATCAACATATTGACTACGATAAGTTCTACTACCAACTGTTTGACATGTTGGAGCTGTTTCATCAATAATTGTCCAGAATGTATCATCTGTTAATTTTGGCAAAACTACTTCATCAGTAGCCGAACAGTCACAAACACCTCTTGCAAGACCTTCTTCTATAAGTGTTGGAGCAGTTACTACTTGATAATTTTTATAATTATGTTCTAATTTACTAATTGTTTTTACAATATCACCATAAATTGATGAATAAGTAATCTTACCCTCTTTTGTACAAGTTGCAGCTTCTTCTGTTTTAGTCCAAACAGATGTATCTGTTAAAACTGGTAATTCTTGTTCAACAACTGCTTGGCATACACATTCTTTTTGAGCTTTACCTTTAGTTGTTTCAGTAGGCTCTACTACAATTTGCCACTCACCATAATTATGTTCTAATTTTTCAACAACTATCACAACTGTACCATAAACAGATGTATAATTGATACTTCCTTCACTACTACACGTAGCTTCTTTTATCGATTTTTCCCAAACAGACGTATCAGTTAAAACTGGAACTTGTGTTTTGTCAATTTCTCCACAATCACATGTTCTATGTGCTTGTCCAACTACAGTTTCAGTTGGATTAACATCAATAATCCATTTATCATACTTATGAGTATGATCATCTTTAACGCATGAGGTAATAATCATAAGTAGTAAAGAAAGTACTAAGACTAAATAAATTTTACCACGTTTCATTTTTGATTTCTCCTCTCTAATTTTTATAGTTTTTAACTACAAAATTCCCTAATTATTGTCTTTTAAAGGTTGTATGATTAGCAAAATAGCCATGTTCATCACTGTTTATGGTTGTTTCTAAACTGATTATTTCACTAGCATCTAAAACATTTGTTATTAAGAAAACAAATGTTTCACCATTGACCTTAACTGTTAATCTATTATTATTCACAACATATGTACCAATAATCCCTTCACTACTAGCAAAACTAGGATGATAAACATCATTTTCACATGCATAGTTACCACTATCATGTTCGCTTGAAGTAGATATAATTAATACTTCACCATTTGCTTTAAATGTAAATGTTGTATTTGCAACATAACTATATATATCACAAGCAAACTTATGACTAGCACTAAAAGTTTTCCCTTCCACAATACTATTGTCAAATATTATGTTTAATTTTTCAAATGTATAATCCTGATTATTTAATCTATACAATGTTACTTTATCTTGAATAATTACAGTAATAACATTATCATTTAAAATATATTCACCACTTACACCATCAATAATTACATTATTAAAACCACTAACAATAATAGTTGAATCCTCATTAGTATAAGTACCCCGATAAGAATCAGAAATTATTAGACCTGTTGTTGTACTTTCCCATGAATTAATTTTTACTACTATTTCTTTTTGTGAAGTTACTATTTTATTTATTGAACCAATTTGTGATGGCTCCATATCATTTAAACTAGTTACGGTTACAATTTCTCCTAAACCATTTAAGACACTTGAATATATATATATTTTTTCATTATTAACAGTAATTAACCTTAGATAATTATTTTCACAACCAGTTATTTTATAGGTTCCTGTTGTATAATAGTCTTGGAAATTAATTGCTCCACTACATTTTAAAACAATGAAACCATCCGTTATTTTATTACCACTTGCGGTAATTTTTTTATTATTTTCATCTTTTGCATTAATTATAAAGCTATCATCATCATTTATTTTAATATTACCTTTGTAAATTGTACCAGCACAATTTAAAACTACTTGACCATATTTATCAATTGATAAACTATTTTGATTAAAAATAATACCATTACCATAAGTAGTTGCAACTGAATTATTACTATAAATGTCTTTTAATACTTGAATAGCATAATAAGCAATTACATCTTTGCCATCAATATTAATTTTAATACTAAATTGATAAAATCCAGGTGTATTAAATCTTACTTTTGAAACGTCAATACAATTTTTCATTTCTTCTTTTGAAAGAATACCATCTTTAGTGATAATTTCAATATTATCATAAAGAAGTGATTTGGCCACACTATCAGAATCTTGACCAATCTGATATGAATGAATATTAACGATAGCACCTTTAGTAATATGATTATTAATAAATCTTGTACCTATTTTGGTTGCATCGGCTAAATAATTGGTTGTTAGAACATTACCAAAAGCATCAACATAAAATTTAGCATGATATCCATTAAATAATTCTTGTTTAGAATCTTTAAATTGTAATTCAATACTATCACCAATAACTATATAATTGAATAATTCTTCTTGATAACTTTTATTATTTGGATTAAAATGTCCACTACCATAACCATCAAAGAACAAATACATATCATTTGTTTCATATAGACCATAATATGAATCTTTTTCAATATATGTAAAAGTTTTATCATCTAAATTTAAAATAAATTTATAAGAAGAAATATCTTCTTCAAAGGTGTAAATTAATAAAGTATCATCAAAATAATTTACTCCTCCATTTTTCATTTTACTTATCTCATATGATGTAACACTAAATATCTTCACTGAATCTTGAATTAATGAAAAACCTTCATTGGAATCTGAAACTAACGTTGCTTCTTTACCATTGTAGATACCTACAAAAGTAGTATTAGCATATTTATTTCCATTATTTTCTTTTTGAATTTTTCCTAAAGTAGGCGTTTGTAATTGCATATAATATCTATCTTCATTTAACTCAAAATGATAATAAGAACCTGGAAATTGATCAAATGTTTCAACAAACTGTACTTCACCATAGGATACTTCATAAATCGTATCAACAGAATTTTTTTCAACTAAAGCAATTCTTAGACCATACCAATAAGTAGTATTATCTAATTTTGATTTAATTTTAAACAAATCTATGCTATAACCTGTATAAGTAAGCTGTAATACATGCGAAGATGTTGAATTAACAACTACTCTATCCTCTAAAGACCATACACTATCATTAAAATAAATCATTGGTCTACTATTATCAGTATAAGACATTCTCATTTCATTCAATGGAATAAAAACAACAATACCAGGTTCAATATAATATAAATTATACATATTTCTACCATATATTACTTGCATAGTTGTTTCATTGTTACCACCAATTAATTCCAATTTTGTACCAGATAATGTCATTGTTCCATCATCACTAACGATGAAATCACCAAGAATTGTTGGTTTTTCTATTTGAATTCCATAATCATCTTCTTCTGTACTTTCGGATTGAGGAATAGTTGTTAAATTAGTTTTATATGTACCCATCATTTTATTATCAAAAACAACAACTTTTGATGTCTTTTCAATTCCTTGATAACTAATCGTTACATAATAAATACCTGGAGTAAAGCAATCAACTTTACCACTAATCATTTCATTGGTAACTTCAATTTCTTCTTGTCCATTTACAATTTTGAACAAATCTTTTGTATAAAGAGTTGTACCAGTAAAAATTGCTTTATCACTTGCAAGAACTTCTAATTCTGATTTAATAGTTATATAATAAGAAACAATTACAGGTTCGGTATTTGGACCATTTACATAAACGGCTATTTTAACAAGTTGACGACCTAAATCATTATAATTTATTGGATCTGAAAGCATTTCAACATAACAAGATATAATATCTACATAATCTTTATTTTCAACTAAAGTTTGATTTCTATTATTGATAATTACTTCTAAATTAGAGTATATATTATATTTCAAATCATCTTTATTAATTATTAAATCATCATTTTTAATTGTAATTTTATATTCATTTTCAACAACAACATATTCAATTGTTTTTTCATAATAAGTCCATTTTACACCTGATAATGATAAAGCTTTATCATTATAAGGAATAGTTAATGTTACTTGATAAGTTCCCACATTATCAAAATCTACTTCTGATAAATCAAAATAAGAATTTTGAAGATTGTCAAACTTAATACCATTAATAGTCACATCAAAATCATTTTCAAAAGCATAATTTTGTTGACTAGTGCCTTTTTTTATAATAATAGTATCTGATGTATGATAATCAATAACAACACCAAGTCTTACTTCAACTATTGCAATAACTTCTTGACCTTGGTAAGTTAATTTAATTTCACTGTTACCAGCCTTAGAATAATCAATCGCTCCTTCAATCATATCAGAAGTTACAGGAATTATCTCATCACCTTTTTTAATTTCAAATAAAGATTTTAAATCAATGAATTCATCATTGGGATAAGTTACAATATTTTTTGCCGTAATAATTATTTGTTCATCTTCAACAACCTTTACTACTGCTGCTTCACTTACCATAATTTCATCCATTTGATATTGAAAAATTATTTGATATTGGGTATTCACAACAGGATTAGTTATTGATGATGTATCAATCATACTCATATCAATTTCAATAGCTTGATTATCAATATACAAACTAAATAATTGTGTATAATCAAAAGTAGTAACTTGACTAATTTCAAGATAATATATTGGATAGGATAAAATAACTTCTAAATTATGGTCAGGAATAATATGAATTGTAAGCATCTTAATAATTCCATTAAAATTAACAGTATATTGATAAGTGCCTTCTTCATTTTTAAGATTCGTTGTTATTTGTTCTTCTTTAATCTCTTGTTTAACTCCATCAATTGATGCACTAAATAAACTTAAATAATCATATGTTAAACTTGCTGATTGTTTTAAGGTAATTTCTTCTTTACTAAGAGTAAGATCGTAAATTGTTTTAACAACATTAACTTTTAGACTTGCTGACTTTTCTTTGTATTTACAAATAACTTCATATTTACCAGGAGTAGTTGTTACTTGAGAAAAATCAATATACGAATCTAAAACCACTTGTTCAACATCATTTACTAATATTTTAAACAAATCATTATATTTATAATTATTAACTTGCGTATCTTTAATATCGATACTTTCTTTTAAAGCTTGAACAACAATTATATCAGTAGGTTCAGGGGGAGGATTATCCCCTGAACAATTTTTTTTAGAGCAACTATTTAACGAAAAGATACTAAAGATAATAGCAGTAATTAATACTAATAATCTTTTCTTCATTAACGACCTCTACTTTCTTTTTTATTTTAGAGTCCATTCTCCAGTTTTATAGAAATAAATCCAGAAATATTTGGTGTGATTATTTTCAATTACAATTTGAATATCTTCGTTTACATAGCATACATATCGATTGCTTTGACCAAATTCACCACCTGATGTATCAGTATTAGCAATTGAAAGTTTAAAACCAAGTTTTTCTAATTCTTCACCCAAAACTTCAATAATCTCATCAAAATTTAAAATTTTAGCATTTTCATCAAAATCAGTTGATGTTGCAACAATACTAATAAATTTACTATAGATTGGATTCCCATCAGAATCAACACCTTTTTCTTTCCAATCAAAGAATGGTCCACTGATATTATCGCCAAAAGCAGTTAAGAATACAGTTGGATTAGGAATGCTACTTGCAGCAACACCATAAGCATCTTCTAAAACAATTGCAGTATTTTCATCACGAGATGTAAGTGTTGAACAATCAGGACTATAATATTTAGTAGTATATTGATCCCATGAAGTTTTAACAACACGAGGAACATAACCTGTAAATGTATCATCTTCAAGAACAGTTGTACCTACATTTGAATATGTAGTTGTACAATATCCAATATAAGTTCCACTAATAAGATCATAAGGGAAAGTTGTTGAAACTAAATCGCCATTATCACTAACAACTATTCTAAATGCTGTAGATGATGATGATGATGCATTTTCAGCATATTTATATGCAGAAAGTTCTTTGGCAACATCTCTTGCAATAGCAGTTTCATTTAATCTAAATGTATAAGTTGTAACCCCATTTTTAATTGAAGAAGTTTCAAATATAAAAATGTTAGGTGATAAATCAAATTTTGGCATTACATCAAAAATATTACCATTTACCTTTTTAGTACCTTCTAAAGCACCAAGTGTTGAATTATACTTAAATTCATCATATGTACCATCAGCATTTTGTTTATATCCTGAATAATTAGTAAAGTAATCATTACCATCCATTGAATATGAATATTTACCTGTATTAGCAAATAATATTGCATCCTCAGTTACAAGGCCATAACATCCTACAGTTCCTACACTTGATACAAAATCTTTTACTGCTAATGATACTAAAGCACCTTTTGCAGCAAAAGTAGTTGCAGAAAGTTCATAATCTCCACTATCTCCTGAAGGAGCACTTGTTTGAGTATCTGTTGCTCTAAATGTATAGTTTTTAGCGTTTTGCATTTTTTCTAAAGCAGCTTGTAATTTATCTGCATAATCTGGAGCATCAAAAGGCTTAGGACTTTCAACAATAGTTGTACCAACATTACTGAAAGAAATTCTAACATCAGAATAACTCATAGCATCAGGATCTTCTTCCGTATTGCTACCATAATATAAAATTTCTGTTTGAGCTAATAATTGTGTTACTTTACCATTTTCCACCTTTAAATATAATTTATCTAAAGTATCAGATAATATTGGAGTAAGTGAGAATGATAAATAAGTCATTAAATATAAATCAGATTCTTGTGTTAAATCAGCCATATATTCATATACATCATTTTCTGCATCATATTTAAACTTTGTAATTTGTAAATTTGCAAGATGATTCCATAAATGTTGTTGTTCCCAAAGAACAGGAAAACTATTATAATTTTTTTCAATAGCAGATGATAATTCATTATTTTTATTGATATATAATCTTTCTAAAGCATGACCAACATTACCATATGAATCACGATATCCATCTTTTTCACTACGACGATAGTAATCTACCATTTTATTATCTACTGCAAGTTGATGATTCCATTCACCATACCAAAAACCATCATTCATCTTAACAACCATATCATAAGCATTTGTACTATTATTAGCACTATTTTTGAAATCTCTATAATAATCTGTTAAAACACCAGTTATAGTTATACTTTGATTACCAATTTCTTTTAACATGTTTGATGTTAATTCTCCAACTTGTCCTTCAATAGTTGGTGCTTTAATTGTAATTGATTTTGATGCTTTAACAGTAGGATCTTCAGTTAAAGTTGCTGTTACAGTAACAAATTTATCAAGTGTAATTTCAGTTTTTAATGTTAAAACATTGTTTTCAATTTGAACTAAATCATCATAATTAGTTGATAAAGTGTATGCATCATTGTTTGCATTAGTAACTTTCACTTCAAATTGAATTGAACCATCATATTGCATCACATCTTTGTCTGATGTAATTTCAATTGTTGCTTTTTGTGGATTAGACACTTCTTTCCAAGAAGCGACTAAAGTAAAACTAGATGTAACTTTAGTATCAAAATCATAAGCTGTTCCATCTAATAACCAATTTTCAAATTCATATCCATCTTTAGTTGGATTAGCTGGTTTTGTAACTGTTCCATTCTTTTTGACTTCTTGAGTTTCAACAGAGCTACCACCTGCACTATCAAATTTTACTTCATAGGTTTTTTTACATCCAGTAAAAGCCATCAATAGTAAAACTGCTAATACAAATATAAAATTTTTAGTAATAAATTGTTTGGTTTTCATATTCATATATTTTCCTTTCTAAAATTAATCTTTCCAAACATAGATTAGTAGATCTAAACTATAATCAGTTGGAGCAATATTAATATTGCCTTTTTTAAAATTACCATTACTATCTCTTATAAAACCAAGAGACAGTAGATAACTTTCTACCTCTTTTAATGATGAATCAATTGTATAATTGATATCAAGAGGTACATCATAGTAGAAAACAATTGCATTCTTCACTTTATCTTGCCCTTTAGGAATATAAATAGTTGTTAAGCCAAAGCCATAAGTATCACCTAGGGCGTTACCAAAGAAAGGCAATTCATTATCAATATTATCATTTTCAAAATATCTCTTCAAATAATCTAAGGCATTAGCAGTATATTCATCTTCAGTTGTTGGATCTGATCCACTAGTTACCTCAATTGTTAACTCATTCCAAGAACTAGGAACTTCCCTTGTCTCAAATTCAACCTCGACATTATCTGGTAAAGTAGTAGTATTAAAATCGTCGTATTTAAGTTCTACCACACCATAGATTGAACCGATATAGAAATAAAAACATGCCTCAATAATATATCCATCTTTAACAACCACATATGGAGTAAACGATTCGCTTGTTGATATATAACCACGAGTTGCAAAAATACCATATAAATTAATATCATTACCAACTCCATAGTAGAAAGTTGAAGCAACAGGGCTCATCACATCATCAACATAATAAGTTATTGTACCATCCTCTGGATTTTCATAATACGTTCTAAATATTTCTGCTGCAAATGCAAATGTTGGTTTAGCTAAACTAAAATCACTCTTATATGCACGAGTTGCATAATATGCACCATCAGTATCTTGATAATACGTATTGTATAGATTGTCATTTATTTTCTTATAGCCATAACTTGCATTCTCTAAATATGTATGAATTTCATTTAATTGTGAATCATATTTAACATTATATGGAGCAAAATAACAATCCGTATCTGTAATATATTCAGTAAATCCACTTTCTACAATACCAGATGACATATAAGAAGCTGTAATTTCTTTAAAATCTAGCGTATAAGAAGTAAGAGCATTCATATTATCGATTGCTAATTGTAACTCATCATGAATATCCTCGTGATCATATTTAGAAATCGTAGGAACATTCACAAATTCTCCTAAATTTATTGTTACAATTAACTCTTGAATTCCTTTATAACCATCCACTAATGAATAATCTGGTTCACTTTTTGAATAAATTCCCATAATTTCGTTTTCTTCAATAATTAATGCAAAACCAGTAGGAACAAAATCATACGGATTTGCTGCAGCAAGAACCTTAGATGGTAAGGTTTCATCATTTCCTGTATATTCATATCGCCAGGTTTCTAAATTAAAGGTAAAATCATTGACAGTTAAATTTTTTAATCCATTATATAATCCCGAATCAATAAATGATACTTCATTGCCTAAATCATCGAGCATTGGAAAATATTCTTCTTCATTCATAAAACTTACACCTACTTGACATGCTTTATTATTATTGTTTTTGTAGTATAAGCTCATAATTGTTCCTGTATCACCATTTTCGTATTGGGCAAACCAATTTGTTCCGTCCATTGCTGTCTTCACATCAGTAACATATGTTGATTGTAATTTTTCAAATAACCCAATTGTATATAAACTAATATTAATATATCCTTCAAAAGAAATTTTGTCTTGATTTAAAGCATCTAACATCGCTTGCGTTAAAACTGGTTTAGCAACAATTGTAATTATTTTAGAAGCTGATTTAGTTGAATCATATTTGCTAGTTGCAATTACTTCAATAATTGTATCACCATTTACAGCTTCTGCTGTTAAAGTACCATCTTGGGTTATACTTGCATATTCTAAACCATCTTTAATTGACCAAGTAACTTCTTTATTATCTGTACCCTCAACAGTAGCTGTTAGTTTTATACTTTTTTCTGATTTTACTTCTGATGGTCCACTAATACCAATTGTAATCGGATCTAAAACTACTGGTGGTTTCACTTTTGCTTTATATACTTTCTTATCAGTAGGTTTAGAATCTAAATAATTCGTTCCTTTAGCATATACATAATAGGTAAAATCTTTTGTTAAATCACTTACTTGATATTCATTTTTAGAAACATTATATGAATCATCATTAATATAAATTACATACTCACTAGCATTGGCTACATTATCCCAAGTAATTAAACCTTCTTCACTAATCGTAAGATTAGTAGGTGTAGCTAATGCTTCTTTCTTGCATGATTTACATGAAGAAATTGTTAAAAGACCTAGAAATGTTAATAGTATTGTTAAAATCTTTCTCATTTTCATCCTCCTTAATATTGATAAGTAATATCAATATTGACATTTTTTAAAGATAGAGTTTGAAATACACAATTAATTGATACTAATTGTTTATTTTTAAAAGTAAATGTAAATTTTGCATCATTCATAATTTCAAAATTTTCAGTATTGAATACTTTACTGATATTTTCTTTAGAAACATCAAAGGTCAAAACACCATCTTCTATTTGATATTCAGAAAAATATTTCTTTTCCAAACACATTTTGAACAAATCATTACGATTCATATTTTCTTGCTTTTCAGTATTAATTGAATCTCCTAACTCATAACTAGAACCTAAAGTTCTATTATTAGTAGTTATAACTGCACTATTATCTTCCATAAAATCAACTTCTTTAATATATTGATAAACCAATATTTCCGTATCAGTGACCGATAATATTGTATCAATTGATTTAACTTGTTGCATCGATTTGTCAATATATTTCATATGTTTCTTCAATTTTCCACCAAATAAACATATACATAAGATTGTTATTCCAATAGCGACAGCTATACAAATAGATATAATTATTATTGTTTTCTTTTTCATATAGCCCTCCTATTTAAATAAAAACTTTTTGCTAACTAATACCATTGCTATTACTGATAAACTACCAATAGTAGATATAACTACATAGATCATTGTACTGTCAATTGCCTTAATTGTTGGCATTATTTCAGCTTCTAAATTTGCTATATATTCATTATAAGATGAAACCAAATTATTATAATTTGTCAAATCCAAAATTAATTTATCATCTGCTTTCAAATTATTAATTTTGTTCGAAATTGTTTTTAAAGTATCTAATAAATTAATATTGAATGTTGTTGGTAAATTATTAATTTCTTGTTGTAAATTTTGAACTTCTAATGAAGCTTTAGATAATTTAATTTGCATTAACGTTGTTTTTGATTCAAATACTTTATCAACAAGATTATTCCAATCTTCTAAATCAATACCAAAGATTGTTGGATCTTGCTTAATAGCATTGTAGGCAGTAATAGCATCATTAATTAATTTCTCATGTGATAAATTAACTATTTCAATATCATTTATTTTTTCTGCTTTTTCAAGGAAGGTAATCATATTTTTATGCATTGCTTGATAAGTAGATCTTGTAGCATTTTCAACCGTTCCAAAATAAGCTTGATATACAATTGAATCATAACCTTCAATATCAGTGTTTGCTGGCAAAATCATCTTAATTGGTTCTCTCTTACCAACTAAATCAATAAATGTATAATAATAAAGTTCATAACCAAATAAATCAAAATATTTATGTAATAAATCATATCCTGGATCAGTTTCAACTAATGATGCTGCTTTATTATATGCATCTTCAAAAGTTGGAGCTGTAAATGATTTAAATTCCACTTCTTTTAAATTTTCAAACTTATAAAAAGCATAGTTACCAATAGTTTTTAATGAATCTGGGAAAACAATTTTTTCAATAAACTTATTCATGCTTCCTGCAAAATCTTCAATTCGGTAAGTTCCCTCATCAATAATTAAAGTATCTATATTTAAACCACTAGGAATGGATGATAATTGATATTTACCATTTGGAAGTTTCGTATATAAAATACTATCTTTCAAATAAGCATAATCATTCAATTTAAAAGTAGTAACTTTTTGACCAGTTGTTGGATTATCATAATAATAATTAACTAAATTAACACATCCATCAAAGGCTTTTTTACCAACCTCTTTTAAATTTGAACCAAAAACAAATGATGTTAATAATTGATTATTTTCAAAAGCAGCAATTCCAATTTTTTCTAAATTTGGTGCATTAAAAGTGGTTAAATAAGTATTTTGGAAGGCATAATCACCAACACTTACTAATTTATCAAGCTGATGATTGCCACTAACGCTTGTACTTGCAAAACTACCAAAACCAATTTTTACAACATTAGATAATGTAACTTTTTGTAAAATTTCGGATGAAGTAAAAGCATAATCAGCAATTTCTTCAACATTCTCTAAATTGATATTTGTTAATGATTTGCATCCCGCAAAACTATATAAACCAACATATTTCATATTTGTTGGTAATTCTACTTCTTGTAAATTAATACAATAAGCAAATAAGTAATCTCCCACCTCTTCAATTGATTCTGGTAAAACCACCTTTGTTAATCCTTCACAACCTAAAAAAGCACCATCAGATAATACTTTTAAAGTATTTGGTAGGATTAAATCAAAGATTTGAGGAGCACCTCCATTTTCATCATATCTTGAAAAAGCTCCCTCACCAATTTTAACAACTTTTGGTATATTCAAATAAACTAAAGATGCACAATCACTAAAAGCATAGTCACCAATTTCTTCAACAGTTTCTAAGTTAGCTTTCGATAAACTTGAACAGCCATAGAATGTCTCTTTTTCAATTATACTATCAATTTTTGATAAATCAATCTCAGCCAATTTACTATCATTTGCAAAACAAGCAACACCAAAATGAACATTACCTTCTTCAGGCATCACAACAGTTGTTAAGTATTGGCAATTTTGAAAGGCACCAAGACCAAAAATACTATTTTTACCAATTGTCACTTTTTCAACTGATGATTGATAAAAAGCACCTTCACCATAAGTTGCATTGCTACCAATAGTTACTTCCTTAATTCCACTATTAGCAAAAGCATACTCTTCAACTGTTAACACTTGCTCCAAATTGCTAACCTCTACTAAAGCCGTCGTATAACTAAAAGCACGTTTTCTTATTACAATATTATTTTCTTCTGGTAAAAAGACATGGGTTAAATTTTTACAATTTGTAAAAGCAAAGGATTCAATTACTGTATTAGGATTCATAATTGTAATTTGTTCAATATCTAGTCCACTAAATGCTCCTTCACCAATGATAGTAATTGTGTCTGGAATAATGATATTTTTTTCGCTTAAAGTTGGCACTATAAAAATGATTTTATTTTTATCCTTATTTAATACATATGCTCCTTGTACGGAATAGTATTGATTATTATCATCAACTACAAATTCTGATACCATCGTTCCTTCAAAAATTGAACCAGAAAGATTTGTTAACCTTGTATTAGCAGCAAATTGAATTTCTTCTAATGATTCACACATATAAAATGTATATGCACCAAGTTCAACATCACAATTAGGAAGCATAATTGTTCTTAAAGAAGTACATTTATAAAAAACCTGCTCATCAATTTTATCAACACTACCACTAAATTTAATATTAACTAATTTTGTACATTCACTAAACGCACCCTTAGAAATTTTAACTAATGATGATGCAATAAAAACATCTGTTAAATTCTCACATTTCGCAAAGCAAAATTCAGGAATTTCTACTGTTTCATATAAAGTCACCTGTTCAATTCCACAAGAAACAAACATTGCGTATGAAAGTTTAGTATTTGTAGCAAAAATTACTTCTTTTAAAGCCTTACATCCTTTAAATATCTCTTTGCCAGAATTTCTTAAAGTACTAATATCAACTTTATCAAGCGTTGTACAATTTTCAAAAGCATTTTCACCAATAGTATAAATTTTATCTAAATGAATATTATTCAATAATTCACAATTATAAAATGCATATGCACCAATTGTTTGCACGCTATCTAAATTAATTGACTGTAGTTTTACATCTTTATAAAAAGCATATTCTCTGATGTATTTAACAGTATTAGGAATAGTAACACTTTCTAGACCTAAACAATTATAAAAAGCATATTTTTGAATTTCTTCAACCCCATTTGGAATGATTACCGATTTAATAGTAGTATTACTTGAAGGTATCTTATTCGCGTCATAATCATCTTCTGGTAAATCAACTGTGTTATCTGTTTCATATAAACAAAATGCATATGCACCAATTGCATATATCCCTTCATCATCGGGAATAACGACATCGCCACCTAACCCCTTATATGCAACTAGTACCCTATCTTCAATAACAAACTCACTTTTAACTGTTACCCTAATCCTTGCCATAATATTGGAACCTTCAACACTTAAAACAATTGTTGTATTACCCTTTTTAAGGCCAGTAACAACACCATTTTCATCTACACTTGCCACCGAAGGATTCGTTGAAGAAAAAGATAATTTATATTGATCCTCAACATACCAAGGATCTAAATCATAAAATAACTGAATTCTTTCACCTGGATAAAAGTTAATAGATGGAAGACTAGATATAAATATTTTGCTACCAGTTGATCCAATTTCACTAGTTTGGGCTGCTCTTGAATAGGCAAAAAGGGTTTTAAAATATGAAAATCTAATTGATTCAATTTTTTCATTACTTGCACTATCAACATCTTTTTGAACAGCTAGATTTTTTTGTGATGCTAATAAACCTTGTGTTGGACGCTCTTTAACATTAATAATAATCACTGCTTGTTTTAAATCCATCGCTTCTTGAACTGTAATTGTTGTTCTACCTACTTTAATGCCCTTTACTTGTCCATCCTTCACTTGAGCAATTTCTTCATTTGATGATGACCAAGATAGATATTTTAAATAATCTTTATCTGCATCTACTGATGCATCTGCAGTTGCAAGATATTTTGTTAAATCAACTACTTCATCTTCATAGACTGATAAAATGACTAAATCAGTTCCACTAAGTGTACCATCCTTAGTAAATTTGAACTCACCCTTAGTTCCAGGAAGTTGACATAAATAGATATTAGAATTCAAAGCATAATCATCAATTGAAAAAGCTAAAGCACTAGTAATTAATTCATCTTCACAAATATCATCTAAAAGATCAGTTATTTCAAACCTAACTTTACTATCTTTACCTTTCTCACTATAAATAGGAATTGGATTTTCGGTTAAGAAAGTATAACTTTCATTTGAAGTAAAGAGAATTGGTGTAATTGATTGAGCATAGTGATTATCATAAACTGTAAGAGTTAAATAATAACGATCTTTTTTAAGATTTTTATCATATATTTTTTCATATGATGCATCTTTTAATACTGGTGCTTCATCATCAGCATAAAAATCAAAACCAAACGTATTTCTAACATTAGTATTAACTCCACCATCTTTATAATCTAATAAAGCCTCCATTTTAAACTCATACTGACGATTATTAACTAAACCTAATTGATATGAACTTATATCTAAAAAATCATAATACGGAATTGGCGAGCCACCTAGTGAATAAGCTTTATTGGCATTATAATCAATATTTTCCCAAACCACTTCACCTGTTAATTTATCGACAATAGTGTAACGCATTTCTTTTGCACATCTTAATAATCCACCATATACAGAAGATATGCCATCAATTGTACCAAGAATATTAGAAATAGCAATTTTATCATCCGATGCACTGATATTATCATATTTAGTTGTATCAATATCATACAAATAAGTTCCTAGCGGAATAATGTAGTTATAAAAATATGAACCATATGGAGTAGTAGCATAATAGTCAGCTTTTAATTTATCTTCTTCATCTATAGATGGATCATTTGCTTCTTTTTCTACTTCATAATACGTTTTATCAAACATTGGTGCTTCTGTCCAGTCACCATAAAAGGCAAGGAAAGGTACATTTAAATCAATTTCATTACTATCAGTTGCTACCAATTTAACAAACCCCTCAACAAACATTCCATATGGAAATAATGAATCAATAAGTTTTTTATCTTCAGTAGTTAAACTATATTGTACTTTTATCTTTGCAGTCTGATTTGCTTCAACTTTTAAAGTTTTATCATTTAATGTTCCACCACTAATTACTTCAAAATTTACATTTCCATTTAAAATCTGCGACATTTCAGCAACATGCTTGGAATCGGATGATGAAACGCTTTCGGTCATCCCTATTAAATCTAAATTATAACTAACAGTTGTATTTGATAAATTTACAACATTAAATTCCATTGTATATTCACCAGTTCTTTTAGGATCATCAAATAATTCAAGTTTTGTACGATCGCTACCATCTACAGTAATATAGGCTTTTGTGTTTACCGCATTATATAAACTAGCAAGACCAGCTCCTTGTTTTCTAGGAGAATAAGGATTTCCCTCTTCGTTTTTAATAATAGTCGCAGTAGACATCAATAATTGATTAGTTAAAACTGATATTTCTTTAGCAGTATAAGATGGATATTGTTCTTTTAAATATTGTCTAATTAAAACCACAATACCACAAAGATTAGGTGCAGCCATTGAAGTACCGCTAATTTGATCATAACCACCACCAGGAACTGATGATAATATATTTCCACCATGAGCAGTAATTTCTGGCTTTAATTCTAAAGATGGTGTAGGACCCCAACTAGAGAAATCAGACATAAATGGTCCTGCTTGATAATTATAACTAATTGTCAAAGTGCCTTTGTCTTTACTAGCTAATTTTACTCCATCATCTTTTGAAATTGAGATAGTTGGTATATGGTCACTTTTACCCATTGACATCGAAATATCACCTTCAACATTATTATAGATGATACAAGCTAAAGCTCCTGCATTTTTAGCATTTTGAGCCTTTTCTTCAAAGGTATTATCTCCACGTCTTACTAAAGCAATTTTCCCAGTCAAATCACCTAAAGTACTATAATTTACTTGTAAACCAACGCCAGGAACTGTAACATATTCAAAAGTTTTGGTTTCTCCTTCTTTTAACCCAATTTCTTTAAAGAAATCATTTTCATTACCATTAATATCATTTGATTCTTTAAAGAAAAAGATTTGTGAATCATTTCCAATAATATATTTACTTTTAGTACCACTAATTGAAGCTACTGATAAAGCTGCATAATAAGTTGATGGTGAACCAACAGTACCTGAATCAGGATTAGTAACCATATTGGTATTCCCTTGTTCTCCACCAAAAGCAGAACTATAACTATTACTAGCGGCAGTTATTAAACTTATGCCACTTTCATTAATTTTATCATATATTTCATTAATTGCATCATTATCATATTCTCTACTAAAACCACAAGAAGAGCCAAGTGACATATTAATTGCATCAACACCGAGTAAAACCGCATCTTCTAAAGCTGCTAAAATATCTTCAGTAGCAGCACCATCATCTAAATCAGGGAATACTTTTTGTAATACTAGTTGGGTATTAACAGCAACCCCAGTAATTGTATCATCAGAACCACCAATGATTCCCGCAACATGAGTGCCATGTTCTGAATCATATGGGAATACATCATGATCTTTATCTGCATAATCATATACAAAAGGAATTTTTCTACTATAGTAAACATCTGATAACTCTAAACCACTTGATAAAGTTGCTGCTTTCGTTTGATTTAAAATTGCTGAAAT
Source organism: uncultured Mollicutes bacterium (assembly GCA_900539265.1). GTDB lineage: Bacteria > Bacillota_I > Bacilli_A > ML615J-28 > CAG-313 > CAG-313. Next base: position 11,727 of record UQBM01000009.1, on the reverse strand, counting down.
ATCTTTATCTGTAATCATTTGAACACTTGGTTGTTTAGAAAAAACACTATGGCTACAATCAAATCCTGAGTCCAAAATAGCAACAGCAGTTCCTTCACCTGTGAACTTAACACTACTAGAGTTAAAGATTCCCGTTGGATATACATCAACAATATTTTCAACTGCTGAAGTTTCAACATCAACTGATTGTGGTAAATTATAAGTATCAGTAAGATATGCCGCTTCCACATTTTCTAATTTTGCTAATTTTTTAAAATTCTTATACGTAACTTTAACCGCAATCGCATTAATAATTGTTGTATATTGATATTCAACACTAAGAATTAAATCTTTTGCTTTTAGTTCGTTTATCAACGCTTCTTGTTTTTGTTTTATTCTAAGCGTTTTATTTTTTCCTATATTTGATGTTGCAAATTCAGCAACTGAATCGGATTTATCTGAATATTTATTAATATACGAATCAATTAAAGCTTCATCTTCTAACTTAATTAAAGTAACAATTTCATCATTATCAACATATCCATTATTCTTCTTTATGTTATCTGCTTTAATTTTTGACATTACTTGTTCTTGTGTTAATTTCAAATCGCTACGTAAGATTTGTAAATTTTGAGGATTATTAAAATCAATAACACCATCTACGATACCTTGATTTTTTTTCTCACATGAAACACAAGCAATCAACAAAAAGACAATCACAAAGAAAGATATTATTTTTTTCTTCATTTTTTCCTCCTGTTATATTATCCAAGCCATAATTTTATAAGTAACATTGCTAAAAAGAAACATACAATTACTCCAAATAAAATTGGTATATAATGTTTTAAAGCTGTCTTAATTATCAACTTTTTTTCTTCTTTTGTTACATATATTTTATTCTTGTTTCGTCTATTGGGTAGACCATCTACATCCATATTATAGATAGTTCTTCCATCATCAACAAATTTTTCTTTTTTATTTTTTTTCATTATCTTTATTATCTTTTTCTTTCATTTCGGCTTCCTTTGCCATCATTTCATCATATTCCTTATCATAAAAACTTAAATTATTCATTATCTCTTGATCATATAAATGACATGAGACAAAGTGATTTTTAGTTGCTTCAACGTATTTTGGTTCATTATATTTACAAACTTTCATACATTTAGAACATCTAGTATGAAATTTACACCCCTTAGGAGGGTTGGCAGGCGAAGGAATATCTCCACTTAAAATAATTCTTTTCATTTTTATATCTGGATCAGGTACTGGTACTGCTGAAAATAACGCTTGTGTATACGGATGAAGAGGATGATCAAATATTTCATCAGTTTCACCTAATTCCATTACATTTCCCAAATACATTACCATTACTTGATCGGTGATATATTTAACTACTGACAAATCATGAGATATAAATACATAAGTAAGTCCCATACTATTTTGTAATTCTTTTAATAGATTAATTATTTGAGCCTGTATTGACACATCTAAAGCACTAACTGGTTCATCACAAATAACTAATTCTGGCTTTACAGCTAATGCTCTAGCAATACAAATTCGTTGACGTTGTCCACCTGAAAATTCATGGGGATATCGATCATAATATTGTGGTGGTAATCCACATTTTTTCATTATTTCTTGAACATACATTGCTACTTTATCTTTTGGAACAATTTTATGAACCTTTACCGCTTCAGAAATAATATTTCCAACTGTCATTCTTGGTGGTAAACTTGAATATGGATCTTGAAAAATTAATTGAATTTTTGTACGATATTTCTGCATTTGGGATTTTGTTAAATTGGTTAATTCATCACCATTAAAGAAAATCTCACCACCATCAGGATTATATAATTTTAAAATTGTTCTACCAAGGGTTGTTTTACCACAACCAGATTCGCCGACTACCCCAATGGTAGTTCCTTTTTTCAATTTAAAACTAACATTATCAACAGCTTTTAAATATCTAGCAGGTTTACCAAATAAATTTTTATCTAAAGGAAAATATTTTTTTAAATTATTAACTTCTAAGATAAATTCTGTAATTTTATCCACTTAATTTTCCTCCTTTTGTTCATACAAATAACAAGCTACATAGTGACTATCAGTTATTTTAATCAATTTTGGATATTCACCATTACATTTGTTAATACATTTATTACAACGATTCTTAAAATAACAACTATTCGGTAAATTAATTAAACTTGGTACTTGACCAGGAATTGAATAAAGTGGCTCATTTGAATTAGAAGTAATTAACGGCTTGCTTTTTTGTAAACCAATGGTATACGGATGCATTGGATTATGGAAAATTTCTTTAGAAGTACCTTTTTCAATAACGCGACCAGCATACATTACTACAACTTCATCAGCCATTTCCGCAATTACACCCAAATCATGAGTAATCAGCATTATTGAGCAACCTTGTTCTTTTTGTAAATCTTTTAATAATTCCAAAATTTGAGCTTGAATTGTAACATCTAATGCTGTTGTAGGTTCATCAGCAATAATTAGTTTAGGATTTCCAGCTAATGCCATTGCAATCATAACCCGCTGCCTCATACCTCCTGATAACTCATGAGGATAAGAATCATAAACATGTTCTGGCATTGAGATTCCAACCTTATTTAACATATCAATACTATGTTGCTTAGCCTTTTCTTTTGAAATTTCTTTGTTATGAATGAAACTAACTTCATCAAGTTGATAACCTATGGTAAATACAGGATTTAAACTAGTCATCGGTTCTTGAAAAATCATTGTAATATCTTTACCTCTAATTTTATGAATTTCTTTAAGTGGCATTTTTGTAATATCATAAGCTTTTTTAGTTCCATCTTCATAGTAACCTAATTCTTCATAATTAAATTTAATTTGTCCATCAACAATTTGTCCTTGTGGAGATTGAACTAGTTGCATTATAGAAAGCGAAGTTACACTTTTACCACAACCCGATTCTCCAACAACACCTACAATTTTATTTTTAGGAATGGAAAACGAAACACCATTAACTGACATAACTGTTCCATTATCAGTAAAAAAACATGTTTTTAAATTATCAATTTCAATAATATTATTAGGATCTTTCATACTAGTTATATATTCAGATTCATCACGTTTTTGGCGTTTTAAATTTTCATAATATTTCATCTTTTTAATGTTATATTTGATAATTGCTCTACTTTCTTTAATAGAAATATAATTTGAAGTTTTTTTAGTTTTTTTCTCCATATCTTTCACCTATTTCTTAGCTTTGGGATCCATAGCATCACGAAGTCCATCACCAATAAAGTTAAAGCCTAATACCGCAATTACAATCATAATACCAGCTGGTAACCACATATTCATATGATAATTTAATATTTGAGGATCGTTTGCGGTAGAAATCATTGTACCCCATGCTGCTTTTGGCAGTTGAACACCCAAACCTAAATAACTAAGAGTAGATTCATATAAGATAACACTACCAAGACCAAGAGTCATACTAACTATTAATTGAGGCATAACGTTAGGAATTAAATGTTTAAATATTTTACGCCAAATAGGGAGCCCCATAACTTCAGTTGCTGTAATATATTCTTGTTCACGTAATGATAGAATTTGACCTCTAACCATTCGTGCTACTCCACTCCAACCAAAGATTGTTATAATAACCATTAAAATGTAAATATCTTTATCTGGATCAAGTTCCCATGATTCAATCATTGCAGAAGCGATTAAGAGAATCGGTAATGTAGGAATACAATTAAAAATATCAACAATTCTCATAATTAATTGATCAACCCATCCACCAAAATATCCTGCTAATCCACCTAATAATATACCAATTAAAGTTTCTAAAATAACAACAATAAAACCAATTGTTAAAGAAATTCTTCCGCCATACATTAGCCTTACAAAGATATCCATCCCTTTATCATCGGTTCCTAATAAATGTTCTTTGCTAGGATTATCATAATCATTAATCTCATTGATATGTTCTAATACTTGAATGACTGTTATTTTATTGCCATTTTCATCAGTAAAAGTATGAGTAGTCTCAATTTTTTGAATTTTTTGGGTCCTATCAACAGTTTCTTCTCCCCATTTTTGATACACAACTGGCCCTAAAAAGGAAAATAAAAATAGAGCAACGATTAAAATAATTCCAACTAAAGATAATTTTGAACGAAAAAATCTTCTTAAAACTAGTCTTAATGGACTCATTTCTTTATATGTTTGTTCAGGTATAATTTCTGATGTATTTTCTTCTTGGTTAATAGTTTCTTGTTTAATTTCTTTTATTTTATTCATAAGTCACCTATTTACCTAATTTTACACGAGGGTCTACAATGGAATACATAATATCAGAAAACAAAGTTCCTATAACGGTTAAGATGGCTAGGAACATATTATATCCCATTACAAAAGGAATATCACCCTCTCTTAATGCTTGATAAGCAAGCCGTCCAATTCCATCAATACCAAATACTTGTTCCGTAATCATCATACCACCAAATAACGATGGTAAAATTCCCGCAAGCAAGGTTGCTAGCGGTATCATTGTATTTCTAAAAGCATGTTTATAAATTACTTTCTTTTCTGACAAACCTTTAGCACGAGCTGTTCTAATATAATCAGCATTTAATACCTCAAGAGTATTAGTTCTTGTATATCTCATTAGTCCACCAAGTGATAAAATTACGCTAACAGAAATTGGTAAAACTAAATGATGAGCAATATCACCAAATTTAGTAAGAGCTCCAATAAAATTATCTTCATAGTTTGCGGAAGCATAAATTAAACCATTAGACGGAAACCACCCTAAATTTACCGAAAATATCTTTATTACAATTGCTGCAAAAAAATATGTAGGCAATGATATTCCAATCATTGTAAAAATTGTTACCATATAATCTCTTACTGAATATTGATGAGTAGCACTCGAAATTCCTAATGGAATTGCAATTAGGAATTGAAGAATTGTTGCAATAACTGCAATCGCAAATGAAATCCACATATTTTCGCTAATAACTGTAGCTACTGGTTTACTGTATTTAAAAGAAATTCCTAAATCTCCTTTACATAAATTAGCAAGCCATTTGGTATACCCAGTAATAAGACCCGCAAATGAATTATCTCCAATTCCGTATAATTCTTTAAATCTATCAATATCTTCTTGGTTAATTGCTCCCAATTGTAATTGAGGAGCATACTTTATATCAACATAATTATTAGGCATTAATCTTACCATTGTATAAATGATAATTGAAACACCAAATAATACAAGTACAGATATCAATAAACGTTTTATTATATATTTTATCATTTATATCTCCTTGTTTATAAAAAGAGGGAATGCACCCATCTATAAAGTTATATAATTTATATAACTAATAAATTGAGCACATTCCTCCTTTCCTTAATGTCTTCTTCTTATTTTTCTTCGACTAACGATACTAAATGTAAGTCACTCGTTAAACCTTTATATGGTGAAAGGTCTGCATTTGGAGTAAGTGAATTCACATCAATTTTATTAGTATTATATGCGAATAAGTCATTACGTTGATATGTAGGAAGTTCAATTGCAAGTTGCATAACAATATCAAGTGCTTGCGAATAAATTGCTGCACGCTCATCTTGATTATTTGTCTTACGACCTGCATCAATTAAATCTGATAATCTATTAATTAATGCTACTTCAGTATCATACTTTCCACCAGTGTTTAAAAGAATTTGTTTATAACCCCAATTAAGCACAGAAGTTGCATTAGAATCTTTGTGATAAACTTGATACATATCAGGATCAATTGTAGATCCCCAAGCAGCTGCCCAAACTGTTAAGTCACCACTTGCAAGTTTTGTTAAAGCTTGTGGGTCTGGTGAAACATTAATTTGAAAGCCAACTTTATTTAAAATTTCACTTGCATGAAATAAAGCTTGCCAAGCAGGATGGTCTGTTTCATCACCTGCAATTGTAAAGGTGTATTTTAAAATATGATTTCCTTTATAATACACACCATTTGCATTTAATGTGTATCCAGCTCCTTCTATTTGATTTCTTATAAAAGTTTCTTGTTCAGCACTTGTAAGTTTATCACCAGCTTTTTTACCAAGTGATCTTACATAAGATGCATAAGCAGGATTAACAACAGATAAATCTTCAGGAACAGCACCACCAATATAAGGATAGTATGGAGTGGCACCTTTAGGATATGCCCAACTTGACATTGACATTGAACGATGAATTGCGGTAGCAGTCGTCTTATAATAATTTACGCATTCTTGAGTATTAATTGAGTGCATAATAACTTGTCTAATTGCAAGATCAGGAACTTTACCAGCATTAATACCAATATATCCATATCCCGAAGTTTGAATTGATTTGTTACCAAATCCATCTTCTTTTTTGCTATCAAGTTCATCAATTGTTTCTGGTTTTGCATTAGGTTCTATAAAATCAATTTCACCATTATATAATGAGTTTAACATTTGTGATGAAGAAACAACTTGTAAACGTAATTTTTTAATTTTAGCTGGTCCTAAAATATAATATGGATTTCTTTCATAATAAACAATACCCAAATTATAAAAATCACCAGCAGTAATGTTATCCAATCCACCACTTGATTTACTAGCAGCATATGGACCAGCACCAACTGGAACACCTATTTTAGCAGGGCTATTTACTACCTCATTCATAAATGTTTGTGAAGCATATTCAACACCAAAATTAGATACATAATCAAATTTAGCAATATGTTCAGCATCAGAATAATAATACATAGGTGCTACGCTAAAAGCAAAATTCCAAATAGCTTTAGGATCAACATCTTTTATTTTAATACTTAATACTTCATTTCCTTCTTTTACAGAACCATCAGCATTATAAACTGGTACATTATAAGTTACATTATTAACAGTAACACTACTTGTTCTATTAGCAAATTGAATACCTGAAATATTAGGAAATTCTCTATTTGTATCATTTTGAAAATATGCTTCCATCGCTTCATTTACTAAATAATCATTTAATTTAACTGATGTATTCCAGTATAAAACAACTTCTTCTAATGCATTAGGAATTTTGTCTGCATAAATAGTATTAATTGCTTGCTCTTTAGTCCATCCTTTTAAAGTTGTAGGATCATTTACCAAACTTGAAACAAGTTTAGCCTCTTCTTTATTCCACTCTAAATATCCTTCATTGTATAAGAAAGCCTCAACATCAGTAGTTAGTAAATTTTTATAAACAGTACCATTTTTATCAGAAAAAGTAATATCTTCATATGTATCTATTGCATTGCTATAATCAGTTTCTAATTCTTCTTTAAATAAGGCAATTGCTTTATCATAATCCTTAACAACATTTTTAAAGTTATCTGAGATATTTTCAAATTCAGCTGCATATTCAGCCAAATATTCTCTAAACTGATCCTTATTTGGCTTTAAATCACCATGTTCTTCAAGAATTTCAATTGTAGCATCTACCAAAGCTTGAATTCTAGCCTCAGCTTCTACTTGGAATTTTAATTTAAAACTATCTTGTTCAGTTTCATCTGCTTCTTGCGTACGATATTCTTTTAATCCAACAATATCAGTTGAATATATAGTACTTGAACCAGTATATGCAGGATCTAAATAAACATATAAATTAAACAATACATCTTTAATTGTTAAAGCACTACCATTTGAAAATTTAACATTATTTTTTAAAACAAAATAATATGTAGTAGTTTGATCTTTATTTTCAGTTCCCTCAGTAATAATTTGCAAATCCTTAGTAACAACACCTTCACTATCACCATAAGTTATCTTACCATTTTTATCATTACCAAGCATCCCAATTTGGGTCATACCAACAACGTTACTATCAGGTCCAGTTGTTGAAAAGAAAGGATTAAAAACCTTGTCTAGTTCTTGCGTTGAAAAAACAAGAGGATCTACTTCGTTGTTGTAATACGTTTTTTTGTCATCATCTTTTTTACAACTTTTACAATTACAACCAGTAACCAAAATTGTCATTGCAATCACAGCTAATAATATAATTAGCCTTGTATGAAATAATTTGTTCTTCATCTTTTTTCTCCTTTAATTTTATTCTATTTTTAAGTTTATTTGATTATTGTCTAAAATTGTTTGCTCATCTTGTTTATAAATTGGAGCTGTATCAACAATAATTAAGTTATTGTCTTTATCAAAACCATTTGGTAAAGTAGTACATATTAGAGTACCATTAAATATAATATTTTTTAATTCCGAGTTAGAACTACTAATAGCTATAGGAGCAACATATATTTTATGAGTTATTGTTAAACTAGTTTTAATATTAATCTTGACATTATCAAATTTAACATCTTGAATTTTAGCATTAGTTAAATTTCCAAATAAACTTATGGCCAAACTCTTAGCATTTGGATCATCAAAATCTTGAATCAATCCATTCCTACTTGGATCATAATTAATAGTAAAATTTGAGATTGTAAATCCATTCCCCATAAAAATTCCTTTATAATCATTAAAAGAAAAAGTTGAACCTTCTAAATCAATATTATCTGCTAAATAAATATTTTTAGATTTATTAATTTTTAAATCAGTTGCATTTCTAACAATTGCAAATTCGCCCTCAATATATTCAACAAATACTCTAATCGTTAAATCAGTTTCACCACCAGGATGAGTAAAATTATCATCCCATAAATTGCCTTCAGCATCCCTAAATTCTATAGGAGTATATCCATATCTATTATACGAATAATTGGCATAATCTTTAAATTTATCACCAGGATTAACAGAATAATTTCCTAATTCGATAATCTCTTGATTTTCATCATAGTAACATAATTGATACGAATATTTAATATCTTTTTTCCAAAACGCATATAAAGTAACACCTCGATTATCAACAAAATTATTTTCAAAATCCCACTTATCTTGATAAATTACTGTACCATTATTTTCTAATTTTTTTTGATACCATCCGTCTAATGTATAACCAGATCTAGTAACCTCAGAACCAGTCAAAGTTGTTGGATCAGTTATTAAAGTAATAGAATCGGTTTTATCATAATAATGTACAATAGGTAATGTACAATTTTGATACGTTCCCCCTTCTAATTCAAAAACAATTTTTACTTTATCTTCATATATTTTTTCATCTTTACAACCATAAAGTAAAAAAGCGGGTATTAGTAAATAAATGAATATTAAAATTTTCGTTTTCATATTACCTCCATTAATATTCAACCTTATTTATTATATTAAAATTAGAATATAAAATCAATGTTTTTCATTAGTAAAACGTTTACATTTAACCTATTATATTTATATTTTTTTGGGCTATTTAAAAAAATTCGAACTTTTTTATTTTATTTCTCTCTAAAGTCCAATTTTTTCTTGTTAAACCATATTCTTAATATTTTTTAATAAACGATTTATTCCTATTTAATAATATTATCTATAAATATAAAAATTAAATTTTACTATAATATTTTTTAATTTTATATCTCAATAATAATATCACAAAAACTTTTAACTCTACATTTTTAAATATTGTATTTACAATTTTAAAATTATATTTGATATTAAATTATATTATATCACTTCAATAAAATATATGCAAGAGTTTAAAATATGACAAATTTAACCTTTTATTTATATTCCTTATATTTAAACATCATATAGTAGATATATTAAAAATAATGGTATTTTACAATTTAAAACTAGTAACAAAAAACAATGCCTTTAAACACTTTTTTGATAGTAAATTTTATTAAATACATTAGATACTAACTAATCTTTACATTTTATAATTTATATCAATATGTTTTATTGATATATTACAAATTGTTGAAAAATAACATTTAAAGTGATATAATATATGATGAGGTGAAACATTCTTATATGATTATTAGTTTTTTTAATTCTTATCGCATATATGAAGTGCCCAATCGCTTTTCATATCAACATATTTTATTATTGTTACTAGATATCATCTATATTTTTTTGCTTATTTTTTTATTAAGGAAAAAATCTAATCAAACCAAAAGAAAAATATTATTGGGATTAAGTATTGCCTGCTGTTTCATTTTTGCAGGAAGAATGTTTTTTGGTTGGGAATATTCACGAATTTTTAATACTGGTTCAAAAGTTACCTTATTACCCATTGAATTATGCAATATTAATATAATTATTACTTTAATTGCACTTGTTATAAATAAAAAATTTTTAAACAATTATATGTACTATGTAACAATGATTGGTGGATTAATTCCTCTTATCGTCTTCCCTGATTGCCATATGATTACTCAAGGAAATAATCTATTTCACTATATGTTTTTAGATTTTTGGTTTATACATACTAACTTAGTAGCAATTCCAATAGTTATGATTGCTTGGGGATTTTTCAAACCAGAAAAAAAACAAATTCCTAAAGTTATACTCACTTTAATTGGCATCTATCTATTTGCATTTCTATCTAGCATTACTTTAAGAAATTTTGATAGTTTTAAAACTGCTAACTATATGTATTCATTAAGACACAATAACCTACCAATTTTAAAACAATTATATAGCATAATCCCTATTCCTTTTGTTTATGGTTTACCACTAGCATTACCAATAGGCATATTATTCTATTTAATGGCACTACCGTTTGAATTAAAGAAAGGAACTCAAAAACATGTTTCATATTTTAACATTAATTATTGATAAATACAATCTCGTTCACATTTTAACTATCCTCTTCTTTCCTCTTTTAGCCGTTGCTTCTTATTTTATCTTTAGAAAAAAAAGCGAAAAAACTAAAGTTATTTATTTATGGATTTTAATGTCCATTATATTTTTAGCAACTTGGATTACTTTTATTATTTCTTATGTTCAAGATTATAATAATCAAAGAGCGAATATTTGGACTCGACTCCCATTGCATATGTGTTCAATTAATGTTACCCTATATCCACTATTTTTTGGTTTAAGAAAAAAAATCCGTCCTTTTTTTTCTTCTACACTATTTGCTTATATGTATTTTTTTGGAAGTGCAGGAGCAGTTTTAGCAATGGTAGTCACTTCCCCTAGTGATTGCTTAGGGCCAAACATTAATCTTTTAAATTATAATGTTTTCACTTATTGGTTAAAACATGGATTAATCTTTATTTTACCAATTCTTTTTGTCGTTTTAGGCTTTTATCAGCCAAAACTGATTGATATTTTAAAAGCTTGTGTTTTTCTAATTGGACTTTTATGCATTATGGAATTAGTCAATTTACTATTTTCTTGGTTTAATGAATTAAATGGTGGAATAGGCATATGCAATTATTTTTATACCAGAACAGGAAAAGGAACAGCAGTATTAGAACAATTCTACAATTTCCTTCCTTATGAATTAATTTATATGTTTCCCTTGGCTATTATTGCTATCCCTATTTTCTTTATCTATTATTTACCAATCGGAATAATAGAATATGTAAAAAAAAGAAACAAGGTTAAAAAGGAAATTCAAAATAATTAAAAACAATTTAAACATATATGTTATCATACTCCTACAAAAAAAAACACATTAGGTATTTATCTAATGTGTTTTTTACATAATTTCGTTAGTAATATTTTTCTTTATATACCTTTTCATACTGATTTCTTTTAAATAAAATATTATCCTCATTATTTTATTTAATATGTTCATTGTATATAATAATTTTTCTTTCCTTAAAAACTATAAATGTCAAGTTAAATATCCTCAATTTTGTTCATTTAACTATCCTCAGTTTG
>UQBM01000008.1 GCA_900539265.1 uncultured Mollicutes bacterium | reverse complement strand
ATAAGAAAAAACGTAAACACGTTTTTTTTGTGTCTACGTTTATTTTATCATTTCATTTTTAAAAACTAGTATTTTTTATTTTTTAATGTTTTTTTCTTAAAATTAAAATAGTTCCTACAAGTAAACTAATACTAATGATAATTTGAGCTGCTGAATTTTTCTTACAACCTTTTTTGCTTTCTTTTTCCCAATTTGCACTAAGAGTTATAGTATCTTTAGCATCGGTTGGAATACTACTAATTTGTTCTCCATTTAAAGTCCAACCTTTAAAAATATATCCATCTTTTGTTGGAGTTGGTAAAGTTGGTTTATTAGAAAGACTATATTCAGTTGGAGCATCGCTTGGCAATTTTCCACCATTTAAACTATAAATTATTTTATATGTTTCTTCTTCCCAAACCGCTGTTAAGACAATATTAGAATTTGTATTAGTAGGAATTTCAGTAATAATAGTACCATTTAAAGACCAACCTTTAAAAATATATCCATCTTTTGTTGCTTTTGATAGTCTCAAAGGAAGCTCGTCCATATAAAAGTTTTGAGGATTATATTTGCTATTTGTACCACCCATTAATTCATAGGTAATACTATAAGGGGCTTTTTTCCAAGTTGCTTTAAGCACAATATCGTGATATGTGCCAGTAGGAATAGTATCGGTTACATCTTCATTATCATCTAAAACCCAACCATCGAAAAGATATCCATCCTTAGTAGGATTTTTTAGAAATGTAGTTAAATCAATTGGTAAAGATGTGCCAGTAAATTTTGAAGGATTATCAGGATGATTTGTACCACCATCGAGATTATAGACTATTTCATAATCTAGAAGAGCTAAATTTAGTATTAGTGGTAAAGTTTTGTATAGTTTTAAACCATCAACTTTTGTAATTTCAACTTGAAATTCATAATTATAATCAGTATAGTAACCACTCCATGATTTAGAAGTTAATTTATTAGTAGAAATTGCTATTTCTTGTCCCATTTCGTTTAAATTTCCACCTGTAAATTTTAATGAAGCAACATTTCCATAAATTTTTCCATCCCAATTAATAGAAACACTACTAGTTTGTTCGTCATAAGAAATATCAAATGCATCCAATATTTCTTGATCTGATATTTTTTCAATTGAAGTTGGACGTTTTGCAGTAAGAGTGAAGTTATCAATGACTTTGCCTGCTGCAGTATATAGTTCAACCTTTAATTCATTACCAGTAAGTGTGAATAAAACTCCTGTATTTGTAGCTGTTTTATTTACATAATCATAGTCTTCTAATAAAGAAGGTTTTGATTGACCACCATAATTTTTTAGTCCAGCAGCTCCACCTTGTAAATAAGTGATTCCTAATGCCTCATTTTTTTCACCAGCAGTTGGTGAGTTACTATTACCATTATATCGAAGATTTTTTCTAGCATATACATGTTCATGACCATTTAAAGCAATATCAACTTGACATTCTTCAAATAAATCTAACCAATTTCTTCGCATAATTTGTGCATCACTATGGTAAGCTCCTGTAGCATATAAACCTGGATGGGAACCCACAATAATCCATTGAGTTGGATTATTTTTTACGACATTTCTAAACCATTCTTGTTGTTGCGCAACATTATAATCGGTTTTTACTGTATCTAGCATAATGAAAAGAATTTGATCCCAAACAAAATAGTAGGATGATCCTAAACGATCAATTGGTCCATTTGTAGGATTATTATAAAATTGATTATAAATTTCATTGCTAATATAACTACCATTACTACTAAAATAATATTCATGGTTTCCTGGAATTGTTGCTTGTAAGAAATTACCAAGTGATGGTACATAATTATAGTAATCAATCCATTGTTGTTCATAGCCTCCTCTATCAACTTGATCTCCAGTCATAACAACTAGATTTGGATTAGGAGAATCAGTAGAATTTAAAATACTTTGAATTAAGTTTTCAGCATTTTTAAAAGATGAACCAACACTTTGGATATCTGTTAAAAACATAAATGATTTATCTGAGTTATCATTAGATGCAGTTGTAAAACTTTGAATACTAGATTTTACATCATTAGATACTGCTTGATAATAATATGTTGTATTAGCTTTAAGATGAGTTAAATTGGCTTTACAAATATATCTTTCTGAAAAGCCAGATTGAGTATCTTCTCCAACTTGATCTAATTTCCATAATGTAGAAACAGAATCTACTCTTATGGGATTTTCAATTTCACTACCATTTAAAGTAGTACCATAAATAATATAAGAATTATCTACATTACAATGATAGTTAATACCAACTTCATTATAAGACTCACCAACGCTTGCAGTCAAATATTTAATTTCTCCTTCAGCATGGACGGTAAAATTAATCGCAACAAATAATATAAATACAATAACTTGTATAAATAATAGTTTTTTAAGATATTTAAAAGTCATTTTGTACCTCCTCTTATTGACAATTTATTTTATCATAATAAGAATATTTTTTCAACTATTATATAAAAAGAAATGAAAACGGTTTTATAATAATCTTATATCTTTATTTAACATAAAATTTTACTTTTGGTAAAAAATATGATATAATAAATATAAAATGGAGGCAATTATGTATACAAAATTTAAAGAATGTCTATTAAAACCATCAAAAATTGGCAAATATGTTGATGATAAAATGTCAAAGACAATTTTATATTTCATATTATTACTATTAATTTATATATTACCATCATTTGTTTCTCTTATTTCAGTAAAGCAAATGCCAACAGATTATTCAAATGTAATTGTAGAAAGTTTTGCAAAGAGCAGTCCAATTAATTATAAATTAGAAAATATTAATGGAAAGTTAAATCTTAATAAAACAATTGATAATGCCCAACCTCAATATGTCCAAATTGGTACGATTGTTGGTATTGATATGAATATTTTAGTTTTGTTTAATATTAATGAATCTATTGATTTAAATAGTTATGATTTCAGTAGTGATTTGATTAATAAAAATGTTATATTATTTACTTTTGCAAAAGAAGGAATTTATATAAGTATGGGAACTTTAAAATTAAGTAATGTTTCTAATGACAAAACGCAGGAATTAGCTAATACTTCTAATAAACAATTTTATTATAGTTATGAAAAATTAGGATTATCAGAAATTGATTTTAGTATTGCTTCTAGCAATAAAACAATTTTTAGAAATTATTTGGATAGTTCTTATATTTCAATGTATCAAAAAAACTTAGCTTTAATATTACTTATGGGAATTCCTTATATTCTTATTAGTGGAATTGTTTCACTTTTAATTGAAGTTTTAGTATTAGCACTTTTAATAAAAATACTTTATGGAAGATTTAATGTTAATTTTGGTGCTACTTGTAAAATTGTGATTTTAGCATATACACCAAGAGTTATTTTCAATTTATTATCAATTTTTTGGTCAAGTATCATTATGTATTTTATCGGTCAATTTTTAACAATTATTTATGTAACAATTGCTCTTCGGTATTATATTATAAAGAATATTGGGACCAATATTTCTAATATTATTAGAGGAAAAGATAGCGGTCAAGGAGATAATAATAATGAGTTATAATCATAAAATGATAGATAAAAAATGGCAAGAGTATTGGGATAAAAATCAAACATTTAAAACAATGCTTGATACAAACAAACCTAAATATTATGCAATGGATATGTTTCCTTATCCTAGTGGAGCAGGTCTTCATGTGGGTCATCCCGAAGGATATACCGCTACTGATATTATATGTAGATATAAGAGAATGAAAGGTTTCAACGTAATGCATCCTATGGGATGGGATGCATTTGGACTTCCTGCCGAACAATATGCTATTAAAACTGGTAATGATCCAAGAGAATTTACTTATAAAAATATTGCTAATTTTAAACGTCAAATTAAAATGCTTGGTCTATCATATGATTGGACTAGAGAAATTGCAACTTGTGATCCAGAGTATTTTAAATGGACACAATGGATTTTTTGTCAACTTTATAAAAAAGGACTTGCTGAATTAAAAGAAATTGAAGTTAATTGGTGCGAAGGATTAGGAACCGTTTTAGCCAATGAAGAAATCATTAATGTTGATGGTAAAATGGTTAGTGAACGAGGAGAATATCCTGTAGAAAAACGTCCAATGAAACAATGGGTTTTAAAAATTACAAATTATGCTGAAAGATTATTAAACGATTTAGAAGAAATTGATTGGCCAGAATCAATTAAAGAAATGCAAAGAAATTGGATTGGTAAGAGTAATGGAGCATTAGTAGAGTTTAAAGTAAAAAATACCAATTATAAATTTACAGTATTTACTACTAGATGTGATACTCTATTTGGAGCAACTTATTGTGTATTGGCTCCTGAGCATAAGTTAGTAGATTTAATAACTACTAAGGATCAATTATCAAGTGTAAAAGAATATATTAAATTTGCCAAAGCCAAAACTGATTTAGATCGGACAGAACTTAATAAAGAAAAAACGGGTTGTTTTACAGGTGCATATGCTATTAATCCTGTAAATGGTAAGGAAATTCCAATTTGGATTGCTGATTATGTTTTAGCAAGTTATGGAACTGGAGCAATAATGGCAGTTCCTGCTCATGATGAAAGAGATTTTGCTTTTGCTAAAAAATTTAATCTTGAAATCATCCCAGTTTTAGAAGGTGGTAATAGTTTAGATTTACCATATACAAAAGATGGTCCTCATATCAATTCTGATTTTTTGAATGGTTTGAACAAAAAAGAAGCTATTGATAAAATGTTAGAATATTTAACTGATAAAAAAATAGGTAGTGTATCGGTAAATTATCGTTTAAGGGATTGGATTTTTTCGCGACAAAGATATTGGGGAGAACCTTTTCCAATTATTCATTGGGAGGATGGTACTGTTGAATTATTGGACGAAAAATTTCTTCCATTAGAACTTCCTAAAATAAATGGTCTTAAATTATCAGGTACAGGCGAAAGTCCACTTGCAAATGCTAAAGAATGGTTGGAAGTAACAAGATCAGATGGTGTTAAAGGTCGTCGTGAAACTAATACAATGCCACAATGGGCGGGTAGCTGTTGGTACTATATTGGTTATTTATTAAAACAAGATGGTAAAATGTTAGATTTAACAGATAAAGAGGTTCAAAAATTGATAAATGAATGGTTGCCAGTTGATCTTTATATTGGCGGTGCTGAACATGCAGTATTGCATTTATTATATGCAAGATTTTGGCATAAAGTTTTGTATGATTGTGGTATTGTAAAATGTAAAGAACCATTTCAAAAGCTTTATAATCAAGGAATGATTCTTGGTGAAGATGGTGTGAAAATGTCTAAATCTCGTGGAAATGTAATTAATCCTGATGCCATTGTTGAAAAGTATGGGGCAGATACTTTAAGAGTATATGAAATGTTTATGGGGCCTCTTGATGCAATGAAACCTTGGTCAACTAAAGCAGTAGATGGGGCAAGACGCTTTTTAGAAAGAGTTTATCGATTAGTAACAGAAGGAATAAAAATTAATAATGATGATAAAACTTTAGAAAAAGTGTATCATCAAACGGTGAAAAAGGTAACTGAAGATATTGAAAATTTGCATTATAATACAGCTATTTCTCAACTTATGATTTTGACCAATGAAATTTATAAATATCCAATATTAACGAAAGAGTACGTAGAAGGATATGTAAAAATGATATATCCATTTGCACCTCATTTAGGTGAAGAATTATGGGAATTTTTAGGATATCAGCAGACAATTACTTATGAAAATTGGCCAAATTATGATAATAATAAGACTATAAATCAAGAGGTAACTGTTGTTGTTCAAATAAATGGTAAACTTCGAGATAAATTACAAGTTAGTATTGATACCACTAAAGAAGAATTAGAAAAACTTGTTTTAAATAGTCCGAAAGTTTTAGCTAATTTAAATGGTATGACGCCTAAAAAGATTATTATTATTCCCAATAAACTTGTAAGTATTGTCATTTAAAATATTATAGGAAGAATAGTAATGATAGCTAAACTTTTTGTTCCCCATATTATTAAAGATAAAATTTATCATTTTCAAGTAGGATATCAACATATTATAATAATTGAAAATAAAAGATATATAAATCAAATAATTATTAATAAAAAAATTGCAAAAGTATTTATATCTTTTCCTAATATTTTCTTTTTTAATAGTTTTGAAGAAATGGAAGAAGATTTAGAAATTTTAATTAATAATACAAATGATAATTATCTCGTAATAATAGGCTAAAAGAAAATTATAAAAAATATTTACATTTTTTACTTTTTTTGGTATAATAATAGTGTAAGATAATTTACTTACAAAATATACAGAAAAAGGAGCTATTTTTATGAAAATAAATGTAAGAGGCAATGAATTAGTTAAAATGAGTGATAATGCTCGTGATTATATTATCAATCGTGTTGAATCATTAAAAAAACTATTCAATCAAAGTGAGAATGTAATAGCTAATGTATTATGTAAAGGGACGGAAAAAAATGTAATTGTAGAAATTACGATTCCTCTAAAACATATTATTTTACGAGCTGAAAGTAAAGCCGATACTTTATATGGAGCAATAGATTTAGCAACAGATAAAATTGAAAGACAATTATTAAGACATAAACAAAAAGTAAATACAATTATTAAAAAGCGTGAAGGTATTAGTAATTATTTTAGTAATTTAGAGTCTAAAGATGAAGATAAAAATCTTAAAATAGCAACTAAAATGAAAGTTATTAATCCTGAAGTAATGACTTTAGATGAGGCAATTACTAAAATGGAAATGTTAGATCATGATTTTTTTAGTTTTATAAATGAGGCAAACCATCGTCATACTGTTGTATATCTACGAAAAGATGGTGGATATGGAACTATTGAGACTAAAGAATAATATAAATATTTAATATTAAATCTTATTTGTGTGTTATCATAATGATGATGATTAATAAACCATGAATTCTAAAAGTTCATGGTTTATTATTTTTGATTGATAATACTAATGAAATTTGGTATAATAATAAAGATAGAGGTAGATAAAATGATTAAACATATATTAATGGATTTGGGAAATACCATAATTAATAATATTGATTTCAATCTTAAATTAGGATTAAAAATATTATATAATCAATCTATGAATAAAAAAATTGAATTAGATAATTTTATTAGCATAGGTTTTGAATTAATGAAAGAAATGTATAAAGATAGAAATATAGATAATTTAGAAGTACCTTTTATAAAATATTTGTCTAATTTAGAGAAAATTACTGATATAAAATATATAAAGTCTTATGATGAATTAGAATTAGAAATATATCAAAAGTGTGTTAAAGATAAAATCATTGATGATGCTTTCGATTTTTTAGTATTTGCTAAAAAGTATGGTTTAAAAGTCTATATTTATAGTAATTCTACTTTTTCAAAAAAAGTTTTAATGAAAACCATTGATAAGTTTCAATTAACTGATTTGATTTATGAATTATACTCATCAAGCGATGTTGGTTTTCGTAAGCCTTCTTATGAATTTTTTTCAAAAACAGATTTATTTAATAATATAAATAAGGATGAAAGTATTTTTATTGGTAATGATTATTATTATGATAGATTATTTGCAAAAGCCATAGGAATTAACTTTGGTTGGTACAATATAAATAAAAAAGAAGAGAATGGCCAAAATGTTGCTTTAAATTTTTCTAATTATCAAACTTTAAAGGAGTTTATTTTAAATTATGATAAATAATTATAAAGAGTTTAAAAAGTTTCTTAACGATATCCATAAAAATAAAAAAAAACCAACTCTATTAATTCATAGCTGTTGTGGTCCTTGTAGTTCACATGTGTTATCTTTATTAAATCAGTATTTTAAAATAACGATATTTTACTATAATCCTAATATTTATCCAAACGATGAGTTTAAAAAAAGATTTAAAGAGCAACAACGATTAATTCAAGAGATGAAATTAGATATTAATGTTATTGAAGGACTATATGAATATGATACGTATTTGAAAAATATTAAGGGACTTGAAAAAAATGGCGAAAGAAGTAAAAGATGCTACAATTGTTATGAATTAAGAATAATGAAAACCTTTGAATATGCAAAAAAATATCATTTTGATTATTATACGACAACACTTTCAATTAGTCCATATAAAAATAGTGAATGGATTAACGAGATAGGTTTTAAATATCAAAACCAAAATTGTAGGTATCTTTATTCTAATTTTAAAAAGGAAAATGGATATCAGCATTCTATAAAACTATCCCAAGAATATAATTTATATCGTCAAGACTATTGTGGTTGTGAGTTTTCAATTTTTGAGCATCAAGAAGTTTTAAATAAAAAGCAAATATTATAAAGATACGTTTAACTTGAAAAAAATTAAATAATTTGATATTATATATTATAAGTAATTTTTAGAAATCTAAAATTATATTAGAAAGGATTTGTGATTAAATTATGAAATTATTTGATCCTGCAAATAAAGAATTAAAAAAGTGTACTAAGATTGCAGAAGCAGTTGTTGCTTTAGAAAATAAATATAAGGCATTATCAGATGATGAATTGAAAGCTAAAACTAATGAATTTAAAGAACGTTTAAATAAGGGAGAAACATTAGATGATATTATGATTGAGGCTTTTGCGACAGCACGCGAAGCTTCAACTAGAGTAATAGGACTTACTCCTTTTAAGGTGCAAATTATAGGTGCTGCCGCAATGCATTTTGGTAACATTGCAGAAATGAAAACAGGTGAAGGTAAAACTTTAACATCAGTTTTAGTTGCGTATTTGAATGCTTTGACAGGTAAGGGTGTTCATATTGTTACAGTTAATGAATATCTTGCAAGTCGTGATGCCAAAGAGATGGGAGAAATTCATAACTTTTTAGGCATTACAGTTGGTTTAAATTTACGAGAATTAGAACCAGATGAAAAACGTGCTCAATATAATTGCGATATTACATATTCTACCAATAGTGAATTAGGTTTTGACTATTTAAGAGATCATATGGTTTTGTATAAAGAACAAATGGTTCAACGTCCTGAGATGAATTTTGCCATTGTTGATGAAGTTGACTCTATTTTAATTGATGAAGCTAGAACGCCATTAATTATTTCGGGTGGTGAAAAAAAGGGAGCAAATTTTTATCTTCAATCTAATACTTTTGTAAAAGGACTTAAAGAAGAAGATTATGAAATTGATGTTAAGGATCGCCATGTAACCTTACTTGAATCAGGAATGGCAAAGGCTGAAAAATTCTTCAATGTTGAAAACTTGTATGATATTAAAAATGTCGGTCTTGTTCATTATATAAATAATGCTCTTAGAGCGAATTATATTATGGAAAAAGATAAAGACTATGTAGTTCATGATGGAGCAGTTGTAATCGTTGATCCTTTTACTGGTCGTTTAATGGTGGGTAGACAGTGGAGCGATGGTTTGCATCAAGCAGTTGAAGCAAAAGAAAATGTTCAAATTAAAAAGGAAACAAGAACTCTAGCAACCATTACTTATCAAAATTATTTTCGTATGTATCATAAATTAGCTGGTATGACAGGTACTGCTAAAACAGAAGAAGAAGAATTTAGAAATATTTACAATATGTTTGTTGTAGAAATTCCAACTAATGAACCAGTTATTAGGATTGATGATCCTGATTTGATTTTTAGATCAATGAAAGCTAAATATCAAGCCATTGCTTTAGATATTAAGGCTCGACATGAAAAGGGTCAACCAGTATTAGTTGGTACAGTTTCTATTGAATCAAGTGAACTTTTATCTAATCTTTTAAAGCGACATGGCATTCCTCATAATGTGTTAAATGCCAAACAACACGCAAGGGAAGCAGAGATTATTGCTCATGCTGGTGAAAAAGGAGCAGTTACTATTGCTACTAATATGGCAGGTCGTGGTACTGATATTAAACTTGGTGAAGGAGTTGTAGAACTTGGCGGACTTGCAGTAATTGGAACAGAAAGACATGAAGCTAGACGTATTGATAATCAGTTAAGAGGTCGATCTGGTCGTCAAGGAGATCCAGGTTATAGTAGATTCTATTTGTCTGCTCAAGATGAATTAATGGTTCGTTTTGGTGGTGAACGTTTTGAAAGATTATTAGGAATGATTGCTAATCCTGATGCAGATGGAAATGAAACGCCTTTAGAATCTAAGATGTTTTCTCGTTTTGTCGAAAGTGCTCAAAAAAAGGTTGAAGGTTCTAACTATGATCGTCGTAAAAGCGTTGTTGAATATGACGAGGTTTTGAGAAAACAAAGGGAAATAATTTATAGTCAAAGAAATGATATTCTTTTTCTTGATGATATGGAACCAACAATTCATAAAATGATGCATTCAGTAGTGATTCGTTATATTCCAACCTTTATGGTTTATGATAAAAAAAATTCTGTTGTCGATGCTACTAGATTTATGAATGAATTTGGTCTTAAATATTTTAATCGAAATGATCTTTCTATTGAAGAAGTTGAGGGTTTAAATCAAAATCAACTTGAGGAATTAATTGAAAATAAATTCCATCAGAATTTAGAAGAAAAGAAAAAGGCTGTTCCCTTTGAAATTTTTCAAGAATTTTTAAAAGTTGTTTTATTAAGAGTTGTTGATAAATACTGGATGGATCATATTGATCAAATGAGTGATTTACGTCAAAGTATAGGATTACAATCCTATGCTCAAATTAATCCACTTCGTGAGTATCAAGAAATTGGCTATCAAACTTTTAATGATATGATTGCAACAATAAACGATGAAGTAACATTGACTGTTAATAGGGCGGTTTTAAGAGAAAATCTACAACGTGAAGAGCAAGCCAAAGTAACAGGAACAAATGCGGGTAATTCAGAAACGGCTAAACGTAAGCCAATTGTTAATAAAAATAAAGTTGGAAGAAATGATCCGTGTCCATGTGGATCAGGAAAAAAATACAAGCATTGCTGCGGTATGAATGAAAAATAAAACAATAAAGCAAGCTTAGCAGAAACTAAACTTGCTTTTTATATAAATGTGAAAGGGGAATTTATGGAAAGATATGAAATAATAAAATGGTTAGAAATTTTTGATAAAAGAATAAAAGATATCAAAGAAGTTTTAAATATTGATCAAATTTCCTCTCAAATAAAATTATATGAAGAGCAAATGTTAGAAGAAGGATTTTGGGATAATGCTAAGAAGGCCTCATCTTTAACACAAAAAAATAATAATTTAAAAGATAGTCTAAATAATTACAATACACTTATAAAAGAATATGAAGATTTATCAATGATATTAGAATTAGATGATGAAACATTATTTTTAGAAGCTGAAAATTTAATAACAAATTTAGATAAACATTTAGAAAAAACAGAAATTGAATTATTGCTAGATGAAGATTATGATCATATGAATGCAATACTAGAATTACATCCAGGAGCTGGAGGTACAGAATCACAGGATTGGGCTTTCATGCTTTTTAGAATGTATAAAAGATATGCAGAAAGAAATAATTTTGATTTTGAATTAATTGATTATCTTGAAGCAAATGATGCTGGCATTAAAAGTGTAACTTTTTTAATAAAAGGTTTAAATACGTATGGCATATTAAAAGGGGAAAAAGGTGTTCATAGACTTGTTCGGATTTCTCCCTTTGATGCTAATTCAAGAAGGCATACTTCTTTTGCTGCTTGTAATGTGATGCCAGAAATTGACGAACATATTGATATTAAAATAAATCAAGAAGACTTAAAAATTGATACTTATCGCTCAAGTGGAGCTGGTGGTCAGCATGTTAATACAACAGATTCTGCTGTTAGAATTACTCATTTGCCAACAGGAATTGTTGTTTCATGTCAAAATGAGAGAAGTCAAATTCAAAATCGCGAGAAAGCCTTGCATATCTTAAAATCTAAATTATATCAAAAACTTCAAGATGAACAAGATAGGCTTAAAAAAAATATTGGTACGCCATTAACAGATAATGCGTTTGGTAGTCAAATTAGAAGTTATATTTTACATCCTTATGCAATGGTAAAGGATCACCGAACTGGAATGGAAAGTTCTAATCCAAATGATATTTTAGATGGAAATTTAGATGAATTTATCAATGCATATTTAAAATGGTATAAAAATAATAGATAGGTGAGTAATTATGAATTTACAAAAAAAGCTATTTAATAAAAGACAAATTAAAGATTTTTTAATGATAAATTTAGGAGTTTTTTTAATGGCGATTGCTTATAGTGTCTTCATTGATCCTAATAATCTTGTAATAGGTGGCGTAGGAGGAATTGCTACTCTTTTGAAGGATATTCTTACTGATTTTACAATTTTCGGTATGCATATAACTTCATCATTTATTATTCTAATATTTAATGGTATTTTATTAGTTTTTGCTTTTTTATTTATAGGTAAAAGTTTCTTTTTAAAAACATTATATGCTTCAATTATTTATCCTGTTTATATTTTTATATTAGAGTTGGTTATTAATTTATTAGGCGATAAATTTATTAATTTAACACTAATTGCCAACAATTTGCAACAACAAACAAATTTAGATACTACAACTATTAAAGTAATAATGGCTGGTTCTTATTTAGTATTTGTTATTTTTGGAGCTGTTATTAGTGGGATTGGGTTAGGACTTGCTTTAAAAAGAGGGGCTTCAACAGGAGGAGTTGACATTATTCAACAAATTTTTTTAAAATATTTTAAAATTCCTTTTTCCGCAAGTCTTATTATTATTGATGGTACAATCGTACTTAGCGCTTGCTTTTATTTTCAGGATTTATTTACAATTTTGTATGGCTTTTCATTTATTCTTATTTCAGGGTTTGTGCTTGATTCAATCGCATTT
This sequence comes from uncultured Mollicutes bacterium, assembly GCA_900539265.1. Taxonomy (GTDB): domain Bacteria; phylum Bacillota_I; class Bacilli_A; order ML615J-28; family CAG-313; genus CAG-313. Next base: position 57,973 of record UQBM01000008.1, on the reverse strand, counting down.
AGTGGCTTTAATTCTAGAGCAGTAAATATTATTACTAAAGAGCCTCTAAAAATAAAACAGAAAATTTTTGAAGTTTTAAAACGTGGAGTTACAGAAGTATATGCACGTAGTGGCTATGAAGAACGTGAATTTACTATGATTGTTTGTATTATGTCTAACAAAGAATTTTATAAATTAAAATCAATTATTTTAGAAATTGATAGTAAAGCATTTATTTATGTTACGAGAGCTAGTGAAGTACATGGTGAAGGATTTAGTTATGATAGTCCCCAATAATAGTAATAATCAAAAAGTTAACGAATATAAAGTTAGCAAAATACGCGTTAAAAATAAAAAATATTTTATATCATTTGATAATTATGAAAATGAGATAAGTTTAACAGAAGATCAAATGGTGGAATTTAGAATAATTGTTGGTAACATGTTTTCATCAAAAGAGTTTAACAAAATCAAAAATAGCGAAAAAATATCTCTATATTATAACAAAGCTTTACATTATATTGATTTTAAACCACGCACTAAGAAAGAAGTATATAATTATTTACTCAATTTAGATGTTGATGAAAAAAGTATTAATGCAATTATGCAAAAACTTATAAAAATTAAATATCTTGATGATGAAAGATATGTACAAAGTTATATAGTAGAATTTATTAGAAAATCCAAAGGAAGGTTGTACATTTTGCAACATCTTTCAAATAAAGGAATTGATCAAAATTTAATTCAAAAATATCTTAATGATTATTCTTTTGATGAAGAAAAAAATAATGCTTTAAAAATATCAAATAAGTTTATTCCTAGTATTCAAAAAAATCCAATTAAAAAGCAGAAAATGCAAATTACAAATAAACTTTTGCAAGAAGGATATAGTTTTGATATCATTAATTATGTTTTAGATAAGATAGAATTGATAGATGATTCTAACGATTTGCTTGTTAAAGAATATCAAAAACTATTAAATAAAGAAATTGATCAAAATAAAATTATTGTGAAGTTATTAAATAAAGGATTTGATTATCAAGATATAAAAAAAATTATGAATAGTTATAAGTATAATTAATGGTTTTGTTCATATAATTTAGTGGTGATTAAATGAAAAAGAAAAAAATTAATGATGGCTTACGAAATCTACCTAAAAATTTTGTAACTGAAAGTGAATTAGAAGAAAATATAAAAACAGAAATAGCTAAAGAAATTACCAATACTCGTAAAAGATAATTATAAGCAAAATAGTTGTTAAAAGATGATACTTGTTATAAAATATTATTAATCTTCAGGGCAGGGTGTAATTCCCGACCGGCGGTAAAGTCCGCGAGTCATTTATATGACATGATTTGGTGTAATTCCAAAACCGATAGTAAAGTCTAGATGAAAGAAGACATAATATTTATTATGCTTTTTTAAGTTGCCTTTTGAAGATTAGGCAACTTTTTTTATGGAGGCAAAAATGAAAAAAACAAAAAAAATTTTAGATTATATGACAAAGATTGCAATTTTTTCAGCTCTTTCCACTATTTTATATTTTTTTCCTAAATTTCCATTACCATTTTTATTTCCGTCATTTTTAGATGTACAATTTTCTAATCTTCCTGCTATTTTAGGAGGGTTTGCTATGGGACCAATTGGAGGAGCTATAATAGTTGTAATTAGAACCATAATCAAATTACCATTTTCAAGTACAGCATATGTTGGAGAATTTGGTGATTTGTTAATTGGACTTGCAACTGTTCTAACATCATCATTAATATATAAACATTGTAAAACTAAAAAAGGAGGTATTTTAGGATTAGTATTTGGAAGTATTGCATGGGTAGTGGTTGCAATGATTGTAAATGCTATCATCTTAATCCCATTTTATTCAAAGGCATTTGGTTTTTCAGCAGTTGTTGAAATGTGTAGAAGTATTTTTCCAAAGATAACAGAAGCAAATTTTATGCTGTTTTATATTTTTGGATCAATTCTGCCTTTTAATTTAATGTTATCCTTAATAGTATCTATTGTAACCTTTTTAGTTTATAAACGAATATCTACTTTGTTTAAAAAAGATTTCATTCGTTAGTAGAAGGAGAATTAAATGAAGATATTAGTTGTAAGTGATTCTTTTAAAGGTTCAATGTCATCAAAAGAGGTGGGTATGACTATTTGTGATTATTATCGAAATCATAATTTAAAAGCCGTATATCTTCCTATCTCTGATGGTGGTGAAGGTTTTTTAGATGCTATTAATTATTCATTACAACTTGAAAAAGAACACATGAGCGTAGAGGATGCTAATTTTAATAATACTGAAGCTTCATATATTATTGATCAAAAAAACAAAATAGCTTATCTAGAATTAGCTCAAGCTATTGGTTTGGCAAAATTGGATAAAGATGAATTGAATGCTTTATATGCATCAAGTTTTGGTTTTGGTCATTTAATGAAAGAAATTATTTTAAAATATCAAGTAAAAAAAATAATTATTGGAATTGGTGGTTCTGCTACTAGTGATTTGGGTTGTGGTATGCTTGAGGCCTTAGGGGTTGAATTTATAGATAAAGATGGCTTTTTGATTAAGAAAATGTGCAATGCAAAATTAATGAAAGTTAAGAAAATTAGGACTAAATCTTTTGAACAATTGATTAAAGGAATTGATTTCATTACTTTAAATGATGTGACAAATCCACTTTTAGGAACTAAGGGCTCAATTGCTACTTTTGCTAAGCAAAAAGGAGCATCTGATAATCAACTTTTTTTAATGGAACAAAATTTAAGTCATATTTTTAAATTATTAAAAAATCATTATCAAGAAAATCTAGTTGATTTTGAAGGAGCTGGAGCAGCAGGAGGAATTGGTTTTATTATGCGATATTTTTTTAATAGCGAAATAAAATCAGGTATTGATAGTATTTTGAAGATGATTAATTTTAAACAACTAGTTAAAGAATATGATGTTATATTTACTGGAGAAGGGTGTTTAGATAGTCAAAGTTTAGATGGTAAGGTTATTAGTGGAATTAAAAAGTATCATCCACAAAGATTAATTATTATTTGTGGTCAAAATAAATTGATTCAAGCTATGAAGGATGTTTATTCAATCGTACCAACTGTTGCAACCATTGAAGAGTCTTTAAATAATCCAATTTCTTCTTTGAAAAAATTATTACCACTCATTAAATTATAAAAAAACTGCAATTTAAAACGCATTTAGTTAAAAATAAGTTTTATTTTGCAGTTTTTTCATTAAAAAAGTTTTTTAAAAATTTTAAGACTCCTTGTTTGTCATAACTATCTGTAACATATTTAGCATATTGTAAAAGTTCGGGATTGGCATTTTTCATTGCAACACTAATAGATGCCTCTTTTAATAGTTCAATATCGTTGTGTCCATCACCAATTGCAATTGTTCTTTCTTTGGGAATATTATAATACTTATATGCGTTTTTAAATCCAACACTTTTATTGACAAGTGGATTATAGATTTCAACGATATAGTTTTTATCAACTTCCCAATACCTTGCTAAAAGTTTTCCATTATAATTTTTTTTGATATAGTCTATAAAGTCGATTATTGCTTCTTTTTTTAGAAAAAAAAGAGCACCATTAGGGTTGTCGGGCAAAATATCTTTAATTTCGCCACTATGAAGCACACCGCCATCAATATGTAAAAAAGGTTTAATTTCTTCATTGTAATCTTGAACGTATATATCATCAATAATTTCACAAAAAACATTAATTAAATAAGGTCTTATGTAATGAATAATATCTAAAAGAGCATCTTTAGATATTCGCAAATCAGTTACGGGATAATTAGAATCGGTAGGGTTAGAAATAAAGGCACCATTATAATTTATTAAGGGCGTATATAGATTCAAAGCTTTATAAACAAAATAACTAGACCTTTTTGGTCTTCCTGTTGCAAGCATAATAATATGACCTAATTGATTTAAATGACGTAAATAATCAAATGTTTCATCATCATAAGTTGCAAAATCTAACATTAAAGTTCCATCTAAATCAAGTACAATAAAATATGGTTTCATATTTTCACCTCTATTCTATTATAACATATGCTTTAGTCTTTGTCTAATTAATGAATTAAATTACTAAAAAAGTTTAAGATTGTTTTAAAAAAATGAAGTTAAAAATTCCTTGCAAAAAAAATGAATTTGTGATAAAATAAGCAATAATAAAGATAGAAGTGTTTAATTTTGAGAGTTGGTGAAAAATGGCTTATTTAATACTTAATTTCAATGTAATTCAATCAATTGATGATTTTTTTACAAAAATCTTTTCATCTTTAAAAGAAGCAATTACTTGGAGTACCTTTTGGACTTTGATTGCAGGTATGGTGATAGGTTTTGTAATTTGTTCAACTATATATGGTATTTTGTTAATGAATTCAATTAGTAAGAAAGAAAAAGAAATAGAAAATATCAAAAAAGATATAGATGATGAAAAAATTGGTAATATTGTTGAACAAATAAAAAATAATTATGTTGAAGAAAGTGAAGGACTTTCGGTAACTAGTAGATTTGATATTTTAGGTAAAAAGATAATTGAGATTGTTAATAAAATTTCTAGTGAATATTATCCTGAATCTAAATATCCAATATATGAATTAACAATTGAGGAATTAATATTATTTATGCATTATTTATCCAATCGGATAGGTGATATTTTCGATAAACCATTACTTGCACCATTTAAAAAAATAAGTATAGCACAAATTTTTAAGATATTAGATACTAAGAAAAAAATTGAAGAAACCAAAGTTGCTAAAGCATTAAAAAAAGCCAATGTTGGTAAAGTTAGCAGTATTATAATGGGAGGATTAAAGTATGCCAATCCTATTTATTGGGTGAAAAAATTATTTGTTGGTTCAACAATTAATTTTGCATCACGAAAAATATCTTTATTAATTATTGATATTGTAGCTGATGAAACGAATAAAACATATAGTAAAAGTATTTTTAATAAAGAAAAACGACTTAAACAATTAGAGATTGAAACGTCATTAAAAGAACTAGAAAGGGAGGAATTAGATGCTTAAAAACAAAAAAAATAATCTAGATAATCGAAGAGAATTTTACATCTACCGAGTAATAAGAGATGGAAAAATGTATGATGACAATGAAATTGAAAGAAAAACTATTACTAAAAATCAAAAAGAAACTGATTCCTCATTTGAAACTATTAATAAAAAAACGATTAGTTATGCAGAATCGGTTGGATATCATGAAGATCCTAAAAGATACGATAATTTAAGGCCAAAAAAACCTGAAGAAAAACAAGCATTAAAAGTAAAACAAATTGCTGAGTTTGTCGAGCCACCTAGAGAAGATAAAACGATTGGTTATTATGATGAAGGAGTTATTTTTGAGAATGATTTTAGTGCTAAAGAAAGTTATAATGGAATGGATGATAATTTTGATGATATCGCATTACAAGTGGATCAAATTTATCAAGAAAACTTTGATGATAACAATGAAGTAACTGAAGAAATTCATTATGATAATAATGTTTATGATAATGTAATTGAAGAAGAATGGTCTTATAAAAATATTAATAAATCTCAATTGCATAATGAAGAAGAAAAGAAATCTTTAAATAATTTTACAAATGATAAAAAAACAACGAGTGAAATAGTTAATTCGAAACCAGTAGTTACTAGTAGACGAAAAACTAAATATAATGCTCCTAGTATAGATTTATTAACTAAATCTGATGCTAAAAATGCTGATAATATTGAAGAAGCTGAAAATCAAAAAGAAATTATAAATAATACTTTTAGAGAAGCAGGTATTAGAGCGAGGGTTGAAAGATTTATTTTTGGTCCAACTGTAACTCAATTTTTGATAACAATTGAAAAAGGTGCCAATGTAAAAGATGTTAGAAAGGTTGAATCTAATCTTTTAATGTATTTACAATGTGAAAGTATTCGTATTCAAACTCCAATTCCGGGAAAACCATTTGCAGGAATAGAAGTACCAAAGAAATATGAAAATCGTAGAACCGTTTATTTAGGTGATATGATAGCTAGTAAAGAATTCAAAAATTTAGATTACGAGGTTCCAGTTGCTGTTGGCCAAGATAATTATGGAATTTATCATTATATTGATTTAGTGGAAATGCCTCATGGATTAATTGCAGGAACAACTAAATCAGGTAAGAGTGTATGTTTAAATACTTTCTTACTTAGTTTAATCTATCGCTTTACTCCTAATGAACTTCGACTTGTTTTGATTGATCCTAAAAGAATTGAACTTGGTATTTATGAAGGAATTCCTCATCTCGCAATGCCTGTAATTGTTGATCAAGAGGATTTTCAAAGTGCACTTGGTTGGGTTTATGATGAAATGGAAAGAAGATATAAAGAATTTGAACTTTATGATGAGCATAATATTGTTGACTATAATAATATAAGGAAAGAAAATAAAGAATCTACCATGCCTCATATTATTGTGATGATGGATGAGTTTAGTGATTGGTTTTCAGATGCCAATAGCGAGATAGAGTTATATATGCAAAAACTTGCAGCCAAAGCACGGGCGGCTGGAATTAATATTATTCTTGCAACTCAGCGTCCATCTAAAGATGTTATCAAAGGTACTATTAAGGCCAATTTTGATACACGAATTGCTTTTAGGGTTTCATCTTTTGAGGATGCCAAAGTAATTTTGGGTTATGGAGGTGCAGAAAAACTTGAAGGTAAAGGTGATATGTTAATTAGATATGCAGGAAGATCTGAACAACGTTTACAAGGTGCTTTTGTACCTAATATAGATATCAAAAAAGTTACACGCTTTTTGAAAGATAATAATACGTGTGAATATTTAGTAACTAAAGAAGAAATTCATCAGTCAACTATTTCTAGGCAAACATCAAGTGCAACATCAACTAGAGCGATGGGAAGAAATGATGAGAGATTCGAAGAAATAGCTTTTTATGTTGTTAGAAATAAAAATGCCTCAATCAATCAGCTTACACAGATTTTTAATATGGGATTTAATCGTGTTAATGATATTTTCTTAGCTTTAGAAGAAATGGGTGTTTTAAGTCCTGGTGTTAAAGGAAAACAACGAGAAGTTTTAATCGATGAATTTCAACTTCGTGATCTTTTAGAACAAGATGATTAATTATGGGGGGGATAAAATTGAATCAAGATAAATATTTAATTAAGTATTATAAGAATAATAATCCAGTAACAGAAAGAATAGCTATTAAGAAAAAAATAATTACAAGAACATTGATACTGGTAATTTGTTCAATTGCTTTTTTTGTTATGTTAGCATTTTCTGATGCTAGTAAATTTAAAGGAGAAATTAGTTTAATTGATACTTTGATACCACTTAAAATTATAATGATTATTTCAAGTATTATTGGTCTAATTGGTGTTATTAGTTTATTTTTATCACTTATTTCTAGAAATTATTTTCATCATTTTTTTATTAAAATTCCTTTTAAAGTAAAAAGAAGTATTTTTGTCTTACTTGATTGGTTTTCCATTTTACCCATTTGTGTAGTAATTACGTTTTTTTGTTTTTCTTATTTATTTATTATTACACCAGTTAGTGGAGATTCAATGATACCAAATATTTCTAATGGTGAACATGTTTTCGTTTCTTATAATACGGAAATAAAAAGAGGAAGTGTAGTCATTTTGGAAGTCAATAAAGATGATAATTTTCATATTGATGAAACTAGTCATTATATTAAACGAATTATTGGATTACCAGGGGATAGGGTCAAATGGATCAATAATAAATTATATATTAATGATGAAGAATATAATGAACCATATTTTCCAAAAGATTATTTTGGTACTGCAGCAACCAATAATTTTGATGGTCTTTTTCGTTATATTGATGAAAATGGTAATGAACAGGTAACTGAAATAATACCAGAAGGATATTATTTTGTAATGGGTGATAATAGGCCTATTAGTAAAGATAGTCGATCAATTGGTTTAATTCCTGAGAAAAATATTATTGGAGTAGCTACTTATCATATGAACTTTATTATACCAAGAGGTAAAATCAAATGATTCAGTGGTATCCTGGTCATATGGCGAAAGCCATTAGAGAAATTGGTGATAAGATTAAAATTGTCGATTTTGTAATTATTTTATTAGATGCAAGGTGTCCCCATTCATCTTTTAATCCTTTATTAAATGACGTGTTAAAAAATAAAAAGTGCTTGTATGTATTAACTAAAAAGGATAAGGCTGATGTAAAAGAAACAAATAAATGGTTAGCTTATTTTCAAAAACAAAATATTAAAGCCATTGCTTTAGATGCAAGAGATTCAAAAAATGATAAAATAATTATCAAAGAAACGCAAGATTTGATGAAGGAAAAAAGAGAAAAAGATTTAATTAGAGGGATAAAACCAAGACCTATCAAAACAATGATTGTAGGAATTCCTAATGTTGGAAAGTCAACGTTGATCAATTCTTTAGTTAAGAAAAGAGTTACTGCGGTAGGGGATCGCCCAGGGATTACAAAAGTACAACAATGGATAAAAATTAATCAAAATTTAGAGTTATTAGATACACCTGGTGTTTTATGGCCAAAATTTGATAATCAAATAATAGGGCTTAATTTATCAATTATAGGTTCAATAAATGATACAATTTTACCAGTTTTTGATGTTGCAAGTTATCTAATTGATTTTTTAAAAAAATATTATTCAAGGGCAATTTTAGAAAGATATAATATTAGTTCAGATGATAATGAAACGATTGATATAATAGTAAAAATAGCACATAAACAAAATTATTTATTAAATAATAAGGAAGAAGATTTAGAAAGAACATCCATTTTTATATTACAAGAATATCGAATGGGATATTTTGGTAGAATAACTTTGGATCGATGTGTTGATAATGAATAATTATGAATTAGAGTTAAAACTTTATCAAGAGGGAAAAAAGTATATTGCTGGAACAGATGAAGTAGGTAGGGGTCCTTTAGCAGGTCCTGTTGTTGCTACTGCAGTGATAATGCCTAAAAACTGTTATATAGAAGGAGTTACTGATTCAAAAAAATTATCTGAAAAAAAAAGAAAATTATTGAGAACTAAAATTGAAGAAAGTGCTCTATCAATTGTTACTGTTTTTATTGATGAAAAAACAATTGATGAGATAAACATTTATGAAGCCAGTAAATTGGCAATGACAAAAGCAATCTCTGGACTTCATCCCAAACCTGATATTGTGTTATCTGATGCAATGCCTCTTTATCTTGATGTTGAAAACATTCCAATTATTAAAGGTGATGAAAAAAGTTTTGTGATTGGTTGTGCTAGTATTATTGCTAAAGAACTTAGGGATGAGTATATGAAGATACTAGATTATAAATATCCAGATTATGGTTTTGCAAATCATAAAGGTTATCCTACAAAAGCTCATATAAGGGCTATAAATGATAAAGGAGTTTTACCTATTCATCGAAAAAGTTTTAAACCAGTGGCAAAAAATTTAAAAGAAGAGAATATGATTAAGTTAAAAATAAAAAAATAAGTTATTTTATAGAATATTTTTAAATTATATGTTATAATAAGATTGTATTTTTGGTATTGTAAATAACTTGGGGATTTAAGATTTTAGTAAACAACTTATATAAGTTCATTAAATTAGTGGGGAGCTTGTTTTATAAAATTTAAATAAGGGGGCAAAAAGATGACTCGTGGAATGACAAATAGTTTTGAGCAATCAGTTTTAAATTCAATTAATAAACACATTAAAAGTTTTTCAGGTGATTTTCAAAAAATGAGAAGTAAGTTGATTGCAAATAGAAACGATGATTTACCAGAAAAAACAGTAATGAAGACTTCAAAAAAGTCGAATAGTTAAAAAATTTGTATTAATGTAAATAATGACTAATATTGTCAAAAAAATATGTCCGAAACTTATTCGTTTTTGTTGACATATTTTTTTTCGTATTATATAATCAAAAAGCAAAAAATCATAATGAGGTGTTTTATGAAATTATTAATTGTAGAATCACCAGCTAAGTGTAAAACAATAGCTCATTATTTAGGTGAAGAGTATCGAGTAGAATCTAGTATTGGTCATATAAGAGATTTATCGATTAAGGGGAAGGGTGGTTTTGGAGTAGATATCGAAAATAATTTTCAACCAGAATATGTTATTTTAAAAGATAAGAAAGAAATTGTTGAAAAACTGAAAGGTATTGCTAATTTAGCTGAACATATATATCTTGCTACTGACCCTGATCGTGAAGGGGAAGCGATTAGTTGGCATTTAAGTGAGGTTTTAAATGAGCCAAAAGAAAAAGTTTCAAGAATTGTATTTAATGAAATTACAAAGACAGCTGTTTTAAAAGCTATTCATAATGATCGTCAAATTGATATGAATTTAGTTCATTCACAAGAGTCGAGAAGAATTTTAGATCGAATAATTGGTTTTAGACTATCTAGTTTGTTGCAACAAAAAATTGGTTCAAAGTCAGCTGGTCGTGTGCAATCTGTTGCTTTAAAATTAGTAGTTGAGCGAGAAAGAGAAATTCAAGCTTTTGATAAAAAAGAGTATTGGGATTTAACTGCTATTTTAAAAAAACAAATTGATGGTAATGATTATTTCTTAAAAGCTAAATTTTATGGAACCTTTGATAATAAGATTACTCTTTTAAATGAAGAACAGACTGATGAAGTCATTTCTAAACTTAAAGATGATGCATATAAAATTACAAATATTGTTAAAAAAGAAAGAAATAAAGCATCTAGACCTCCCTTTATTACTTCAACCTTACAACAAGATGCAGGTGCTAAATTTAATTATAATGCCAAAAGAGTAATGAGGATTGCTCAAAAGTTATATGAGGGTGTTGAAGTTGGTAAGGAAATGGTCGGTTTAATTACGTATATGCGTACTGATTCGATAAGATTATCTGATGAATTTATTAAAAGCGCAAAAGAGTATATAATAAGTAAATATGGTGAAAAATATTATAAGGGTGAGAAAAAGGCCTCAAAGGGTAAAAATATTCAAGATGCACATGAAGCAATCAGACCAACTGATATTAGAAGAACACCAGAAAGTGTTAAGAAGAGTTTGACTCTTGAAGAATATAAGATATATTCCTTAATTTATAATAGAGCAATTGCTTCTTTAATGAGTGATGCTATTTTAGAAGATACTAAAGTTGATATAGAAAATCAAGGATATTTGTTTAATCTATCTGGTGAAATTACCTTATTTGATGGTTTTAAAACAATTTATGAAGAAGCTAGTTTAGTCGATGAGGAAGAAGATTTAACTCGTTTACCAGAACTTAATATTGGTGAAGTTTTGGAATTTAGTGAGATAACTAAAGAACAGAAATTTACATCACCACCATATCGCTATACCGAAGCTCGATTAATTAGAAAAATGGAAGAACTTGGAATTGGTAGACCGTCAACATATGCCCTAACAATGGAAACTCTTCGAGCAAGAGCATATGTAACAATGGATAAAAGAGCCTTTGTTCCGACAGCACAGGGTATTTTAACAACTGAACAATTGGAATTATTTTTTAGTAGTATTATCAATGTTAAATATACAGCTGAAATGGAAACTATTTTAGATCAAATTGCAGAAGGAAATAGCGTTTGGTATGAAGAATTGAAAAAATTTTATGAAGTATTTGCTCCATTAATTGAAAATGCTCGTGATAATATGGTTAAAATTTATCCAAAGTTAACAGACGAATTTTGCCCTGAATGTGGATTGCCTTTACTAATTAGAAGAGGTCCTTTTGGTGAATTTACGGCTTGTTCTGGTTATCCACATTGCAAATATATTAAGAAGGAACCAAAGAAAGAGTTAGTAAAATTAGGTATCATTTGTCCAATCTGTGGTGAAGGAGAAGTTGTTGAAAGAACCAGTGGAAGAGGTAGATCTAAAGGAAGTATTTTTTATGCATGTAGTTTATTTCCTAAGTGTAAGGCAACATTTTCTGGAATTCCAACTGGAGATAGATGTGAAATATGTAAATCACCTATGATTAAAATTAATGATACAATTCGTTGTAATAATGAACATTGTAAGAGTAATGAAGGTTTATTTAATAAAGAAAAAACAAATAAATTATAAAATTACTTGCAAAGTATGCAAAAATGTGGTAATATCTAAATGTAGTTATTAAAAACTACACATATTCCCTACATATGGACTTTATTGTCCAACCCTTCTTTGATTGGTGATATTCCCTTTATCACCAGTCTTTTATTTATAATAAAATTGAAAATTAAAAGTTGAAGTTTTAGGTATATTATTTCATAAGTTTATGTGGTTGAAAAAAAAAGATAAATATAGTATAATAAATTAAATATAAAAATAAAGAGGTAACTAAATGGGATTATTTAATCTTTTTAAGAAGAAAAATAAAGATGAAAAATCTAAAAAATATGAACTTGGTATGAAAAAGACTCGTCAAGGGTTAATGGGAAAGTTAAAAGCAATTTTATCTGGCTATAATGAAATTAATGAAGATTTATTTGATGATTTAACTGATGCTTTTATTATGGCTGATATAGGAGTTGAAACAACACTCGATTTTATTGATGCTTTAAAAGAAGATGAGAGAGTTCAAGGAATTAATTCAGTAGAAGAGTTACAACCAATTATAATTGATAAAATGTTTGAATTATATTTAAAAGGTGATATTGTTAATAACAATTTTAATCTTAAAAAAGACGGGCTTTCAGTTTTTCTTTTTGTAGGTGTTAATGGAGTCGGTAAAACAACCACAATTGCAAAAATTGCATATCGGTTAAAAAACGAAGGGAAAAAAGTTTTACTAGCAGCAGGGGATACTTTTAGAGCAGGTGCTGTTGATCAGTTAGAAATATGGGCTCACCGAGTTGGTGTGGATATTGTTATAAAAAAAGGTGCAACCGATCCATCAAGTGTTATTTTTGAGGCAATTCAAAAGGCAAAAAAGGAACAATATGATATTTTGTTATGTGATACGGCTGGACGTCTTCAAAATAAAGTTAATTTAATGAAAGAATTAGAAAAAATGAATCGTGTTATTTCACGGGAAGTTGAGGAAGCACCACAAGAGACATTATTGATAATAGATGCAACAACAGGACAAAATGGATTATCACAAGCTGAAGCTTTTATGGAAGTTACAAATATTACAGGAGTTATTTTAACAAAACTTGATGGTACTAGTAAAGGTGGTATTGTCCTTGCTATTAGAGATAAATATAATCTACCTATTAAAATGATAGGACTTGGTGAGAAAATGGAAGATTTAGAATATTTTGATTTAGAAGATTATATTGGGGGATTATTCGTAGGGGATGATGATGAATAATGAATCAAAATTTAGAAAAGAAGAATCACTATAATATCCTTTATTCCTATTACCAAGATTTATTTACTGAAAAACAAAAAGAAGTATTTGAAAACTATTATTTTGAAGATTATAGTTTATCAGAAATTTCCTTTGCACTTAATGTATCAAGAAATGCGATTTGGGATTTATTAAAAAAGGTTGAACGTAACTTAGATAATTATGAAAATAAATTACATCTTTATCAGAAAAATATGAATTTGAATAAGCAATTAGATTTGTTAAAAAAATATGTTAATCCCGAGGGATTAAAAATTATTGAAAAAATAAAAGAAATGGAGTGAAAATATGCCATTTGAAAGTTTATCAGAAAAAATCCAATTTTCATTAAGAAAATTAACAGGTCGTGGTAAAGTAAATGAAAAAGACATTGAAGATACAATGCGCGAAATTAGGGTTTCATTACTTGAGGCTGATGTTAATTATAAAATAGTTAAAGAATTTATAAATGAGGTTAAGACACTAGCTTTAGGCGAAAAGGTAATGAAATCACTAACACCAGGTGATCAAATTGTTAAAATTGTTTACGAAGAATTAGTAAAATTAATGGGTGAAGAAGCAGTTCCAATTAATTTAAAAAAATCAGGAATGAGTGTAGTTTTAGTTGTAGGTCTGCAAGGAAGTGGTAAAACAACTCATGTTGGAAAATTAGCTAATTATTTGAGAAAAAATAATAAACTTAAACCATTAATGATAGCAGCTGATGTTTATCGACCAGCAGCTATTAATCAATTAGTAACAATTGGTAAGCAACTTGATATTGAAGTATTTCAAATGGGAATTCTTACAAAACCTCAAGTTATTGTTAAAAAGGGTTTAGAATATGCTAAAGAAAAAGGATTAAATCTAGTTCTAATTGATACTGCCGGTCGTTTGGCTATTGATGAACCTTTAATGCAAGAATTAGTTGAAATTAAAGAAATTACGAATCCCGATGAAATTCTATTAACAGTTGATGCGATGACTGGTCAAGATGCTGTTAATGTTGCTCAAACTTTTCATCAAAAATTAGATATAACTGGATGTCTTTTAACAAAACTTGATAGTGATACAAGAGGTGGTGCAGCTCTTTCAATTCGCTATATGACTAAAATTCCCATTAAATTTACAGGACTAGGGGAAAAGATGGATGAAATTGATGTTTTTCATCCTGATCGAATGGCCAAAAGAATTCTTGGAATGGGGGATGTTTTAACCTTTATTGAAAAAGCACAGGAATCCTTTGATGAAGAGACCGCAATGAAAATGGCGGAAAAAATGCAAGCAGGACGTTTTACATATAATGATTTTTTAGATCAAATTCGTCGTATAAAAAAAATGGGATCTTTAAAAGGGTTACTTTCAATGATTCCAGGCCTTGGTTCTCAAATCAAAAATTTAAATATTGATGAAAAAAAGTTTGTTTATATTGAGGCAATAATTGGTTCAATGACAAAAGAGGAAAGAAGTAATCCTGATTTAATTACAAAAAGTCATACAAGAAAAACAAGAATTGCAAATGGCAGTGGAAGAACCTATCAAGAAATTAATAATTTAACCAAACAATTTGAACAAATGCGCCAACAGATGAAGGCAGTTATGGGTATGGATGAAACCCAAATGGAAAAGATATCAAAAGGTCAAGCTCCAATTCCAGGAATGCAAGCACAGCGTCCTAAAAAAGGTAAAGGAAAGAATAAAGGTGGATTTCGCTTTTAAATAACTGATAAGTAAGGAGGATAATAAAATGGAGCAAAATTATATTGATGAATTATTAAGTTTAATTCATAGCAATAAAAGTGATGAAGAACTTAGAGAAGAACTCCAAAAATATCATGAAAATGATGTTGCTAAAATATTTCCTCAATTATTAAGTGAAGAACGTCAAAAATTATACCATATTCTTGAAAAAAATGTTTTGTCTGATATCTTTAGTTATTTAGAGAATCCAAAAGATTACTTAGATGAATTATCAAATGATTTAGCAGCTGATATTCTAGAATCGATGGATTCAGATGATGCAATTGATGTTTTAGAGGAATTAGAAGAAGATAATCGCAAAGAATTAATTGAATTGATGGATGAAGAAGCGGTTGCCGAAATAAAATTAATAAAATCATATGATGATGATATGATTGGAAGTAGAATGACAACTAATTATATTGCAATTGATAAAAATTCAACTATTAAACAAGCGATGAAAAAAATGATTGAAGAGGCTGCTGTAAATGATAACGTATCAATTATTTATTTTACTGATTTAAATAATGAGTTTTATGGAGCAATGGATTTACGCGATTTAATTATTGCGAGAGAAAATGAAGATTTACAATCAATTATTAAGACATCATATCCATATTTAAAAGCAACTGAATTGGTAAGTGATTGTATTAACAAGATACAAGAATATTCATTAGATTCAATTCCTGTAGTAGATGATAATATGCATTTAATTGGTGTAATAACTAGTGATGATATAGTGGAGGCTGTTTCGGATGAATTTGGTGATGATTATGCTAAACTTGGTGGGTTATCTAGTGAGGAAGATTTAAAAGAACCAATTTTTAAATCAGTTAGAAAAAGAATTCCATGGTTATTTATACTTTTAGGTCTTGGACTAGTGACATCATTGTTAATAGCACAATTTGAAAATGTTGTTGCCGGAATTCCAATTATTGTTGTTTTTCAATCATTGATTTTAGATATGGCAGGTAATTGTGGTACTCAATCGTTGGCTGTAACAATTAGGGTACTGACAGATGAAGAACTTTCTAATAAAAATATTTTTAAAATGATTTTCAAAGAGTTTAGAGTTGGATTAATTAATGGTATAATTGTTGGAATTTTTACTCTTATTTTTGTGTTAATCTTTTTATTATTTGCTGCTTCTACTAATGAATTAAATCAAAATTTAAAAATTGCAATAGTTGTTAGTATGAGTATTT
The DNA here is from genome assembly GCA_900539265.1 of uncultured Mollicutes bacterium. Classification (GTDB taxonomy): domain Bacteria; phylum Bacillota_I; class Bacilli_A; order ML615J-28; family CAG-313; genus CAG-313. The sequence goes on along the minus strand of UQBM01000008.1, from coordinate 41,700 downwards.
TATTCTCTATTGTAGTTGCGAATTTTGCAGGAAGTCTTATTCCTATTATTTTTAAAAAATGTAAAATTGATCCTGCTGTTGCTTCTGGACCATTTATTACAACTTTAATTGATATAATTGCAGTAATTATTTATTATGGCCTAGCATGGTTATTGATTTTAAATTTTTTGTAATTTATTAGTTCATATTGTTTTATTAATTTAGTAGATTATGTTATAATGCTACCGAGATGTTCCTTGCATAACCATCTCAAATAAAAAACAAGGAGAAGATAAAATGAATCAAAAAGAAAGTTTGATAAAAAAAGTAATACGAATATCATTAGTTGCAGCCTTATATGTGGCTTTAACTTTATCTTTATCTTGGATTTCTTATGGTGAAATTCAATTTAGAATAGCGGAGATATTGGTATTACTTTGTTTTTTTCGAAAGGATTATGCTATTTCGATGATTATTGGTTGTGCTATTGCAAATACCTTTAGTACGCTTGGACCGATTGATATTGTAATGGGAACTATGGCCACTTTATTTTCTGTTATTTGTGTGATGTTTTCTAAAAATTTAATGGTGGCTGGAATTTTTCCTGTTGTTTTTAACGCCATTATTGTTGGTATAGAGTTATTTATAGTTTTTGAAACGCCTTTTTGGCTTAATGCTTTAACAGTAGGTTTAGGTGAATTAGTAGTAATAATTATGGGAATTTTTACTTTTAATTTTTTAAAGAAAAATGGTGCTTTTATGAAACTAATTAAAGCAAATCAAAACATATAATAAAAAGGTAGGAATTTTTTATAGATTATTCCTACCTTTTTTAAATATCCTTATTTACTTGAAAAAAAAGACAAAATAGTGTATAATAAATTTAGTTTTTTTTAAGACGTTTTAGAGTTTCTTTTACAGCATCACTAAGAGAAGTTTCATTTGTAATATTTAAGTCTTTAGTTGCAATTTTTATTTCTTGATTATTATAACCAAGAGATTTTAAAGCAATAATAATATTATTTATTTTTTCATTGACTTGTGGATTTTTAAGATTATCATCAAAATTAATCTTTCCTTTTAAATCAAGAATAATTTGTTGACTTAATTTAGGACCAATTCCTGGGAATTGATTAAAGAATTTAGTATTAGTATTGTTTAAAGCATTGATAATTTCTAAAGGTGTACTAGAGGCAAGAATTGCTAGAGCCCCTTTAGGACCTAATCCTTTGACATTTATTAAATTTTCAAACATATCACGTTCTTCATAATTAATAAAACCAAATAATTCATGAGCATCTTCTCTGATATGATAATGTAGATAAATGGTTGTCAAAGGAATATTTAATTCAAATTGATACGGATTAGGAACCTTAATTCTATAACCAACTTGATTTACTTCAAAAATAATATGAGTTGCATGTATCTCTGTAACTTGCCCTTTAAAATAACTATACATAGTAACCTCCAGTTACTATAATTATAACATATAATAAATATTAAAGCAAAAGAAAGGATGTTTCTATGGATAACATTATGGATAAAAAGATGATTGATGGCGATGAAATTGAAACAACATTAAGACCACAATCTCTAAAAGAGTATATTGGTCAAAATGAATTAAAAGAAATGATGAAAATATTCATTGAAACGGCTAAAATGCGAGGTGAGGCATTAGATCATGTTCTTTTATATGGACCACCAGGTCTTGGGAAAACGACACTTGCTCATATTATTGCTTATGAGATGAAGACAGGAATAAAAATTACAACTGGACCAGCACTTTCAAGACCAGGTGATTTAGCGGCTATTTTATCATCATTAGAACCAGGTGATATTTTATTCATCGATGAAATTCATCGTATTCCTAAAGTAATTGAAGAAATATTATATTCAGCAATGGAAGATTTTGCAATTGATATTGTGATGGGAAAGGATTCAGGAGCGACTACACTTAGAATAGATTTGCCACCATTTACATTAGTAGGTGCTACAACTAGATTTGGTGATTTAACTGCTCCAATGCGTGATCGTTTTGGAATAGTTCATCAATTAAAATATTATAGTAATGATGAGTTATTTACTATTATTAAGAGAACGGCAAAGATTTTTGCTTTTCCTATTGATGATGATGCTACTTTTGAATTAGCAAGACGTTCACGAGGAACACCAAGAATTGCTAATCGTTTATTTAGAAGAATTAGGGATTTTGCGCAATTTAATAATTTAAATCACATTACCATTTCAATTACTGATTATGCTTTAAACAAACTTGATATTGATAAGGCGGGACTTGACATAACTGATCGCAAATATTTATTAGGACTTATTGAACGATTTAAAGGTGGTCCGGCAGGAATTGAGGCTCTAGCTGCAACTATTTCAGAAGAAACAGTAACATTAGAAGATGTAAATGAACCGTATTTATTACAGGAAGGTTTTATTATACGAACCCATAGGGGTAGGGTTGTAACTGATAAGGCATATGAACATCTTGGTATTATAAAAGGAGGCTTATTTTGAAAGTAACAGATTTTGACTATGATTTACCTGAACAATTAATTGCACAAACGCCATTAGATAATCGATCGTCATCAAGACTTTTAGTATTAGACAAAAAAACAGGTGAAATAGAACATAAACACTTCTATGATATTATTGATTATTTAGATAACAATGATGTATTAGTATTAAATGATACAAAAGTATTACCATCAAGAATATATGGTAAAAAAATAGAAACTAATGCTTCTATCGAAATTCTCCTTTTAAAAGAAATTAAAAATAATATTTGGCAGGCTCTTGCTCGACCTGCCAAAAGGGTTAAAGTTGGTACTACAATTATATTTGGAAATGGTTTATTAAAAGCAATCTGTTTAGAAGAAAAAGAAGAGGGTCAAAGAGTATTTCAAATGGAGTATCAAGGAATCTTTTTAGAAATATTAGAACAAATTGGTTTAATGCCTCTTCCACCATATATTCATAAAAAAATTATTAATAAAGATCGTTATCAAACAGTTTATGCAAGAGATTATGGTAGTGCTGCTGCACCAACAGCAGGGTTGCATTTCACAAAAGAATTGCTTGAAAAATTGAAAAAAAAAGGTGTAGAAATTGTTTATGTTACCTTAAATGTGGGATTGGGAACCTTCAGACCAGTAAGCGTTGATAAAGTAGAGGAACACCATATGCATAGTGAAACTTATCAGATGTCAAAAGAAACGGCAGATAAACTCAATTTGGCAAAAGAATTTGGCAAAAGAATTATTAGTGTCGGAACTACTTCAACTAGGACCTTAGAAAGTATTATAAAAAAATATGGTAAATTTGTCGAATGTTGTGAGTCTACAAATATTTTTATTTATCCACCTTATGAGTTTATGGCAGTAGATGCCCTGATAACAAATTTTCATTTACCCAAATCTACTCTTATTATGTTAGTTAGTGCATTTTCATCTAAAGACATAATTTTGAATGCATATAGAATAGCTATTGAGAAAAAATATCGCTTTTTTTCATTTGGCGATGCAATGTTTATAAAATAATTTCACATACTATAAATAATAGAGTATTTGAAATTATTGAAAAACCAAAAATATATGAAATAAAATAATAATATTTTTTGATTTTATAATAACAAAAAATTATTGATAATATATATCCTAAACTACAATGATTTTATTAATCTACATATGAAATATATTTATAAAAAAATTAAATATTATTTAAATAGAATTTTTTTATAACATTAAGTTAATATATAAAAAAGTCTATAAATTTACTAAATTTATAGACTTTTTTATTATATTTCATAATATAGACGAAAGATAAGATTATAAAATATTATAAATAATGTTTTATAATCTTATTAAAGTTAATCATTATGGACCTGTAGGACCAGTAGGGCCAGTAGGACCAGTAGGACCTGTAGGACCTGTAGGGCCAGTAGGACCAGTAGCACCATCGGCACCATCTGTACCATCAGTACCATCAGCACCAGTAGGGCCAGTAGGACCAGTAGGACCTGTAGGGCCAGTAGGACCAGTAGCACCATCGGCACCATCTGTACCATCAGTACCATCAGCACCAGTAGGGCCAGTAGCACCAGTAGGACCAGTAGGACCAGTAGGACCAGTAGGACCAGTAGGGCCAGCAGGGATAGTTAAATTTAAAACAAAATTAGGTGAAATTCCAGTTATAGTAGCAGAGGCTGATGAACCTGGAGCGCCGGTAGTTACTGTACCAATTGTTAAAATAGGGGTTGTTGCATCAGCACCAGTAGGACCAGTAGCGCCAGTAGGGCCAGTAGCACCAGTAGGACCAGTAGGGCCAGTAACACCAGTAGGACCAGTAGCACCAGTAGGACCAGTAGCACCAGTAGGGCCAGTAGGACCAGTAGGGCCAGTAACACCAGTAGGGCCAGTAGCACCAGTAGGACCTGTAGCACCTCCTGATGGACCAGTAGGGCCAGTAGCACCAGTAGGACCTCTAAAACCTCTAGGTCCTATTGGACCCATAGGACCAGTGGGACCTGTAGGTCCAGTTGCGCCTCTATGTTGATTGCAGAAATTACAATTACAATTGCTGTTAGGTATTTGACGACATCCACAATTATTATTTGGTCTTTGAGGAAAACCAAAAGCGTTATTAAAATTCATTTTTTCTCCTTTCATATATTTAATAAATTTTGAAAAAATTTTTTATTTATCTTATAATTGTTATCATTGGGTTTTAATATTCCTGCTTTTTCATTATATTCATTAGCAATATTGTATTCTCCTAAATGATAATAACAAACACATAGTTGCATATTTGGAATATAACCATAACAATCAGATAAGATAAATCCACCTGATTTACTTTCTTGAGGTCTTGTTAGTGCAAGTTCATACCAAAATATTGCTAGTTTATATTGTTTTTTATTTAGAAAATATTGTCCAATTTCACAACAAATTTCAGCTCTAGGTATATCCAATTCTAAACTATATAAAAGAGTTGGAAGAATTTTCTCTTTTAAATTTTCTTTATTATAACAAAATGATAAAATTCTTATTGCATCAAGTCTATTTTCTAGCCATGCATTAGGATTTTTTATAAAATTTTCCAAGTATGTTATAGCCTCTTTATATCTTTTGTGATAATATAATTCTCTAGCATAATAAAATTGATGCCTTAAAGATAATTTTTTACCACTATTAATTAATTTTTCAAAAATATTAATATTTCTATTAGGGTCAGTTTTATGAATTTTTTTATGAATTATAATTATATCTGAATAAATAATTTTACCCTTTGTTGTAATAACTTCATGTATTTCACCTTCCCAAAGATAAAGTTTATTGTTACGAATTAGACGTTCTCGATAGTATAGAAAAGTAGGATTATTAAATTCATCCCATGCAATTTGATATTGCATCATAACAAAGTCAATATCTATTGTTAATGTTTCTTTTAATTTTTTAAGTTTTTCTTGATTTTCTTTTGAAATTATGTCATCTGCATCTAACCATAGACAATAATCTTTAGTTGCTTTTGAGAAAGAATAATTACGAGCTGCTGAAAAATCATCAATCCATTTAAAGTCATATACTAAATTTGTATAATTTTTTGCAATTTCTTTTGTATGATCAGTAGAACCAGTATCAACAATAATTATTTCATCGACGATATCCTTAATACAATCGAGACAGCGCGCTAAAGTATCCTCTTCGTTTTTGACGATCATACATAAACTAATTGTAACCATTTTTCCTCCTTTATACTATAAACATAATCAGGTTCTCTATATAATATGAAACAATAAAAAAGATGTCATTGATAAAAGCACAGGTTTTTAAAATTACTTGATAAAATAATTTTATACTAAAAAAATAATAAAAACAAAAAAAATCTTATTAATCAAAATTGATTAATAAGATTTAAATTTATTGATATTTGATTTAAAAGTTTATCAATAAATATGCATAAATAATTTATAGAAATCAAAAATAATAATATAGAAAAATATATTTATAAATTTTTTAGTTAAATTGTAAAATGAATGAGAAAATTGTGATGTAAATAAATAAATTTATATAAAAAATGACAAATAAATATCCAAATATCTATTAAAAATTATAAAAATCAATATTTTATTTCTTTTCCACAAAATGGGCAAAATTTGTCATTTTGGCTTAATTCACCACCGCAATTAGTACACATTTTGACAAAATATTCATTTGGAATAGTATTGCTTGCAGAAATTTTATTTTTCTTAGTTTTAAAAGCGGTAATAAAAGCTTTTACAGTTGTGATAATTAAAAGAATAGATGCTAATATAAAAGGAATAAAGGCAATTCGTATTATACCAAGATTTTCAGATGATGTTAGAATAATGATAGAAATTAATATTGAAATCCAAATAATAGTAAAACCACAAAGATAAAAAGCATAAAAAAATTTGCTTAATTTATGATTAGTTTTATTAAGATTTGTATCTTGATAAATAACAAATGATGTATCTGCCTTATTATTTATATTGTTTTTGACAATATAATTTTCATCACTATAATTTTTTTTCTTTTTAAAATTAGAAATAATAATACTAATAATAATAAAAGAAAAAATAATAGTAACGAATACAATAATGGCAATTGAAATAAAAGAAAACATTTGTATAATAACCTCCATATGATAGTAAATTATATCATATTTTATACTATATTATGTATAATTTGCTTTTTAGAATAGGAAAAAATCGTTTTACATTAAAATAATAGTAAAAATAAATAATTTATTAACAATTGCATATATTTTCTAATTATGGTATAATTAGTAAAAAAGGTAGGGTTCTATAATGGAAGAACAAGGAATTTATTATTTTCATCAGGGTACCAACTATCGATCATATGAATTACTTGGTGCTCATTTTAATAAAGATTACACTATTTTTAGAGTGTTTGCGCCAAACGCAAGGATTGTATCAGTAGTTGGGGAGTTCAATAATTGGGATACAACATCTCATGTAATGAAAAAAATTTCAAATAATGGAATATATGAAATTAAAATATTTAATGTTGCCGAATATGATTGTTATCAATATGCTATTTTAACTAATGATAATCGGTTATTGTTTAAAAGTGATCCCTATGGATATCATTGTGAATTGAGGCCTTCAAGAGCATCAAAGGTATATAATTTAGATGGATATAAATTTAATGATGAAAAATGGCTAAATAGTAGAAAGGAAAGACAATCACTTTCATCCCCAATTAATATTTATGAAGTACATCTTGGAGCTTGGAAAAAATATCAAAACGGTGAGTTTTTTGATTATCAAAAGTTGGCGATTGAATTAGCTAGTTATGTTAAAGAAATGGGGTATACTCATATAGAAATTATGCCACTTTCTGAATATCCTTATGATCCTTCTTGGGGGTATCAAGTAACGGGTTATTATGCTATAACATCGAGATATGGTACACCTAAAGATTTTATGAGATTTGTTGATATTATGCATCAAAATGATATTGGTGTTATTATGGATTGGGTACCTGGTCATTTTACAAAAGATTCTCATGGATTAATTGATTTTGACGGAGATAGTTTATATGAACCAAGAGATATTACTAGAAAAGAACATGATGGATGGGGAACAAGATGTTTTGATTATGGTAGAACTGAAGTTCAATCTTTTTTAGTATCAAATGCAGTTTTTTTATTTGATAAATTTCATATAGATGGGATTAGAGTGGATGCTGTAGCATCAATGCTATATTTAGATTATGGAAGAAAAGAAGGTGCTTGGCATCCTAATAGTTTTGGTACAAATATTAATTTGGAAGCTGTAGCTTTCTTACAAAAAGTGAATGCTATTGTTCACGAATATTATCCAGGTGTTTTAATGATTGCAGAAGAGTCATCGGCCTACCCTAAAATTACTGCACCAACTACTGATGGTGGCCTTGGCTTTGATTATAAATGGAATATGGGATGGATGAATGATACTCTTGCCTATATCAAAACAGATCCTTTATTTAGATGCTATGATCACCATAAATTAACTTTTCAGCTTACATATATTTTTAGTGAACATTTTATTTTACCACTTAGTCATGACGAGGTTGTTCATATGAAGGGTTCAATGATAAGTAAAATGCCAGGAGATTATAATCAAAAATTTGCAGGTCTTAGAGCATATTATTTGTATATGATGACTCATCCTGGCAAAAAATTATTATTTATGGGAGGCGAGATTGGTCAATTTAGAGAATGGAGTGAAGCAAGAGAATTAGATTGGAGTGTTCTTAATTATGATAATCATCAAAAATTACAAAGGTTTGTGAAAGAATTAAATTGTCTTTATAAAAAAGAAAAAGCCTTATTTGAAAATGAAATCAATTGGGATGGTTTTAGATGGATAGTAGTTAATGATGAAAATCATAATGTTTTAGCATATAAAAGAATTTCCTTTGATAATAGTCAATTAATTGTCGTATTAAATTTTTCATTTTGTGATTGGAATGATTATATAATATATGTTGAGGATGGAGAATATGAAATTATTATGTGTAGTAATGATAAAAAATATGGAGGAAGAAACGAATTAGAAGGCGAGATAATCTATACTCAAAATGGAAAATTAAAATTAAATTTACCATATAGTTGTGGAATAATATTAAGGAAGGTGAAAAAATAAGATGTATAGTCAAAAAAAATGTGTAGCAATGCTTTTAGCTGGTGGACAAGGAAGTAGATTATATGCATTAACAACAAAGGTTGCCAAACCGGCAGTATCTTTTGGTGCAAAATATCGCATTATTGATTTTACTTTATCAAATTGTGTAAATTCTAATATTGATACGGTGGGAGTATTAACACAGTATCAACCACTTGTTTTAAATGAGTATATTGGTAATGGTCAACCATGGGATTTAGATAGAACTTTTGGCGGTGTTCATATTTTACCACCATATCAAGCAAAATATGGTAGTGAGTGGTATAAAGGGACTGCTAATGCAATTTATCAAAATTTAGGATTTATTGAAAATTATGATCCAGATCATGTTTTAATTTTATCAGGCGATCATATTTATAAGATGGATTATAATATGATGTTAAATGAACATATTAAAACTAATGCTGATTGTACGATTGCAGTATTAGAGGTTCCACTAACAGAAGCCAGTCGTTTTGGGATTATGAATACTGATAATCATAATCAAATTACTGATTTTGAAGAAAAACCTAAATATCCTAAAAGTAACCTTGCTTCAATGGGAATTTATATTTTTAAAAAAGACAAATTATTTAAATATTTAAAAGAAGATGCGCAAAATCCTAATAGTCAAAATGACTTTGGGAAAAATATTATTCCAACAATGCTTGCAAGTGGGGAAAAAATGATTGCCTATCCTTTTAAGGGATATTGGAAAGATGTAGGGACAATTAAAAGTTTATGGGAAGCTAATCAAGATTTAATTGGTGAAGATCCTGCTTTTGATATTTATAATCCATTTTGGAAAATTCATTCAAGAAATGTAGGGATTGAGCCACAATATATTGCAAAAGATGCTGTATTATCTAATTCGCTCATAACAGATGGAGCAAAAATAGAAGGAACCGTTATTAATAGTATTATTGGTTCTAGTGTTGTTATTAAAAAAGGAGCGGTTATCAAAGATAGTGTTATTTTTGCTAATACAGTTATCGGAGAAGATTCAATTATTGAATATAGTATAATTGATGAGAATGTTGTTATTGGCAAAGGTGTTCATATTGGAAGTCCTAAAGCTGACGATGTTGAAATTGCTGTTATTGGTCGAGATGTTACAATTGATGATGGTTCAATTGTTAAACAAGGCGCTAATATTGAAGAAAATGTTAAAAATGAAGGAAAGGAAGAATAGTTTATGAAAGCATTAGGCATAATATTTTCGAATATACATAATGAAACAATTGATGAATTAACACGAAAAAGAACTTCAGCTTCTATTCCTTTTGGCGGTAGATACCGGTTAATAGATTTTGCCTTATCAAATCTTGTAAATGCTGGAGTTGATAATGTTGGCATTTTAGCACAAAAAAATTATCAATCATTAATGGATCATTTAGGTTCGGGAAAAGATTGGGATCTTTCAAGAAGAAATGGAGGTTTAGTCATCTTTCCACCTTTTGGTAATTATAAAATAGATACTTTATATACAAGTAGGTTGGAAGCTTTAATTAGTATAAAAGGATTTATTGAAAATCAAAAGGAAGAATTAGTAGTATTAATGGATTGTGATAGTGCTAATATAATAGATTTCAATGAAATTTTTGATTTCCATCTTAATAAAAGTGCTGACATAACGATTTTATATCGACATGGAAAATGTGAAAAAGACTTAGAAAAAAATATGAATTTTATCTTGAATGAAGAGGGAAGAATAACAAAAGCGAATTTAAAATCAAAGATTGGTACAATTACGAATTCATGTATTAATATGTTCATAATGAATAGAAGATTGTTACAAGGTCTATTAGAAGAAGCAATTTCACAAGGAATGGAATCATTCCACCGAGATTTAATCTTTAATAATATTAAAAGTTTAAAAATCTATGGGTATGAACATAAAGGTGTTTATCTACACGTTAATTCAATGGAAAATTATTTCAAATATAATATGGCTCTTTTAAATCATGAAACTAAAGATGCTTTGTTTGGAAATAAAAATCATCGTGTTTATACTAAGGTAAGGGATTCGGCTCCAACTAGATATGGCTTTAATGCTAAAGTTGAAAATAGTTTTATTGCTGATGGCTGTGAAATAGAAGGAACAGTTATCAATAGTATTTTATTTAGAGGAGTAAAAATTGGTAGAGGCACGATTGTTAAAAATTCAATTTTAATGCAAGATACAATTACTGGTGACAATGTTAAATTAAATTATGTAATTACGGATAAAAATGTTACAATTCGTAATCGTAATAATTTATCAGGTTGTGAAAAAATTCCATATTATCTTGGAAAAAATACAATGGTTTAATAAAAATCATAAGGAGGATTGAACATGGGCGAAAATAAAGTAAAAAAAATATTTTTTGTGGCAAGTGAAGCACAACCATTTTTTGCTTCTGGTGGTCTTGGTGATGTTATTGGCTCATTACCGAAAAGAATTTTAAAAAATGCAAAAGGTGAATTTGAGGTAAGTGTTATTTTACCACTTTATGCTAAACTTAATCAAGCATATAAAAATAAACTTGTTTATATTGGACAAACTACAACAAAACTTTCGTGGAGAAATCAATATTGTGGAATTTTTAAATATGAAGAAAATGGTGTAAAATATTATTTTATCGATAATGAGTATTATTTTAAACGTGATAATTTTTATGGTTATTTTGATGATGCTGAAAGATTTGCTTTCTTTAGCAAAGCAGCAATCGATGTTATGATTTTTATAGATGAAATTCCTAATATTATTCATGTGCATGATTGGCAAGCGGGAATGCTTCCAATATATCTTAGAACGCTTTATTATCACGATAGTCGTTTTACAAAAGTAAAAACTGTTTTCACTATTCATAATATTGAATATCAAGGAATATACGCATATGATCAAGATATTATTGAAGATGTTTTTGGTCTTTCATTTAATGATGGATATTTACTTGAATATTTAGGAAAAGTTAATATTATGAAAGGTGCAATGGAGGCAGCTAATTTTGTTACGACGGTTAGTCCTACTTACGCTGAAGAAATCTTACAAAAAGAATTTGCCCATGGATTAGAATACGAGACTGTAAGAGTTAAAGGTGAAGGAAAATTAAAGGGAATTTTAAATGGTATTGATAAAGTTTTTTATAATCCTGCTAAAGATAAAGCTTTATTTGAAAATTATGATAAAAAAACTATCGAGGCAAAATTAAAGAATAAAGAAGAACTTCAAAATATGTTAGATTTACCAGTAGATAAAGATATACCAATGATTGGAATGGTATCAAGACTAGTTTCACATAAAGGATTAGATTTAGTAAAGGATATTTTTGAAGATTTACTTACCCAAAAGGTTCAGTTTGTTTTACTTGGTACAGGTGATCCTTATTATGAGGGATATTTTAAGGATTTAGAATATCGACATAAAAATAAATTGAGAGTAATTATTGCTTTTAATCAAGATTTATCAAGAAAAATTTATGCATCAAGTGATATTTTTTTAATGCCATCTAAATCAGAACCTTGTGGTTTATCACAAATGATTGCATCTCGATATGGTTCAATTCCAATTGTTAGAGAAACTGGTGGATTAAAGGATAGTATTCGCGATTTTTCTTTCAGTAATGGAAATGGTTATACATTCTGTGGATTTGATGCTTGTGATATGTTAAAGACAATTTTAAGAGCTTTAAATGATTACCAAAATAAAGATCTTTGGAGTAAACAAGTGGAGATGGTTATGAATAAAGATTTTGGATGGAGTACATCAGCTAAGCAATATATTAGGATGTATGAGGAAATTTTAGAAAAATAGGTGAAAAGGTATGCCCAAACAGCAAATAGAAATTGACAATACGAAGATGCATTTAGAGGAGAAACTAGCAAGCTATTTTGGGGTTACGCCAAGTGATGCTAGTATTGATCAAATGTATAAAGCCGTTAGTATGTCCGTTTTAGACATTTTACTAGAAAAAAAGAAACAATTTAATCGTAAAGTTAAGGAACAAAAATCAAAACGAATTTATTATTTATGTATGGAGTTTTTAGTTGGAAGAAGTTTAAAAACAAATCTTTATAATCTTGGCATTGTTGATGTATATCGTGAAGTTTTAAAAGAATATGGTTTTGATTTGGATGAATTATATGAACAAGAAAATGATGCAGGACTAGGAAATGGTGGACTTGGACGTTTAGCAGCTTGTTTTATGGATTCACTTGCTTCTTTAGATTATCCAGCAACAGGTTTTTCTATTCGTTATGAATATGGTTTATTTAAACAAAAAATTGTTAATGGTTGGCAAACAGAAATGCCAGATGTTTGGCTACCAGGTGGTGAAGTGTGGCTAGTACCGAGAAGTGATCGCCTTCTAAAGGTTAGATTTGGTGGTTGGGTTAGTGAATATCAAAAAGATGGTAAAATGAAGGTTGAATACCATGATTCGAAAATTGTTGAAGCAATGCCGTATGATTTACTAATTTCAGGTGGTAGTAGTAATGCTGTATCAACCCTCAGACTTTGGAAGGCTCGTAATGCAAATGAATTTGATATGAAGTCTTTTTCACAAGGTGATTATATGAAAGCAATTATGGAAAATCAAGAAGCTGAATTAATATCAAAGGTTTTATATCCATCAGATAATCACTATGAAGGGAAAACTTTAAGATTAAAACAACAGTATTTTTTGGTTAGTGCTTCAATTCAAAATATTATTCATGATCATATTAAACGTTATGGTGATTTACATACATTGCCAAATTATGCTGCCATTCATATCAATGATACACATCCTGCTATTTGTATTCCTGAATTAATGCGTATTATGATGGATGATTATGAATTAGAATGGGATGAGGCATGGGAAATTGTAACTAAAACAGTGGCTTATACGAATCACACTGTATTAGTTGAAGCTTTAGAGTGTTGGAGTGAAGATTTAGTTCAAAAAACAATTCCTCGAATTTATAAAATTTTACAAGAAATTAATCGTAGATATACGACAAATTTATGGAATGTTTATCCTGGTGATTGGGATAAAATAAATAGAATGGCCATTATTTCTAATAATTATATAAAGATGGCTAATTTAAGTGTAATTGCTAGTTACAAAGTAAATGGTGTGTCAGCGCTTCATAGTGATATAATTAAAAGAAGTATTTTTAGTGATTATTATCAATTAACTCCTGAAAAATTTACTAATGTTACTAATGGAATTGCTCATAGAAGATGGTTACATCAATCTAATCCACGATTATCTAATTTATTAGATGATACAATTGGTCATGGTTGGTATAAAGATGCAAGTGAATTAAGAAAATTTTTATCATATTACGATAACGATAAAATTATTGATGAACTTGGTCGTATTAAATATTTAAATAAATGTGATTTTGCTAATATGATTTATAAGAAACAAGGAATTATTTTAGATCCAAGTTCAAGATTTGATGTTCAAGTCAAAAGACTTCATGAATATAAAAGACAACTTTTAAACGTTTTAAAAATAATTAGTTTATACAATCAATTAAAAGAAAATCCAGAGACTAAAATGACACCACAAACTTTTATCTTTGGTGCTAAGGCAGCTCCAGGATATTACCTTGCTAAAGAAATAATTGAATTAATCAATTATATTTCTAAAGATATTTCAATGAATCCTAAAATGAAGGAAAAGTTAAATGTTGTTTTTATTGAGGATTATTGTGTTACTTTAGCAGAATATTTAATGCCAGCAAGCGAAATTAGCGAACAAATATCACTTGCGGGATATGAAGCTAGTGGAACTAGTAATATGAAATTTATGATTAATGGGGCAATAACTTTTGGTACTATGGATGGAGCTAATGTTGAAATCTGTGATGCTGTTGGTGATGAGAATATTTTTATCTTTGGCATGAGTGCTAAAGAAGTAGATGATTTATGGAAAACAGGTTATAATTCAACTTATTTTTATAATAGTAATAAAGAATTAAGAGGAATTATTAATACCCTAAAAAAAGGTTTTGCTGGAAAGAGTTTTGAAAATATTGCTAATTATTTATTAACCTCAAGTGGTATAGCAGATCGTTATATGTGTCTTGCTGATTTTGAGGATTATATGAAGGTTCATCAAAAGATGGATGAAGCATATTTAAATAAAAAACATTTTAATCAAATGGCACTTGTCAACATTAGTGAGGCAGGAAGATTTGCAGCAGATCGCAGTATAAAAGAATATGCAGATAAAATTTGGTATTTAAAACCAGTAAAATAAAAGCAAATATTTGTTGATTTTTGACAAAATGTAGTATAATTATGCAATGTGAAAATAAACTGTAATTTAAAAAAATTATGGAGGCTTACAATGGAAAAACAAATAAAGAAAATTGCTGTACTAACTTCGGGTGGTGATGCTCCTGGTATGAATGCAACAATTCGAGCAGTTGTTCGTGCGGGAATTCATGAAGGTTTAGAAGTTTTTGGTGTTGAAGATGGATATAAAGGTCTAGTTGAAGGACGAATTTTTCCAATGACGCGTGATACTGTTACTAATATTATAAATCGTGGTGGTACTATTTTAGGTTCTGCTCGTTTGTCAGAATTTAGTAAAGATGAAGTTGCTCAAATTGCTTTAGAGCAATTGAAAAATCGAGGTATAGATGCATTGGTTGCTATTGGTGGTGATGGAACCTATCGTGGGGCTTTAAAACTTTCTAAAATGGGTTTATATTGTATTGGCCTTCCAGGTACAATTGATAATGATATTGCTTCAAGTGAATTTACTATAGGTTTTGATACAGCTGTTAATACTGCAGTTGATGCAATTGATAAATTAAGAGATACTTCAAATTCTCATCAACGTTGTTCAATTGTTGAGGTTATGGGTAGATATTGTGGTGATATTGCTTATGCAGCGGCTTTAGCAACAGGAGCTGATTTAGTTATAACCTCAGAAACAGGTTTTAGTTTAGAAGAGGTAATAAAAACGGTAAAAAAATGTCAAAATCATAAAAGTCGACATGTTTTGATTATTATAACGGAACATATAACTGATGTTCGTGAACTTGCTAAACAAATTCAAGAATATACTGGTTTTGATTCAAGAGCTACTATTTTAGGACACGTTCAAAGAGGAGGTTCTCCGTCCCCATTTGATAGAGTACTAGCAAGTCGACTTGGAATTGCTGCAGTTGAAGAATTATTAAAAGGTGAGGGTGGTAAATGTATGGGTGTTTTTAATAATGAAGTTGTAGCAACCCCCATTGAAGAAGCTCTTACAATGAAAAAGCAGATGTTTAAAGGTTATAAAGAACTTACAACAACGATATCTTAAAATAGTTAAAACTGATTAACATTAAATGTTAATCAGTTTTTAATTTTAAATTAAACAAATGTTTTTTTGTATTAAATATTTTTAGCTTTCTTCTTTTTTCATCAAAAAAGGTATACTATATAAGTTATAATATTAAAACAAAGTTATTTAATCGTATTTTGTAACTTATATTATATGAGGTGAAAAGAAAAATTATGAATAAAGTGAAATTAAAAAGAGTTATTATAGTAGCATCATTTATTATAATAATGATGACTTCAATATTAAAATATCCATCTTCGTTTGCCAATAGCAATGCCAATTTATATTTAGTTTTTGATAAAACCACTTATAATGTTGGTGATATAGTAAATATAAATATAAATTTAGATCAATTTGCTTCATTAAGTGAAGTAAAATTGCAAATTAAAATTAAAGAAGAGTATTTTGAACCATTAATGGTTGATAATAGATATTTTTATTTTTCATCTTCATCAGTGTTTACAAATGATATTATTAATGATTATGTTGATAATAGTTATTTAAGATTAAGGCTTATTAAAGATGAAAATATTAGTGAAGGTTATTTTTCGAGTTATAAAAATAATATTTGTAATCTACAACTAAAAGTCAAAAGACCAATTGATGATATTTATAATTATTTTACAATGGATAATTATGAAAATATGGGAATTAGCGTTTATTTATTTGATGTAAAAGATCAGATTATTAATTATAATTTGTATCATCGCGAAAAAATTAAAATAAATTGGGGAATTGAAAGTTATGAACTTAATGTTTATAGTGAGGTGCCAGATTTTAAAAAAGATATTAAAATATTAAATCGAGAAATTGATGAATATGAGTATTTGATTGAAAAACAAATAGATACAATGATTATTGGATTAAAGACAGTTCATATTGGTATTTATGATAAAAAAGCAGCTGATTATGTTGTATTATCAAAAGCTGTTTCAGTGGTAGATAAAATAGCTCCTATAATTGACTATCCTTCTAATATTACAATAGAGGATAATTTAATTACTACAACCAATTATTTTGACTATATTAATGTTAGTGATAATTATGATACTTATTTAGATATCACGGTAAAATATTATGATGAAAAATTAGAAGAAATCAAAGATTTAGAAAATTTTAAAACATATCTTTATTCAAATCAAAAAGGATATCTTAAATTTGTTGCGAAGGATACAAGTAAAAATGAAACGAGTACTGAATTAATAGAAATCAACATTATAGATACTTCAGCACCATTAATCAATGAGGTTGATAAATTAGTAATTAATGATACTGAGATTGATACTTTTGATTTATTAAGTAATTTTATTGTTTCTGATAATTATGATCATAATCCTCAAGTAGTTTTCGATTTTGGTGAATATAATAATTATAGTTATGAAGAGTTAAAAGAAATTTTGAAAATTGGTACTAATATTACTTTTTCATATTTTGCAATAGATAAAAGTATGAATAAAACAACAGTTTTTCAAGCCATCATTGAAGTTATTGACACTATAAGGCCAAACATTGTAGTAAGTGATGTTACAGTTAATGATGTTGATTATAATAGTAATAACTTTGAGCAATTAGTAATTATTAGTGATAATTTTAAATATCCTTGTAGATTAGAAAAAAATTATTATATTGATGATGAATTGGTAAATAAAGAACAATTTGATGAATTAATGTTAAGAGGAAAAAAAGGGTATATTGTTTATATTGGTATTGATACTTTTAATAATCGAAGTGAGGGAGTAAGACAAAACGTTAATGTAATTGATACCATTGCTCCACAAATTATTGTTAAGAATATCCAAAATGAGCAAAAATATATTAAAATGGATAAAATAGAATATGAGATTGTGGAAAATTTTGATAACTATGAACTTATTGTTTTGCTTGATGATAAAGAATATTTAGGAGGAAAGGTTGAAATTGGTAAACATGAATTATATATTAAAGTAAAAGATGCTATAGGTCATGAAAGAAGCTTATCACTTGATTTTGAAGTAATTGAAGATAATATTATTGGTTGTAAAGATGATGCTAGTTGTTATGTCAATAATTATTTAGAGGTAGTAATTATAGTTTCTGCTTTATTAGTCTTTGTTATTATTATGATTATTGTAAGAATTGTAATAAAAAAGAAAAAGCAAAAAATCGTTTAATCATTTTTCTTTATAAAAAAACTAGAATGTGTTATAATGTGACAAGTAAAATTGACCATTTTAGGAGGTATTAAATGTGTAAAAAATGCTATGTAACAACACCCATTTATTATGCTAGTGGAAAGGTTCAAATTGGTAATAGTTATACCACAGTTGCATGTGATGTTTATGCAAGATTTAATCGACAAATGGGAAGAAAAACCTTTTATTTAACTGGAATGGATGAACATGGTCAAAAAATAGAAGAAGCAGCATCAAAAGCCAAAATGAATCCACAAACTTTTGTAGATAAAGTTGCCTTAGAAACTAAAGAACTATGGAAAGTAATGCATATTGATTATGATGGTTTTATTAGAACAACAGATAAAAAGCACGAGGAAATTGTCGCAAAAGTCTTCGAACAATTACTTGCAAATGATGATATATATCTTGGTTCATATAGTGGTAATTATTGCGTTTCTTGTGAAACATTTTTTACGAAAACTCAACTCGGAGAAAATGACACTTGTCCGGATTGTGGAAAACCAACCAAACTTGTATCAGAGGAAAGTTATTTTTTACGTTTAAAAAAATATGAAAAAAGACTTCTAGAATATATTAAAAATCATCCAGATTTTATTTGCCCAGAAACTAGAAAAAATGAAGTTATTTCATTTATTGAATCAGGATTAGAGGACTTATGTGTAAGTAGAACCTCTTTTAAATGGGGTATTCAGGTTCCTTCTAACCCTAAACATGTTATTTATGTTTGGATTGATGCTTTATTTAATTATTTGACAGCTCTTGGTTATGGAACTAGTGATGATCAATTATATCAGGAGTTTTGGCTTAACAATGATAATGTTTGCCATGTTGTAGGAAAGGATATTTTAAGATTTCATGCAATTTATTGGCCGATTATGTTAATGGCACTAGATATTCCTATTCGTTTTAAACTTTATGTTCATGGTTGGATTTTAACTAAAGAGGGTAAAATGTCCAAATCCAAAGGGAATGCGGTATACCCAATGGATTTAATTAATCGTTTTGGCATTGATGCGGTTAGATATTATTTAGCAAAAGAATTGCCACTTGGTAATGATGGTCTTTTTAGTTATGAACGTTTTATTGAAAGATATAATTTTGAACTTGCTAATGATTTAGGTAATTTAGTTAGTAGAAGTATTTCTATGATAAATAAATATTGTGACGGAATTGTTCCGCACAAAGATACACTGAAATTTGGTGAATATGAACAATCTCTTTGTGAGGTTGCAAATAAGGCAATTACTAAAACCATTGAATGCTTTGATAAATTTAGAATTCAAGATGGAATTGGTGAAACTTGGCAATTGGTTAAAAGAGCCAATAAGTATATTGATGAGACTGCTCCTTGGGTACTTGCAAAAGATGATAATAAAAAGGAAGAACTTGAAAGTGTAATGTATCATCTAGCAGAATCATTACGGATTATTGCAATTTTAATAGCACCATATTTAGTGGAAACATCAAGTAAAATTTTGGTTTCACTTGGAAAAATAAATACTAGTATGCGATTAGATCAATTAGTTTTTGGTGAAAAATTTTCAAGTGATAAGGTTTTTCTAGAAGAAAAATTATTTCAAAGGCTTGATATGGAAAAAGAATTAAATTATTTTAAAGAACAAGAAAAACTGAAAAATTTGCAAAGCAAAGAAGAAGTCAAAAAGATAAATATTGATGATTTTTCTAAAGTTTCAATGGTTATTGGAGAAATTATTGAATGTAAAAAACATCCTAATGCTGATAAACTACTTGTTTCACAAATTAAAATTGGTAACGAAATTAAACAAATTGTATCAGGAATTGCACAATTTTATAGTCCTAATGATTTGATTGGAAAAAAAGTAGTTGTAGTACAAAATTTAGAAACATCAATGATTAGAGGTGTTGAATCCAATGGAATGATTCTTTGTGCTAGTAGTGCTAATAAATTAGAAGTATTAGAAGTAAAGGAAATACCAAGTGGTGCAATAGTAAGATAATATGTTTATTTATTTATCAAGTACAAATTTTGATTTAAAAGTTTTATTACCAATTGTAATTTTATTAGGACTTGCCGCAATCATTCCCGTAATTTTAGCAATCTGTCGAATAAAATTTATTCCTGTTTTAGTAATTGAAATTTTAACAGGAATTTTACTTGCTAGTTTTTCATCTAAAGAATTTTTTGTAAATAATAATGAACTTACACCATTTATGGAAGGACTTTATTCCATTGGAATGGGAATCCTTTTATTTTTAAGCGGATTAGATACTGATTTTACTGTTTTAGGAAAGCATAAAAAAGGAGATTCATATTTACATATTAGTAGATTAACTACAATTTTATTATTTACAATTATATTGTGTAGCATTGGTGGTTCATTTTTATTTTTAGGTTTTATGAATAATAAAGTTATTGGTGTTATTGTTTTGACAATTATTTTTTGTAGCACTTTTGCTTCAATTGTAATTCCTTTGGTCCATGAAGAAGGTTTAAGCAATAGTACAATTGGTAAAATTATTAGTAGTTATTCTACTAAAGCCGAGTTATTATCTATTGTAGCACTTAGTATTTTAATGATGACATTGGGAATGACAAAAGAACAAAAACCTTGGCTTTTATTAATTCTTGTAATCATTTTGTTAATTGTATATATTTTTAGTCGCTATTTGAAGTTAAGTAGTTTTAAAAAAATTTCTGATGGTATTGTACATTTTGGAGTAAGATTGACTATAGCTTTATTACTTGGTTTAATGATTCTTTGTAGTATTTCTGGGGTTGAATATATTTTGGGTGCCTTTTTAGCTGGAATGGTTATTAAGTCCGCAAAACCAAGTGAAACTAATATTCATAAACTTGAGATTATTGGTTATGGAATTTTTGTGCCTATTTTTTATATGTTAGTAGGCCTAAAAATTGGTCTTTTGATGCCGATTCAAGAAATATTTAAATGGGAAAATTTATCATTAATTTTAATTTTGTTTGGAATGTTGATAATTGTAAAAATTCCGTTTATGTATTTATGTCGATGGTTTAATTTTTCGACAGTAATTCAGACAACTTTGTTTGTAGCTTGTACACTAATTGTTGTTATTGCTTCTGAGGAATTTGGTGTTTTTACCAAAAAATTTATGAATGCACTAATAATTGCTTCATCATTAACATGTATTATCCCACCAATCTTATTTGATATTACAAAAAGATTTGGTTATAGTAAAAAAGAAAATGATATTAGGATTATAAATCCAGTTAATAAAATAAAATAATATATAATAATAAAAGGAAAAAAATCATGGAAAACGAACAATCTAATATCCCTAATGAGGGTGGAGTATCAAAAAAAAATCGATATGTTTTTGGTCATTTAGGATGTGAAAATGATAAATGTGAAAAGAAGAAAATGAGAAAATCTATTGTCCTTGTTGTTTTAGGATCGGTAATATATTCTTTTGGGGTTGTATGGCTTTTGCAACTTGGTGGTTATTTTTCAGGTGGTGTAACGGGAGTTTCTCAATTAATTGTTGGTTTAATTGAAAAATTTGGTGGCTCAACCGCTATTAGAGGATATATTGGCCTGTTTGTGGCGATTATAAATATTCCACTTTTAATGATTGGATGGCGCGGTGTTAGCAAACATTTTGCTATTTTAACAGTTGTATCAATTGCTATACAGTCTATTTTAATGTCATTAATTTCCAATATTACAGTTAGTCCGTTTATTTATCTATTAAGTGATGGTGGAAATGTTGGTGGTGGTCTGATAGATGCCTTTAAAGGAGATTTTAATATTCTTCATAGTTCAACAACGATTGCACTTGAAAATGCATTTAGAACTAATATGCAACCAGGAACAAGATTATTACTTGCGATTATTGGTGGTCTTATTACAGGATATGGTGCTGCTCTTTGTTTAAAAGGTGGTGGCTCAACAGGAGGAATGGATATTATTTCTAATTATTTAGTGATGAAGAAAAGAATTCCGTTTACTAAATATCAATTTTTAGTTGATATTTCTATTATTTGTGCATCTTCTTTAATTAGTGTGGAAAATGTTCTATATACTGTTATTCGTTTAATAATTTATATGAAAGTTTTACAAGCAATGTATCAAACTTATCAAACAACTAGACTTGAAATTATAACTGATAAGGCTGAAGAATTAAAAAAAGTTTTACTTGAACATTTTTATCATAGTATGACGATTTATGATGCTGTTGGTGGATATACAAATAAATGTAAAAAAGTTATTGAAATATATGCAATTAATTTTGAAATTCCTGAATATATGGCACTTATTCATTCAGTTGATCCCAAAGCATTTATAATTACGACAAAAGTAAAAATGATACATGGAAATTATGTTCAAAGAAGTGTTATCTAATTTTGAACTTATAAAAAAGGCTTTATTATTTGACAATTTCTTCATATTAGTGTATAATCTATACGATACATTTAGTCGAGAGACTTAAAACCCACAAAATTAAGCCCTTCAATTATTAATTTAGGAGGAAATAAAAATGCGTACAACTTATATGGATACAGTTAAAAGCGCAAGAGAAAATCGTAAATGGTATGTGATTGATGCAACCGATTTAGTTTTAGGTCGTATGTCAGTTGCGATTGCTACTGTTTTAAAAGGTAAACACAAACCAACATATACACCACATATTGATGGTGGTGATTATGTAATTGTTATTAATGCAGAAAAAGTTGCTTTAACAGGAAATAAGATGCAAGGTAAAAAATATTATCGCCATTCACAATATGCAGGTGGTTTAAAAACACGTACTGCTCAAGAAATGATGGATAAACAACCACAAAAGATTGTTGAATTTGCGGTAAGAGGGATGCTTCCAAAGGGACCACAAGGTGACAATATGTATCGTCGTCTTTATGTTTATGTTGGACCTGAACATGAACAAAATGCTCAAAAACCTGAAGTATTTCCTTTAGAAATTAAATAGGAGGATAGAAGAATGGAAAAAGCAGTTTATCAAGCTACTGGTCGTCGCAAAAGTTCGGTTGCAAGAGTACGTTTAGTACCTGGTAATGGAAAATTTGTTGTGAATGATCGTAATTTCGTAGAATATATTCCTTCAGCCGCTATTCGCCTTGACGTATTACAACCACTTAATTTAACAGAAACAGGAACACAATATGATATTTATGTAAATGTAAATGGTGGTGGAATTAGTGGTCAAGCAGGTGCAATCCGTCTTGGAATTAGTCGTGCATTATTATTAGTTAATCCTGATTATCGTCCACTTTTGAAAAAAGCGGGTTTGCTTACTCGTGATCCACGTGCTACAGAACGTAAAAAATACGGTCTTCGTAAAGCTCGTCGTGCACCACAATTCTCAAAGCGTTAATCGTATTTTTAAATATACGCTTAGTTTATGTTTATTTAAGACCACAAAAAAAGATTTGTGGTCTTATTTTTTCAAAAAAGTATTTTTAAGAGGTGTGATATGGTTAATAATATAATATATATTATAAGTATTGTTCTTTTTTTAGGAGAAAGGACTGAAAATATTTGCGGATTACTCTCTTTTATTATGCTTGAAATTTCATTTGTTGGAATCATTATAATGGTAATGCAAATTGTTAATAAAAAAAGTAAAAAAAATAGTTTTTTGAAAGAGGTAAAAAAGTGATGATAAAAGATAATATAAAAGTGTATAATTCCTTAACTAATAAAATGGAAAATTTTAAACCGATAAAAGATGACGAAATATCAATGTATGTTTGTGGTCCGACTGTTTATAATCATATGCATATCGGAAATGCAAGGCCAGTTATTTTTTTTGATACAGTAAGAAGATTTTTTGAATATATTGGCTATAAAGTAAAGATGGTATCAAATTTTACTGATATTGACGATAAAATTATTAAAAAGGCAATAGAAGAAAATACAACGGAAGATATAGTTAGTGAAAAATATATAAAGGCTTATTTAGATGCCTGTGATAAAATTGGTTGTAATAAACAAGTAATTCATCCTAGAGTGACTGAACATATTGAAGATATAATTTTATACATTGATGAATTAGTTAAAACTGGACATGCTTATAAAAGTGGAGATGATGTATATTTTGATGTTAGAAGTATTCCAGAATATGGTATTTTAAGTAATCAAAAATTAGATAATTTAGAAAGTGGGTCACGAATTGACATTAATAAGAATAAAAAGGATCCTGCTGATTTTACTTTATGGAAAAAAACGAGCGATATTGGAAAAAAATGGCCAAGTCCGTTTGGAATGGGAAGGCCTGGTTGGCATACGGAATGTGTAGTTATGATTGATAAGATATTTGGTGGAAAAATTGATATTCATGGAGGTGGGAACGATTTAAAATTTCCCCATCATGAAAATGAGATTGCGCAATCAATTGCGCTTAATAATCATACAATTGCTAATTATTGGATTCACAATGCTAGAATAGATTTGAGTGGTGAAAAGATGAGCAAATCATTGGGTAACGTTATTTGGTTAAAGGATATCATTAATGAATACCCTCCTCAAGCATATCGATTATTTGTTTTGGCTAATCATTATCGACAAACGATTAATTATACCGATGAATTAATGAAAAAGATGACTATAGAATGGGAAAAATTCGAAAAAACATATATTAGTTTATATCGAAAAATTGAACTTAGTAATTTACAATTTGGTGGTAATGATTTAGAAATTATGAAGGAATTTTTAAATGAAATGGCTTATGATTTTAATACAGCTAATGCTTTAAGTATTCTTTATAATCATCAAAAAAAGAGTAATAAAGATTTAAGAAACAAGGATTGTTCATTAGATGAATTAAAAGATGACTTAAAAACACTCCAAGATATGTTTGATATTTTTGGTCTTTACGTCGATATTAAGCCACTGTCAATTCAAGAAAAAGAACTTATTAACAATTGGCAAAAGGCAAGAGAAAATAAAGATTTTGCGAAAGCTGATGAACTTAGATTAAAAATTATAGAAATGGATATAAAATTATAATGAATAATTATCAGATACTAAATGGTAGTAATTTGGCTTATGTTGGTGATGCCTATTTTGAATTAAGGGTTCGGGTTCATTTATTAGAAAAGGGTATTACTAAAAATGCTCAACTTCGTAAAGTTAGTATAAAATATGTTTCTGCTTATGCTCATCAATATATATTTGAAAATTTAAAAAAATATTTAACAATTGATGAAATGCAATATTTTTTAAGAGGTCGTAATAATGCACCACATGGTTATCGGAAAAATGTTGATCATACAGCATATATAGTATCAACAGGTCTTGAAGCAGTTATTGGCTATTTATTTTTAAAAGGTGATAATGAAAGATTAGATGAAATTATTAAAATGATTTTTTCAATTGTTGAAAGTGGTGAATAGATGTTTATATATGGTAAAAATGCAGCAATAGAAAGTTTAAAAGTTAACAAAGATATAAAAAAAATATTTATGTTAAAAAAAAATAAAAGTCATGATAATGATAACATAAAAAAAATAGCTAAAGAAAAACAAATTGAAATAATTGAAATGACGTTAATCGAGTTAAATAAAAAATTTGGTTCAAATCATCAAGGAGTTGTAGTTGAGATTGCTGAATACAAATATATTGATTTAGATAGAATACTAGAAGAAATAAATGGTCAAGAGCATGCAACTTTAGTTATACTAGATGGTTTAGAAGACCCACATAATTTAGGGGCGATTATGAGAACAGCTGATGCAACAGGAATTGATGGAATTATTATTCCGAAAAATCGTAGTGTTTCTTTAAATCAAACGGTTGCCAAAGTATCTACTGGAGCTATTGAATATGTAAAAGTATCACAAGTGACCAATTTAGTTCAAACAATTAAAAAATTAAAATCAGAAGGATTTTGGGTAATCGGTTTAGATATGAAAGGATCTATTGATTATCGCAAGCAAGATTATAAAGGTAAGATTGCAGTTGTCATTGGTTCAGAGGGATTTGGTATTTCAAGACTTGTAAAAGAAAACTGTGATTTTTTTGTTAATATTCCAATGATAGGGCATATAACATCACTTAATGCTTCGGTAAGCGCAAGTATTATTTTTTATGAAATACTGCGGAATCGGTTTGAAAACTAATTAAATAAGATGGGGGGGATTTTTATTCAGAAATACAATGATAATGAATTATTGTATTTAATTTATGATAACGATGATTTAGCAAGAGAGATTTTGATTAATAAGTATAAACCATTCATTCTTTCCAAGATTAGTAAAATTAATTTACTACCTGATGAAAGAGAAGAATTTTATGCAGAAGGTTTAATATGTCTTATTAAAGCCATAAATTCATATAATGATAAATTCTTTCTAAGTTTTAATAGTTATTTTGCTTTAATTTTAAAAAGAAAATTCATTGACTTGCTACGGAAAAAAAATAAAAAGGAAAGAATAATTTATATGGATAATATTGAAGAATTTATAGTTGATGCTTCAAATAATGTTGAAAATAAAATTTTAAATGAAGAAAATCTAAATTTATCTTTATTTGAAAGAAAAATATATGAATTAAAGTTTATTAAAAAAGAAACACCAAGAGAGATTGCTAAAGAATTGGATTGTGAAGTAAAAAAAATTTATGATGCAATTGATAGAATAAGAAAAAAAGCTCGTAAAAAATAATTTAAATAGTTGACTTTTGATTGTAAATTTAGTATAATGAATTAGTCAAGGTGGTATTATAAATATATGAGAGAGAAGGTCATACTAGTTTGTGAGGAATGTTTATCTCGCAATTATATAACGGAAAAAAATAAATTAAATACTAACCAAAGAGTAGTTATTAAAA
Source organism: uncultured Mollicutes bacterium (assembly GCA_900539265.1). Classification (GTDB taxonomy): domain Bacteria; phylum Bacillota_I; class Bacilli_A; order ML615J-28; family CAG-313; genus CAG-313. Next base: position 14,735 of record UQBM01000008.1, on the reverse strand, counting down.
AGTATTGTAAACGTTGTAATAAACATACAGTACATAAAGAAACAAAATAGGAGGGTCAGATTATGGCTGAAAAAATCAAAGCAGAAAAGAAAAATAGGGTAGTAGAGTACCTACTTTCAGAGCATAAATTAGAAAATTATCTATTATTATTTTTAGGACTTTTTGCAATTGAACTTGGAGTAATTTTATTACAAGGTAAGTTATTAACAATTCCTGAGGAGGCTTGGTTAATAGGTGGAAAAACTAATACAATTGTTTTTTCATGGGTTTTAATTGGATTAGGTGCAATTTCAATTGTGCTTGTTGCCTCATCATTTTATCGTCCTTCATTTACAGAAATTAGGCATATTACTGGGTTAAAATGGAAAGAATTTTTGTGGAATGTAGTAAAAGTGGTTTTATTTTCTATTGTTTTAGCATTATTTTTCATAGGTTGTGACTGGATAATTGAAAAAATTATTCAATTACTTAAAAATGCTTTATATTAGGAGTTTTCATGTATACTGAAGATACAGATAACGAAAGAGCTTGGTACATTATCCAATCATATGCTGGAATGGAATATGCAGCTAAACGTAATTTAGAACGAAGAATTGTTTCAATGAATATGGAAGATTACATTTTTAATGTTCTAATTCCTGAAGAAATTCATATGGAAAAAAAACCAAATGGTGAAATGAAAGAAGTTATAGAAAATCCATATCCTGGATATATTTTTGTCGATATGATTGTTACTGATGAATCATGGTTTATTGTTAGAAATACACCAATGGTTACTGGTTTTTTGGGCTCTAGTGGCGGTCGAGCAAAACCTGTGCCAGTTCCACCTCATGAAATGATTCCTATTTTAAAGAAAAGTGGTATTACAATTGCCAAAGATGTTAAGTTTGCGGTAGGTGATATGGTAAAGGTTATATCAGAAACTTTTTATGGTCAAGAAGCTGTGGTTGAAAAAATTGACTTTGAAAATCAAATTGTAACAGTTTTGATAGATATGTTTGGACGACAGACTCCAAATGAACTTCGCTTTGATGAAGTAGAATTAATCAAATAGTAGGTAGAAATACCTGCTATTTTTTCAAAAGGAGATTAAAATGGGAAGATCAAAAAAAAATAAAAATCAAACAAAAATTGAAAGACACGTAAAGAAAACAGTAAAAAGAATTCCGCTTTGGATAGTAGTATTAATAGTAGTAGTTGGTTTCATTGTTGGTTATTTATATTATAAAAAAAATAATGATAATAAAAATGACAATAATAAAAATAATATAAAAGGGAATGTTGCATATTTAGTTCAAGAGGGAACAAAAGTAGATGATGTAAAAGTTACTTTTTTAGAACTTTTTGGTAGTAATGGAAATCCTCAAATTGGTGATAGTATTTTTATTGAATGTGGAGATATTGATATTTTAATAGATGCAGGTGAAAAAGCTAGTGGTTCAAATACAGTAGTACCTTTTATTGAAGAACATGTTAGTGATAACATTTTAGAATTAGTGATTGTTACTCATGCTGATAGTGATCATTTAGGAGGAATGGTTGGACTTTCAAATAGTTATGGAGCTTTAGAAATACCAGGAATTACTTATCAATATATCGTCGATTTTGGTTATGAAGGGCAAACACAATTATATAAAGATTATCTTGAGATTAGAAATAAAAAAGTAAATGAAGGTGCCAAATATTTTAATATAGGTAGTATTTTTGATAGTAATAATTTAGATGCAATTACAAGATTCTATCTAGGTGTAGATACATATTTAGATTTATTAGATTATAAAACCTATGGAATAAGTGAGATTAACGATGATAATGACCGGTCAGTTAGTTGTCTTTTAACTCATAATACAAAAAAGGTTTTACTTTGTGGAGACGCGGAGAAAAAGGAGGAAACATATTTAACAAATTTAAATATCGGTCATGTTGATGTTTTTAAAGCTAATCATCATGGATCACCAACTTCTAATACAAAGGCTTTATTAGACAATATTACACCAAGTTACATAGTAATATGTTCAAGTGAAGAAAATAAATATAATTTACCTAAAAAGACAATTATTGAAAGATTTAATGAATATACAGAAAATATTTTTGCTACTTTTATCAATGGTAATATTATTGTTACCTTAAAAGATAATGATGTTATTGTAAATGCTGAAAGAAGTTTAGTTTTTGTCCAAAAATCAGATTGGTATTTAACAGATGATCCAGATAATCCGAGGTAAAAATATCTTTGAAATATATATTTTTTGGCTTTTGATTACTAATATAATTGCTATTTTATTGTATTTTCTTGATAAAAAGAAAGCAATTAAACATCGGTATCGTATTAAAGAATCTATTTTATTGGGAATAACAATTTTAGGAGGTTCATTAGGCACTTTAATTGGTTTATATGGTATTAGGCATAAAAATAAACATTGGTATTTTGTACTTACTACTTATTTATCTCTCGTTTTGCATATTGTTATTGGTATTATAATTATTAACTAAATTTGTTTCAAAATTGTTGTTTTTAAAAATAGATTATAGTATAATAATTGTAACTACTTGAGAGGAGAAATTGCATGATAAATTATTGTTCTTATGAAGAAAAAGATCAAGATCAAATGTATGAAGTATTTTATGAACTAACTAAGGAAGAGGTTTTCTTTAAAGAATTAACTAAAGAAGCGTTTAAAAATCGCCTATTTAACAGTCCGGCTTTTAAAAAAGAAGGAACTTTTGTTGCCAAAGATAATGATAAAGTAATAGGTTTTATTAGTGGTAATATTCGTGATGTTGATAAAGAAAATCCAAATGCATCGGGATATATTAATACTTTAATTGTAAAAAAAGAATATCGTCGACAAGGTATTGGTTCAAAATTATTATCTTTAGTTGAAGATTATATTAAAGAAAATAATAAAAAATCTGCTCGTTTTGTTTTTATAAGTCAAATTAACTGGCCTTGGTATATTCCATATACAGAAAAACATGAGCATCCAGGAATGCCTGGGGTTAGGATGAACTCAGACTTTTATTTATTCCTATATCATCACGGATATTTTGTAAATAGTATTCATGAAGGATTTCATCTTTCTCTTGACAAATATCAAATGCCCGAAAAAGTGGTTAAACAAATGGCCGAAAATGCTAAGCGTGGTTTAACTGTAGAAGTATATGATGAGAGTAAACATTATGGTATTGAAGAATTTTGTGAAGTAATAAATAATCCAGGGTTTGCTAATTCTATTAGAAGTAATTTAAAACGTGAGAAACCAAGACCTTTCTTAGTTGCTGCACATAATAATAAAGTTGTTGGATGGACTGGTGCGATGTATACTGAGGAGACTGGTAGAGGTCATTTAGATGGTATTTGTGTTGATCCTAATGAACGTGGTGGTGGTTTAGGAAAAGCTCTTTTTTGCAATCTTTGTGAATATTTAAAAAATCATGGATCAACTTATATGACTTTTTTTACAGGTCTTGATAATCCTGCACGTTATATTTATTTGTTTGCTGGATTTAAAATTGCTCAAAGTTTTGCTGATATGAAAAAAAATTTTGAATAATAAAGTAACAACATTATCTAAATTGATAATGTTGTTTTATTTTTAAAAAATAAAAGAATAAAAGATTTGACTTTTTGCTAAAATATATGTATAATAATATTTGCGTGCAATGACGCTTTATACTATGAATTAATTTAAAGTGTGGGAGAACATCATAGTGTTCATAAACCACATCACGGACAAAATAAGGAGGTGTGTCTCGTGGCAGCTAAAGTTAAACAAGTTAAAAAAGTTGTTAAACTTCAAATTCCTGCAGCAAAAGCTAATCCAGCTCCACCAGTTGGACCAGCACTAGGACAAGCAGGTGTTAATATTCAACAATTCTGTAGTCAATTTAATGAAAAAACTGCAAGCATGGTAGGATATGTAATTCCAGTTGAAATTTACGTTTATGAAGATCGTACTTTTACTTTTATTACAAAAACTCCTCCAGCCTCAGATTTATTAAAAAAAGCAGCAGGCATCCAAAAAGGTTCTGATAATGCGAGAAAAAATAAGGTTGCAACTATTACACGTGCTAAATTATTAGAAATTGCACAAATGAAGATGCCTGATCTTAACGCATACACAGTTGAAGCAGCAGCAAACATTGTGGAAGGCACTGCTCGAAATATGGGAATTGTTGTAGAAAAATAGGTTTCTATCATTCTCTTTAAATTGATTGATTTTTTCAATCAGCGTGGGAGGAGATTCCGTTAGACCACATTTAGGAGGTAAATTAACAAATGGCAAAAAGAGGTAAAAAATATCTAGAAGCTTTAAAATTAGTAGATCGTTCAAGAAGATATAGCCTTGAAGAAGCGGTTGAACTAGTAAAAAAGACAAATGTTGCAAAATTTGATGCAACAGTTGAAGTATCATTTAAATTAAATATTGATCCTCGTAAGGCTGAGCAAAATTTACGTGGAGCAGTTTCACTTCCAAATGGAACTGGTAAAACTGTTCGCGTTTTAGTAATCGCTAAGGGTGCTAAGGCCCAAGAAGCTCTAGCAGCAGGAGCAGATTATGCTGGTGATGTCGAATATCTTGAAAAGATTAAAGAGGGTTGGTTTGAATTTGATACAATTATTGCTACGCCAGATATGATGGGTGAACTTGGTAAATTAGGACGTATTTTAGGTCCTAAAGGATTAATGCCAAACCCTAAAACTGGTACTGTAACAATGAATATTGAACAAACAGTTAAAGAGTTTAAAGCTGGTAAGGTTGAATATCGTACAGATAAAGTTGGTAATATTCAAGTTCCAGTTGGAAAAGTTTCATTTGAAAATAGTAAACTTGCTGAAAATATTAAGGCAATTTATAATCAAATGATACGTGTTAAACCACAAACAGTTAAAGGTGTTTATATTCAAAATCTAACTATTACTTCAACTATGGGTCCTGGTATTAAAGTTACTACTGACCTTGCATAAGAAGAATAGAAAATAAAGTATAAAAAATTTATAATATAAATAATAGTATAAATAGTCTCTGCCGTAGACAGTAGGTGCAACTAAAACATAATTTTTTAGAAGCTTAATTACCTACCGAGGAAAATTTTCAGGAGGTGAAAACAATGAATGAAGCGACAATCGCTAAAAAACATGAAGAGGTCCAAGTAATTAGAGAAAAGATCTCAAAAGCTGGATCAACATTATTCGTTGATTACCTAGGATTGACTGTAGCAGAAGTTACTGAACTTCGTGTTAAGCTACATACTGAAAACTGTGAAATGAAAGTTGTTAAAAACAATATTTTACGTCGAGCAACCAAAGAAGAAGGTTTTGTTGGTGTTGAAGAGCATTTAGTAGGTCCAAGTGCTATTGTTATTGGTAATGATGAGGTTACTGCTGCAAAAGTTGTTTATGATTTTGCAAAGGATCATGAAAAACTTAGTGTAAAAGTTGGTATTGTTGACAATAAAGTTACAAGTGAAGCTGATTTAAAATCTTTATCAAAATTACCAAACAAAGAAGGAATGCTTTCTATGTTACTAAGTGTTTTACAAGCCCCTATTCGTAATCTTGCTTGTGTTGTTAAAGCAGTGTCAGAAAAAGAAAATTAATTAGGAGGAACAAACGAAATGGCAAAACTTAATAAAGAAGAATTTATCGCATCTTTAAAAGAGATGAGCGTATTAGAATTAAATGAACTTGTAAAGGCAATCGAAGAAGAATTTGGTGTTACAGCCGCTGCTCCAGTTGCTGTAGCTGCAGGTGCTGTAGCTGCAGTTGAAGAAGGCCCAAGTGAAGTTAGTGTTATTCTAAAGAGCGCTGGTGCATCTAAATTAAATGTTATTAAATTGGTTCGTGAAGTAACTGGTTTAGGTTTAAAAGAAGCTAAAGATTTAGTTGATAATGCTCCAAAAGCTGTTAAAGAAAAGATATCTCCAGAAGAAGCTGAAGCTTTAAAAGCTAAGTTAGTTGAAGCAGGCGCTGAAGTAGAAGTTAAATAAATTCTTAACTTAAAATAAGAATAGTCTGAGGTAACTCAGGCTATTTCTTTAATCAAGGAGGAAAAATGAGTAATCAATATTTTGAAAATAATGTTAATTTAGAAAGCAATGAAATAATAATACCATATTATTTTAGGGGTCAAAAATTTAATTTTATAACTGATAATGGAGTTTTCTCAAAAAAAGAAGTAGATTTTGGTAGTAGTTTATTGCTTCAAACAGTAACTTTAGATGATGGTGATAGAGTTTTAGATGTTGGATGTGGTTATGGAGTAATTGGTTTAGTAATTGCTAAGGTTAAACCACAATCTTTAGTCGATATGATTGATATAAATGAGCGAGCAATACGTCTATCTTGTAAAAATAAAACGTTAAACAAAATAGAAAATGTGGAAATATTCGTTAGTAATATTTATCAAAATATTGTTAAAAAATATGATGTTATTGTTAGTAATCCTCCAATTAGAGCAGGTAAAAAGATAGTTCATGAAATTGCCAGTAAATCTTTTGAATTCTTGAATGAAGATGGAACTTTTTGGTGTGTTATTCAAAAAAAACAAGGAGCTGAGTCTATGTTGAAACTGCTCATTCAAATTTACCAAAAAGTAGAAATTGTTGAAAAGGATAAAGGATATTGGATTATAAAAGCTAAAAAATAGTAATAATAGACTAATAATTTAGTTATGATTTTACTATTTTTTTATTTTGTATGGATATTTAAACAAAAATTTATAATAAAAGTTTAAAAAAAGTGTTATTTTAGTTGACAAAAATAATAATTTAAATTATAATATGTAAGATACGATACAATGAGGGAAAATGCAATTTTTTACCAATTTGTATTTTGGCTCAAAATTGCAAAAAGAGGTGAATAATTTGAGTTACAAAAATGTTCAATATGGTAGAACAAGAGTTCGGCGCAATTATGCAAGTGTTCAAACAAATGTTGAATTGCCTAATTTAATTGAAATTCAAACGAAGTCTTTTGCTTGGTTTATGGATGAAGGATTGAGGGCTTTATTTAAGGAAATATCTCCCATTAAGGATCATGGTGATGGTGAAAAATTTGAATTACATTTTATGGAGCACTATTTTGAAGAACCGAAATATTCAATTAAAGAGGCTAAACTTCATAAAGTGAACTACTCACGTTCACTTAAAGTTCATGTAGCTTTAGAAAATAAAGAAACTGGTGAATTTAAAGATGATACTGTATTTATGGGTGAACTTCCCATTATGACTCCGTGGGGTACTTTTATTTTTAACGGATCAGAACGTGTAGTTGTTACTCAAATCGTTCGTTCAGCAGGTGTTTTCTTTTCTGAGGAAGTTGATAAAAAATCAGGGCAATCTATTTTTTCTGGTCAAATTATTCCAACTCGTGGAGCATGGATTGAGTTTGAAAAAAGCAATAAAAATATTTGGTTTGCCAAATTAGATCGTTCAAAAAAGGTATGTTTACCTACTTTTATTAGAGCTCTTGGAGTTAAGAGCAATCTAGAAATGGTTAATTTATTTCTTGGTGAAAAAGGCGAAGAAGATTTAAGACCTAAAAATATTCTTGAAATTTTTCAAAATAGTTTTGATAAGGATGAATCTTTTGGTGAAGACGATGCCGTAAAAAAATTATACGATAATTTAAGACCAGGTGAAAAGACATCTGCTGATACTGCTCGTAAATTTATTGCTAGTCGTCTTTTTGAAGTTAGAAGATATGACCTTGCTAAAGTTGGTAGATATAAAGTAAACAAAAAACTTGACGCAGTTGCAAGAGCAATTGGACACCGTCTTGCCAATGATTTAGTAAATCCTAATACTGGTGAAATTATTTTAACAAAGGGTACTGAAATTACTCATCGTAAAGATCCTCAAACTGGAAAAAGTACTGCTGATATTTTAAATGAAAATCGTGAAGCTTTTAGAAAGACTTATGAATATGAATTAATGCTTCAAGGCGATAGTGTTGTTTTAGAAACATTAGATATTTTGGTAAAAACGAATGAAGGGGATGTTTGTGTAAGAATACTTGGCAATGACCAAAGAGAAGATTGTTGTCATATTGTCCTTTCAGATATTTTTGCAACTATTAGTTACTATATCAATTTACATGCTGGTGTTGGAAAAGTTGTTGGTAAAATTGATGACATAGATCATTTGAGTAATCGTCGTTTAAGATTAATTGGTGAATTATTGCAAAATCAGTTTAGAATGGGAATGGTTAAGGTTGAAAAGAACATTCGTGATAGAATGTCTACTTCGGCTGAAGTTAAGAGTGTAACAGCTCAAAATTTAGTTAATATTAGACCACTTACTTCAACCTTTAGAGAGTTTTTTGGTAGTAGTCAATTATCGCAATTTATGGATCAAATCAATCCTCTTTCAGAACTTACCCATAAACGTCGTTTATCCGCTCTTGGTCAAGGTGGTATTTCTCGTGATCGTGCTGGCTTTGAAGTTCGTGATGTTCATTCATCACATTATGGTAGAATTTGTCCTGTTGAAACGCCAGAAGGTCAAAACATTGGATTGATTAATTCGCTTGCTTCATATGCAAAAGCAAATGAATTTGGTTTTATTGAAACACCATATCTAGTTATAAAAAAAGATCGTAAAAATAGAAGGGCTATTATTACTGATGAAGTAAGATATTTTACAGCTGATAAGGAAGAGGAATATGTAATAGCTGAAGCTAATGTTCATATGGATAAAGATCCAAATACTGGTGAATTGGTAATTACTGATGAAAAAGTTATTGCTAGACAATATGGTGAATTTATAGAAACTGATAGTATGAACGTTGATTTAATTGACGTATCTCCAAAACAAGTTGTTGCTATTTCTACTGCATGTATTCCTTTTCTTGAACATGATGATACAACTCGTGCTTTGATGGGAGCAAATATGCAACGTCAAGCGATTCCACTTTTAAAACCGGAAGCACCATATGTTGGTACTGGTATTGAATATAAGGCCGCAAAAGATTCAGGTGTTGCAATATGTTCAGATGTTGATGGCGTTGTAGAATATGTTGATGGTTTAAAAATTATTGTTCGTGATATAAAGGGTAATAAACATAATTATGAACTCAATAAATATGAACGTTCAAATCATTCAACATGTGTTAATCAACGTCCAATTGTAGTTCCAGGTGAGGTTGTTAAAATTGGTGATGTACTTGCAGATGGGTCGTCAATGGAACAAGGTGAATTGGCTCTTGGAAGAAATGTTGTGATTGCCTTTATGACTTGGAATGGTTATAATTTCGAAGATGCTGTTATTATGAGTGAAAGACTTGTACAAGATGATGTGTATACTTCAATTCACATTGAAGAATATACTTGTGAAGTTCGTGATACTAAACTTGGTAAAGAAGAAATTACCAGAGATTTAGATGGTGAAAGTAAAGATTCTATTGCCAATTTAGATGAAGAAGGTATTATTAGACTTGGTGCTGAAGTAAAAGAAGGAGATACATTAGTTGGTAAAGTTTCGCCTAAAGGTATTACTGAACCGACTCCAGAGGAAAGACTCACTCAAGCGTTATTTTCTGATAATTCCAAAGATGTTAGAGTTACATCGCTTAAAGTACCACATGGTGGTGGTGGAATTGTTCATAAAATTGAACGTTTTAGTAGAAAAGATGGAGCTGAACTTCCACCAGAGGTAAATGAAGTAGTTCGTGTCTATATAACACAAAAACGTAAAATTTCTGAAGGCGATAAAATGTCTGGACGTCATGGTAATAAAGGTGTTATTTCAAATATTTTACCAATTGAAGATATGCCATTTATGTCGGATGGAACACCTGTCGATATTATGCTTAATCCTCAAGGTGTTCCCTCACGTATGAATATTGGTCAAGTTTTAGAAATTCATTTGGGGATGGCAGCAAAAAAACTTGGTGTTCATGTAGCAACTCCAGTTTTTGATGGCTTGACGCATCAAGATGTTGTCGATATTATGAATGAGGCTCGCGCAAAAGATGAAGAAATAGCAAGAGAAAATCCTGCTGAAGCACGTGCTATTATAGACGAAAATGGAAAAACATATTTATATGATGGTAGAACTGGTCGCCAATTTGATAATAAGATTTCAGTTGGAGTTATGTATATGATTAAACTTGCCCATATGGTTGATGATAAACTTCATGCAAGAAGTGAAGGACCATACACACTTGTTACTCAACAACCGATGGGTGGTAAAGCTCAAAATGGAGGTCAACGTTTTGGTGAAATGGAAGTTTGGGCACTTGAGGCATATGGTGCTGCTCATACTTTACAAGAAATGATGACAATTAAATCTGATGATATAATCGGACGTAATAAAGTATATAAAGCCATTGTCGATGGCGAACCACTACCGACACCAGGCATTCCTGAGGCATTCCGTGCCCTTATTAAGGAATTACAAGGACTTGGTCTTAGCGTTAAACTTGTTGACAATAATGATGTCGATGTTGCTAATAAAAGCCTAGTAGGTGAGTTTGCAGAAGCACAAGCAAGTAAGCGCGGCCTATAATATAAGAGGTGAATCATTTGAGAAAATATAAATATTTACAAATAGGGATTGCATCACCAGAAGAAATAATTTCTTGGGCAAACCCAGAATTACAAGGTAAACAATTTACATATAATCCGTTAAAAAAAGATAAAGTAACATATCTTAATGAAAATGGTGAACAAGTAGAATATACATTAAAAGGTGAGGTTAAAAAATCTGAGACTATTAATTATCGTACTCTAAAACCAGAAAAAGATGGATTATATTGTGAAGTAATTTTTGGTCCCACAAAAGACTACCAATGTGCTTGTGGTAAGTCTCGTAAAAATACCAGTGAACAAAAAGTTTGTGAAAAATGTGGGGTAGAACTTACTGAAAGTAAAGTTCGTCGTGAAAGAATGGGTTATATTGCTCTTGCTGCACCAGTTGTTCATATATGGTATTTAAGAAATACACCAAGTAAAATTGCAATTTTGCTTGATATGAAAACCAAAGACGTATTAGAAGTAGCGGCTCTAACATCTTATATTATTACAGAAGTAAGCGATCCATCAATTGAACTTACACCAGGTCAAGTAATTACTGAACAAGACCATAGTAGGAAAAGTAGAGAATACTTTGGTAAGTATAAGGTTAAAACAGGTGCTGAAGCAATCAAATTTTTACTTCAAAGTTTAGATTTAAAAGAGACTATTGATGAAATTAGAGCGGAACTTAAAACTGCTACCAAACAGCGCCGTGAAAAATTAATTAAACGTTTGGAAATAACAGAAGCTTTTTATCATTCAAATAATAAACCAGAATGGATGATAATGGATGTTATTCCAGTAATACCTCCTGATTTAAGACCGATGGTTCAACTTGAAGGTGGTAGATTTGCAACAACGGATTTAAATGATTTATATCGAAGAATTATTTCTCGTAATATTCGTTTGAGAAAACAAATTGATTCTAGATCTCCTGAAATGATTGTAAAAAATGAAAAAAGAATGTTACAAGAAGCAGTCGACTCTTTAATTGATAATGCTAAACGTAAAAACAAAGCAGCTCTTGATAAAAATAGACCTTTAAAATCGCTTTCTGATATATTAAGAGGAAAACAAGGTCGTTTCCGTCAAAATTTACTTGGTAAACGTGTTGATTATTCAGGTCGGTCCGTTATCGTTATTGGACCAGATTTAAAAATGTATCAAGCTGGTATTCCACGTGAAATGGCGCTTATATTATTTAAACCATTTATAATTAATTATTTACGCCAAAAAGAGCAAATGGAACTTTCACAATTAAGTGGTGAAACTTTGAATCAGGTAGCCAATTCTAAGGATAAAGCAGGTGTTAAACGTGCAAAAGAACTTATTGAGCGTGGTGCACCAGAGGCTATGGAAGCTCTAGAAAAAGTAGTAGTTGAACATCCTGTTTTATTAAATAGGGCACCAACCTTACATAGGCTTTCTATTCAAGCTTTTGAACCAAAACTTGTTGAAGGAAAGGCAATTAGACTGCATCCTCTTGTAACAACTGCTTTTAATGCCGATTTTGATGGTGACCAAATGCCAGTGCATGTACCATTATCAGAAGAGGCACAAGCAGAAGCAAGATTGTTAATGCTTGCCTCAAAAAATATTCTTGCTCCTAAAGATGGTAAACCAGTTGTTACACCATCACAAGATATGATTATAGGTAACTATTACTTATCAATTGAACGTTCACAAATTGATCGTGAATATAAAACATATGAAGATGTTTATCAAGCATATTTGAGATATGAAATTGAATTTAATAATCGTATCATTGTTAATGATGAACTTGAATATCGTGATATTATGGCATTAAAAAATGATGTAGAAAAGGGGATAGCTCCAAGTGTTGGTAGATTTTTTGTACCAGGGCGCGAGGGGAAAGCTTATGCTAATGAAGATGAAGTAATTCATGCATATGAGAAGGGAGATATTGATTTTCATACCCGTTTTGTAATACCAGGTCATGCTATTGGTAAACCATTTGTTCAATTAAATGAAAAAGATCCAAAGTATGAAGAGAAATATCGATTAAATGAGGAATTAAAACAAGAATATTTAATTACGACATATGGAAAAATGATTTTTAATCAAGTATTCCCTGAAGAGTTTGTTTATGTTAATGAACCAACTCGTGAAAACCTAACTGAGGGTACTCCAATAAAATACTTTATTAAACGTGGTCAAAATTATAAAGAAATTATAAAAAATGCACCACTTGTTGAACCATTTAGAAAAAGTATGTTAAGTATGAGTATTAGTGAGGTTTTTAGACAATCCAAACTTGCTGAAACTTCCAAAACTTTAGATAAAATGAAAGATTTAGGATTTAAATACTCAACAATCGCAGGGATTACAGTATCAGCTTTTGATGTTGTAGTAGCTCAAGAAAAAGATGAGATTATCGCTAAAGCTGAAGAAACTGTAAAAAAATATAATCAAATGTATCGTCGTGGAACGATGCTTAGAGCAGAAAAAACACGTATGGTAATTGATGTATGGAATACAGCAACTAAAGATATTGAAAAATCAATTAAGAAGAAGATGAAAGAAGATGCTACTAGAAATCATATTTTTATGATGGCTGATTCTGGTGCTCGTGGTAGTTCATCAAACTTTACTCAACTTGCAGGTATGCGTGGACTTATGTCAAAACCAAATGGTGAGTCGATGGAAATACCAGTTAAAGGATGCTTTATTGAAGGAATGTCCATGTCAGAATTCTTCATTTCAACACATGGTGCTCGTAAAGGCTCAACTGATACTGCATTAAAAACTGCTGAGTCTGGTTATTTAACAAGACGTCTTGTTGATGTATCTCAAGATATCACCATTACTTGTAACGATTGTGGAACTGATAAAGGAATGGTTATTGAAACTTTGTATAATAAAGATCCTAAAAAAACACCTAATGGCTTTTCTAAAGATAATATATGTGTTGAATTAAAGGATCGTATTATAGGTCGTTTTGCTGCAAAATCTGTTATTGCAAGAGTTGATGGTAAAAAAACAGTATTAGTTGAACGTGGAGAATTCATTACTGAAGAAATTGCCCAAAAAATTGTTGATGCAGGAGTTGAATCAGTAACAGTAAGAACTTTACTTACTTGTGATGCCAAAGTTGGTGTTTGTGTAAAATGTTATGGTTCTGATTTATCAACGACTGATATAGTTGAAAAAGGTGAAGTAGTTGGAATTGTTGCGGCTCAATCAATTGGCGAACCTGGTACTCAGCTTACAATGCGTACTTTCCATAGTGGTGGTGTTGCTACATCTGGTGATGATATTACACAAGGTCTTCCCCGTATTCAAGAATTGTTTGAAGCAAGAGAACCAAAAGGAAAAGGTATTATTTCTGAAATAAAGGGTGTTGTCTCTAGTGTAAATGTAAGAGCAGATAATCGCACTGAAATTGTGGTAGAGAGTCTAATTGATAATAATAGCAAAAGTTATCTTACGGATGCAGGAAAAAAAGCAATTGTTGAAGTTGGCGAAAAGATTGAAGCGGGTGACTTGCTTTCTGAAGGTTTAATTCATCCAAAAGAACTTTTAAGAGTTTCTTCGGTAGATAAAGTGGAAAAATATATTTTGAAGGAAGTTCAAAAAGTATATCGTTCTACTGGTGTTGCCATTTCTGATAAACACGTTGAAATTATAGTTAAACAGATGCTTCAAAAAGTTGTAGTAATCGATGAGGGAGACACTGAGTTACTCCCAGGTACCTTTATTTCTAAATCTGAAATTTATAAAATTATAAAAGAATGTTTAGAAAAGGGCCGTAGAGTTCCTGCTGTTAAACCTGTTATTTTAGGTATAACAAGAGCTTCGCTTAAGGCAGATTCTTTTCTTTCTGCTGCAAGTTTCCAAGAAACAACAAGAGTACTTACAGAAGCAGCAATTCGTGGAAAAATTGATACACTTGATGGATTAAAGGAAAATATCATTATTGGTGGCTTAATTCCTGCAGGTACTGGTTTAATTAGCGAAGATGATGTTGAAATTAAAGAAGATTTAACAGCTCCTCAATATGAATTGAAATCAAAATATTAATATTGGATATAAACTAGGATAATGATTATAAAATAATTATTATCCTTTTTTGTTAAAAATAAAATTATTTTCTCGATTTTTTATATATGGTTGTAAAAAAATGCCAAATGTGGTATAATAAATAAAAAAGCCTACTATAAATAAATCAAGTAATTAGATAATTATCTTTATGGTTAG
>UQBM01000007.1 GCA_900539265.1 uncultured Mollicutes bacterium | reverse complement strand
TTGATGCAAAGATTCTAAATGAATTAATTAATAAGATAGTTGTTTATGAAAGAGAAATTATTAATGGAGTTAGAACTCAAAAAATAGAGATTGAATATAATTTTGTTAATAAAATAAAAAACGGGTCTTAATTTTTACAAGACACCGATCATGTATGTCGATCCTGATGGACATGCGCCTAAGTGGTGGCAAAGTATTTTAATTGGAGTTGGAGTAATTGCTATTGCAGCCTTAGCTACAGCTGCAATTGTATGCTCCGGAGGAAGTGCTACACCATTTTTGGTTGTTGCGGGCCAAGCAGCTCTAGGTGGTTTAAAAATAGCTGCTGTAGCAGGAGCCACTGCTGGTATTGTGCGAGCCGGAAAGACCGCAATAGAAGGCGGTGACTTAGGAGATGTTGGGAAATCTTTATTTTTAGGATTTTCAGATGGATTTTTAGCTGGTTCAGTATATGCTGCAGGTTCAATGCTTTTAGGTGCTGCTTCTTTTAGAATATCTGGATTAATTAATAATGGATATGGATGGTCTTTAGGAAGTTATAGTGGAGGGTACCAAACTCCTAAAACACCTGGTATTTCATTATTTACTATTAATGGTGGAATAAATGGCGGACGTTCTTTTGGATTTGATTTAGATATTTATAATGGGTTACATTTTCATACTAATAAATTTGGTATAGGTAAAAGAAGCAATTGGATAAAGGCTCATCATTGGATGTGGGCACCAATTGGAATTGGAATTGGAGCTGGTCTTTCAGACGGATGGAGTGAATGGTAGAAAGGAATCATTATGTATTTAAAAAAGAAATTTATTCAAATCCCTTTTTCAAACAAAAAAAGTTTTTCTATTATATATTCTGATGAAAATGATCTTAAGAATGGTGTAATAAAATTATGTAATTATCTAAAAAAAGAAACTTTTTTGGTTCAAGTGTTTTCACAAGATAGACTAAATGAAATTTTAAGTATCTACGATAATAATTATTTAAATTATAAAAATTTTAACTATTATAAAATTGATAATCTAAAATTCTTAAATAATTTATCTTTTGAAGAATTAAGATTTTTGAATATATATTCACTAAATCAAAATAGTAGACTTGATATAAATCGATTAAAAGATGCACAAGATAATTATACTTTTCAATTAGGTTTTGATAATTATTTAGAATATGTAGAGTTAATAATTAACTATGATTATTATGATGAAGAATTAGTGAAAAAATTCTTGGAACTTGAATAAAAATTAAATTATATTGGCTAAACTTTATCTAGCAATAAAAGCAGGTATACTTTCATCGGTATATCTGCTTTTTCTTTTTGATAAGATGCAAAAGCTGGGTATCCCAGTTGCTGCAAGTATATCAAAAATACAAGTTCAGTGTTGTATTTTTCTTATCCTGCCTTAATATTAAGGCAGGATACAACAATTAAATAATTAAAAATCGAAAGATATGTCATTAAGGTGGCATATCTTTTTTTGTAATATTTTGACTTTCGTTCGACAAATCATATAAAAACGTAAAACTTTTTACTCCTAACTTTCCATATATAGTGTAGGGAGTATTTTTATTTTCCTTTACTAATGATTGTGGAAGAAAAAAATATTTAAATTATTTTTGTAAAACACCCCTACAAAACACTAAAAACTTTCCATATATATTGAGGGGATATTTTTTATCCACAAGTAATTTATATGTGAAAGTTTAAGAATAAGGAGTTGATGTTAATGATATAACTATTTAATTTATTTAATCAAAACGTACTAATACACAAAACAAATATATTTTAGCCACAAGCAAACATACAAGGAAAAGAAGTTAAAATTAATATATAAGATGTGGCAAATTTGTTTATTTTATAGGCAGGTTAAGTCGTTGCCACAACTGATGTTATCAGTTATGACAACTCGACTGTTGCGAGAACTGGGATACCCAGCTTTCGCTTTTAACCAAATAAATGAAAGAGAGGAAAAGATTATAGGTAAAAAAGAAGTTAAAACAATTTATAAAGAAGATGATTCTAAAATAACATATTTTGTTATTGAAGAAGTGGAAGAGGAATCAATAGTTAAATTAATAGAGAAAATGTTAGTTAATATTATTTTAACTGGTTGTAATGGTGGACTATGTTAATAAATTATGGTATAATGAAGATGCTAGATAAAGTTTTAGCTTTGCTAGGAGGTAAATAAGTGAAGCAAAATAAACTTTATAATGTAGCTATATATTGTAGGTTATCGTTAGATGACGGAAATGAAGGTGACTCATCAAGTATTAAAACTCAAAAAATAATGTTAGAAGAATATGTGAAAGAAAAAGGATTTAATATCTATGATTATTATATAGATGATGGATTTAGTGGCTTAAATTTCAATCGTCCTGCGTTTAAAAGAATGATTAAAGATATTGAAGCAGGTTTTGTAAATTTAGTAATAACAAAGGATTTATCAAGGTTAGGAAGAGATTATATTATGACTGGATACTATAATGAAATATTTTTTCCAAGTCATGATGTAAGATATATCAGTATTAATGATAATGTGGATACACTTTATGATAATAATGATATTGCTCCATTTAAGAATATCTTAAATGATATGTACGCTAAAGATATATCAAGAAAAGTAAAAAGTGCAAAAAGACTTTTAATGCAAAAAGGTATGTATATGGCTGCTCAGCCTCCATATGGATATAAAAAAGATCCAAATGATAAAAATCATCTTATTGTTGATGAAGAAGCAGCTAAGACAGTTAGATTAATCTTTGATTTAGCACTTACTAATATTGGTGTAGTAAAAATTACTAGAGAATTAAATAATAGAAAAATTGTTCCACCTAGTATTTATAAAGCCAATAATGGAGATTTAAGATTTACTAAACTTACTGAAACTAGAAGACAGATGTATAAAAACTATGATATAGAAACTTGGAACACTGTAACAGTTGGTGCCATTTTAAGAGATATAGTTTATATTGGTGATATGGAAAATCACAAATATGAAGTTAAGAATTATAAAACTAAAAAATGTACAAAAGTTCCAAAAGAAGAACATATCATAGTAAGAAATACCCATGAAGCAATAATATCAAGATCTGACTTTGAACATGTCCAAGAATTAATAAGACATAGACAACGCCCATCTAGACATAATCATCCAAATTTATTTAAAGGTTTAATAAAGTGTGAAAACTGTGGAAGAACATTAAATCTTTATTATAACAAAAGAAGAGATGGAAAATTAGTATGGGGATATCGTTGTATTGGTAATTCTGTAAGAAATGGAATAGATACAGAAGCTAATACAATAAGATATTTAGAAATATATAATGTCGTAAAAGATAAAATAAAATCCTTAATAACATCACTTAATTTAAGTGATGATGTATTCTTAAATAATATTATTGAGAAAGCTAATACAGACGATGAATTACAAAAACTAGTCGATGAAAAAAATAAACTTCTTGTAAGACTACAAAAAATAGAGAAAATTGTCATAAAGCTATATGAAGATTTAATAGAAGAAAGTTTGAGTAGTAGTAACTATCAAAAGATGTTAGATAAATATCAAGAAGAACAAAAAGAAAAAAATAATCGACTAAAAGAAATTGAAGATAAGTTTTTAAAAAATTCATTAAATGAAAGAAATATTCTTAAACTTAAACAAACATTAAAAGAATATCTTAACTTTGATGAATTAACTCCGGAATTAATTAATAGCTTAATAGATCATATAACATTAAGTCATATTAAAGTTATTAATGGAGTGAAAACTAGAAATATAAAAATAGCTTACAAATATGTAAGCTAAAGGTAAATGAGGATACTCGTGAGAGACCCATCGAAACGGGATTATTTTGGTTATCCTCAAGGTATTATTCGCCTGAATTATGTAGGTTCATTCAACCATCAAATATATCTAGTTTAAATCCACATTCAATTAATGGATTGAATTTATATGCTTATGCAAATAATAATCCAATTAGTAAAACAAAATTATCAAGTATTACAAATATAGGAACATTAAGTGGCATTAGTACAAACATAATGATTCCGTCTATCAATATACTAAATGTCAGTTCGAAAACGGGAAATGATAATTATTGGAATCCACATGTAAAGGGAAAATGGTTTGATACTGATTGGCCAACATTTCTTTCTTTATCAAATGATGGATTTGAGGCGATTAACTGGAGTTTATCAATCTATAAAGGTAGTTTATTTTTTGATAATCAAGAAAATCACTCTTTATATGTTTCGTTGGGAAATATAAGTATATTTGCAGGCCTAGTTTTTCCTAAAGATTCATCTGAAGACAATAAAACTAGATTTGGTTTTGATGCTTCTGCTAGTGTTATTGAAATTGGATATGATGGAAGAATTATTGACGCAAGTGTGTCTGGATTAACTATAGGCGCAACATATTTATTTAAAGATGGTAAATTTAAGCTGGAATATGGATATGGTTGGTGGGGATGGTCTGTGTCAATAGACTTCATTGAATTATTTAAATGGTTGTTTGGAGGAGAATAAAATGGGTTGGAGAGGTTATAAAGGGACTATAGATGTTGGTATGATATTTAAAAAAATGTATTGTAAAAATTGTGGTACAAAATTAAAAATAAAAAAGAATACCGAAATTGTTAAAAAAGGTGATAAAGGTTATTCAAGTAGAATGCCTGGAAAAGGTAATGCTTTAGGTATGAGTTCTTATTACGATGTTACACATATCTATTGTTGTCCTTCTTGTGGTC
Source organism: uncultured Mollicutes bacterium (assembly GCA_900539265.1). Lineage (GTDB taxonomy): Bacteria > Bacillota_I > Bacilli_A > ML615J-28 > CAG-313 > CAG-313. The sequence goes on along the minus strand of UQBM01000007.1, from coordinate 67,134 downwards.
TAGAAATAACTTATGATGATCAATGCATTGTCGCAAAACAACAAAAACTTTTAAAAAAGAAAATACTCAATGAAAATGATTAAAATATAGTAACTAATTAACTAAATCAGAAACAGGATAAGAGTTGTGCCCAAATTTTGGGTACAGCTCTAACTCCTGCAAATGGGATACCCATTTCAAGTTTAAAAGAATGAAGAAGTGAATATTATCGATTTATTTGTTAGGTAATATTCAAGGATAATCAAGATTATGATGTCGAAACTAACCTCTTTCTTGTAACCTCTCGCTATTATAGCCCTGAACTAGGAAGATTCATCCAACCAGCAGATGTATCAACTTTAAATCCATCTAGCATTAATGGACTTAACTTATATAGTTATGCCAATAACAATCCAATTAGCTTTTCATATAATAACTCAAGTGCTATTGGTAGTACTAGTGTTGGTGGTGGATTAGTAAGTTCTATTGGTGCTGGTAGTTTATTTGCTGGAAATAGAAATCCTAATTCTACATCTAAAGGTGGATTAAATCTAGGATGGATTGCTAACAAATTAGACGCAGGTTCAACACTTCATGGATTATATTCTTCTGCATCAACAATTTACAATAACATAAGTTATTTTAGTAAAAATTTACATGCTTTTTCTGATGATATGACTATGCTTGGTGCTTCAATGAAGGATGGCGTTCTTGCATTTAATCAATTTAGTTGGGGTTTAGGTAAATCAGATATATTTGGTGTTGCATTAGGTGTTGGTTTAGATATTTATGATAGTGTCCAAAGAGGAGTAAGTCCTGGTGGAGTCGTATTAGGAGCTACATTAACTGCTGCTAAAGGTGTAGGTTTAATTTATCTAAACAAAAGTATTTTGTACGGAGCAACTGCGTTAGGTTCTGCTATTTGTCCAGGAGTTGGTACTGTAGTGGGATTTGTTGTAGGTGGAGTTGTGTGTGTATTTGTTGATATCTTTGTAAGTAATTGGTTGGATGAGTTAATTGATAGTATCGCAAAATAGGAGGATAAATTATGAGAAAAAAAATAATTGCATTTTATGATGTATTGTTATTGTCTGTAATTTGTGGACCATTAATGATATGCTCAATTTTAATTTTTGTTTTTGGTAAACTACATGATTTAGAATGGACACTTAAATATTGGTATCTTGTGATCTTGTTTGCAGTAGGAATCATGCTTCCAATTGGGTGCAGTTTAATGATAAGATATATATCAATTAATAATAAAAATAGTATATATTTTCATTATTTTCCATTCACTACAAGCTGGAAAAAAGCAGCAAATAACATTGATGTAAAGTGGAATCAGAATGTATTTATTTCTGAAATAAAAGATATTGAAATTGTTAAACTTACAGAAGAAGAAAAACAGACAAAAGTTTATTATAAACACTGGTTTAATAAATATTTAAAGATTAATTTAAAATATGGTAATCCTAAATATGTTTATGTAGGTAATTATTCGAATTATCAAATTAAGAAAATTATAAAACTCGCGATGAGCAAGTAACAAATAAAACATAGAATTTAGACACTAACCACTTTGTTGGGTAAAACCAATAAGGTGGTTTTTTATATGTGAGCTAGGTTTCCTTGTTACTAGATATTTTGCGTGAAGCAGAGTGAAGCACGATTTATCCTGTGCACAATTTTTTAAACATTTTTATATTTTGACCCCGACACTTTGGCTCGTAAATGTCCGTTACTATTGAAGGAGGAATTTTATGAGTAAAGAAAAAGTTATTGAAATTAAAATAAACGATGTTACTTATATTGTGTCTGAAGTAAATAGAAATGATGATCATTTAAAACAAATAATAAAAGATATACTCATAGAAATATTAAAATATGAGCAAAAAAATTAATAATATGATAAAATATAGATGTCTAGTTCTATGTTTTATTTTACAGGAGGTAAAATGAAACAAAAAGAATTATATAAGACAGCAATTTATTGTCGTTTGTCATTAGATGATGGAAGTGAGGGTGATTCATCAAGTATTCATACACAAAAGATGTTGCTAGAAAAATATTGTAAAGATAATGGATATGAAATATATGATTATTATATTGATGATGGCTATTCAGGACTTAATTATAATCGACCTAATTTTCAAAGAATGCTACAAGATATTGAAAATGGAAAGATAGATTTAGTTATTACTAAAGATTTATCAAGACTTGGTAGAGATTATATTATGACTGGTTATTATACTGAAATATACTTTAATGAAAAAGGTGTTAGATATATTGCAGTAAATGATAATATAGACACAATTAATGATAATAATGATATCGCTCCATTTAAAAACATCTTAAATGATATGTATGCCAAAGATATTTCAAGGAAAGTAAAAAGTGCTAAAAGATTAAGAATGCATAAAGGATATTATATATCTTGTCAACCACCATATGGTTATAAGGTAAATCCTAATGATCCTAATCAATTAGTTATAGATGAAGAAGTTGTTGATATTGTTAAATTAATTTTTAGATTGGCTTTAAATAATAATGGTGTAGTAAAAATAGTTCAAGAATTAAATAAAAGAGAAATAGACACACCTAGTATTTATAAAGCTAAAAATGGAGATAAAAGATGTTTAACATCAATCGAACAAAGAAAAGCTAAATTTACTTATGATGAAATAAATAAATGGAATACGAATACAGTAGGTAAAATCTTAAGAGATATAGTTTATATTGGTGATATGGAAAATCACAAATATGAAGTAAAAAACTATAAGACCAAGAAAAGAACTAGAGTACCTAAAGAAGAACACATTATTGTTCAAAATACCCATGAAGCAATAATATCTAGAAATGACTTTAATAAAGTTCAAGACTTAATTAAAGGAAGACAAAGACCTAGTAAATATGATTTTCCAAACATATTTAAAGGAATACTTAGATGTGCTAATTGTGGAAGAAAGTTAACTATAGGATATCATTTAAGAAAATCAGGAAGAAGAGCTTATTCATATCAATGTTATGATAGATATTTAAAACATCCAACTGATACAGAAGCTAATAGTATTAGATATGAAGTAATCTATCAAATAGTAGATGAAAGAATCAAAGATTTATTTAATAATATAAATGTGTATGGAGAGGAGTTTCTACTTAGTGTAATTAATAGTGTAGAAATCACTGATGGATTAACCGAACTTAAAAATCAAAAAGAAAAGATTAATCAAAGATTAAACGTATTGTCTAATTTAGTTAGTAAAGTATTTGAAGATTATGCATCTAACTTAATGAGTTTTGAAAACTATCAATTCTTACTAAATAAATATCAATATGAACAAAAATCGCTTAATCTCAAATTAAGAGAAATAGATAATAAATTGATTGAAAATTTAGACAAGCCACTAGAGAAAGTAAAGAAATTTATGGAAGTGGCTAAAAATTATTTAAATTATGAAGAATTAACTAAAGAATTAATTAGTAATCTTATTGACCATATTATAGTCGGTAATGTTAAAATAGTAGATGGAAAGAAGACTAGAGATATAAGAATAGTTTATAGATTTCTAAGTTAATTCTTAAGAGGTTATATAAAAGAGTGATGTGGAAACGGGATGGTTTTGGTTATCCTCAAGGTATTATTCTCCAGAACTTTGCAGGTTCATCAGTCCAGATTCTGTAGACTATTTAGAACCAGAATCTATCAACGGATTAAACTTATATGCCTATGCTAAAAATAATCCGATTATGTATTATGATCCTAGTGGTCACTCTGCAATTTTAGTAATTGGATTATTGGTTGGTTCATTCATTGTAGGAGCTGGTGCTAGTGTAGTAAGTCAAGGCTTGACTTATGGATGGGATGAAATTAATTATTGGCAAGCAGGAGTAGATGGATTATTTGCTTTAGGTTCAACTGCATTGGCAATGACGGGAATTGGAGCGTTAGCTTCAGCTGGAATAGGCGCTGTTGCTGGTTGGTCGCAATATGCAATTGGTTCTGCATTCCATGGAGAAGATTTGACATTACTCGGTTCCTTAACAGCAATTGGATTAGGAGCTATTGGTGGTGCAATAAGCGGGGCTGGTGCTAGAAATAGTGCTAATATTGCTTCAAGTATGAAATTAACCGGTAAAGGAGCTAGTGCTGTTAAGGCTATTACTACTGCATCTAATAGATATTTGGCTGGAGAAATTTCTATGAAAGGTCTTCAAGCAACTACTAGATTGTGGGGTAATGTAGCTTTAAATGCAGTGCAAGATGCTATCGCACCGACAATTAGAAGTTTAATGATTAAGGGTACTATTGCTATTACTGGATGGACTGTGGCAACTGTTGGAATTAACTATGGATTGTCATACTTGTATTAAACATAAATGGAGGGAAATATGGGAACAAATGAAATTATTGTGTTTTTTATCTGCATATTAGTTGTCTTATTTATGCATTTTATAAATTTGATTTTTGGAAGCAAACATGATTGTTATTTTTCAGATAAAACTATTAAAAAACTTACTGTTCCTAAAAAGTCATTTTTAAGAAAATTAGTTATGTTTAAAGAAGGAAAAATGACTAATCCACCTTTTCTTTATATAAGAGTAATACCTTATTTAATACAAGTATTTATTGTGATTGTTAGTGCAGTTTTATTCCTTATTGATCAATTCGCAATAGATTTCATTCCAAGTATTGTATTTATGGTTATTGGATATGGTACTTTGGGGACATATGTGATTTATGAATTGTTTTTAATCTTTTTATCTAGAGGATTAAAACTGTAAAAAATTTAAATAATTTAATGAGTAAGAATTATATAATTAATAATTATTAAATGGACTTTTGACAAAACTTATTCATTTTATAATTTGGCGAACTTGCATATAGTTGTAAGTTCGCTTTTTTAATTTAATCTATACTTATAGATTATTTAATAAGAAAATGGTATAATAAAGTCAGTAAAATGTAATAAAATTCAACTTATGTGAGGTTATCAGATGAGCAAAGTAGATAGATATAATCCAACTAGAATGTTTAATCAAGGGTGTGCTTTTTGTGATATAGCAGAATTGTGCATAAAAGAGCCAAATGCTTTTAAAGAAAGAACTCAATCACATTTTATTGGCGGGTTAGTAAACTCTTTATTAGCATGCGAAATATTTATGAAAACAATTATAGTCATTAAAGATAAAAATGAAAAGCCAAGAGGACATGACCTAACTAGCCTTTGGAAACAGATCAAAGAATTAGATGATGATTTGACCAAAAATATTGAGTTTGAAATTAAAAATATATATAATTCAAAAAACGATAACTTGTTTAATGATATATTAACAGTTTGCAAAAATCAATTTAAAGAAATAAGATATATTTATGAACTGGATTCTATAAAATGCGATGCAAATTTTATTATGATTTTAAGAAAAATTTTAAGAAATGTATGTGAAGAAGAATTAAAAAATGTAAGCGACAAATTTTAGGAGTAATATATTTATGAGATTGTTTATAAGTTTTTCGGCTAGAAATAACGGTAATTGTGATGAACTTATCAAATATCTAGCTAAAGAGGAAGATAAAATTATATATTTTAGAGATTTAAGTATTCACAGTTGTAGAAATTGTGATTATGAATGTTTTGATAATTGTTGTAAGTATCGTGATGATGATATTTATAGTCTTTATGAAGAAATGCAAAATTATCAAAAAGTTGTTTTAATTGTTCCTATTGATTTATCAGGAGGCTATGAAGAAGTTAGATATGTTGCAAATTATGATTATATAGATGATGAACCGCAAATGTTAATTTGTGGGGTTGCATCTACATATATTGAAGCAATGAACCTAGTTAATATGCCTGCTTTAATCACATTTGAAGACAATTTACCATCAACAATTACATATCACAAAACTAATAGAGAAACAGAAGTATTTTATTCATATGATTATAAAGAGTATAGTCGCATAGCTGTAACGGCAATCATTTCTGATATAGAATATAATATTAAATCATTTGCTGATAAATATATTGATACAGACTTATATGTTTATAATAAAACAGAATCAATAATAAGTGATTCATTAGAAGCTGATTATTATATTTGCTATAAAAATGATGAAGATATTAATATGGCATATGTTATAACATCTTATGAAGTCAATGATGTTACTTGTTATTATATGATTCACTTTGATTTATATAACGGAGAAGCAAGCGATAGTATTGAAGAGATAGTAAACACTATGTCAATCATTTATAATTAAAATTAAGAGGAGTTGATAGTAATGAAAAAAATTATATTAGGACTTTTGATGATTTTTAGTATCACTTTATTTGGATGTGATTCTGCTAATCTTGATGTTGGTGTTAGGGAAGATGGTACGATTTTTTTCAATGATTCTACAATCACTCCTGATATTTATTTAATAAATGATGATGAAAATATATTAATCGAAGATGAATATTTATTTGGTAAATTAAAAGAAACAATTGAAGATAAAACGGTTGTGATGCACGATAATTGTGACTGTCAACCAGTATATTCAATAAAAATAAAAGATTATTCATTTTCATTACACAATCATGGAATTTTAATAAAAAAATCAATAAGTAAAAATGTAAAACATATAGAATACATTGGTTTTGTAGAGTGTGATTCGGCAATAATGGAGGAAATGTTTGATATCATAGAGGAGGCGAATTAAATGAAAAAGTTAATAATAGTTTCAAGTAAAATTGTATTTTCATTAGTTCAAATCCCATTGTGGTTTATTAAATTATTTCATGGCGTAGGTCATATGCCTAATGTAGACACAGGCAAGATTGAAGAAGTACATTTTTATCATACAATGTATGAGAATATATCAGATTTAGGGTGTTCATTCTTATTTATTATTTCTATGGTATTGGTTGTATTTTCTGTGGTTTTAGCAATTTTAACATTAATTAAAAATAACAAAAAGATCAGTTTAGTAAGTAACATTATATCAATTATTTCTGTAGTTTTATTTATTGTATTATTGATAATGGCTTCAACTGTAGCAAGAGGATATTAGGAGGAGACTATGAAAAAAGTATTAATAATCTTTCTTATGATCTTAACTTTTGGATTATATGGATGTAGCAAAAATGAATTGCCAGATCCTAATACAAATCTTGAATTTTGGATAACTGAAAACGTTGATGATGTTGATTGGTCGAATTATCAAATGAAATATGGTATGATGGGTGGTAATATGTATTATGGTACTGGATACGTTCCAACATTGGATGAATATAATCAGCAAGTTAATCCAGAACAATGTGTAATTTATACAGTAACCTCATATCCTGATTATAGTAATAAAGCTCAACACATAACATACATAGAAATAACAGATCCATCAATTGTGTTTTATGGATTATCATTAAATTCTACAGATGAGAAAATCAGGGAAACTTTAGGTAATATGGATTTTGTATTTCAAGAATTAGGAGGAGACACTTTAGTTGCTAGAAAAGACAAATATGTGTTTAGCTTTTCTCCTGAAATAATTAGAATAAGTGTTAATGTAACAAATAAAACCGGAATTATTTTCTAGTGCTATAATATTCATTGGAACCGAAAGGTTCCTTTTTTTTACGTTTTTTTTAATAATGGGTGGTAATTTGTAACTTTAAATGTCCGTAACTATTGAGAGGATAATTTATTTTTTTAAGAAAGTTTAAATTACACCCTCTCAAAACGCCTTTGAAATCTCCTGTAATAGTGAAGGGATATTTATTAATTAAAAAAAATTAATATTTGGGTATACAAAGAGCCATATAAGTTTCCAGTAACTATTGAAGGGACAATAAAAATATTTGATGTAACACCCCATCAAAATGAAGTTGAAATATCCATTACTATTGAGGAGATAAAAAAAGTTAAAGAAATTTCACCAAAAAGGTACACAAACGCTTTGTAACTTTCCAGTACTATTAGAGGGATAAATAATTATTTAAAGAAAATTTCAAGAATCACCCTCAAATGGACTTTGAAATCTCCTGTAATAGTAGAATAGGACAATTTTTTTGCTAAAGGGTCATCAAAGATAGATAAAAATTTCCATTACTATTAGAAGGATATAAATTATTTTTTCAAAAAAGGTGGTAATTTAGGAGTTTAAATGTCCGTAACTATTGAAGAGAATATTTCTTTAGATGTGAAAATGGAGGTGAAAAGATGGTAGCTAATTTTAACTTAAATAGGTAAAAATATATCATTTTTGTGAACAGGAAAAGACGTGTAACACTCTGCAACACTTGCCTCACGCCACAGTGTTGTAACTGGGATACCCAGCTTACAAAAATTAATAAACAAATAGATGGATGTAAAATAAACTTGTGGTATCATCATGATGCAAGGTTGTGAAGGAATTGGAGGTTAATTTGAAAGAAAATAAAATTTACACCCAGCTTTATATTGTAGACTATCTTTAGATGATGGAAATATTGGTGAATCAGGAAGTATTCAAACACAAAAGATTATTTTAGAAGAATATGCTAAAAGGCATAGATTTATGAGGTTTATGTTGATGATGATTATAGTGGATTAAAGTTTGATAGACTTGAAAGAAACTATATTGAAACTGGCTATTATACAGAACATTACTTTAAAGATGTAGGTGTAAGATATATTGAGATAAATAAAAAATATAAATGAATAAGAGATTAAATCCTTTAATATGTAGTTTTAAGGAAAAAGTAGGAGAATCTTTATTAAAAGTTTAAATTTTAATTGAAAGATTAATTTAAAAGAATTAATATAAAGAAATTTTTAAAATATTTAATAATTTAAAACGCTTTCGTATTATTAAGCATTGACAATAATTTTTTTCTCATTTATAATAATGCTAAATATTTTATAAAAAAGAGGTGAAGTATGAATTACAATGATAAAATAATCGGTGAGGGATTGACTTTTGATGATGTTTTGTTAGTTCCACAAGAGTCTAATGTTTTACCAATACATGTATCTTTAAAAACTCAGTTGACAAAAAATATTGAACTAAATATTCCTATTGTTTCGGCTGCGATGGATACGGTTACAGAAGCCAATCTTGCCATTGCTTTAGCTCGTGAGGGTGGAATTGGTTTTATTCATAAAAATATGTCAATTGAAGAACAAGTACACCAAGTAGATTTAGTTAAAAGAAGTGAAAGTGGGATGATAGTTAATCCAATTACACTTAATCTTAATTCAACTTTAAAAGATGCAGAAGATTTATTGTCATTGTATCATATTAGTGGACTGCCTGTTGTTGATGAAGATGGTATTTTGAAAGGAATTATTACAAATCGTGATTTAAAATATTTAGAGTTAGATGATACAAAAGTAGAAAAGGTAATGACAAAAGATAATCTTGTTACCGCAAAAGTTGGTACTTCTTTAGAAGAAGCAAAAAAAATTTTATGGCAACATCGAATTGAAAAATTATTGATTGTTGATGATAAATTTCATCTCAAAGGTTTGATAACAAGTAAAGATATTGATAATGTCATTAATTATCCTAATGCTTGTAAAGATGAGAAGGGACGGTTAAGAGTTGGTGCTGCAGTTGGAGTGGCAACAGATACTTTAGAAAGAGTTGATGCTTTAGTCAAAGCGGGTGTTGATGTAATTGTTGTTGATTCTGCTCATGGGCATAGTGGGGCAATCATTAAAATAATCAAGGAAATTCGAAAAAAATATCCTACTTTAGATTTGATTGCAGGAAATATCGTAACTAAAGAAGCTGCCATTGCTTTAATTGAGGCGGGCGCCAATACGGTTAAAGTTGGTATTGGTCCTGGTAGTATTTGTACAACAAGAGTAGTTGCTGGAGTTGGAGTGCCACAGATTACCGCAATTTTAGAGGTTGCAAAAATAGCTCATGAAAAAGGAGCTTATGTAATTGCTGATGGAGGTATTAAATTAAGTGGTGATATTGTTAAGGCTCTTGCAGCAGGTGGTGATGTAGTTATGCTTGGTTCACTTCTTGCTGGATGTAAAGAATCTCCTGGGGAGGAGGTTATCTATCAAGGACGTCGTTTTAAGGTATATGTTGGAATGGGTTCACTTGCTGCTATGAAAAGAGGTTCATCCGATCGCTATTTTCAAGGAAAGATAAAAGAAACTAAAAAATTAGTTCCAGAAGGAATTGAAGGACGAGTAGCATATAAGGGAGAACTTGCCGATACAATTTATCAACTTTGTGGAGGTCTTCGTTCAGGTATGGGATATTGTGGTTGTAGTAATATTAAACAATTGCAAACAAAGGGAAAATTTATTAAAATTACTAATGCTGGGTTAAAAGAAAGCCATCCTCATGATGTTGAGATTACAACTGAAGCCCCTAATTATTCTAAATAGGAAGAAAAATGTTAATGAAAAATTATAATCAAATTTTAGTACTTGATTTTGGTAGTCAATATAATCAACTTATTGTTAGAAGAATAAGAGAGATGGGGGTATATTCTACATTAGTATCTCATAATATTGGTCTTGATGAAATAAAAAATATTCCAAATTTAAAAGGTATTATATTGAGTGGTGGTCCTCATTCTGTTTATGATAGTAAGGCTTTTGCTTGTAATCCAGAAATATTTTCATTAGGAATTCCTATTCTTGGAATTTGTTATGGTATGCAATTAATGGCAAAAACCTTTGGTGGTTTGATTACAAAATCTGAAATTTGTGAATATGGGAAAAGTGAAATTATTATTAATGATGCTAGCCCTTTATATGATAAATTACCCTTAAATCAAATAGTTTGGATGAGTCATGGTGATAATGTAAAAACTTTGCCTCAAGGCTTTAAAAAGATTGCTAGTTCTAAAATGTGTGAATTAGCAAGTATTGCTAATGAGGATAAAAAGTTGTATGCAGTTCAATTCCATCCAGAAGTAAGACATACTATTTATGGGAATCAAATTTTATATAATTTTATTTTTAATATTTGCAAGGCACATGCAAATTGGCACATGGAAAATTTTATTGAAGAACAAGTCTTGAAAATTAAACAAGAAGTAAAAGAAAAAAAGGTATTATGTGCTTTATCCGGTGGAGTTGATTCAGCTGTTGTGGCAACTTTAATTCATAAAGCAATTGGCAATAATTTAACTTGTATGTTTATTGATAATGGATTATTAAGACAAAATGAAGCAGATGATGTTATGAAAGTTTTTCAAGAAAATTTTCATATGAATGTTATAAAAATTAATGCAAGTGAGCGATTCTTAAAAAAATTAAAGGGTATAAGTAATCCTGAGGAAAAACGAAAAATAATTGGTCATGAGTTTATTAGCGTTTTTGAAGAAGAAACTAAAAAAATTGGTCAATTTGATTACCTTGCTCAAGGAACCCTTTATACAGATATTATAGAATCTGGGACGAAAACTGCCCAAACAATAAAATCTCATCATAACGTTGGTGGTCTTCCTAAAAATATGAATTTTAAATTAATTGAACCAGTAAAGGTTCTTTTTAAAGATGAAGTTAGAAAATTAGGTTTGGAATTAGGTCTTCCTAAAGAAATTGTTAATAGACAACCTTTTCCTGGGCCAGGTCTTGGAATTAGAGTTCTTGGTGAGGTTACTTTAGAAAAATTAGAAATAGTTCGTCAAAGTGATGTAATTTTAAGAGAAGAGATTTTCAAATCAAAATTAAATAATGATATTTGGCAATATTTTACCATTCTTCCTAATATTGCAAGTGTAGGGGTTATGGGCGATCAAAGAACATATGCTTATACTATTGCTATTAGAGCAGTAACATCTATTGATGGAATGACCGCTGATTGGGCTAAAATACCATATGATATTTTGGAAAAAATTTCAATGAGAATTGTTAATGAAGTTCAAAATGTGAATAGAGTAGTCTATGATATTACATCAAAACCACCATCAACAATTGAATGGGAATAATTGTATTTTTTATGTATTTATAGTATTCTCTTTTACGACTTAATAAATAAAAAAATACGATATGAATTTACTCATATCAAAAAACAGATTTATTTTTATCCGATGTTTATGTTGTCGAGTATAATGGTGTTGTGACTAGGTTTATAGCACTTACAGAAGAAGAAAATGTATGGTTATATGTTGATATAAATCATACTTGCAAAGAAATTGGTAAAACTCTTATCAATTTTGCTTTAGATAAGTTAAATTTGATGTGAGAATTAAAGTACTAAAAGGAAATTTACTAGTTCTTTCTATTTACTCATTTATGAGGTTTAGAATTGCTATGAAAAGATAAATAGTATAATATAGTTTAAAAATTTATTAAATGATTTGATTAGAAATGATGAAAAAGTAAAATTAATTAAAATAGAGATATTTTAGAAAATAACAAAAAGCTCATATTGTTTTTATTGTTATAAAAGATAAGAAAAATTATGGATATTTTGAAATTATAGGTTAAAGTACTTATAAATAAGTTTTATATTATGACAATAAAAAATTTGCTCATTTATATTTATCAACGATGTAAGTAATTAGATATACTTAAATTTTATAAGCAAATTGGTATATAAAAGGTATTAGGATTTAGTAAAAATAGTTTTATATAAATCCTTTTTATAAAGTCTCTATAAAAATATAATGAAATTTTGAAAGGGATTATAGTATGAATACACCAATATTAAAAACTGAACGGTTAATTTTAAGAAAATTTACAGAAAATGATATTGAAGCTTTATACCTTATTCTTAAAGATGAAGAAGTTAACAAATTTTTGCCTTGGTATCCTGTAAAAAGCCTTGAAGAGGTAAAGAAATTTTATAAAGAAAGATTTGCTTCAAAATATATAGAGCCACAAGGTTATGCTTATGCTATTTGTTTAAAAAGTGATAATTTTCCGATAGGTTATATAAAAGTTGATATGGAAGAACACCATGATTTTGGTTATGGATTGCGTAAGGAGTTTTGGCATCAAGGAATTGTTAGCGAAGCTGGGAAAGCTGTTGTCGAACAAGTTAAAAAGGATGGGTTACCATATATTACGGCAACACACGATAGAAATAATCCAAGAAGCGGTAGTGTTATGAAAAAAGTTGGTATGAGATATTGTTATTCATATGAAGAATTATGGCAACCAAAAGGATTTCTTGTTACATTTAGAATGTATCAATTGAATCTTGATAGTAATAGTGATTTTGTATATAAAAGGTATTGGAATATGTATGAAAATCATTTTATTGAAGAAATTTAGTTTATTAGAGGATGAAAATGATTATTTTAATTACAGGCGCTTCTCATACAGGGAAGACTTTCTTGGCACAAAAAATATAAATATCCTTATCTTTCAATTGATCATTTAAAGATGGGATTAATAGGAAGTGGGAAAACAAAGTTAACTTTAGAAAATGACAGAAAATTAGAATCTTATATGTGGCTAATTATTAGAGAAATGATTAAGATAGCGATTGAAAATAGACAAAACCTTGTAATAGAGGGTGGTTATATTCCCTTTAGATGGAAAGTGGATTTTGATGATAAGTATTTGAAAGAGATTCAATATTATTGCCTTGTGATGAGTAAAAAATATATTGAAAATAATTTTTAAATATAAAACAATATGCTAACGTAGTTGAACAACGCATTGATGATTCATGGTGTAGGATAGATACTATAATTAATGAAAATGCCTATTATCAAAGAATGTGTGAAAAATATCACTATAATTATATTTTGATTGACGATTTTTATAAAGTCGATATAGATTTAGACGAATTGCAAAAATGATAAAAATTATTGAAATGTGAATTTATAAAGAGAAGAAAATTACAAATATGGTTAAAAATTAGTATGTATGGTTATGTGTCAAAATATATGAAATTTTACACAAATAGGCACTATAAAATGAATTAGAGTTCTATCCTTCATATGTTGAGAAGGGAATGTTAATTTTAGAATAGTATGTGATAGTAGGTGTTTTTAGTATAATAGAGTATAATATTAGGAGAATAAGATTTATCAAAAGAGAAATGCTTTTAAAATTAAAAAACTCTTATTGCACAGGTTTTTAAGGTAATATATTGGATTTTGATTCAAAAGAACAATACGATGATATTGTTATATCTTCTAGTTTTGTGTCATTGTTTATAGATATAGAATTATGTAAAAGTTTGACAAAAAATAGATTTAATCTTATTTTGAAAACAAAAAATACTTATAATAAATAGGACATATTCAATATTTTTCTAGAATTTATGAATTATATAATGAATAAAAGTTGTTATAGTAAAAATTGATGGATTTTTAAACCCATCTTTATGAATGAAGAGAAATGGCATCATATTTATAAGGGTTTATCAAAGTAAGAGTCTATTTATTTTATGAAAAAGCAACGATTAAAAATACTTAAGTAAAAAAGTTTTTATATGAGTGTTTTTTAGAAATATTTAAAATTAGTTTAGAGAAGGTGTTATTTTGATAAAAATTAGATATGTAGAATTTGAAGATCAAACTTTTTGGTATCGCTTAGATAAACATTTGCCTCAACAAGAATTTAGAAAAAAAGTTGAAAATAAAGAAGGCTATGTTTTATTAAATGATGATAAGGCAATTGGTCTTTTGCGATATAATTTTTTTTGGGATAATATTCCTTTTTGTACGATGCTTTTAATTGATAAGAACTTTCAAAATAAGGGTTATGGTAAAAAGATGATGGAGTTTTGGGAAAACGAAATGAAACTACAAGGGCATAAGATAGTTTTGACCTCTACACAAGTTGATGAAAAAGCGCAACATTTTTATCGTAAATTAGGATATCAAGATTGTGGTGGGTTGCTTATTAATGATGGTGATTTTAAACAGCCAATGGAACTTATTTTGAGAAAAACTATTTAAAAAAATGAATATAAATAATTAGTAAAGAAAAGTTGTAAGTATTTTAACTTATAGGTTGAGACTTACAACTTTTCTTTATAGTATATCCTATAAGTAAATGGATAGTCAAATTAAGATAAAAATGATATAATAGTACAAGAAAGAAAGGTATTGATATGAAACAAGAACGTTGTATAAGTTATTTAAAACCGTTTACCAAAAGATTAATCATAGGTCCAATATTTAAATTTATTGAAGCTGTTTTTGAATTAATTGTTCCTATTTTAATGGCCTTAATTATTGACGAGGGAATTAAAAATCGTGGTGGTGATCTTAAATATATCTATATTGTTGGTATTATTATTATTATTTTAGGTATTTTAGGTCTTGCAAGTTCTCTTGTTTGTCAATTTAGTGCATCTAGGGCTTCTCAAGGGTACGGAACTCTTTTAAGAAATGCTATTTTTAAAAAAATAAATAGTTTATCAGAAAAAGAATTAGATAATGTAGGTAGCGATGCTTTGGTTAATATTATGACAAATGATATCAATCAGTTACAATTAGCTGTTGCGATGTTGATTAGACTTGTGGTTAGAGCTCCTTTTTTGGTGCTTGGAAGTTTAATTGCTTCAATGATTATTAATTTTAAAATTGGTTTAATATTTTTAATTATGATTATTTTAATTTCAATTATTTTGTATTTTATTATTAAAGTTAGTTCTAAAAAATATACCAAAGTTCAAAATAAATTGGATGATTTAAGTATTGTATCAAGTGAAAATTTAAAAGGTTCACGGGAAGTCAGAGGATTTGCAATGCAAGAAAAAGAGAAAGATCGATTCATCAAAGAGGCCAAAAGTTATCAAAAGGAAGCTCTTTCAATTGCTAAAATATCATCTTTATTAAATCCTTTAACTTCGATTATTACGAATATTGCAATTATTGCGATTATTTATTTTGGTAGTAAAATGGTAAATGGAGGTAATTTATTACAAGGTGAGGTTATTGCTCTTGTGAATTATATGAATCAGATTCTCCTTGCTTTAATTGTAGTTAGTAACTTAGTTGTTATTTTTACGAAAGCGTATGCTTCACTTAAAAGATGTGATGCTCTTCTTAGTTTAAATAGTTCGATAAAAAATGGAAAAGAGTCTATAGTAAATTTAGATAATGAAAATATTATTGAATTTAAAAATGTCTCCTTTGCTTATGATGATATAACTGAAACATCGATTCATAATATTGATTTTAGCATTAAGCGAGGTGCAACAATTGGCATCATTGGCGGCACGGGTTCTGGTAAAAGTACCCTTATAAAATTAATTGAGAGATTTTATGATCCAACTGTAGGCAAGATATATTTAAGTGGTAAAAATTTACAAGAGTATAATCTTAATATTTTAAGAAAATCGATAGGATTGGTTCATCAAAAAGCTGTTTTATTTAAAGGAACGATTAGAACTAATCTTCAAATGGCAAATAATAATGCAACAGATGATGAGATGATTGCGGCCTTAAGGGTTGCTAAAGCCTTTGATTTTGTTATGGAAAAAGGTGGATTAGATGCATTAGTAGAAGAAAATGGTAGGAATTATTCGGGTGGACAAAAACAAAGAATTACCATTGCTCAAGCCATAGTGAAAAGACCAAATATTTTAATTTTAGATGATTCTACTAGTGCTCTTGATTATATGACTGATGCTGCAGTTAGAGAGAACATTAAGAATTATTCTAAAGATTTAACAACAATTATTATTTCACAACGGGCAAGTTCTCTAAAAGATGCTGATAAAATTATTGTTTTAGATGATGGAAAAATTGAGGGAATCGGTACCCATAATGAATTGTTAAGAGACTGTGTAGTGTATCAAGAAATTTGCTCTTCACAAAAAGAAGTTGGGGGCGAAAAAAATGTTTAAAAAATTATTACATTATTTAAAAGGATATCTATTTTTCATTTTTGTTATTTTAATTTTTGCTTTAATAAATGTAGTTGCAACGCTTTTAATTCCTATTTTAATTGGAGAGGCTATTGATTTTATTATAGGTTCTAATAATGTTAATTTTGAACAGATAGATAAAGTTTTATTTTTCATTTTTCTTTGCATAATTGTAGGCAATATCTTTGGTTATTTATATGAATATATGATGTCTTTTGTATGTGAAAAAGTGGTAATGAATTTAAGATGTGAGGTTTTTAATAAAATTTTACATTTACCACTTTCCTATATTGATAGCCATCGCCATGGTGATATGGTGAGTTTAATTATTTCAGATATTGAGCAAGTATCAGATGGTCTTTTGCAAGGATTTAAGCAACTATATAGGGGAATCATTATGATTATTGCCACATTGTTATTTATGTTTTTAATTAAGTGGGAAGTTGCCTTGATTGTTATTTTAGTGACACCACTATCTTTGTTTGTAGCTTGGTTTATTTCTAAAAAGTCCCATGATTATTTTACTAAACAAGCCAAAATAAAGGGTGAATTAAGTGGCTATATTTTAGAAATGGTTACAAATCAAAAAAATATAAAAAGTTTTTGTTATGAAGAAAGGGCAATTCAGAAGTTTGAACAAATTAACCAAGATTTATATAAAATAGGAATTCATGCTCAATTTATTTCTTCAACGACAAATCCTTCTACAAGATTTGTGAATGGTCTTGTATATGCTTTGGTTGGAATTGTTGGAGCCGTTTTTGTGGTTAAAGATCCGCTTTCATTTAGTGTTGGGATGCTTTCTTCATTTTTATCTTATGCAAACCAGTATACTAAACCCTTTAATGAGATATCAGGGGTGGTAAGTGAGGTACAATCAGCCTTTGCTTCATTTAAAAGAATTGTTCATTTATTAGACGTCAATGATGAAATAGATGATGGATTAAAGGAAATTGATTTACCAGTTGATAGTATAAAGTTTGTGAATGTTAACTTTTCTTATCAAAAGAATCAACCTCTTATTACTGATTTTAATTTAACAATTGAAAAAGGTGAAAAAGTAGCCATTGTTGGTCCAACTGGATGTGGTAAGACAACAATGATAAATCTTCTTTTAAGATATTATGACCCAGTAAGTGGTACTATTTATATTGATGATATAAATACTTTAGATATTAAAAAGGATAACTTAAGACAGGCGTATGGGTTAGTATTACAAGATACATGGATTTTTAAGGGAACAGTTAAAGACAATATTGCTTATGCTAAACAAGATGCTTCTTTTGAGGAAGTTGTGAAAGCGGCTAAACTTGCACATGCTCATAGTTTTATCAAGAGATTACCAAATGGTTATGATACAATTATTAGTGCTAATAGTGGCTTATCACAAGGGGAAAAACAGTTAATTACAATTGCTAGACTTATGATGTTGAAGCCAGATATGGTTATTTTAGATGAGGCTACCTCATCAATAGATACAAGAACAGAAAAGAAAATTGTTGATGCTTTTCATTATATGATGAATGGTAGAACAAGTTTTATTATTGCACATCGTTTATCAACGATTCAAGAAGCTGATAAGATTATTGTAATGAAAAGTGGTCATATTATGGAAATTGGTAATCACAAAGAATTGCTTGCAAAAGGTGGTTTTTATGCTAGACTTTATTATCAGGGGATTGTTGATGCTTAAAATAAATTATTAAACTAAAAATATTTATTGTTTTGCACCTATTTTTATTTTAAAATAGGTGTTTTTATTTAGCAAAAAACAGCAAAATTTTTAAAAAACTTGAAAAGGAAAATAAGCTTTAAAACTTGCGAAAGACTTCTTTTTATGATATAATTTTATTCAAAGAGGTACGAATATGAATTTACCAAATAAATTAACTATTTTTAGAATGCTATTAATACCAATTATAATGATTATTTATTCGATAAGACCCCTTAGGGAAAATTGGATATTATGGCATAATTTATCACAAGCAAATTTTATTGTATTATTATTGATATTTGTTGGTGCAATGACTGATTTTTTTGATGGACAAATCGCAAGGAAAAAAAATTTAGTGACTAATCTTGGCAAATTTTTAGATCCGCTTGCTGACAAATTATTAACATGCACAGGTTTTATTATTTTATTAGAGCAAAATGCACAAAATCAAATCTTATCAGGTGGTGTTGCTCCTAAACTACTTTGTTGGTGGATGGTAATTATAATTTTAGCAAGAGAATTTATGGTAACAGGAATAAGGTTGCTTGCTGCTGGTCAAGGAAAAGTTATTGCTGCAAGTTGGTATGGTAAAATAAAAACAACTTTACAATTTATTACAATTATCTTTTTATTTGCTGGTGGTGCTGTATATGTTGAAGGTAGTAATTTATATAATATTGCAACATGGTATGATATTGTAGCAAAAATTTTAATTGTGGCAATGTTAGCTGTTACAATTTTTAGTGGCTATGATTATATTGCTAAAAATATTGATGTGCTAAAAGAAACTAAAAAGAAACTAAAAAAATAGGAGAATTATATGGCTGAAAAAGCAAAACAATTAAAAATAGATGATATAGAAACACCTAAGGATTCTGCAAAAGAGAAGGCCTTAGCAGATGCTTTAAAAACAATTGAAAAAGCTTATGGTAAGGGATCAATTATGAAACTTGGTGATGCCAATCAAGAAAAGATTGAAGTTATACCTTCTGGTTCAATTGCTCTAGATATGGCTCTTGGTGTTGGTGGCTATCCTAAAGGGAGAATTATAGAAGTATTTGGTCCTGAATCAAGTGGTAAAACAACCTTTGCACTTCATGCGATTGCTGAAGCACAAAAAAAAGGAGGTTATGCTGCCTTTATTGATGCTGAGCACGCTCTTGATCCTACATATGCAAAAGCTCTTGGCGTTGACACTGATAACTTAATTTTGTCACAACCAGATAATGGAGAACAAGCTCTTGAAATTGTTGAAGCGCTTGTTAGAAGTAATGTTATTGATATTATTGTGATAGATTCTGTTGCGGCACTCGTTCCAAAGGCAGAAATTGAAGGAGATATGGGTGATAGTCATGTCGGTTTACAAGCAAGACTTATGAGTCAAGCAATGCGAAAACTTGCTGGTATTATTAATAAAAGTAAAACAGTTGCGATTTTTATTAATCAAATCCGTGAAAAAGTTGGTGTTTTATTTGGTAGTCCTGAAACAACATCAGGTGGACGAGCTCTAAAATTTTATTCGACAATTCGTCTTGATATTAGGAGAGTTGATCAAATAAAGCAAGGAACAGAAGCAATTGGTAATTTAACAAGAATAAAGGTAGTAAAAAATAAAGTAGCTCCACCATTTAAAATTGCTGAAGTTGATTTAATATATGGTAAAGGAATATCTTATGAAGGAGAAGTCTTAGATCTTGCAACTAATTTAGATATTGTTGAAAAATCTGGTTCTTGGTTTTCATATAATGGAGAACGTTTAGGTCAAGGTCGTGAAACTGTTAAGGAAGTATTAAGACAAAACCCAGAACTAGCCAAGGAAATAGAACAAAAAGTTCGTGAAAAAATTCTTGGTTAAAATACTATGGGTTACCATAGTATTTTTTATTAAAATGAGGTAAAAATATTAGAAGAGGTATAAAATGTCAAAAGTTACAATATTTAATCATCCATTAATTCATCATAAACTTTCAATAATCCGTGATGAAAATACAAATACTAAAGATTTTCGTCAATCAGTAAATGAGATTGCTAATCTTATGGCGTTTGAGGCTACAAGAAATTTACCATTAAAAGAAGTTAAAACTAAAACCCCAATTTCTCTTGCAACAACATATATGTTGGATTGTGAAGTGGTTATTGTACCAATATTAAGAGCAGGAATTGGGATGGTGGATGGAATTCATAGTTTGATTCCTACTGCGAAGGTTGGGCATATTGGGTTGTATCGAAATGAAGAAACTTTAGAACCTCAACTTTATTATGCTAAGTTTCCTCCAACCTTGCCAAATGCAATTGTTTTTTTAGTTGATCCAATGCTTGCTACTGGTGGTTCAGCTGTTGCCGCAATCAATATTTTAAAATCTCATGGAGCTAAAAAAATAATTTATATGGGAATTGTTGGGGTAGATCAAGGAATAAATTATCTTAAGGAACATCACCCTGATGTTGATATTTATCTTGCATCAAAAGATGATAGATTGAATGAAAAAGGGTATATTGTTCCAGGACTTGGAGATTGTGGCGATCGAATATTTGGTACTAAATAATTTAAGAAGGAGATAAAATTATGGCAAATAGTAAAAAAAACGGATGCTTAAGTGTATTAGGTAATATTATATGGATTATTACTGGAGGCATTATAACAGCTATATTATGGTTTTTATTAGGAATTATTTTATGTATAACAATAATTGGTATTCCATTTGGTAAACAATGTTTTAAATTTGCAACTATTACGTTAGCTCCATTTGGTAAAACTGTTAATTTAAATTTTAGTAAACACCCTGTCGCAAATGTATTATGGTTAATTTTCTTTGGTTGGGAAATGTTTTTAGGATATATCGCATCAGGTGTTATATTATGTATAACAATAATCGGTATTCCTTTTGGTATTCAAGCATTTAAATTTGGTACTCTTGCATTAATTCCTTTTGGTGCAACAATAGATTAAAAAATAGTACAAACTAAAAAATTAGTTTGTACTATTTTTATTTTTTGAGATTAATAAATCAACAACTGCTAGATAATTGATTTCTGGTAAAATTCCTTCTTGCACTAAAAAACCTTCATTTTTAAAATCTAAGTAACTAATACTTTTTTTGCCACCATTTAAAGATAAAAGATATTTTTTATATAAAATATTTGCAGGTAAAAGAAAAACTTCATTATAAAGGGGAAATTCAATTAATAAAAAAGCAATTCCCCCCATTTTATCAACAGTTACTAAGTGTTCAATTTGGTGTTTAAAAATATGAGCAAAAGAGAAACTTTTACTATGACAACATTTTGCTTCAAAATCAATATGATACCCTTTATAAATACCATTATAATCAGTAGTTGATGGTGTTCTATAATATGCTTCGACAATTTTCGCCTTATTCCTAGCGGGATAATCAACTCTAACTACCTGAATTGGTGTTGGTTTTTTGTAAATAGAAGCTATATTAGCACTAAGATAGTAATTGTTACTATTATTTAATTTTGTTTCAAAATCAGTACCTAAATTAGCTTTTTTTAGATTTCTTTTTTTCTTTTCTAATTTTGTAGGAATTTTTTTCATTTGGTTTGGATATTTAATCATAAATTCACCCATAATAATCATATCAATAAAATTATTTTATCAAATAAATAATAATTTGTCAAAAAATAAAATTAAACATAAAATGATTTAATTTTACATTTATATTATAACTCTCACTTTATATTAATTGACAAATAAGCCATTTTTTGATATAATAAATCAGTAAGAAATTATGTGTAAATACACTAATATATATAATTTACATTACGAATAATAAAAAATTAGAAGGAGACAAATTAATTTATGGAAATTAAATTAGGAGTTTGTATTCTTCTATGTGTTATTGCGCTCATTATAGGTGCTGTAATAGCTTGGTTTGTTGCATATAATCGTGGAAAACAAAATATTGAAACCAAATATGAACGCCTAGGAAAAGAAGCAGCGAAAATTATTGAGGATGCTGAAAAGGAAGGACAAGCTCAAAAAAGAGATTTAATTAAGGAAGCAAAAAAAGAGATTGCTGAAAATAAAATGGCGATGGAAAAAGAAATCTCTAGTAAAAAAGCAGAACTTCAAGAAGAGGCAAAAAAATTAGATCGAAGAGAAACTAATCTAGAAAATCGATCTGATAATCTTGATAAGCGTGAAAGCAGTCTAATTACTAAAGAAAATAAATTAGAACAAAGAATTGCTGATGTTGAAAAACGTAATAATAGAATAGAAGAATTAATTAGCGAACAAGAACAAAAATTAATGGAAATTGCAGGCTTAAATCAGGAACAAGCAAGAGATATAGTATTTAAAAGGTTAGAAGAAGAAATGTCAATGGAAATGGCAATTTATGTCAAAGATGAAACTGAAAAAGCAAAATATGAGGCTAGTTATAAATCACAAGTTATTTTAGCAAATGCTATTCATCAGTATGCAAATGAAACAGTTCAAGAAAAAACAGTATCTGTTGTTTCGTTGCCAAATGATGAAATGAAAGGTCGCATTATTGGGCGTGAAGGTCGTAATATTAGAGCAATTGAGGCAGTAACAGGTGTTGATTTAATCATTGATGATACACCAGATTCTGTTGTTATATCATGTTTTGATCCAATTAGAAGGGAAATTGCTAGAAGAACTTTAGAAATTTTAGTAACAGATGGTAGAATTCAACCACCTAGAATTGAAGAAGTCTACAGTAAATGTACGAAAGAATTAGAAAATGAAATTAGAGAAGAAGGAGAAAAAGCAGTATTTGAAACGGGTATTGGTAAGATTCATCCTGAACTAATAAAATTAATTGGTCGTTTACGTTTTAGAACAAGTTATGGTCAAAATGCGCTTGCACATTCAAAAGAAGTTGCGTTCTTAGCCGGTAAATTAGCAGTCGAAATTGGAGAGGATGAAATTCTTGCAAGGCGAGCTGGTTTACTCCATGATATTGGTAAATCAACTGATCATGAACAAGAGGGAAGTCATGTTGATATAGGTGTAGAAATTGCAACTAAATTTAGAGAGAATCCTATTGTAATTAATGCTATTGCTTCTCACCATGGTGACGTTGAAGCGGATAATGTAATCTCACATTTGGTTGCGGCAGCCGATACCCTTTCAGCTGCACGTCCTGGTGCTCGTAGTGAATCTCTTGATAATTATATTAAACGATTACAACAATTAGAAGAATTAAGTAATGAATTTAAGGGTGTTGATAAAACTTACGCTTTACAAGCAGGACGGGAAGTTCGAATTATTGTTAAACCCGAAGAAATTACAGATGCAGAAGCATATAAACTTGCTAGAGACATAAAAAATAAAATTGAAACAACGATGAATTATCCAGGTACAATAAAAGTAACAGTGATAAGAGAGACAAGAGTGCAAGAAGTAGCACGTTAGAAAGTGATATAAAACATGAAAATATTGCTTATTGGTGATATCTTTAGTATGGCTGGTCGTGAAATGATTGATAAGCATTTAGAAGATATCAAAAATTCTAAAGGTATTAATTTCATTATTGCAAATGGTGAGAATATTGCTCATGGTAATGGTATTACAAATAATTATTATAAATTTTTATTAGAACACCATATAAATGTTGTTACTTTGGGTAATCATTCTTTTGCAAATCATGATATTTTTAATTTTATTGATGATGCTAAAAATTTAATAAGACCATTAAATTATCCAAAAGGGGTGCCAGGAAAAGGTTTTGTAACAATTAATTATAATAATTTAAAAATTACTATTTTTCAAGTAATGGGAAGAACCTTTATGAATACCTCACTTGATTGTCCATTTGAAACCACAGAAGATTTATTATCTAAAATAGATAGTGATATTTATATTTGTGATTTTCATGGTGAGGCAACAAGTGAAAAAATTGCTTTTGCGCATCACTTTGATGGGAGAGTAAATATAATTGTTGGCACACATACTCATGTACAAACGAATGATGCTCATATACTTCCCAAAGGTACGATGTATATGACTGATTTGGGTATGACAGGAGCTTTAGATGGCGTTATCGGAGTAGAAAAAGAGACAATTATTAAAAGATTTATAACTGGTCTTCCAGTTAGGCATATTCCTATGGAAACAGGAAGAAAACAATTTAATGGATTAATTGTGGAAATTAATGAAACAAATCATAAAGTGACAAATTTCGAGATTGTAAATATGATAAAATAATAAATGTAGGCATATAATTCATAATTGATGAATAGGATTAAATGCAGTACAATAAATTTTACTAGGGGGGGACCATAAAAATGGAAGTATTAAAAGTTTCATCAAAATCAAAACCAAATTCAGTTGCAGGGGCACTAGCTAATGCCTTTCGAGAAAAACAAACAGTTGAAATTCAAGCTGTTGGAGCAGGATCTTTAAATCAAGCTATTAAAGCTATTGCAATTGCAAGAGGTTATGTCGCGCCAACTGGCAAAGATTTAATCTGTGTGCCAGCTTTTAGTGACATTGTCATTGATGGTGAGGAGCGCACTGCGATTAAATTAATTGTAGAATCTCGTAAATAAGTTGGCTTTGCCAACTTTTTACTTACTTAGGAGGGTATATGGAATTACCAACTTTATATACACAACGTTTGATTATTAGACCCTTATCAATTTTAGATGCGGATGATATGTATGAATATGCCAAAACACCATATGTTGGACCAACTGCTGGTTGGCCTCCACATTCATCAGTTCAAGAAACAATATCAGTTATTAAGACAATGACAACAATTAAAACACCATATGAACTCGGTAGTTGGGCAATTGTCTTAAAAAGTTCTAATAAAATGATTGGAACTATAGAATTATATAATTACATTTATCGCTTTAAAGCAGAATTGGGCTATTCTATTAATCCTGCTTTTTGGGGATGTGGTTTTGCCACTGAAGCAGCGCGCGAAGTTATATCCTATGCTTTTGAATTTTTAGAGTTAAAAAGAATTGAAGTAGGAACTTTTGTTGATAATTATCAATCACAAAGAGTATGTGAAAAACTTGGTTTTATCAAAGAGGGAATTGCTAGAAGTGGTTATGTAAGGTATGATGGTAAAATATTTGATAAACTTATTTTTGGTATGACAAACGAAGAATATCTAAAAATATATAAATAGAAAGAAAAATTAATATGGCAAATAAATTAAAAATAAATGAAGAAAAATATATTACAATGGTTGAACCTTCTTTAAAAGAGGCAAGAATGCGTAAAAGAAATAATATTGAAATTAATCAATTTATTTTAAATTCTAAATATTTAAATCTAGGATTAGGCAAGCATTATATGTTAAAAACTTATGGATGCCAAGGTAATCTTGCAGATAGTGAAAAGATAGCGGGAATTTTAGAACTATTAGGATTTGAAAAGACAAAAAATGAATTAGAGGCAGATTTTGTTCTGTTTAATACTTGCGCAATTAGAGAAAATGCCGAAGAAAGAGTTTATGGTGAGTTAGGTAGATTCAATCAATTTAAAAAAAGAAAACCAAATATGATAATAGGAATTTGTGGATGTATGCCACAAGAAGAAAAGACAATAATTACTATTAAGAAAAAATTTCCTCAAATAAATATAGTTTTTGGCACTCATAATATTGCATCTTTACCAGAATATTTATATGATGCTATTATGAATCAAAAAAAAGTTATTGATGTTTTATCAGTTGAAGGAGATATTTATGAAAATATTCCTATGGTTCGTGAACACCAAAAAAAAGCTTGGGTTAATATTATGTATGGTTGCGATGAATTTTGCACATATTGTATTGTACCATACACAAGAGGAAAAGAAAGATCGCGTAGACCCCAAGATATTATCAACGAGGTAGAAAACTTGGCTCAAAATGGATATGTTGAAGTAACATTATTGGGGCAAAATGTGAATGCTTATGGTAAAGATTTTACCGATTTAAATTATACTTTCTCAAATTTATTAAAAGATTTAAATAAAACAAGTATTAAAAGATTAAGATTTACAACATCTCATCCACGAGATTTAGATGATGCCACTATTGAAGTAATGGCTTTAGGGGGAAATATTATGCCACATCTTCATCTTCCTGTTCAGTCTGGTAGTAATGAAATCTTAAAAAGAATGAATAGAAAATATACTAAAGAAGAATATTTATCTAAAATTAATAAGTTAAAACAATTAATTCCTGATATTTCTTTTACAACAGATATTATTGTTGCTTTTCCTGGAGAAACGCAAGAACAATTTTTACAAACAATTGAACTTGTAAAAGAGGTTGAATTTGATGGAGCTTACACTTTTATTTATTCACCACGAGAAGGTACACCTGCTGCTAAATATGAAAATCTTTTAACTGAAGAAGAAAAACATCAAAGATTAGAAAC
Organism: uncultured Mollicutes bacterium; assembly: GCA_900539265.1. Classification (GTDB taxonomy): domain Bacteria; phylum Bacillota_I; class Bacilli_A; order ML615J-28; family CAG-313; genus CAG-313. Next base: position 40,300 of record UQBM01000007.1, on the reverse strand, counting down.
TTTGAATGAAGTTGTTAACGCTTATGCTTTAAAGGGTCATAAAAAATATGAAAATAAAATTGTAGAAGTTTTAGTTGAAGGGCCAAGTAAAAATAATAAGAATATGTTAACTGGATATACAAAACAAAATATGCTTGTTAATTTTAATGATAGTGATGAGAGACCTTGCCAAATCGGTGACTTGATTAATGTGAAAATAACGAAAGCATATTCGTGGCATTTATTTGGAGAAGTATTAAAATAATGCATTCAAAATTGAAAAAACCTTTTACTTATGTTATAATAAAGTGAAAGGTTTTTATTTTTTATAAGAAAGGGAAAAAGGAATATGAAAATTAAGCTAAAAAGCATATCAAGTTGGTTTTTAATAATATGGGGAATATTTTTAATATTAGGATTTAGTGGCTGTAAAGATAATAATGATGATAATGAAATATATACTATTACTTATCATCTTAATGGTGGTCAAGGACTAGATTTACCATTAACATTTAAAACTAGTGATAAATTTACTTTAGATTCTCCTTGGAAAATTGGATATAAATTTGATGGTTGGTATTATAATAGTGATTTTAGTGGCGAAATAGTAACTGAAATTGTTGGCACTTGTCAAAAAGATCTTAATCTTTATGCGAAATGGAGTGAAATCTATTATCTCAGTTTAATTTTAAATGGTGGTCAAATTGAAGAAAACACTATAGAGTTTACTAAAGAAGATGAGATTATTTTGCCAATTCCTACTAAAAAGAATGCTAATTTTGATGGTTGGTATCAAAATGTTGATTTTTTAGGTGAAGCAGTGACCAAAATTGAAAAGGGTACTATGCATAATATAACCTTATATGCTAAATGGCAAGATATTTACGAAGTTAATCTTATTCTTAATGAAGGTAGTTTAGAAACAGAAAATAAAATTAAGTTTACAAAAGAAGATGAAATTATATTACCGATTCCAAGCAAAAATAATTATATTTTTAGAGGATGGTATCAAACTACTGATTTTTCTGGTGAAGCAGTAACCAAAATCGAAAAGGGTACTATGCATAATATAACCTTATATGCTAAATGGGAACGAATATATCAAATTTCGTATAATGCTAATGGCGGTATAATGCCAGATGATTATGATACTTCATATTATTTAGGAGAAGGAAAAGTACTTCCCGTTCCAAGCAAAAATGGTTATCTTTTTAAAGGTTGGAGTGAGAGCCCTAATAATACAATTCGTGTACATTTTACGATTCCAATCAGTTATGAAGAAGATTTAAATTTAACTGCAGTTTGGGAAAAACAATTATATAGCATCAACTATGTTTTAGGAAATGAAGTATTTGCTGATAAACATCAACTTTTTTTGGCTTTTTTTACAGATTTTTATTATTATATTGTTGATTATCGTCAAAGAGAAAATTATTTAACTGATAGAGGAGTAAATGATTTAGAAACATTTTTATCAATTTGTGGAAGTTATACTGGTGGTGCTGCTGGTATGAGTAATGTTGGTAACTTACTTGGTCAATTTTATTTAAGAATTGATGTTGGTGGCAATATTAATAACCAAACAGCAGAGGATGGGTTTATTGGATATTGTTTAGAAAATAATAAATATGTAGAATTTATATATTTTATTCAAGACTTTTTTTATTGGTGGCGTCTTGATGAAGGTTATACCAATGGTCCTGATGATCCTGAAGGAACTGGTAGTGATTTTTTAGCATCAGCTTGGGCTTCAGTTGTTGATACTGCAAAATTTTTCTATTATGATAAAGATACTTTACCTTCATATTTTATATCAAAAGGACATATTCCAGAGTTTTATGATCGTATTCCATATGTTGTGAATTTAGGAGATAATACTTTTATTTATACGTATGATTGGGAAGAAGGGCTTAGTTTACCTACAAATTTAACAATGGATGGATATACTTTTATAGGATGGTTCGATAATGAGAATTTTGAAGGTGAAGCTTTAGAATATTTACCAACTAACATTTATCATAATATTACTTTATATGCTAAGTTTATTAAAAATGATAATTAAAATGGAAAAAAAGATGACAAAAAAACTTTTGTCATCTTTTTTATAAATCATAATATAGACAATAAAAGTAAAATAGTGTATAATAATAAATATTATTTAAAATTAATACTTTTATTGGAGGATTAATATGATTGAAGTAAGAAATTTATTTAAAAAATATACAGTCAAAAATGGAATTGAAGTAAAAGCTTTAGATGATGTTTCTTTGAAAATTGATAAAGTTGGAATGGTTTTTTTACTTGGTAAAAGTGGAGCTGGTAAATCAACTCTTTTAAATGTTTTAGGTGGACTTGATAGAGTTGATTCTGGTGAAATAATTATTAATGGTAAATCAAGTAAAGATTTTTCTCAAAGTGATTTTGATAGTTATCGAAATACTTATTTGGGTTTTATCTTTCAAGAATATAATATTTTAAATGAATTTAGTATTGCAGAAAACATTGCTCTTGCAATTGAATTACAAGGTCGAAAGGCTACAAACGAGGAAATCGATAATATTTTAAATCAAGTTGATTTAGTAGGATTGGCTAAGAGAAAGCCCAATGAATTATCTGGTGGTCAAAAGCAACGAGTTGCCATTGCTAGAGCATTAATAAAAAATCCTCAAATTATTATGGCTGATGAACCAACGGGGGCACTTGATAGTAAAACAGGTAAACAAATTTTTGATACACTTAAAAAATTATCTCATGATAAATTAGTTTTGGTTGTTTCTCATGATCGTGAATTTGCTGAGCAATATGCAGATAGAATAATTGAATTAAAAGATGGTAAAGTCATAAGCGATGTGGAAAAAACAATTGTTAAAACCCAAAATCAAGAAGGTGTCAATATTATTGATAATAAAATTATTAAAATTGATAGTGGTTATATTTTAAAAGATGAAGATTTTGTTAAAATTAAGGACTATATAAAAACAGCTAAAAGTGATGTAATAATTTCTATTGATAATGAAAACAATAAAAAAATTAAAACAATAATGAATCTAAGTGATGAGGGATTGTACAAATTTATAGATACGAATCAAGATAAAATAGTAATTCAAGATGAGATTTACAAAACAATCAAATCCAAATTAGGATTTAAAAAAGCTTTTAAAATGGGGGCATCAAGTTTAAAAATTAAGAAATTTAGACTAGCTTTAACTATTTTTCTTTCCTTTTTAGCTTTTATGATGTTTGGACTTGCAAACACAATGAGCAGTTATGATAATGTAAAGACAACTGTCAATTCAATTGTAGATTCTAAAATTGAATATGCGACTTTTTCAAAACAAAAAAGTTTTTCCTATAGTGAAACAAATGGTGATTTTTATATAGAAAATAGTTTAATGACTGATGAAGATTTTCAAAAAATATCAAATGATATTAGTCTTGATTTTACAAAAGTATATGGGACTTTTCAAAAATATGAGATGCCTAGTTTAAATTATCTTGATTTTAAAGATATTTATTTAGAACAAATTAGTAATTTTAATGGATTTACTTCTATTGATATAAATTTTATTAATAAATATAACTTTAGTTTAAATGGTTCTTTACCAAAAAATGATGATGAAATAGTGATAACTAAATTAATTGAAGATACTATAAAAAAATATGGAATTAGAGATTTTAATGGTATAGAAAAAAAGAATCTTGAGAGTGCTATTAATTTAGAAATTTCGATTTTTGGAGTAAAGATGAAAATTGTCGGTGTTATAGATACAAAAGCAGATATTAGTGAATATCAAAATTTAAAAGGTGATTCCATTGGTGATTATATGAAAATGCAATTATTAAATTCTTATTTAGAAAATGGTCCTCATTTACTTTTCTTTGTAAAAGATACTATGATTGATAATCTTAATAAAATGTATCCAAATAGCAATAATACGTTAGAAATAGAATTTAATAACCAATGGTTTTCTTACAATAAAATTGTTAATAGTAAAGAAAATGGTAATGACTTTTTAAATGATAAAGAGATTTTATTACCATATTCAGTTATGGATATGATTGATTTTTTTAGTGGTCTTAATTTAAATACGCATGATGAAAAATATTCTAAAGTGATGAATAGATTTTTGTCATTTGATGATTATGATTATTATTTATATTCAATGCATAAAGATGAAATGGTTCAACTTTTTGATGAAAACAATTTAGAAATATCTAAGACATTTAATAACGATTATAGTGTGGATTCCTTAGAAAATGAAAAGATTCTTTATATATTTAAAGTTTTTCAAGATAATTCTTATGCCTCATCAGGTGAAGACGTAGATAAAATAAATCAAATAATGAATAATATATTTGAAAATTTTGATTTTGAATTAACAGAAAAGATTGCATTTTATAATAATAAAATTGACGAATATGCCAATCAACTATTTATTAATATTAATTATTATAGTAATCGTGATTATTATAATACGAGTTATAAAGTTGTAGGTGTTACAGATTATTCAGAAATCGTTGTTATTAATGATGAAGAATTATTTAATAATTACATTAATATTGATGATGGTATATATAAATATGTTTTTGATAAAATGCCAACATCGGATAAGGAAATAAAAAAACTTGTTGAGTATAATTATCAACCAATTACAAAAGCAGGAGAAACTATATTTATTTTAAATAATGAGGTTGTAAAAACATTAACAGAAATTAATTCAATTTTTGAAATTTGTTCAAAAATCTTTTTGTATATTGGACTTGGTTTTGCAATTTTTGCATCCCTCTTATTATTAAATTTTATAACAATCTCAATTAATCATAAAAAAAGAGAAATTGGAATTTTAAGAGCAGTAGGAGCTAGAAGCAAAGATGTATTTAAAATTTTCTTTAGTGAGAGTTTGATTATTGCAATTATTAATGCTATTTTGGCTAATCTTTCTTTATTTATTGTTGTTTTTTTCATCAACACGACTCTAAGAAAAAATTATAATTTATTGATCACTATTTTGAATCCTGGAATTTTACAAATAATATTAGTTTTTGGTATATCTATTTTAGTTGCGTTAGTATCTAGTTTTGTTCCTGTTTATTTTATTGCAAATAAAAGACCAATTGATGCTATTAACAATAGATAAATGTATTATTAAATAATTATAAAGAATAAAATATCACCAATTGTAGACTATTGTCATAGATTAAAGTAGGTGATAAAATGCAAAGCATTAATAAATATTATTTAGTTGGCATTAAAGGAACAGGGATGTCAAGTCTTGCAAAATTGTTAAAAGAAGAAGGAAATGAAGTAGTTGGAAGTGATGTAGATGAATATTATTTTACCGAAGATGCCTTAAAAGAACAAAAAATTGAAATTAAATCATTTAATCGTGTGAATATTACAAAGGATTATTTTTATATTATTGGCAATGCTTTTGATAAAAATAACGTAGAAGTAGATGAAATAATTAATCAAAAGAATGATTATTTATATTATCATGAATTTATTGGCCAAAAATTAAATAAAAAAATTATTGCATGTTCGGGAACTCATGGCAAAACAACAACTTCTTTTTTGCTTGTTGATTTTTTAAAAAAAGAATGTAACTATATCATTGGTGATGGTGAAGGTGGAAGTTTTGATACGGATTTACTAGTTTTAGAGGCTTGCGAATATAAAGAACATTTTTTAAGTTACCATCCAGAATTGCTAATAATTACTAATATTGAGTTAGATCATACGGACTTTTATAAAAGCGAAAAACAATTATTTCAATCTTTTCAAAAATTAGCAAATCAATCTAAAATGGTTTTAGTAAATGGTGATGATTATTGGGGTAAAAGAATCAAACATTCCAAGAAATTAACCTATGGATTTAATAAAAAAAATGATATTCAAATCAAAATTCTTAGTACCACTACAAAAGGGTATTATATTCAGGTTACATATCAAAACAATATTTATTTAAAAGTTCCTTATTTAGGGCGCCATATGATTTATAATTATGTTTCTAGTTATATGGTAGCAATTCTGTTGAAAAAAAGGCCTTATTTAAGCGATGAAGGAAAATTGCCTAAACGAAGACTTTCAACTTATCAATTTAAAAATAGCACGATTATTGATGATTATGCTCATCATCCAACAGAAATTAAATCTTTATATGAAACTTTAAAACTTATGTATCCTTCAAAGAAAATTAATGTGATTTTTCAACCACATACATATGAAAGAACACTTCATTTTAAAAATGATTTTATTAAAGTTTTAAAAAAATTTGATAAAGTTTATATTTTAGATGTTTTTACTTCAAAAAGAGAAAATAAAAATAACATTTTGCAAAAAAAGATTGATAAATCCTTTAATTATTTTTATAGATATGATGATGAATGTTTAAAATTAGTTGGTCAATTAGATGATGTATGGGTTTTCTTAGGGGCTGGTGTTACAAATCGTTTAATTAAAAAATTAACATATGAAAATACCAAATAAATTTTCATAAAAATTTGCAAAATATCTTGATATTTCAATCAACTTGTGATATAATGTAAATATGAAATGAGGTAAAGCTATGAAAGGTGATAAACGCACAAGTCCTAATAAGATTTATGATGTTGCTGGGGCAGCTGGTGTATCTTTAGCTACGGTTTCAAGAGTCCTCAATCATCCTGAAAAAGTAAAACCTGCTACTCGTGAAAAAATTGAGAGGATTATTAAAGAACTAGGATATAAACCTAATTTAAATGCTAAGGGATTAGCTAGTTCAAAATCTACAACAGTTGCTGTTGTTGTTCCCGAACTTACGCGTAGTTCAATTGCTGGAATGGTTGATGGAATTGCTGCTACAGCTATTAGAAGAGGATATTTGATTAGATTATTTGTTAATAATAGTAGTAATAGTGAAAATCCAGTTAATGAAGAACAAGAACTTTGGCGTACAGTTATGTCTTCTGGAGTAGATGGTATTTTATATATTAATGATGAAATTGCTGATGAATATTTAGAAATTATTAAAGAATCGAGTGTTAGTGTTGTTTTAACTAATACAGTATGTAGTGATCCTGAAATTCCATCTGTAGCAATTGATTATAAAAAGGCTGCATATGAAATGACTAAAGAGATGATTGAAAGAGGAAATAAAAAAATATGGATTATCTCCACCATTAAGAAATATGCAGTTAATGATTTAAAAGTTCAAGGTTATGAAACTGCAATGAAAGAAGCTGGATTAGAACCACGAATTATTAATGTTTCAGGAAAAACTTATTTAAATGAAAAGTCATACTATGAAATTCTTAAAGATGAGTATCCAGATGTAGCAATTGTTGTAAGAGATTCAATGGCAGTATCTTTTATCAATGTAGCAAGACAATTACATATTTCAATTCCTGATGAATTACAAGTAATCGGGTTTCAAAATACTAAGTATGCAGAATTATCAAGGCCAACTCTAACTTGTATTAATACACCGATTTATGAAATTGGGGAAGTCGCGATGGATTTACTTACTGATTTAATGCATGAGGCGGAGTTAGAGGAAGAATATTATAATGACTTTAAACATAATGATGATAAAGATGAAGGATTATTAGAAGAAAAAATTGAAATAAATAAAAATGTAGATTATAGCATTGTTTGGCGTCAATCTACAAAATAGTAGATTTCTTAAAGGAAAAATTTAGAGACTAGGCTGGGTGGTGAAAAGTTTAGCAAATAAGAAATTGAATTATATCGGATATCAAAAGTACTTTTGATTATAGTTTTCCAAAGTGCAAATAGTAATTGTAGATTACTTTTGAATTAAGGTGGTACCGCGGAACTAGATTGTTTCGTCCTTAAATATTTTTAAGGACGATTTTTTATTATTATAAAAGGAGAAAAAATTACAATGAATTTATTTGAAGAATTAAAATGGCGTGGATTAATTCACAATATTACTGATGAAAAAATTATAGATAAAATTAATAATGATAAATTAACCTTTTATCTTGGAACTGATCCAACTGGTGATAGTTTGCATGTTGGTCACTTATTAGTCTTTATTTTTGCTAAACGATTAGAAAAATATGGACATAAACCAATTTTCTTAATTGGTGGTGCAACAGGATCAATTGGTGATCCTAAACCAAATGCTGAAAGAAAATTATTAACCAAAGAACAGTTAAATTATAATGCTAATAGTTTATATAAACAAGTTGAGAGATTATTTAAATGTAAAATGGTAAATAATTATGATTGGACTTATAATATTGATATTTTGACTTTTTTAAGAAATTATGGTAAATTTTTTAATGTAAATTATATGATAAATAAGGATACTGTTAAATCAAGGCTTGATAGTGGAATATCATATACAGAATTTTCTTATCAGATTTTACAGGCACTAGATTTTGAACATTTGTTTGTTCAAGAAGGATGTACATTACAGATTGGTGGACAAGATCAATGGGGTAATATTACATCAGGACTTGAATTGATTAGAAAAATTCATGGTGCTGATGCTGAAGCATATGGTGTTACGGTACCACTATTTACAAAAAGTGACGGAACTAAATTTGGAAAAACCGAAGGGGGTGCGATATGGCTTGATGCTAAAAAGACAACACCATATGCTTTTTACCAATTTTGGATTAACACTCCTGATAGTGATGTAATCAAAGAATTGAAACAATTTACTTTTCTTTCAAAAGAAGAAATTGAAAAAATAGAGGAATCATTTAATAAAGAACCACATTTGAGGGTTGCTCAAAAGGCTCTTGCTAAAGAAATGACAATAATGATTCATAGTGAGGAAAGTTATAAACAAGCGGTCAAATTAAGTGAGGCTCTATTTAGTGGAAAAATAGCGAATCTTTCAAAAGAAGAAATTGAAATGGTTTTTGCAGAATTACCGAAGATTGAATTATCAGAAGATATATTGTTAATAGATGCTCTTGTAAATTTAAAGGCAGCCTCCTCAAAACGAGAAGCTCGTGATTTTATAAATGGTGGTGCAGTTTTAGTAAATGGAAATCAAGAAAAAGATTTAGCATTTATTATTAGAAAGAATGAGGCTATTGGTAAAACATATACAGTATTAAGAAGGGGAAAGAAAAATTATTATTTAATTGAACATAAATAAAAATTTATTTGCAATAAGAAATGAAAGAATTACAAGAATTAAAAAAAATAATTGAAGAGGAAATAAAAAATGGTGCTTTTCCAGGTGCTAATTATGCTATTGTGACACCAAAACAGACATATTTAGGAAGTGTAGGTAATAAAAGTTTAATTCCAAGTATTCAAAAAAATACTATTGATACAATATATGATATGGCGTCGTTATCAAAAGTTCTTGCTACCACAACTTGTATTTTTAAATTAATGGAAGAGGGTAAGATTAGAACTGCTTCTAAAGTTCAAAACTATTTACCACAGTTTGCATATGAACAAGTTACAATTTGGCATTTGCTAACTCATACTTCTGGTCTTCCAGAAGGAATTAGTGGACTTTTAGTAATGAAAAGTGCTAAAGATGTATATGAAAAAATTTTTTCTACACCATTGGTCTATGAAACTGGTGCGAAAATTAAATATTCTGATTTGGGATATGTTTTGTTGGGGTTGATTATAGAAAAAATAGAAAAAAAACCATTAGATGAAGTAATTAAAGAAAAAATATTCTTGCCGTTAGATATGATTGATACTACATATAATCCTAAAGATCTTAATAGATGTGCACCAACAGAACTTAGAAATGATAATTTGTATCAAGGAATCATTAAAGGTAGTGTTCATGATGAAATGGCCTTTTTGTTAAACGGGGTAGCAGGCCATGCTGGAGTTTTTTCAACAGTTGAAGATGTAAGTCATTTTATTAAAATGATTTTAAATAATGGTAAATATAATAATCAACAAATTTTATCGCCAACAACCATTGATTTAATGTTTACACCACAAGTTCATGAAAAAAGTGGAGTAATGTGCAATGGCACTATAAGAGGATTAGGGTGGCTAATTGGAGGCTTTGCTAGTTCAAGTGGTGATTTAACTAGTAATCAAACAATTCATCATACTGGTTTTACAGGAACTAGTATCTTTATTGACAGAAGTAATGAAATAGGTTTTTGTTTATTAACTAATCGTGTTCATCCAACAAGAAATATCTCCGCTCATATTGAGGCAAGAGGTAAAATTGCAAATTATATAATGGCAAATTATTACAAGTTTAAATAAGATAGAAAGGATAAATAAAATGGGAAAAACGATTTTAGCAATTGGTGGTCATATCGGTGATATGGAACTTACAGCAGGGGGATTAATGGCGACGAATGCTTTAGATGGTGGTAAAAATATTACACTTGCTTTAACTGCAGGTGAACGTGGTAATCCTGCTCATTTATCGGTTTCAGAATATCGTAAACAAAAAATAAATGAGGCTCAAGCATTTATGAATTTAATGAATGGTGAGGCTTTAGTGTTAAAATATGCAGATGGAGAACTTCCTAATAATGATGAAGTAAGGAAACAAGTTGCGGAAATAATTGTTAAGTATAAACCAGATATTATTGTCACACATTGGCATTCTAGTATGCATAAAGATCACAATAATACACATTATATCGTTCAAGATGCTCAATTCATTGCTGGTGTAATTGGTAATCAAGAAGGGCTTCGCCACTATGCTCCTGTTTATTTTTGTGAAAATTGGGAAGATGATAATGATTTTGATCCCTACATTTATGTTGATATAACTAAAGGATTTGATTTATGGGCTAAGGCTTTACATACACAATGGTTTGCCATGAATAGCAAAGATTTTGCTTATTATGATTACTATACATCTTTGGCTAGATGTCGTGGGGCTTTATCAAGAAAAAAATATGCTCAGTGTTTTAATGTTTTAAAACATCATAAAAAAGAGGTGAAAGATGAATTATAAGAACATTTTTATAAAACCAATATTCATTATAACTTTGATCTTATTTTTACTATGCCCTTTTGTAGTAGGAGCTCAGGAAGAAACTAGAGTTTTAACGACTACTAAAAATCCAACTGGCGTAAGGCATTATGGCACAAACGAATTAGTTGAAATTATTAAAGAATATAACAATGCTTATGCAGAGATGCGAGGAGTTTGGGTTGCAACTGTTTATAATATTGCTATTTCTAAACAAAATGGGTTAAGTGAGAAGGCCATTATAGATTATAAAAATGAATTTTTAAGTATTCTAGATAGAATGGAAGAATTTGGTATGAATACAATCTTCTTTCAAGTAAGACCATCTAATGATGCTTTTTATGAGTCAGAACTTAATCCATGGAGTCAATTTTTAGTTGGTAGTGGTGTTAATCCAGGATGGGATCCGTTAGAATGGATGATTGATGAGACTCATAAAAGAGGGTTTCGTTTTATGTGTTGGATGAATGCTTTTAGGGTTACAACAGAAACGTATGTCACAAATGGTAGTGCTTTATCACTTCCTGTAACTGAACTTGTACAAATGAAACATGATGCTTTAGCAAATTTAGCTGAAGGAAATTTTGCAAAAGAACACCCTGAATATGTAGTTGCAGGAAGTTATGATGAAAAACTAATCTTAAATCCTAGTGAGCCTGCAGTTCAAAAATTTATTGTTGATACTATTATGGAAATTGTTGAAAATTATGATGTTGATGGCCTTCATTTTGATGATTATTTTTATTTAGAAGGTACAACATCAAGTGATTTAGAAAATACAAATTTTGTTGGTAAAGGCACATACACGAAATCAGGAATAGATATTATGAATGATTGGCCTAATTATTATGAATACCTTGATGATCCTCAAAACTATGGTAAAGATGTTTTTGGTGAGAATGGGATTTATGGTATGGAAGCAAGTTTAAATCTTGGTGATTTTAGAAGAGAAAATATCAATATTATGATGCGTAATATTCGTAAAGCGATTGATGAATATAATGAAAAAACAGGAAAATGTGTAGAGTTTGGTAGCAAACCTGCCGCTGTATGGCGCTCTAATTCAGAATATTGTAGTGCAGGTTCAACAAGATGTAGTGAAAATGGTTCGAATACAGCGGAATATGCTTATAGTACTTATTCCGATTTGTATGCAGATTCTTTAAAATGGGTAGAAGAAGGATTAGTTGATTGGGTGGCTCCTCAAGTGTATTATGCATTTGAAGATCCTTATGCACCTTATGCAGATGTTGTTGATTGGTGGGCTGAACAGGTTACAAGAATTAATGCGATAAGGCAAGAGGAAGGAAAGAAAGATATTAGATTATATATTGCTCATGGTATTTATAAATATCGTGATAATCCTGATCAATTTTATCGTTCTATAGAAATAACTGATCAAATTAGATACAATAAACATTATGATGTGATTAAGGGTTCAGCTGTATATTCATATGAAATATTATATAAAATTCTTGGTAATGATGTTACCTCTTCATATCCTAATGCGGAAACAATTAGAAAAGCAGGAATGTCAGTTTTTAAAAATTTATGGACAAATAATAAGGTTTTCCCACTTGAAGTTGGTAAAGATGATTCCTATAATTTAAAAATTTCAGATTATTCATTAAAAGAAACTTCGGAACAAAATTTAATTTTAAGTTTTAATGCAATAAATGGTGCTAGAGCATATGGATATTATAGAGTTCCAAAAAATGAGGTTTTTGATAAATATAAAATTGAATATCGAATGGATATTTTATATGCAGGATATGAGGAAAATAAAAGATTATCAATAAATTTAGGAACTTGTGATGATAATTATAATTATTATTTAGTTCCTGTTTCTAAAAATGGTTATGTATCAGATAATGTAACTTTTATCAATCTAGATAATAAACAACCAAATTTAGCTCCTAATTCAACAGATATTATGATTATAGATTATCAAGAAAATATAAAGGCTGGTAGTAATATTATAGGTGAATTTGAATTGCCAACAGATCCTAATCATGACCTTGTTTCATATGTTTTTAAAATGGTAGAAAATGGGATTGAAAGAAATATTCAGCCAATAGTAACTATAAATGATAATATTGTTAATTTTGTTTGGAAATCCTATCTTTATGAAACTTCAAATTGTAAATTTAGAATTATATTTTCAGATGGTGAATTAGAAACTATTGTGGATTCCAAAACTTTTAACTTAATAGAAAAGTTTGCACCAACAACAGGAGAAATTTTATTAAATAAAGAGATTTATCAAGGCCATGAACCAATTAAAATAAGTTATAGTGGTATAAATGATATAGAAGGTTATCCACTTACTTTTTTGGTGAATTTAAAAGTAGATGATAAAGTATACGATATTACGAATAGTTTTAATCAAGCAATAAATAATGAATTTGAAATTGAAGCATTAAATATCACATCTTCTAATTGCTATATTGAAATAATTGCAAGTAATGGGTATAAATCAACTACAACAACCTCTATTAAATTTTCGATTATTGAAAATACTATACCAGTTGGTGGTAGCATTCAATTAGAAAAATCTAATTTAGTAATAGGAGAAAATTTAAAAGGTTCAATTATTTTGCCAACTGATAATGAAAATCTAGAATATGATTTGTATCTTGTAATAAATAATCAAAGAGAAAAGATAAACCTTAATGATAATAGTCTTAATTTCAATATACAATTACCAACAAATGAAATAAATAATGGTTATTTAGAGTTGATTGTTAAAGATTCTTATTATGAAGTTGTGATTAAAAGTAATAATTTTACTACTCAATCAGTTCAAAATAGAGAGCCTAATGATAATAATTGTAAATCTTGTAAAAATAGTGATAATTTACAATTGGTATTAGTTTTATTTAATTTGGGTTTGGGATTTTTCCTTTATAGGAAAATAAAAAAACACTAACTATAATAATCAAAATAAATAAAAAAATACATTAGATAAGTATTTCAAAATAATTACTTAAAATCTAATGTATTTTTTTATAAATGATAATTTGGAATTTTCTTTTTTCAATAGGGTTGATAAAAGTAAATAAAATATGTATAATAGAGGTGGTGATAAAATGAAAATGTATGATACACATAGTGATATAATGTTTAATCTGTATAATAGAACAATTAATGGTGAAAAAGATGTTTTTACCAAATATCATCTTGATGATTTAAAAAAAGGTGGTATCGTGGGAGGTATTTGGGTTGTCTATAGCGAAACTGATTTTGATATTCAAAGGGCTTATGACATCGCTATTAATGCATTTAAACCATATGAAAAAGAATTTGATGTCTTATATGGTTTAGAGGGTTTGCGAAATGTTAAAAATATTGATGAATTAAATGTGTTATATCAAAAAGGAATTAGACATGCTAGTCTTACTTGGAATGAAGAAAATCATTTTGCAACTGGTGTTGCAGGAGCAAGTGATCATGGTTTAAAAGAAGATGGTAAAAAAATTATAAAATATATGAATAATCATAATATGATAATTGATGTTTCACATTTAAATATTAAAAGTTTCTATGATGTATTAAATGAAAACCCTAAAATTTTAATGGCGAGTCATTCAAATGCTTTTACACTTAGTAATCATAGGAGAAACTTAAATGATGATCAATTAAAGGCTTTGAAGGAACTTAATGGATATGTTGGTGTTAATTCTGCAAGAAATTTTGTTTCTTATGAAAAAGCAAAACAAAACATTAATGGGTTAGTTGATCATATTATATATTTAGGAAATTATCTTGGTATTGATCATGTTATGTTAGGACTTGATATGATGCATTTTTTAAATGACTATAATAATGCTAATTTAGATGATTTATCCTCTCACAAGGATGCTTCCAATATTGAAAAGATCCTGATACAAAGAGGATTTAGCAAAGACGAAATAGAATTGATTTGTTATAAAAATTATTTAAATGCAATCAGTTTGGTAGAAAAAAGGAAAGAAGAGGAGATATAAGTGAAAAAAATTATCATTGGTTTAATTGGTATATTTTTATTATTTTTTTCTAGTACTATTGTAAAGGCTTCTGTCAATAGCGATTGGGCCAATTCTAACAATATGGCAAAGTATAAACAAGTAGATACTGAATTTAGAGCAGTTTGGGTCGCAACTGTTTCTAATATTGATATTTCTAAACAGAAGAATAAATCAGATGAAGCTATCAATGAGTGGAAACAGAATTATTTAAGTATTTTAGATAATGCAGAAAAATATAATTTGAATGCTATTATTTTTCAAATTAGACCATGCAATGATGCCTTTTATCCATCAAAGTATAATCCTTGGAGTGAATTTTTATTTGCATATGGGAAAGATCCTGGTTGGGATCCGCTAGAATGGATGATTGAAGTAACGCATGAAAGAGGA
This sequence comes from uncultured Mollicutes bacterium, assembly GCA_900539265.1. Classification (GTDB taxonomy): domain Bacteria; phylum Bacillota_I; class Bacilli_A; order ML615J-28; family CAG-313; genus CAG-313. Next base: position 24,990 of record UQBM01000007.1, on the reverse strand, counting down.
ATAGAATATCATGCTTGGATGAATCCTTATCGAGCTTCACTTACAATGTCAACTTCAATTGTTCAAAGTACTGGCAGTAGCGTAAGAAATGTATATGATTATGATAATGATGCTTTACAGAAAAGTAAGCATGAAACTTTTTCTGATTTAAAGGCCAATTGTGAAAAAGCTTATGACGGAACAGATGTTGATAACCCCGTTTTTGCAAGTGGTGAAGAGTTGGAACATAATGTTGTTATGGGAACAGAAAATAAATATGTTTTGAATCCCGCAAGCGAAAATACGATTGAACATTTAGAAAATACGATTCGTGAAGTAGTAGAAAATTATGATATTGATGGGATACACTTTGATGATTATTTTTATCCTGATGATGCCGGTTATTTAAGTACTGGCAGTAATTCAAATTTTAAAGGTTTAACTTTTTCAACAGAATCGATAATTGATTATCAAGATTATCAAAATTATTTGAGTAAGGGTGGAACTTTAGATATCTATAATTGGCGAAGAGAAAATGTGAATCAGTTAATTGAAAGATTGAGTATTTTAATTAGAAACTTAAATCAAACAAGAGAGAAACCTTGTGCTTTTGGTATTAGTCCAAGCGGAAGATGGGCACCATCTATAGAATCTTGTCCAGCTGGAAGTCATCGTGGAGCAGAGGGAGGAATGAGCGGAACTTGTAATAATTACTATTCATATTCTGACTTATTTGCGGATACCAAAAAATGGGTAGATGAAGAATGGATTGATTACTTGATACCTCAAGCATATACGCAACTTTTAGATGGATATCGTGAGATTATGGATTGGTGGAGTGAAAAAATGGTTAATTCACCAGTTAAATTATATGCAGGAACAGCTCTATATCAACTTGATGAATGGGGTAATCAAGATGAAGTATATTACCAAGTAAGATATAATCAAAGTACGGGCAATAGAGTAGATGGATATAGTCTATTTAGCTATAAAAATATGAATATAGGTAAAGGAAAAATAGGTATGAATTATATGCATACGCTTGCTTGGAAAACGAATGCTTTGACCCCTACGTATGATTTTTACAATTATAAACATACAATTGAAAAAAATGCAAGTGTTTTAAAAATTGAAGAACTCAGCGAGAAAAATTATAGATTAACTTATGATATAGTAAATGATGCCAAAGGATATGCTTTATATAAAATTATAAGCAGTGACGAAATTGTTAATGGCGAAATAGATGCAAGCAAATTATACAAAATGAATTTGGGGAATAAAAATTATTTTGACATTGAAGAGTATGATGAAAATGCAAAATACTATCTGGCCACTATTAGTGATGATAATACAATTTATTTAAATAGTGAAGAAATTGATTTTAGTATTTTAGAAAAAAATGTTGCTCCTGTTGTAACTTTAATAGATGAGATGATTTCAGAAGTGTTAGTTAATGCTACTTTAAAGTTAAAGTTTAGAATAAGTGATGAAAATCAAGATCCATTAAGTTATAAAGTGTATTTGGTATATCGTAATAATGATTCTGAAATTACAAATATTGTGGAAAATGATGACACCATTGAAATTTCATGGCATGCATATGCTGTAGAAACAATGGCATTAAAATTTAAGATAGTTGTCAGTGATGGTAAGGTTGAAACGATTTTTGAAACCCCAACATTTAATGTTGTTGAAACTTGTAATCATGAATTTATTGAGGCAACTTGTGAAACACCAAAGACTTGTACTAAATGTGGTGAAACTGAAGGAGTTGCTTTAGGTCATAACTGGGTAGATGCCACATGTGAAAAAGCAAAACATTGTACGAGATGTGAAAAAACTGAAGGAGTTGCTTTAGGTCATAATTGGGTAGATGCCACATGTGAAAAAGCAAAACATTGTACAAGATGTGAAGCAACCGAAGGAGTTGCTTTAGGTCATAATTGGGTAGATGCAACATATGAGGAAGCAAAACATTGTACGAGATGCGAAAAGACAGAAGGGGAACCATTAAAAAGACCGACCGAAGAGGATAGTGCTAAAGGATGCAGTAAGTGTAATAAAGCAAATATAGTTAGTATTTTATTAATGATTTATATATTTGGATTTAGTTTAATCTTAATAAGAAGAAAAGGAAGATAATATGAAATTAAAAAAGTTTAATCAAGAAGAAACAATAAAATATTGGGATACTAAAGAAGAAATTGATATTCCAAAATATCAATTTAAAAAAGATGATGTAAGAGGAGTATGGGTTTCTAATGTTGCGAATATTGATACGCCAAAAGGTCTTTCAGTAGTACAATATCAAGAATATTTACAACAAATGGTAAAAAATATTGCAAGCTATAATATGAATACAATTATATTTCAAGTAAGACCTTGTAATGATGCTTTTTACAAATCAAACTTAAATCCTTGGTCAAGATATATTACTGGATATGAAGGAAAAGATCCTGGTTTTGATGTATTGAAATTTGTGATTGATGAGGCAAAAAAATATGGTATTAAAATTCATGCATGGATGAATCCTTATAGAGTAAGTCAAACTGCACTTGATTTAGAACATAAAGATATTGATGAGGCAATTAAAGAATATTTGGACACTTTAGATGATTTAAATTTTGCCAAAAAGCATCCTGAACATCTTGTTGTTGATGGTGCAAATAAAATAATATTAGCACCTTCACATAGAGAAGTGATTGATTTTGTAACAAAATCCATTATGGAGGTAGTTGAAAATTATGATATTGAGGGTATTCATATTGATGATTATTTTTATCCATATGGGAAAATTCCTTACGAAAGGGAAGAACGAGATTATTTAAAAAATCGCAAAAGTGAAAACGAGAATTTTGAAGATTGGCGCCGTCGAAATGTAGATGAAATGATTGAGAACATTCATAATGAATTGAAAAAATCGTTTAGTAAAACAGGAAAAAAAGTATTGTTTGGTATTAGTCCTTTTGCAATCTATCGCACAAATAATAAAATTAGAAAAGATGGTTGGGAGCAAGGTTCATATAATTCTGAAGGAGCTTTACAATGTTATTCAGAATTATATTCCGATGTATATAAATGGATGAAGGAAAATTGGATTGATTATGTTGTTCCTCAAGTTTATTTCCCCTTTGAAAGAATTGATGTAACATATCATGATTTAACAAAATGGTGGAATGATATTTCCAAACAAACTAATACAATTCTTTATATTGGTCAAGGCTTATATCAAATGGGTTCTAATGAATTTTGGCAAAATCCTGAAGAAATTGCCAATCAATTAAAATTTAATTGTCAGTTTGATCATATTAGTGGAACAATCTTTTTTACTTATCGCGATTTAGTAAAGGGTCAAAATGATATTAAAGATAAAGCTTTAGACACTATAAAAGAATTATGGTGTAAATAAAAAGAACAAAAAACTAGATAATGCAAACTTATCTAGTTTTTTTATAACTTTATTATGATATAAATAGTTTTTTGAAAAAACTATTTTAATGTTTTTTAGTAGTCTATTACTTGAATAAAAACGTTTTCTTTGGTATAATAAGATGAATAATATGGCAAAATGCGGGTAGATCGCAAAAATTTATATGAGATGAGGTGGTTTTTTGAAACTATTTCCCAATCCTAAGACTCTAATATTTAGTAAAGAAAAAATGAATTCAAAAAAAATTAGTAAAGTGGTATCTAGTTTTGATGAACATTTTAATAATTTATTATATCAAATGTTTGAAGTCAATAAAAAAGAAGGAATGCTTTTAATTATTGAAAAAAGTGATGATATCACAAATGATGAGGGTTATAAAATAAAAATTGAAAAAGATGTAATAACAATTGTCGCAAAACAACCTAATGGAGCCTTCTATGGATTAATTACATTAAGAGATATTTTAAATAGTGATAACGAAATGTGCTTAGAAATAGAAGATTATCCTGATTTAACAGTAAGAGGTATAATGTTAGATATTAGTAGGAGTAAAGTACCAACCCTTGATACTTTAAAAGAACTTGTGGTTATGTTTGCCACATTAAGATATAATCATTTAGAGTTGTATATTGAAGGATTTTCTTTTGAATATCAGAGTTTTCGGCATCTTTTAAACGATAAGAATTATCTTTGTTTAAAAGACTATTTAGAATTAGAAAAGTTTGCTCAAGAGTATTATATTGATTTTGTGCCAAATCAAAATGGATTTGGTCATATGAGCGATTGGCTTGCTATAGATGAATATAAAGGACTTGCTGAGTGTGAAAATGGGTTTGATATATGGGGAAGCCATCGAGCACCATCAACTTTAGATCCCACAAATGAAGAATCTGTAAATTTGGTTAAAAAAATGTATAGGGATATGCTTCCCTATACATCATCTAGATATTTTAATATGAATTTTGATGAACCATATGAACTAGGCCATGGTAAAAGTTGGAAAAAAGTTCAAGAGACATCAATTGAAGAAGTTTATATTGAATATTTTAATATTTTGGCAGATGATGTAAGAAAATATAATAAAATTCCAATGCTTTGGGGTGATGTTTTAGTAAAACATCCAGAAAAAATTTCAAAACTTCCTAAAGATGTTATTTTTATTGATTGGGGTTACAATAAAGATTATCCCTTTGAAAAACATGCAAAAATATTATTTGAAAATGATGTAAAATATATATTAGCTCCAGGAACTTCATCTTGGTCAACTATTACAAGTAGAATGCTTGATATGAGTTTAACAATAATTAATAGTACAAAGGCCGCAAAAAAATATAATGGATTAGGAATTTTAGTTACGGATTGGGGTGATATTGGACATTTACAATATCTTCCAGTTAGTTATTTAGGGTTTATTTTAGGGGGACTTTTGTCTTGGGGTTCTTGTGAATTAGATGATGCAATACTATATCTTAAAAAAATGTTAAAAGATGATGCTTTATGCGAGACAATAATTGAACTTGCTAAATATCATTTATTAGAAGGAAATTATCGTGATTATGGAAGTAGATTATTTAGTGCAATTTTATGGGCAGAACATGCTAGAAATCAGTTAAATCCAATAGAGTTTTTTAAAACAAGGATTTTTTCAAATTTAATTGAAGAAAAAAACTGTCAATTGCTAGAAATATCTTTTAATAAAGCACAGTTACTTTTACAAATTGCCAATAGTTCGCTTGAAACAAATGAACTGAAAAATAGTTTAAAATTGCTTAAGGTTTTATTATCAATAAATAAAAAATTTACAAATATCAAGGAAGGCATTTTAATAAATTTTGATGATGAAATAAAAGTTTTACAAGAGTATCTTATAGAACATAAGCATTTATGGTATATAAGAAATAATCCTAATGGATATGAAAAGAGTGCTAATCGAATAAAATGGCTGATTGAAATTCTAACGCAAATGACGAGAAAGGAGAACATATGTTAAAGGCCAAAAAATTATTTTTAAGTATTATGGTTGTATCAATCTTTGTAATTGGAATATTTTCCCTTACATCTTGTAATAAAGGAGATGACAGTGGTACAATAATTGATAAAGAAAATTTTGCAACTATAAAGAATGATTATCAATTATATAAAGAATCTAAACCTCAAGTTATGCCAGAGGGTGAGAATATTGTAATTGATGGTGCAAATTATGATATAAATGGAGTTACCACTGATACCCTTGGTAATGTAACAAGTATTATTGAAATTGATGTTTCTAAAGATAAACTTGATCCAACTAAAGGAACTCAAGAATTAAAAAAATTAGTTGAATGTTTTGTAGATATTGATCAAAGTGGATATAGCCAAAATGATTATCAATACATATATGATTGTATTTTTGATGGTAATTCATCAATTCAAATAACTAACGAAACAAAAAAGGCTACTTTAGATAAAGTTGTTGAAAATAGTAAAAATTTAATCAATAATAGAAATAGTTCAACTGATAAAGTATTAATACATAAAAGTAGTGGTAAAGTTACTTGGAAAGTTAATATTGAAAAAGCTGGTTTTTATAATTTATATCTAAATTATTTTACTGTTTCTGGTTATAGTTCGTCAATTGAAAGAAAATTAATGATTAATGGTGAAATTCCTTTTGAAGGGGCTGATAGTTTTACTTTTTCTAGAGTATGGAAAGATGATCCTCAGTCTTATGATGAAAATGGTGCTTTAAAGGTGGACACGAATGGTAATGATATTAAACCTCAACAAATAGAAGTTTTTACTTTTAAAGAAAGCTATTTTAAAGATGATATGGGATATGTTACAGAACCATATATGTTTTATTTTGAAGAAGGAGAAAATGAAATATCATTAATTTCTATTAAAGAGCCTATTTTGATTGATCAACTTTATATTAAATCAGTTAGTAAAACGCCAACATATAAAGAATATCTTGCTGCTCTTAAAGAAAAATATGGTGAACCTAGTTTAAGTAATCAAACAACAGGAGCAATGCAAGCAGAAAAAACGGCCTATAAATCATCGCCAACTCTTTATCCTTTGACGGATCGTTCCTCATCAAATACTAAACCATTTAGTTTAAAAGAAACTAGAAAAAATTATATTGGTGGTGAACAATGGAAAATATTAGGAGATTGGATTAGTTGGGATTTTAGCGTACCAGAAGATGGATATTATAATATTTCAATGCGTGCTCGTCAAAATTTAATAAGAGGAATGTATTCTAGTCGTATTGCTTATATTAGTGAAGATGGTGGTACTAATCAAGTTTTATTTGATGAATTAAACGATGTACAATTTAATTTTTCTAGTGATTGGCAAAATGTAACTTTAGGCAATGGCGAAGAAGATTATTTATTCTATTTTCAAAAAGGTAAAACTTATACTCTTACTTTAGAAGTAACTCTTGGTGCTTATGCCCCTCTTATTGAAAGAATTCAATCTACCATTGATGATTTAAACAGAACGTATCGAATGATAGTTTCTTATACAACAACTTCACCAGATAAAAATCGTGACTATGAACTTACTTCAAAATTTCCTGAATTAATTAGTGATTTAACTAAATATCATGATGAACTTGCGGACGTATCAAATAGTATTGCGGAAATATCAGGTGGAAAATCTGATAAGACAGGTGTTATTGATTCAATGGTTAGACAACTTTCAGATTTTATTGATAAACCTCGTTCAATTACTCAAAAGTTAACTTCTTTTATGAATAATATTTCTTCTCTTGGTTCTTTACTTACAGAACTTAGAGAATTACCTTTATCACTAGATTATATTGAAGTTCACACACCTGATATTGAACTTCCTAAGGCAAATGAAGGATTCTTTAGAAAGATGTGGAATGGTATTTGTTCTTTCTTCTTGTCTTTCTTTATTGATTATACAACAATTGGCGAAACAGTTGAAAATGGAGTACAAAGTGAATCAATTGAAGTATGGATGACACTTGGTCGTGACCAAGCAAATGTTATTCGTAATTTAATTGATACAACATTTACTAAGGAAACAGGAATAAGGGTTGATTTAAAATTAACTGGTGCTGATGTATTATTAAAAGCAACACTTGCGGGAATTGGTCCTGATGTTGCTTTAAATGTAGATTCTAGTTTACCAGTGAATTATGCTCTTCGTAATGCTGTATATGATTTGACAAATTTTGATGATTTTTGGGATGTTGTTTATGTAATGCCAGATGGGGCAACAACATGGGATAATTCAAAAGAAAATGTTTACCATGCTTCATCACTTAGACAATTTCAATTTTATTCAATTACAAATGCGGATATTGAAAAAGCAGCGGCAGGAGATAAGGATGCTCAAGATAAGGTAAATGCATACTATGCTATACAAGATTATGTAGATCAAAATAATATAACAAAAGAAGATTTGTTTGATAGTTCTAAATATTCTAAAGCTGAATTACAAAAAAATATTAAAGGAGTTTATGCTCTTCCTGAAAAACAAATTTTTATGGTAATGTTTGTTCGTGATGACATTTTTGAAGAAAATGGTTGGACTGATTTTATTCCAGAAACATGGAATGATGTTATTGATTTGGTGGCCGAATTACAAACTCAACAATTACAATTTTATCTACCAGTTAATGATGCTGGTGCTAATGCATTAAACCCTGTTTTTGTATCAATGTTATATCAAAATGGCGGAGATTTATATGCTAATGATAATAAAGAAACAGGTCTTATGAGTGATGCTGCAATGCGATCATTTGAATATTGGACTGAATTTTATACTTTATATTCATTCCCTAAATCAGCAAGTTTTGTAAATCGTTTCCGTTCTGGTGAAATGCCAATTGGTATTGCATATTACGAAACATATAATACTTTAAGTGTTTCAGCACCAGAATTAAAAGGTAAATGGTCATTCCACTTAATTCCAGGTACTTATAATGATGAAACTGGTGAAATTGATTATACTTCAACTGCAAGTGGTACTGGTGCTGTTATAATGAAGCAACCTGATAAAGTATCTGAAAAAGAAAAAGAAGCAAAATATAATGCTTCATGGGAATTCTTGAAATGGTGGACAGGAGCAGAAACTCAAGCTCAATTTGGTCGTGAAATGGAAGGAATTTTAGGATCAGCTGCTAGACATGCTACCGCAAACGTTAAGGCTTTTCAATCTCTTGCTTGGCCACAAGAGGATTTGGATATCTTAATGCTACAATGGAGTAAAGTTCATGAAATGCCACAAGTTGCAGGTAGTTATATTGTTGGTCGTGAAATTGAAAATGCATATCGTGAAGTAATCAATAATTATTATAATGCACGTGAAACTTTAGTTGAATATTGTGGAAATATTAATGATGAAATAAATCGTAAGCGTAAAGAATTTGATTTACCTACATTAGATGATTAATAGGGAAGGAGAAAAACATGGGTGGAAAAATTGCCGTCATTATAATGTTAATTATCACAGTTGTATTGCTAGTTTATCTTCTTATCCTAGTGCTTACAGGTGGTAAAAAAGAAAAACTTAATTTTAAACGCCGTTATCACGAGAAAAAACAAAAAGAAGTGGAACGTGGTATTATGAGCCGTGAGGACCGAAAAAGAGAAAAAGAAGAACTCAAAAAGGCCCTAAAAGAAAAAAAACTTGAGCAGAAAAAAATTGATGCTGAATATGATGCTCAAGTAAAAGAAAATATAAAAATTTATAAAGAAGAATTATTAAAAAGTAAAGAAAAACTTGTACAAGTGAAACAAGAATATCTTGAAGCAAAAGCAAAATTTGATGCTTGGGCAAAAGAAAATCCTGATTTAGTTGTTGTGAATGAAGAAGTAGTACAAGGACAAATAATGGAGGATTAAAGAACAAAATGAAAAAAAATGATAATAGAATTAAATTTTGTTCTTTGATAATTAAATGGGAAGAAGGAGATTATTTTTATGGCACGCAAAGATAAAAATTATGTTTTCAAAGATTCAAATGAAGACCAAAGAAAAGTCAAAGTTAGTAAACGTGTGAATTGGATGAAGAAAAAAGCCATAGAAGAACAAAAGCAAGCTCAATCTAACCAAGAACAAATAGTAAAAAATGATTTTGCTTTAGATCAAAAAGAAATATTAGAAGTTCATCAAGAATTAAAAAATGAAGATGTGAAAATTGATAATCAAAAAGTAGTAGATGATTCTATTGTTAAATTAGAAACTTCTAATGACCAAGGTGAAGTAAGAGTTAAAGAAACTAACATCCTCAATGATTTGAATAAAAACCCAATTCAATTGGATTTTGAGGAAAAAGAAAAAGCTTATTTAGCTGCTTTAAAAGAGACTGAAAAAGCTGCATTAAAACTTAGAATTGAAAAAGAACGGGGATCAGTAATTCGTAAAATTGATCGTTGGAGTAAGCGAGGGGGAAGATTACGTAGAGAAATTTTTGTTAAGAGACAATATTATTATTTAGTCGCACCATATACAATTTTATTCTTTATTTTTACTGTTGTTCCTGTACTTATGTCTTTAGTTTTAAGTTTTACTTATTTTAATCTTTTAGAGTTTCCAACCTTTGTTGGATGGGATAATTATAAATCATTATTTGTTGATGATAAAGTATTTATGATAGCGCTTAAAAATACTGCAATTTTAGCTGTTATAACAGGACCAGTTAGTTATATTATGGCATTTGTTTTTGCTTGGTTGATTAATGAGTTGAAACCACTTTTGCGAAGTTTTATGACATTAATCTTCTATGCACCATCCATATCTGGTAATGTCTATTTAGTATGGAAATTAATTTTTAGTAGTGATAACTATGGTTATGCTAATTCAATGTTAATGGAATTAAATATTATTCAAGAACCGATAACATGGTTACAAGATCCTGATTATATTATTTGGATTTTGATTATTGTGCAACTATGGATGTCACTTGGTGTAAGTTTCTTATCATTTATTGCAGGTCTTCAGGGTGTTAATAAAGAATACTATGAAGCCGGCGCTATTGATGGTATTAAGAGTAGATGGCAAGAACTTTGGTATATCACTTTACCACAAATGAAATCACAATTAATGTTTGGTGCTGTAATGCAAATAACATCTAGTTTAGCGATTGCGGAAGTATCGATTAATATTGCTGGATTTCCGTCAATCGAATATGCAGGGCATACAATTATTACTCATTTGATGGATTATGGTAATACACGTATGGAAATGGGTTATGCCTCTGCGATTGCAACAATTTTATTTTTAATAATGATTCTTGCTAACTTATTAGTTAGAAAAATTTTAAGAAGGGTAGGTTCATAAGATGGCTGAAGACAAAATTATAGTTGATGATGAAAAAGTAGCTGGTGTTGAACTATCAAAAGAAGAAAAAAAGCGTCTCAAACGCCAAGAAAAAAAACTTAAGAAATTTGGTTTAAAAGATGAATCTAAGATGGGAAAAATGGAGTTATTCTTCTATCGAATTGAAAAAAGAAGAAGAATAAAAAGAAAAAAGCGGGTTAGTAGAAGTGTTGCTGGTGACATATCACTATTTGTTCTACTTTGCTTATTTGGAGCATTTAGCGCATATCCACTTGTATATTCTTTTTGTGCAGCATTTAAACCACTTGCTGAATTATTTATTTATCCACCTAAATTATTCTTTCAAAACCCAACACTGGATAACTTTAAGGATTTATCAATGTTATTAGAACAATCGATGGTGCCATTTTCTAGATATTTCTTTAATACCATTTGGATTACTTTTGCTGGAACTGTTGGGCATGTTATTATTGCATCAATGGCAGCGTATCCACTTGCAAAACATAAATTTCCTGGTTCGACAATAATTTTTTCAATGGTTGTGTATTCATTAATGTTTGCTGCTCAGGTTACAGCAACACCTAGATACATTATTTTTAGTATTGCTGGATTAATTGATAGACAACTTGCAATTATTGTTCCAGCTTTTGCATATTCCTTAGGCTTATATTTAATGAAACAATTTATGCAAGATATACCAACAGAACTGATTGAGTCGGCAAAAATTGATGGTGCAAATGAGTTCCAAATTTATTGGCGTATAGTGATGCCGCTTGTAAAACCAGCATGGTTGACACTGATTATTCTTTTGTTCCAACAACTTTGGAACAATGATGGAGGTTCATTTATATATAGTGAACAATTAAAACCGCTATCTTATTCTTTGAATCAAATTGTTTCTGGTGGAGTTGCTAGAACGGGGACCGCTTCAGCCGTTATGTTAATTATGATGATTGTGCCTATTACAGTATTTGTACTTTCACAAAGTCAAATTATTGAAACAATGGCTCATTCAGGTATGAAGTAGGAGGTAGTGTTGATGAGAAAAACTACAAATTTAATGGGAAAAATTATTATTGTTTTATTATTGACATTGATGGTTTTTTCTCCTAATCTTTTAACTGCTAAAGCAGCAAGTTATAGTTATGATTTTTGGAAAAATGTCATTCCTTCAGCTGAAGGATTGGCATATAGTGATACATATTATAGTGATAGTATTAGAAATTTAGATGGTTCTGAACTAACAAATAAAATAACATATGATAATTTAACTGATATGGCAACTTATCAAGATAAAATTTATGTACTTGATTCTAAAAAAAATACGAAAGTAGAAGTTTTAAAAAGTCAAGTTGTAAATGGTTTTGCCTATCCTGCAATGGAGGGTAATGGTATTAGTTCGGTCTATATTTTAAATCAAGATTTTCAATTAGTGGAAGAACTTAATGAATTTAGAATAACAGATGAAGTAAAGAAAAAATTGCAAGATTATTATAATTTTTATTATGAAAGTTATCAAATTGTAAATGAAAATTTAGTGGCCAGAGAGTTTATAAATTTTTATCAAAATGATAGTGAAAAGTATAGTCTTACATTAAGTGCGGGAAGTAAAGAAATTGTGGTAACAGAATTTGTTTATGCACCATATACATATATTTCAAAAGATGAACCTGGATACTATACTTATGATAATACACTTTTAGAACTTTCTATAAATGGTGAAAAAATTGATAAATCATTATGGAGATGGGAAGCTGTTGAAATTTATAAAAAGGATGAAAATAATGAGGATGTTTTTTCACATATTGAATACAAAATTGTTTTAGACGATAGTTTAGTATCAAATCAAAATGTAATAGTTGAAGCTGAGATATTAGTACCATCAACAATTGGTAAAGCTCCATATTTACCATATTCTAAAGATCCATCTAAACTTGCTATTCGTCTCAATAATGCTTCTGGTATTACTGTAACTAAAGATGGAATGTATATTGCTGATAGTGGAAATGCTAGAATTATTAGAGTGAATAAACAAGGTGAGGAATGGGTTGTTGATGGTGTATATTTAACCCCTGATGATAATATTTTTTACCAAATTTCAAGTAATATTTCTATTGTAGATGTAACTGGTGTAACGTTATTTAATCCTCAAAAGGTTGCTGTTGATCAAACTGGCAGATTATATTGTATCGCACAAAATGTGTATGAAGGTATTATGGAATTTCATACATCTGGCTCATTTAATAGATTTTTAGGTAAAAATGAAGTTGTTGCGAATCCTTTGAAAAAATTTTGGACTAAAATATTTTCTGAGACACAAATTGCATCACTTAATTTAGATTTACCACCTGAATTTACGAATATTGCAATGGATGAAAATGGTTTTCTTTATGCGACATCACATCCTGATGCCGATGCTACTACTAATGCGAATATGGTTAAGATGATTAATACATCAGGTAAAGATATTATGAAACGTAATGGGTATGTTACTCCAGATGGTGATGCTGTATATTTAACAACTTCCACTGAAGAAGGTGTTATTATTGGTATGTCAAATTTAGTTGGTATTACAGTAAGTAAAAATGGTAATTTTACAATAGTAGATGAATTACGAGGACGATTATTTACTTATGATAATGAAGGTAATTTATTGTATATAACTGGAGAGCAACCAGGTGGTAATTCATCAAGTGGTAGTACGACGTTATCTAGTAGTATTATAGATCCTGTTGCTATTCGTTATTTTTATCGAGATAGTGGTGAGGTTGATGAAGACGGAAATCCAATTCAAGAAGAGGTATTATTAGTTCTTGATACGGTATCTAAAAGTATAATTTTATTCCAAACAACTGAATTTGGTGAAGCAGTAAATAAAGCTACTGAATTATATCAAAATGGTATTGTACAAGATGAATATCTACTAGATGAAAATGGGGAAATTGTTTTGGATAGTGAAGGCAATCCAATTATAAAACAATATGGTGCTGAAACTTATTGGCAACAAGTTGTTAAAATGAATACGAATTATGAACTTGCGTATCTTGGCATTGGTAAAGCATTATTAAGGCGTGGTGAATATAAAGAAGCGATGGATTATTTTGAACTTGCGCATAGTGCAACGTATTATTCAAAAGCTTATTCTGAATATCGTGATGCTATTTTATCAAAGAATTTTAGTTGGATAATGACAGCTGTAATTTTAGTAGTAGTTTTATGGATTGTCCTTTCTTATCGAAAATATTTAAAGAAAAAGAATTTAGCTTTAGCAGCAGCGACTGCTATGAATGAAGAAAAGGCCGCCATTTTAAGTGGAAGAATAACTGCTTTACACCGTGAAAATCAAGATGAAGAGAAAATGAATGATAGTGAAGATGATGATTTGAATGAGGAAACTCAAGACGTTAAAAAATTTAGTTGGTTAAAAATTTGGAATTCTATTAAATATTTCTTTAAGGAAACTGTTGGTTATCCTTTATATATTCTTACCCATCCTATTCAAGGATTTACAGATTTTAAAATAGAGAAAAAAGGTAAGATGTGGGTTTCCATTGTTATTCTATTGATGTATGTATTAATGGAAATACTCGCATATCAATATGAAGGCATAATTACGAATACGAATAATCCACAAAAGTTTAATAGTATTCAAATTTTGATATACGGCGTACTTCCTCCAATTATACTTGCAGTTACAAATTGGAGTGTCACAACATTACTTGATGGAAAAGGTAAAATGAAGGAAATCTTTATGATGATTTGCTATTCATTATTCCCTGTTACAGTTTTTGGCTTTTTAAATATTATTTTAAGTAATGTAATGACTCTTGATGAAGCGCAATTTATAACGTTAATTAATATTATAGGTTGGGTATTAACTGGAATTATGGCATTTATGGGACTTGTTGTAATACATGAATATGGTGTAGGTAAAACCATATGGTCTATTATCTTAACAATTGTTGCAACTCTTATAATTGCATTTATAGCACTTTTAGTGTTTGATTTGGTTCAACAGATGTATGGATTTGTATATTCCTTATACAAAGAAATTACAACACGTTATTTCTAGGAGGTGAAAAATATGAAGAAAAAGACTACAATTTGGACATATTTTAAACGTTTTTTGCTTATTATAATTGCTTTTATCGTAGTGATTTTTGTATCAGTTTACTTTCTAGGTAAATATAAAGCAGCTGGAATGACATTTAATAATGAATATCCTGATAACTATTGGGATAATTTAGAAGAAAAAGGTTTTATATCTTATAATGATATAATTACTCAAAGGGATAGTAGTAACGTAAGAAATACGCAAAAATATATACCACCATATGATGAAAATGATGACTATGTAGTACAATTAAAAACAGCTAGATATGAAGAAGAATTACAAAGTATATATGAAAGAATTAAAGCTTTGCCAGAATATTCGAGTTATCATAATAAAGATTTATTTGAACAAACATATGAAGAACTTTCTGAAAAATATTTAGGATATAAGTGGAATAATTATACTGAAGATGAATTTACGAATAAAAAAGTTTTAGAAAATGATCGTTTTACTTTATATTTTAATATGATTAATACAGAGTTTAAATTATGTGAAAAAGATGAAAATGGTGAAATTATTCATACTTGGAATTCAAATCCATCAAAAATTGATACTGCTACAGGTGTAAACAAACTTCAACAATCATTGTTATCGGTTACTTTTGTTGATGGTAGTAAAACTTCTTCTAAGACACCTATTACTTATGATTCGTATACATATGGTACAGAGGTATCAACTAAGAAACAAAAAAATCCAAGTTTTTATGTTAATGTTATTACTGATGAAGCAGGTAATCCTGCAAAAGTTCAAGTTTATTATGCTCTTGAGAAGAAGGGTATTGATTATGATTGGTTCCCACAAAAGATAACCAAAGATCGTTTACAAGAATTATTTGATCGTTGTAATGCAGCAGTTGCTGAGTATAAGGCTGAACATAATGGTGAATTTGAAAAAGATAGTCGTGGTTATGATATTGAAGGAATGGGATTTGCTGCTCAACATGATGCTTTGGGTTTGTCTAGTAGAACTAAAAACTTTTATAATCAAGTAATTGATAATATTTTTAAAGTAAGTCAAGATGGAACGTATTATACAATTGATAAATATGAGAATATGTCAGATGTTTCCATAAGTAATTTATACCGATTCTTTTATGAGTGGTGCAAATACACAACAGATGATTTATTATTAGATACTGAAAATTCAAACAATGTCAATATTAAACCTAAAGTTGAGGTTGTTATTGAATATTCATTAAATGAAAATGGTTTAGAAGTATTGATTCCTGGTAATTCGGTAAAAACAAATAAAAATCAAAATGGTGATTCTTATATGGTTACTGGTATTACAGTTTTACCTTATTTTACTTCAGTTAAATATAATGAAGAACAAGGTTATATGGTCATACCTGATGGTAGTGGAGCAATAATGAATTTTGATAATGGTAAATCAAATTATACTGCTTATTCTAAACGTATTTATTCGACAGATTTATCATTTACAAGTTATACTTTAACAACTTCTACAAATGATTTAATGTTTCCTATGTATGCTTATGTTTTTACAGAAGAAACAGAAACTAAAAAACCAACAGCAGTTATAGTTGAAGTAACAGAAGGTGCTGCACAAGTAAGGTTATCAGCTGATACATCTAATCGTGCAGGTAATAGTTTTAACTATGCTAATTATTCAATTGTATTTAGAGAGCAACAAAGAATTGTTATTGGTACAACTCAATATAATCGAAGCTCTAGCATTCAATATACACAAGAAGCTGCATCTGGTGACTATCGATTTAATTATAATTATTTAGATAGTTCTGAATATGAAATTTCTTATAGTGGTGTAGCAAAATTTTATCGTGATTTATTACTTTCAAGAAGCCATACAAAAATTAATATAAATGGTGATGCTACTGATAAAGCGGTATTAGATTTGGAAATTTTAGGTAGTTATTCTTATAAAGATAATTTCTTAGGAATTGGTTATACAGCTAAAGATAGTCTAACTACAGTTGATCAGTTACAAACTATTATTGATGAAATTTTAAAAATAGGTATTAGTGGTGCAAATATTTATTATCATGGTTGGCGAAGCGAGGGATTAAAAAATGTTTCTTTCAAAAATATTAGTGTAAGTAGTGAAATTGGTGGCAAGAAAAAATTATTAAAATTAATTAATGAATATAACAGTAAAAATGTAAGTATTTATCCACAACTAGAATTTTTGGAATATCAAAAATTTCAAGAATCTTTTGGTAGAAGTCATTATACCGCAAGAGATGTTGGTGGTTCATATTCTACAAAATATCCATATGAATTAAATAGTAATGTTTTTAATAAAAAGGCTGATGAAATTATGGTTTTATCTCCTGCATACTATACTGCTTTTGCAACAACTTTGGCAAAAGAATATAATAAGACATTAGGAATTAATACTTTAGCATTAACTGGTCTTGGTTCACAATTGTCAGGAAATTATCGTAAAAACAAAACAATTTTTAAATCAGGTGCTGTTGAAGAACAAATTAAGTCGTTTGATATTTTATATGAAAATGGAATAAACCAATTATCACTTAAAGCTCCGTATTATTATGCTTTAGAATTTGTTTCTAATGCCTATGATGTGCCATATCAATCAACACAATATGAAATTCTTGATTATTCAATTCCTTTTTATCAATTAGTAGTTAATGGACTATTTGATTATAGTGGAGAATCTATTAATGCAAATGTTGAAAAGGGACTTCAAGAACATTTAATGAAGTGTATAGAAACAGGATCTAATCCAGCATTTACCTTTACTTATGATGATTCATCAGAATTATTATTGACAGATTATAATAGTTATTATTATACGCTTTATACTAGATGGTTAAGCGATGTAGAAAATATTTGTGATACTTTAAATGAACTAAATATTTATTCATGCAGATTGTCAAAACATGAAAGACTTGATGAAAATGTTTATAAAGTTACTTATGTCAATGACACAAATTCAACTAAAATTGAAATTGTTTTAAATTATCAAAGAATAAATTGGACTTATGAAAATGGAATAGTTATTCCTGCTAAGTCTTATAAGATTGTATAGGAGGTAAATATGGAAAGTAATAATATACAACTACAAAATGAATCTACCACTAAATTACAATCTTTTTGGAAAGGCTTTAAAAAGGTAATTGATTTCATTGTTAAAAATTGGTTCTTTGTCTTATATCCATGTCGCTTATTTAAAGAATTAGTATATGATAAAATGCGTTATGAAAAACAAAAAGTGTTGATTTCTTGGCTCTTTTTAGCACCAACAGTTTTAGGCTTTTGTTTATTCTTTATTTATCCGTTATTTATGTCATTTATATATTCATTTAGTTCTGTTGAACCAAATGGTACATTCCATTTTGCGCAAGTTTTTCCAATGAATGGAACGCAATATGACTATACAGCACAACCAGTAATTGATTTGTTTAACAATTATAAGTATGCTTTGAGAGTTAATGCTGATTTTCCTGTAAGTTTATGGAATACGGCTGTTGATACAGTAGTTGATACAGTAGTTATCACAATATTTAGTTTATTAATTGCGGTAATGTTAAATGGTAAATTTAAGGGTCGTGCGATTGTTAGAGCTATCTTCTTTTTACCAGTTGTATTTAATTCAGAGGCTATTACTGCGGCACTTGCTGCAGCTGAAGGAGTTGATGCCGTTTTAAATTCAGCAGGTTCTGGTGCTTTAACACAATTGTTTGATTTAGAACAATTTATGCAAGGAATTGGTGTACCAGTAAAATTAGTAACCTTTTTATCGGGTATAACATCGACAATTTATAGAACAATTTCTTATTCTGGTATTCAAATTCTTATCTTTTTAACAGCTATTCAATCCGTTCCTAAACATCTTTATGAAGCTGCCACAATTGAAGGTGCAACTGGTTATGAACAATTTTGGAAAATTACATTGCCTATGGTTTCACCAATGATTTTAACCGTTGTAGTATATACAATTGTAGATTCATTTTTGAGATCAGAAATTGGTGATGTAATGGATAAAGTATATAATAACAATGAGTATGGTTATTATGCGGCAATGTCTTGGTTATATATTTTAGCATCCTTGCTAATTATGGGAATAATTGTAGGAATTTTATCGAAGGTGGTTTTCTATTATGACGACAAAAAATAAGAAAAAAGAACTAAAAAAAGAACACAGTTTAGAAGAATTAACACCTACAGTTGAAAAAACTGAAATAGTTGACGAAACAAGATGGACAAAAATTAGAAAAATAAGTAAGGATAAATATAACGAAATTGTAATGGATTTAAAAAATCCAATTAAAAGAGCCGTTATGAGAAGAAAAACATCAACAAAGCTTATGGCTATTTTAAGAGGGTTCATCTTTATTGGATTATCTTTTGTTATTGTATTTCCAATTTTTCAAGAGTTTTCATTAGCATTTAGACATCCTGTTGATTTAAACAATAAATTAGTAAATTGGATTCCAGAAACATTTAGTCTATTTAATTTTAGACTATCTAAAGTACTATTAGATTATTGGCATGGATTATGGTGTAACTTAAAAGTGTCAACAATATCTACTATTTGTCAACTTATTGCAACATCGCTTGCAGGGTATGCTTTTTCAAGATTAAAGTTTAGAGGAAGTAATATTATTTTTTGGTTAATTATGTTAACTTTAATTGTACCTCCTCAAGCTATTTCTCTTGCTAGAACTTTCTTTTTGGATGATTTTGATATTTTAAGGTTTAATTTCTTTGGTTTATTTGATAATCCGGGATTATTTGAAAGTTTATTAGGCCATGGATTGCGATTAAAAGGTGAAGGTAAAGATATTGTTTTCTATATAACATCATTAACTGGACAAGGTATTAGAGCAGCATTATTTATCTATCTGTTTAGACAATTTTTTAGAGGTATTCCGATTGAATTAGAAGAATCAGCTCAAATTGATGGTGCTGGTGTTGTTAGAACATTTTGGAGTGTAATGTTACCTAATGCTAGAGGTGTTATTACAACTGTTGCTTTATTTGCTTTTGTTTGGCAATGGAACGATACATATTATACTGGTATGTATCAAATAAGTGGTGAAAGTTTTCCAATGCTAACGAGAAAACTAATTTCGATGAGTGAAAGAATTGATGGAATTATAAATCAACCACAATATCAAGATTTTCTAAAACAAGTAGGTGAAGGTATTTCTAAAAACCCATTATTTGTTCAAGTTATATTGAATACGGCAGCTTTAATGTTAATGGCACCGTTAATAATTGGATATTTATTTGTTCAAAGATTATTTATCGAAGGTGTTGAACGTTCAGGTATTGTTGGATAAAATAAACTAATAAAAGGAGAATGAAGAAAATGAAATCTGATAGAATGATGCGTAGCAAAATTTATCGATTTTTGGATTATGTTTTGCGTTTAATTATTTTAAATGCTTTAATAATAATTCCTTCATTCTCTTTCTTTATTATTTTTGCTACTCTTTATGAGAATAATGATAATCCTTTAATATATTTAACTTTAATCCCAGTATTATTTTGGTTTTTTCCAAGTATTGTATCGTGTACAGATGTGATAAAACAGTATGAAACGAATGAAACTAATACTATATTTAAAGATTTCTTTAAAAGCTTAAAAAAAAATTATCTCAAATCATTAATTTTATCAATAATTATTGCTATAATAATATTTATTTTTTATAATAGTTTGAATTTTTTTATAACTTATGCAAATAAAGGGTTTATATATATTTTGGGTCTTTTACTAATAATTCCTTTTGTAGTTTCCGCATGTATGATTATTATACATATTCCTATTGTAATGGCTTATTTTAAAAATCTGATGTTAAAAGAAAT
This sequence comes from uncultured Mollicutes bacterium, assembly GCA_900539265.1. Taxonomy (GTDB): domain Bacteria; phylum Bacillota_I; class Bacilli_A; order ML615J-28; family CAG-313; genus CAG-313. Next base: position 4,353 of record UQBM01000007.1, on the reverse strand, counting down.
TATAAAATTATCTTGTATAATGGCTTTTAAAGATATACTGAATAATATATTAATTGTGCTTATAGTAGCATTATTTATGAGTTTAAATATTGCTTTATATTTTGTGATGGCAATTGGTGGAATTTCTATTCCTATCTATATTGCTATAAAGTTATCGTTTAAAAAATACATAAAAATATATAGAAAGGTAGAGAAAGAGGATGAATAAAAAGTTTTTTGTAAAACTATTATCAATTTTATTGATAGGTATTGTCGCAATCGGAATTACTAAAACCGCTAATGCAAAAATAGGTGATTCTGGTGTTATTAGGGTAGAAGGCGAAGAGACTATTCATGAATTACTAGGAGGTGTTAAGTTACATCAACAAGATATTAGTGCACCAATTGATTGTACTGGTGATTACTATTATAAATATGATTCACAATATTTAGAAACAATGGCAGGTGGTGAAGGAGTTAAAATTGTTTCTTGGAGTTATCGAAATGCTGAAAAATGGCAAATGGCAGGTGTTAGTGATATTGCAGCCAATTTTGAAAAAGAGAATCCTGGTTGGATTGTTGTAGGTGGTACTAATGCAGATTTTTTTCATATAAATGGAAATGGTCAAATGGTTAGTAATGCAATGGAAAATGGTGAGATGATAAATCCAGTTAATATTACAAGTAATCCTTGGTGGAGAGGAATTTTAGGCTTTACTAAAGATAATGAGTTAATGGCAGGTGTTCCTGATGTAACAAATTATTATACAGCACATATATTTGAAGAAAATGATGATGATATAGAAAAAAATGCTATTAAAATTGCATCAGTTAATCCTACAACAATTAGTCCTTCTGGTGTTACTGTTTTAACAAAAGATAATATGACTTCTTATGATTTAAGGGGTTATAAAGTTTTAGTAGGAACATATGATGTGGTTCGTCAAACATCAGATGGTGAAATTTTTGTTAAGGGTTATGTAAAAGAAATAAGAGATGGGAAAGAAAATGAAAGACCACTTGATTTCTATAATGATGGTAATAAAAACATTTCAATAAAGGAATTTTTCCTAGTTTCTAAGGATGGTTCGCTAGATGATTTAATTGTTGGCGATTATTTAAAAATCCAAAAAGACTATATGAATGAATGGGCTAATGTTTATAATAGTGCAAGTTATTATTGGAAAATTTTAGATAATAATAAAGTCTTATATGAAGGTCATACTGATCCACAAAAAAAAGCGGAAATAATTAGTAAATATGGACAAGGTGGCGATATTAGTTATATAACTTGTACTAAATCAAGATGTTTATTTGGGATTAAAGCAGATGGATCATATGTAATGGCAGTAATAGGTGGGTCTACCTCAACGGGTATGACATTATCTGAGGCTGCTTATTATATGAAGGAAATTGGTTGTGTTGATGCATGGGATTTTGATGGCGGTGGATCTGCTACTTTAATTGCAAGGGATGAATATGGAAATATTCAAACAATTAATACACCTAGTGATGGTAATCAAGGAGTAGAAAGAAGAGTTGGGAATGCTTTATTGATGGTAGTAAGAGATCCTGGTTTTGTTTTTTCTCTAGCTGATTCAACACCTACTACTGTTAGCTTAAAGAAAAAAACTGGTGATATTTTTGAAAAAATGACGAATATAAAAATTAAAGTTGATGGAAAAATAATAGATGTATTAGATGAACAACAAGAAATTAAAATAACGGGTTTACAAGAGGGGGAAAAATATTTAGCTGAAATAAGTTTTACATATGATGGAAATACATATCAATCTTCAATTCCAATTCAAACGAAAGAATATAACGAAAGAGTGTATTTTATATCACAATCGCATGGTTTTTTAATCAAACTTGAACAAAGTGATGAAGTACTAGAGATTACTAATATTGTCTTTGATATTGATGGTAAAAAATATTATATGGATAATGTTGAAGAATTTACAATTGATAATTTAGTAAAAGGTAGAGCATATCAAATATCTTATTCATATACCATTAAAAATAAATTAACAAATGAAGTTTACACAAAAGATGTAGGAGTTCAAACATATAAAACCTTAGAATATGAAATACCACACATCGTTACTTTTGAACAAAATCGAAAAACTTCAAATAAATTATCAATTGAATATAAATATGAAGATGCCGATAAATTAGTCAAAGAAGCATATATTTTAAAAAATGGTGAAAAAACAGTATTGACAAATAAAAGCGATATTATTACTTTTGAAAATTTAGATTTCATTACAAATAAGTATGTTTTTCAACTTGTCATCAGTTATGTAGATTTAGAGGATCGGACCTTTATAGTTGAATCTGAAGAACTTGTTTATGAAAAAGAAGAATGCCATCATGAATATGATAATAATTGCGACGAAATTTGTAATATTTGTGGTGAGATAAGGGTTGTTAATCATAATTGGATTGATGCTACATGTGATAGTCCAAAATATTGTTCAAAATGTAAAAAACAAGAAGGAGAAGCTTTGGGACATAATTGGATCGATGCTACATATGATGCACCAAGAACTTGTTCAAGATGTGGAAAAACTGAGGGTGAACCGCTTCCGCTTGAAAAAGATAATAATCAAAATGAAGAAAAGGGATGTAAAAAATGTAGTAAAACATCAGTTATAAGTATGATTTTATTGACTTTTACTTTTTCAGGTATTATTTTCTATTTTAGAAAAAAATAATAATAAAAATTAAGTGATTTAATAAGGGGAAGAAAAATGAAAAAAATAAAATTATTTAAAGTGTTTGTATTTTTTATAATAGGTTTATTAAGTTTAGTCTTTGTAACCAATTTAGAAAATAATGTTGCAATAGGAGCAACAAATACTGATTCAGAATATGTAAATACGGTTACTGACTTAGAAAAAACCAATTTACTTGGTGGTGTAAGTCTTTATGAACAAAAAATGAGTTCACTTCTAAATGGTGATTCAGGCAAAATATTTCAAGAACATTTTGTTCAGTGGGTTGATTTAGATAATTATGATAATGGCGTTAAACTTGTAACTTGGACAAAACAAAATGCGGATAGTTGGAATGCCGCAACCACTAAAATTTGTGCTCAAGATTGGGAGGCACATCATCCAGGATGGATTGTGGTTGCAGGAGTAAATGGTGATTTCTTTCAAAATTCAGGAACAATAACTTGGGAACCAACTAACAATTTTATGGCTGATGGTGATATGTATAGAGCTGATTATGTTGGGGGTCATCGAAAAGTAATTGGTATTAGTGATGATAATGAAATAATTGTTGGTGATCCAGAGATTTCTGGTTTATATCTTCAACTAATGAGTAGTGAAGGAGAAGTTATTGAACAATTTCCAATTGCCTCATATAATACAGTGCCTAAAGAAACAGGAATCAATCTTTATACAAAAGATATGATTGAATCTCATGATTTAACGGGTTATACGGTATATGTAGGAAAATATACGATGTGCAGAATATCAAATGGTAATAATCAAACTGTTTTTGTAAAAGGATCAATTCAATATGCAAGACCAGGAACTACTGATGAAAAACCAAGACAAATAAGAGAAGTTACTACTGAAGATGGTGGAACAAAACAAGAAATTACTCGTGAATTTTATCTTGCCACAAAAGATTCAAACTATGAACAAAAATTGCAAAATGGTACTTTAGTTAGATGCCAACATAATTATGAAGGGAATTGGAGTAATGTTACTCAAAGCGTAGGGTTTATTCATCAAATGTTAGTAGATGGGAAGTCACAATTTCAAAAATCGACAGACCCATTTATTTATACTGATCATCCAAGAACTTTTATCGGTTTTAAAGCAGATGGAACACCAGTATTGATGGTTGTTGACGGTCGTGGTAAAACTGCAGCTGAAAAAAATTATGGTGTTTCTTTATTTGAAGGAGCAGAAATAATGAAACTTGCAGGTTGTGTTAATGCTTATAATCTTGATGGTGGAGGTTCTTCAACATTGATTGTTCGTAATAATGAAGGCGGTTTTGATGTTGTGAACCGACCTTCAGATGGTAGTGAACGTTCTACTGGAAATGCTATCTTTTTAGTAATGCGTGATCCTGCAGTTGAAAGTAAATTAGGAAATGCAACTCCCACAACAATCACGATAGAAAGAAAAAATGATGCATATAGTCAAAGCGTTGAAAATCTAACAGTAAAAGTAGATGGAAAAACATATCTAATGGAAGGTAATGCAATAACAATAGAAGGATTAAAAGAAAATACAAGTTATGATGTAGAAATTAGTTATGAGATAGAAGGAGAGACATGTAAAAGTTCAATAAAAGCCCAAACGAAAGAATACTATGCAGGACTGAATTTCATATCAAGGAGTCATGGAT